>JBEKYC010000040.1:0-64405 GCA_049511415.1 Bryobacteraceae bacterium | reverse complement strand
GTATAACGCCGAGTCCAACGACTGTACGGTAAGGCCGAGCTGGGCCGCCGTGACACGATCGTAGCTCATCTGCTCGTCCAGGCCGCCATTCTGCTGGTCTGAGCTTACGTCCTGCAGACCGGCCAGGTGTTTCATGGCGCCCAGCAGGATGGGTCCCCACTTGGAAAGATCCTGTACATTATCGGATTGAATCGTGTACTGATACAGCGCATTGCTGGACCGGCCTCCGATGCGCAGATCCTGCACGGCCTGCAAGAACGCAGATGCCACGGGTAAACGGTTCAATTGCGGGCGCAGACGGTTGATGATTTGTGGCCCCATTGCCTCCCGTAAACGCAATCACATTCGCGACGGCAGGATCCTTTTTGATCACGGCGCCGATCTTCTGAATGGCGTTGTCCATCGCCGGGAAGGAGGAATCCTGCGGCCCTTGCACTCCGCCGGAGATCGCTCCGGTGTCCTCCACCGGGAAGAAGCCCTTGGATATTTTGAGGATCAGCACCACATTGAGCGCTATCGTGAGAAAAAGCACGCCAAGTGTGAGGGCCGGTTTTTGGAGCACCCAATGCAGGCTCCTGCGATACAGCGACAGCACCCAGTCAAAGCATTTTTCGCTGGTCGTGAAGATGCGGCCATGTTTTTCCGCGCGCTGGTCCCTCAACAGGTAGGCGCACATCATAGGCGTAGTGGTCAGCGAGACGATCATGGAGACGAGAATGGCCGTCGAGAGAGTGACCGCAAACTCGCGGAAGAGACGGCCCACGATGCCGCCCATCAACAGCAGAGGGATAAAGACGGCAATGAGCGAAATGCTGATCGTGAAGACGGTGAAACCGATTTCTTCCGCGCCCTTCAGCGCCGCGGCGAAGGGCGACATGCCGTTTTCCAGATGGCGCGTGACATTTTCCATCACCACGATGGCGTCATCGACCACGAATCCCGTTGAGATGGTCATGGCCATCAGGGAGAGGTTGTCGAGGCTATATCCCAACAGATACATCACCGCGAAAGTGCCGATCAGCGATACCGGCACAGCTACACTGGGAACCAGTGTGGCGCGGCCGTTGCGCAGGAATACAAACACCACGACGATGACGAGTGCGATGGAAATCAGGAGGGTCCGCTCCACGTCGCCGACAGCGGCGCGGATGGTTATGGTGCGATCGAGAACAATCGTGGTAACCATCCCGAGCGGAATAGCTGCCTGGATAAACGGAAGTTGCGCGCGGATGCGGTCGACCGTGGCAATGATGTTGGCGCCGGGCTGCCGAAAGATGATGATCGTAACCGCGCGCTTGCCGTTCAAATAGCCGGCGGCACGGACGTTTTGCACGGAGTCCGTCACCTGGGCGACATCGGAGAGCCGGACGGCCGCGCCGTGGTTGTAACCGACGACCAGCGGCTTGTAATCGTCTGCCTGCGAGATCTGGTCGTTGGCGACGATATCAGCCGTCACGAGGCCATCGGAGATTTGACCCTTGGCCAGGTCGGCGTTCTGCAAGCTCAGCACGGACTGCAAATTCGCAAGGGTAAGCCCGTAGCTGGCCAATTGCGTGGGATTGGCGTCCACGCGCACGGAAGGTAGCGCGCCCCCTCCGACAGTGACCTGACCAACGCCCTGTATCTGCGACAACTTCTGCTCGATCACGGTGGAGGCTTCGTCGTACAGCCTCGCGGGACCGTATTTGTCCGATGTAAAGCCGAGGATCATGATCGGCGCATCGGCGGGATTGACCTTGCGATAGCTCGGATTAGCCGGCAGGTTGGCGGGCAAATAGGTGCGCGCCGCATTGATGGCAGCTTGCACATCGCGCGCCGCGCCATCGATGTCGCGGCTGAGGTCGAACTGAATGGTGACGGATGTGCTGCCCAGCGTGCTTGCGGAGGTCATCTCCGTGACACCCGCAATATGGCCGAACTGCCGCTCCAAGGGCGTGGCCACGGACGACGCCATGATGCTGGCGCTGGCGCCCGGCAAGCTGGCACTGACGGAGATCGTCGGAAAATCGACCTCCGGCAGGGGCGATACGGGCAGCACCATAAACGCAATCGCCCCGGCAAGGGCAATCGCCACCGTGAGCAGCGTGGTAGCCACCGGCCGGTGGATGAAGGGTGCGGAGATGTTCATGCCGGCCCCGCCACCTCTGCGCCCCCGTTTTCCGGCTTACTCGATTTGTGCGCAAAGCGGTGCGCCAGATTGTCAAAAAAGATGTAGATGACGGGCGTGGTATAAAGCGTGAGCGCCTGGCTCAGCAGCAGTCCGCCCACCATGGCGATGCCCAGCGGCTTGCGCAACTCGGAGCCGAAGCCCGTTCCGAGCGCTAGCGGCAACCCGGCCAGCAGCGCGGCCATGGTGGTCATCATAATGGGGCGGAAGCGGAGCAGGCACGCTTCGTAGATTGCATCCGTCGCGTTCTTTCCGTGCTTCCGCTCGCCTTCCAGCGCGAAGTCGACCATCATAATGCCGTTTTTTTTCACGATCCCGATCAGCAGCACGATGCCGATGATCGCCACGACGCTTAAGTCCTGGTGAAAAATAATCAACGCGAGGAAAGCGCCCACACCCGCCGACGGCAGCGTGGACAGAATCGTGATCGGATGGATGAAGCTCTCGTACAGCACGCCAAGCACGATGTAAACCGCGACCAGCGCGGCTAGAATGAGCACCGGCTCATTGGCCAGTGAATTCGTAAACGATGCCGCGGTGCCTTGAAAACCTGCCTGCAGACTGGCCGGCATGTGCATGTCTTTCTGCACTTTGTCCACCGCGGCGATGGCGTCGCCAAGCGCAGCATTCTGTGCCAGATTGAACGACACGGTGATCGCGGGAAATTGACCCTGGTGGGTGATGGCGAGCGGCTCCGTGGTATTCACGAAGTGGGCGAAGGCGCTTAGCGGCACGGCACTGCTGGTGGCCGAACTGGTGCTACCCGCGGAGGTGGCTCCATTGGACGCCGCCGTCGAGGCGTTCGGCGAAAGGGCATTCGCGGGAGGAGCAAGGGAATTCGCCGACGGAGTGTACAGTGCGGAAGTCGTCAGCGCATTGGATCCCGCGGAGGACGATCCGGAAGAAGCAAAAGAAGAAGCGGCTCCCGTGCCGCTTGTGCCGGAAGACGCGTTGGACTGAATGTAAAGGTGGTTCAGCTTGTTGGGGTCTTTTTGAAATTGCGGCTGGCTCTCGAGCACCACGTGATACTGGTTCACTTGGGTATACATCGTGCTGATCTGACGCTGGCCGAAGGCGTCATACAGGGTGTTGTCGATAGTCGAAGGCGCGATGCCCAGCCGCGATGCGGTAACCCGGTCGATCACCAGAGACAAGGCCAGCCCTCCCGGTTGTTGATCGGTGGCCACGTCTTCCAGCTCCGGCAACTGCTTCAGCCGCTGGATGAACCGGTTGGTCCAGTCGGTCAGTTCGCCGGCATCGGGGTCTTCCAGTGCGTACTGGTATTGTGTGCGGCTCACCCGGTCATCCACGGTAATGTCCTGTACCGGTTCCATAAAAAGCTGGATTCCCTCAACCTGGCTCACGCGGGAATTGAGCCTGCGGATCAGATCGGCGGCGCTGATCTTGCGCTGGTCGAGCGGCTTTAAGTTGATCGACATCCGGCCGCTGTTCGTCGTGGTATTGGTTCCATCCGCGCCGATAAACGACGAGACGCTTTGCACCGCCGGGTCGTCCAGAACGGCCTTGGTCATCTCCAGTTGCTTCTTGGCCATGGCCTGGGAACTGATCGCCGCCGGCGCCTGCGATATTCCCTGGATAACGCCCGTGTCCTGTATCGGGAAAAATCCCTTTGGGATAATGGTATACAGGAAAACCGTTAACAGCAGGGTAGCCAACGCGACCAACAGCGTAACGGTCTGGTATCGCAGGACGAACTTCAGGGTCCGGCCGTAGAACGCGATCATCCGCTCGAATACGCGCTCCGAGGCTTTGTAGATGCGCCCCTGCTGCTCTTCGGGACGGTGCCGCAAGATGCGCGCAGCCATCATGGGCGTGAGCGTAAGAGACACCACTGCCGAAACGATGATCGTGACGGCCAGCGTCACCGCAAACTCGCGAAAGAGGCGCCCCACCACATCGCCCATAAAAAGCAGCGGAATCAGCACGGCGATCAGCGACACGGTGAGCGACATGATGGTGAAGCCAATTTGCTCGGCGCCCTTAAGAGCTGCTTCCATGGGGGCATCGCCCGCTTCGATGTAGCGCGAGATATTCTCGATCATCACGATGGCATCGTCCACCACGAAACCGGTGGAGATGGTCAGCGCCATCAGCGATAAGTTATCCAGGCTGTATCCCAGGACGTACATCGCCGCCAGGGTGCCGACCAGCGACAGAGGCACAGCCACGCTCGGGATAATGGTGGCGTAGAGGCTCCGCAGGAAGAGGAAGATGACCAGGACGACGAGCCCGACCGTCAACAGCAATTCGAATTCAACGTCGGATACGGATGCCTCGATGGCGACGGTCAGATCGGTCAGCGTGGTCACCTGAATGCCCGTGGGCAGGTTGGCCTGCATCTGCGGCAGTAGTGCCTTAATGCTCTTGACCACGCTGATGGTGTTGGCCCCAGGCTGCCGTTGCACATTCAGGATAACGGCGGGAGTCTGATTCATCCAAGCGGCCTGATTATTGTTTTCCACGCCGTTCACGATGCTGGCCACGTCGGGCAGCATCACCGGCGCGCCATTGCGGTATGCAACCACAACGTTGCGATAGTCGCCGCTGGTAACCAGTTGATCGTTGGCATCGATCTGGTAATCCTGGCGCGGCCCGTCGAAGTTCCCTTTGGCGGCGTTCACGCTGGCCTGTGTCAGCGCCGTGCGCAAGTCTTCCAGGTTGATGCCGTAGGAGGACAGAGCCGTAGGATTGGCTTGAATGCGGACGGCGGGTTTTTGGCCGCCGCTAATGGTGACCAGGCCGACCCCGTTGAGCTGCGAAATCTTGGGCGCCAGGCGCGTGTCCACCAGGTCTTCGACCTGGGAAAGCGGCATGGAATTCGAGGTAATGGCCAGCGTGAGCACCGGAGCATCGGCGGGGTTCGTCTTGCTGTAGACCGGCGGCGAGGGCAGGATGGAAGGCAAAAGACTCTGCGAAGCGTTGATGGCGGACTGCACCTCTTCTTCGGCTACGTCTATAGCCAGAGTGAGATTAAACTGCAGCACGATGACGGAAGTGCCTCCGGAACTGGTGGAGGTCATCTGGCTCAATCCCTGCAGTTCGCCGAATTGACGCTCCAGCGGCGCCGTCACCGTCGTCGCCATAACGCTGGGGCTGGCCCCGGGATAAAATGTGAGCACCTGAATGGTCGGATAATCGACTTCCGGCAATGCGGAGACAGGCAGTTGTGTATAGCCGACAAGGCCGACCAGGAGTATTGCCGCCATCAGCAAAGCCGTGGCCACCGGCCGCAGAATAAACGGACGGGACGGACTCACGGTGCGCCGCTCCCGCTCGCGGCGGCCGTGACAGGCTTGGTCGAAATGACGACCTTGGAGTTGTCCTGTAACTTATCGAAGCTGCTGTTGGCGATGATGTCCCCCGGGTTGATGCCTGCAACTTGGGTTACCCCACCGCTGGTAACCCCCGGCGTGATGCTGTGCATGTGCGCGATGTTGTTTTGAATCACATACACGAACGATGCCTGCCCATTTTGCTGAATAGCCGATGACGGAATCAGCGTCACCCCCTGCAGAGTATTCACCAGCAGGCGTGTGTTTACAAACTGGTTTGGAAATAGCGCATCGTTTTGGTTGGGGAATTGCGCACGCCCTTTTACCGTCCCGGTGGTAGTGTCGATCTGGTTGTCGATCGTCAACAACGTCCCGCTGGCGATCTTCGTCTGCGCCGTACGATCGTAGGCATCCACGGGGAGCTTGGCGCCCTTGCGCAAGCGGGCCTCCACCTGTCCCAAACTGTCCTCCGGTATTGTAAAAATTACGGTGATGGGCTCTAACTGTGTAATGATTGCGAGCGTAGTGGCTCCATCGGACTGCACTACGTTGCCCGGATCCACCAGCCGTAGGCCCACGCGGCCGGCGATGGGAGCGGTGATACGGCAGAAGTCGACCTGAACCTGGTCGTATTGCACAGTTCCCTGGTCGTTTTTCACCGTGCCCTGGTCCTGGAGCACGAGCTTTTCCTGGTCGTCCAGGATTTGCTTGGCAATGCCGTTGCGCGCCCAGGCGGCACGGTAGCGATCCAGGTCCATCTGTGCTTGCGCGAGCACATTTTCGTCCCTCTCGAGTGCGCCTTGCGCCTGCAAAAGAGTTGCGCGGTACGCACGCGAATCGATGTCAATCAGCGGATCGCCCTTGTTTACCCGCTGACCCTCCGTATAGTGCACGGCAACGATCAGGCCATCCACCTGGGTCGTAATCGAATCGCTATAGACCGGAGTGACCGTGCCGATGGCGTCGAGATAAACGCCGATGTTACCCTTTTGAGCCGTCGCACTCGTGACGGTGATCCCCGGCACAGGCCGTGCCAACGCCGCCGCCTTTTTCTGGGCCTCCTGGCGGTGGCGTAAGATCAGTACGAACGCGAGTACAACGGCCAGTAGCAACAGAATCCACATGACGATCCACGCAGTCTTATGACGGGGACGTGGAGCCGCGATTTGATGGTCGGGGCCGATGGGTGCGGGCTGGTTTGTATCACCTGTCAATCGGAATCTCCTTCTCAGGTCCGAATTCCACGCATGGCACTGGTGTCGATGCTTTTGTAGCCGCGCGTGGCGGCCATGCTCGCGCCGTTGCACAGATCGGCGAGGATGACGCGGCAAATCGTTGCCGACGGGTCGTCCAGTGCGCGAGTTGTCCACGGGATGAGAAACAGCTTGGCGAGACGCGGCATGGCGCGGTGAAACACCGTGTCAAAACACGCTACCTGAGGCAGTTTCGGATGGCGTTGGCGGAACGTCTCGATCAGTTCCATCGTGCCGTGGACGACGCGGTCTTCCGCATCCTGTACCGATTCGATACCGCCCCAATCCATCAGAAAAGTTGCCGCTGATTTGTGGTCGGAGGCATCGGTGCTGCGGCCGTCGTGCCGATTCGTGGCCAGGGCTTCGAACGTCGGATTCGTCCCGCGCATGCCGATGCGATCGACTGTCCCATGAAGCCTTCGCTGTAACGGTGCGCCTGCCTGGTACACACCGAACTTGATGCTCCAGCAGCCGCCATTGGTCGTCGGGACGCTTGGTTTCGCCGGTTTCATGTAGGGCCCATTCGTACGGCGATCCGAACGAAGCCAATTTCGCGCGCCTGGACTTGAAATGCGTGTGGAGGATGCTTCGAATACCACCCACTGTGTAGCAGGACGCCGCCGGTATCCAGAAACAACGCGGCCATCGGCGCCGCTGGGCGCGTCACAGATTCGCCGCTCCCCCTGTCATCGCTGAGGTTGGGCCGTCTCCCAGACGCCCATAGGAACTGGTTATCTTTCGCAGCCTTTGCGCAATTTCCTGGGGCAGTGCGCCATCCTCCACGCGCCATTGTCCAGAATGTCTTGTGGCGGCAACTCCCGCGATTCATAGAATCGGGGGCCCCCAGTTACCAAACGAAAAGGCAGGCGCCGCCACCCGACTGGCGGAGCCTCCCGGCCATTACGGGAGTATCGCGCTCGGACGTCACGCTGTCGCGAACCAGCCCCTCTAACTGCGGTTCGAGGCCACTGATCTGTTCGACCTCCACCGCGCCGTGCCGGTTCATGATATCCGCGGCGGCCTCCACTCTCTCGTCCGAACCTGTCGCGAAAACCAGAGCTCCTCCGCGCCGCATTCCTTCGAGATAAGCCTGTGCCTCCGCCCTGGTCGCTCCGATCCTGGTAAGCCCTCGGATCGAGTCGACTTCGAAATTGAGACGTGGAAAGCTCATTACACCGGTGACCTCGAAGGTCGCCGGCTCCTCCAGACTGCGGACCTCGCTCCTGGGAAAACCAAGGGACTCGATCTCGCGGACGACATCGTCCACGAGGCCAGGATTCTCAAACAATCCAACTGTCGTCTTCGGCATATTTTGCGACCTCTATCGCAGAGTTTCTGAATTAGGTTTCTCCGGTTCGAAACGCGCAACACTCGCGACCCACTCGCACTGGATGAATTCGCTCAAGCCGAATACACCTCGGCATCGGAAGTTATTACCGAGCAATCGAGGGACGCTCCGCGACTTGCGGCGCAGTCAAGCTCGGCGTCGCTAACACCACCCTGTGCGACTCTCGACAGTATTGACCCTTTCGCAGCGCAAACGAAGGCGCACCGGTCGTCGGTGGGCCGGATGCGGAGTTTCGCGGCAACGGTAGACGCGCTTGTCAAATTGCCGGCACGGAAAGTGGCGCCGTTTCTCCCCGCCAGGTGAAGATTGATCCAGGGGTACAGAAGTGCGACACCCAAAGCCCCGCAAAACAGTGCAGCTTTCACTGACAAGCCGGCGGAGCCAAACTGCGGCATCCGGAGCCATTTCTGCAACCAGCCGGCAACGGCGGCCGGGAGAACGATGGGGACGACCACTGCAAGAATTGTGAGTTTCAACTGAACGAGCATCGCCTGCCAACATCCGAACCCGTCAGCGATGCGCCGTTGCTGCATTTGGAAGCGGCCGTCGAGCTGGATGCGGCTGGAAGCGCAACGGCGAATTTCCACTTAAGCACTTCATTCACCATCGAGAGATAGTAGACCAAAGCACAAAAAAGCCATGCAGGGGAATAGGCCGGAGAACCGAGTGCATGCCGGCGAAATTGCCATCGGCAGCGGGCGCGGCGCGGTGTAAACGGCCTTGGCGCCAGGGGTAGACAACGCGCGTTCGTCGCGAGTGTGAAAACGACCCTCGGAAAGAGGTTCGGCAACTTTCGCACTTTCAGGTGCAGATGTTGCAGTTGGGCACCGGGATTTTGTCAGCTAAGCGGTCAACAACAGAGTCACCGTGTTCGGATACTACCGCGGTCATTCTCCCCTGCGGCGTTGAACTCAAATGGACCGCAGCCCGTCCTGATTACTTTCGAAGATGAACGTCTGCACTTTCTTCCCCTGCCGACCATAGCCATGGATGTCCCTAACCCTCGCAATGAGGCTCCCGGAAAGGACGCAAGCTCTCAAAGACGATGGCATGGTCGGCGGAAGGCAGGACCGTTGGCCCTTCCAGAAAGCCCTACCGGCGGCTTGGCCGCGCGTCGTAGGACTCTCGACCGGGCTTATGCCGAAGCCCATCGTCTTCCCGCGCGCATCCTGCTCCAGACAGGTGAACGCGGTTAGCGCCGGCGGCGGCGCCCGAAGATACCGTGATCGTCATTGACACGTTGCCATTGACATCCGCCGCCGCCGTGCGCAAAAGAATTACGCGGATGCGTCCAAGAGAAAGCCGCGGAAAGAAGATTTTCGAAAAACTCACAATTTCGACACGAGTTACTGGCGTCAAACACGAGCGCGGCCGAGTCACTCTGCATTTCACCGAACAAACCGATATCATCTTTCGGCGGACGTGGTGGATCACGATAAGTATGTGCCGATCTTTGAAAAGGGATGGGATCAGACGCGCGAAGATCGCCTGAGACGGCAGAAACAGTTGGGACTGGTACCCGCCAACACCGAATTGAGCCGCCGCAATCCGGGGATCAAACCATGGAGTGAACTGACCGGGGACCAGAAGAAGTTTTATGTCCGCTTGCAATCCGCTTTTGCCGGGTTTCGCGACTATACCGACGAGCAAGTGGGTCGCCTGACCAGTTTCTGGCGAATATCGACCGTCTCGACATCGGCACCGGCAGATCCTTCACGAACTATTCTCTGGGCTGGGCCATGGCCGGAAACACGCCGTTCCCCTATTATAAACAGACGGCTCATGGCGGCGGCACTAACGATCGGCGGTCATCCACTGGCCGAAGGGTATCAAAGACAGAGGGCAAGTGCGATTCGGGGAGGCTGCCCCCATCTTTGGCGTAGAGCCGGGATTCGGGGAGGCTGCCCCCATCTTTGGCGTAGAGCCCCATCTTTGGCGTAGAGCCAGCAAATCGCTGATTCAGAAGCAGTTCAATGGTGGGCGCGACAGGACTCGAACCTGTGACCTCCTGCGTGTGAAGCAGGCGCTCTAACCAACTGAGCTACGCGCCCATGTGGCGGGTATTCTTCGATTCTAGAACATGGCGCACCGGTTGCGCTACCGGGCGCGCCGGGCACGCGATTCGGTTACTCCGCGCGCAGCGCAACCATCGGATCAACCCGCAGGACGCGCGCCGTCGCCCACCACACCGCCAGCGCCGCGGCAAACGCCAGCAGCAATGCCGCGGCTGCGCAGGCGCCGGCATCCACCGGCTGCGCGCCCGAGATCAGTTGCTCCAGGAAGCGCCCTAGCTCGGCAGCCGCCGCGACTCCCGCGGTCATGCCGGCGGCCAGCGGCAACATGCTCTCCCGCAGGAGCGCGAACCGTAAGCGCGGCGTTCCGGCGCCCAACGCAATCCGCACGCCGATCTCGTGTGTGCGCTGGGAAATGGAATACGAGGCCATGCCATAAATCCCGAGCAGCGCCAACAGCATCGCGAAGCTTCCAAAAAACAACATGGCCGTGGTGTAAAAGCGCGGCTTCGCCACCGCGGCGTTTAATCGCTCGCTTAGCGTCAGGGCATCGTACACCGGCGCCTGCGGATCGACCCGCTGTACGGCGTCACGGCAGATTGCCAGGTACCGTTCGGGCTTCCCGTGCACGCGCGCTACGAAAGTGGCGAACGACGGAGGATACTGGGCCGCCGCCAGATAGAATTGCGGGAGGTTTGGCGCGGACGGATTGAAACGCGTCGTCTGGACCACACCAATGATAGTGCCGGATGTCGCGCCGACGAAAGGCAGCTTGATGCGCCGGCCGATCAACGTTCCCGCACCGCCGGCCAGGCGCGCGAATTCCCGATTCACGATCACCACCGGCTCCGATCCTTCCCGGTCGGCGTCCGTAAAGTCGCGGCCCGCGATAATATTGGCGCCCATACTGCCAAAGTAATGGGGAGTCACGGTGACCGGCACCGCCGAGACTTCCCGGCCGGAATCGAGGCCGGCACGGAGAAGCATGAGCGGTTGGCTGATAAGGGGCAGATAGTCGGCGGCGCCGGCCTCTTCCACGCCGGGTATTGCGCGCAGGCGCCGCAGCGCCTCCTGATAATATTGGCGCGCCTGCGGGTCGGCCTGGTTGCGCGTGCCGAACAGCGACACGGTCAGCGTGGCCACGTTTCCGCTGCGGAAGCCGAGATCGGTTCCGAGCAGCCGGAGGAAGCTGCGGCCCATGGTGAGCGATCCGGCCGCCAGCACCACCGTGCAGGCCGCCTGTAAAGCGATCAAGACCGCGCGCGTGCGATGGGCGCCCGTCGCCTCCGTGCCCCGGTGCGCGCGAACAGCATCCACCGCCGGCTGTGTCCGGCCCATCAGCCAGGCCGGCAGCACGCCAAAAATCGCGCCGGTCAGCAGGGCCACCGCCAGCGCAAATCCAAGCACGCGCCAATCCAGTATGGAATAGTCCTGCGCCGATAGTTGTGCGGGTTGGACGCTGGCTGCCAGGCGCGCCACCCACTGGGCGACCGCCAATCCGGCGGCTGCGGCGCCCATGGTCAACGCCAGACTCTCGGTAATTAGCTGCTGCGTCAGACGCGCGCGGCTGGCCCCCATGGCCGCGCGGACAGCCATCTCCTGGCGCCGCGCGATAACCCGCGAGAGCAACAAGTGCGCCATGTTGGCGCAGGCGATCAGCAGCACGAAGACCACGATCGCCAACAGCACGAGCGACGCCTGGCGGACGGGTCCGGCAAGCTGATCCTGCAGCGAGATCAACCGCGGCGGATCGCGCTGCAACGCCTGCGGCAGGCTGCGCCGCAGCTCGGCCGTGAGGATGTTATCCGCTTGAGCCAGACGCATGCCGGGCTTCAGCCGGCCGATGGTATGCGTCCAGATGGCGCCCGATACGGGCAGCCGCTCAATTTCAAAAACCGTGGGAGTCCAGACCGTGGTGCGGGCAGGGAAGTCGAAATCCGGCGGCGCCACGCCGACCACGGTCAGCGGCGTGCCGTTCACGCGAATGGTGGCGCCCAGCACCCGCGGATCGCCGCCGAAGAGCTGTTGCCATAGGCCGTATCCGATCACCGCAACCTGGTTCTTGCCCGGCACATCTTCTTGCGGCAGGAATGCCCGGCCGAAGTCCGGCTCGGCGCCCAATAGGGAGAAGAAGTTCGCGGAAGTCTGAGTAACCTGGGTGCGCGCCGCGCGGTCCCGTCCGCTGAGATTCATCTGCGCCGTCTGATACAGCGCGACGTCGCTCCAGTAGGGACTGCCTGCCCGCCAGCCGTACAATGCGGGGCGCTCCGTCAGCGTAGTTGCGGGATAGCCGGCGGCTTCCACCAGGCGTGTGGGATCGCGGAACGGCAGGCCGCGGATCAACAGCGCGTTGAGCACGCTGAACACTCCGGTCGTGGCGCCGATAGCCAACGCTAGCGCCGTCAGCGCCAGCACCGTGACCAGTGGCCGCCGCCGGTAGACGCGCGCGGCATAGGCGAGGTCCTGCCGCAGTTCGCGTGCGAACTCGACTGGAATCGAAACCGCCAAATCGCCGAATGCCCGCAGCCAAAACGCCGCCCGGGCCCAGCCGTGCGGCGCATCCTTGTAATCGTCCTGGAACTGGCGCTCGAGCGGTGCCTCATATTCTTCGCGGAAGCGCGCGGGATACAGCTTCAGCAACCACCGGTAGAATCTCATATGGCCTCCGGCAATCCCCAGCGATCCTCCGCCAGTTGCACCAGCGCGCGCAATCGCACGGCCTCGGCCTGGGCCACGCGGCGGCCCAGCGGCTTGATGCGGTAATAGCGGCGGCGCTCGTCATCCAGGTGCTTATCGGGCCGCTCTTCGGATTCTTCGATCAGCCCCAGTTCCAGCATCTTGTTGATGGACCCGTAAAGCGCGCCGGATCCCAAGTTCAGCTTGCCGCCGGTGCGCTGCAGAATTTCGCGTTTGAGAGCGTAGCCGTGGCGCTCGCCGTCGCCCAATGCCAGAAGCATGTGGAACATGGTGGGCGTCAGCGGCAGGAGCGCTTCAATGTGCGATTGGTGTGGTTTCGACATATTATGTCAATATATGACACAGTGTATCGTGAATAGGCCGACTGCGTCAAGGGCTCTAGGGAGCAGGCTCCTGCGCCCAATACCCCTTCTTGGCGCCGACCACCATCTTCTGGTCGCGCACCTGCACTTGAATCGCACGGAACTTTCCGTCTGTCTGGGAATTGGACGGAACGTAAGCCAGCATGTAATAGGAACGTCCGTCCGCAAAGGCGCGCTGGAGCCCTTGCAGCAGATCGTTGCTGTTGCGAAACGCGGTACCTCCGGTTGCGGCGGCAATCTCCGACAAAGTCAGTCCCGCGTCCAGGGCGCTTTCAGACATGGCGGACGAAATCGCCGGCATCAGACTGGGAGGCGCGCTGGCGGAATTCGCCGCACTGTAGAACTCCTGTGTGTACAGGCCTCGCGAGTCGATGGTGTAAATGGGAATGTTACTGTTAGCCGCCAGGCGCAGGATGGGCGTCATCTCCGGCATGCGATCCACCGTGCGCAGATTGTAGGATCGGAACTCCGGAAAGTAAGCCACCAGCAATTCGTAAGCTTCCTTGCCCGGCACCAGCCCGAAGCCGTCCGAGATCAGCACCAACGTGCGCCGATCCGTGCCGCGCGACAGTTGCTGTAGCAGCGAACGAAGCTGGCTCAGGAACATCATATTATTTTGGCGTTCCTGCTCCGCCACCGCCCCGGCTTCGCTCGGCAAGGAAGACTTGCGCAGGCAACTCGGATCGCCGGAATCACAAGCCGCGCGGATCTCCGCGAGGGTGCGGCGGAAACCGGCCATCTCCGCCTGCATGGAAGTTTTCGAACTGCCGAGGTACAGTTTTTCAAAGCGCTTGGGTTCGATCGCCTGCAACACGACCTGCGGATCGGACGTGGCGTTCTCGACGACCTGCATGGATCGGCCCACGGCGACCACCATATATTGGGCGTCCCCTGCCTGCTCGCTTGCGAAGAGCTTGGTGAGGGCTTCGCGGACATGTACCAGGTTTGAGAATTCGGCATGCAGGGTGTCGATGCAGATCAAATAGGTTCGCCGCGCCGGAGTCGGCTTGGGCGCCACGGACACGGCGGCGGCAGGTTGCGCTTCCGGGGCTGACGACGGTTTCGCCGCCAAAGCCTCCGCGCCCACGTTCTCCACGCTGAAACTGGTGATCTTTTGCTCCACGCCGTCTTCGAGAATCTTGAAATCTGCTTGTGTGAGACCGATTACGTGGTGGCCGTCCTTATCCCTGACGACCACGGGAACCAGCACCTGACGCACGTTCACTTTAAACGTCGCCTCGGCCGGCGGGGCGTTTGCCGTGCGCGCCAGTTGTTCCACGCGCGCCTTGAAATTGGCGTTGTCCGGCGCCAGTTCCGCGGCGGTCCGGTATTGATCCAGCGCGGTTTTCGTGTCACCTTGCTTTTCCAGAGCCTGCCCGAAATTGAAGTGTGCCACCGCATCTTTAGGTTGCAGCGCGACGCTCGCGCGGAATGCGCCCGCGGCGCCCGGCACGTCGCCGCGTTTGAACAATACGATGCCGAGCAGATTGTGAACCGGTCCGGAATCCGGAGCCTCCTTCGCCGCTTCGCGCAGTTCGGCTTCCGCGCCGCCGTAGTCTCCGCCCGCGCGCAGCGCGATGGCAAGAAAGTAATGCGCAGCCGGCATTTCCGGGTTCAGGCGCAGCGCCTCGCGCAATACGGGAATGGACTCGCTGGTTTTGTTTTCCCCGGCCAGCGTCATGCCGCGCCCCAATATTTCCCATGCATCCTCCGCGCCGGCATCGGGTGCGACGTCGCCCGCCGCGCCGCCTGGGTACGTACGGTAGTCCGAAAAGCGGTGGACGCTATGCAACTCCACTTCCCGGTACTTTGCGTGAACTGCGATCCTTGCAGGAAACCATAGGGCACCTCCGGCGGCGCCGAAGCGGATGGAATCCAGCACGACGTCCGCCGTAAAACTCCGGAGCGGCAGATCCTCGCCGGACGGCAGCAGATCCATGCGCAGGCGCCGAATCCGGCCACTGGCCGCGTCAATCCAGACCAGGCCTTGCAGGGGCGCCTGCAGGCCGTTGGGTCCGGCGTCGATGTGGCTGCGCAGTTGCGACTCCGCGCGATTGTGCGCGAATGCCAGGATGAAATCATCCGCCCCGTTGGCTGTTTGCCGGCCCACGTAGCGGAAGCGGGACTCTCCCTGATACTGCGGCAGCAGATAACTCAGCAGATCGATGAAGTGCCCGAAAACAAGGAAATCGCTTTTGCCTGGCGGTGGCGCCGGAGTCTGGCTGGCGGGATCGAGGCGGAACTCCTCCAGTTGGCCCTGGGCGCTGTGCTGGGCCACATACCGGAACTTTTCGCGGCGGCCGATGCCGGCCATGCCGGATTCGAATCGCATCTCGTTGATGTCTTCCGCCGCGGAGACGCCCGCGAACTCCGTGGCCATCTTGGCCAGGCTTTCGCCAACAGCTCGCAGCAACGCGTTCAGACGATCCTGGCTGGTCTCGAATTGCGTGCCGTTGAGCTCCGGAACAGCCCGCGCCAGGTCCGGACCGCCGCAATCGACGAAGGTCTTGCATCCGGCGCTCCCGGCCGATTGCGCGGCCGCCGCTGGAACGCATAAGACGGCCCAAGCCGCCGCAATTCGGATTGCCGACCCGGTGCGCTGCATGTAGTCTGATTGTCGCGCAACCGGCGCGTTGTTGTACGATGATGCGAGAGCGACGAAGACCATGACCGCAACCGAATCCGCCGTGCAAACCGTGAAGTTTTACACCGATGGGAAATGGGAGGAAGCTCGCGGACGCGCGCTGCACCCAATCACCAATCCCGCCACCGGCCAGGTGATCGCGCAGGTACCCTACGCCGCCTCCGAAGATGTGGATCGCACAGCCCGCGCCGCGCATGCCGCATTTCTGAAATGGCGGGAAGTGCCGGTAGTAGAGCGCGTGCAGGTCTTCTACCGCTACAAGGACCTGCTCGAAAAACATGCCGGCGAGATCGCCCGCATTCTATCGGCGGAGAACGGCAAGACTCGCGACGACGCCGCGGGGAGCGTGCGCCGCGCCATCCAGATGGTCGAAGTCGCTTGCGGCATGCCCAGCCTGATGATGGGCCAGTCGCTCGAAAATGTCTCCAAGGGCATCGACTGCCAGACCATCCGCCAGCCGCTGGGCGTGTGCGCCGGCATCACGCCGTTCAACTTTCCCGCCATGGTACCCATGTGGATGTTTCCTTTCGCCATCGCCTGCGGCAACGCATTCATCCTGAAGCCTTCTGAAAAGGTGCCGCTCACGCCTACGCGCACCGCCGAATTGTTGCATGATGCCGGCCTGCCCGCGGGTGTCTACAATCTGCTGCACGGCGCTCGCGAAGCCGTAGACGCGCTGCTGGCGCACCCGCTGGTGCGCGCCATTTCGTTCGTGGGGTCCAGCCCGGTAGCCAAGTACGTCTACCAGACCGCCGCGGCGCACGGCAAGCGTGTGCAGGCTTTGGGAGGCGCTAAAAATCACTTGGTGGTGATGCCCGATGCTGATATCGGCAAGAGCGTGGAGGCCATCATGAGTTCGGCTTTCGGCGCGGCCGGCGAGCGCTGCCTGGCGGGCAGCGTGCTGGTGGCGGTGGGTGAAACGCGTCCGCTGTTAGATGCGCTGCTCGACAAAGTGCGAGCTTTGCGCATCGGCGACGGCGCCGAGGCGGAGACCGAAATGGGGCCCCTGGTCACCTCCGAGCATCGCGCGCGCGTGGTCGGCTATATCGAGAAAGGCGTGGCGGAGGGTGCGGAGTTGCTGGTGGATGGCCGCGAGCGAGCGCAGGGTGCGGATGGCTTTTTCCTCGGTCCCACGGTTTTCGACGGCGTTGCGCCGGAGATGACCATCGCCCGCGAGGAGATCTTCGGTCCGGTGCTGAGCGTGATTCACGTGAAGGATCTGGACGAGGCCATTGGACTGGTGAACAGTTCGGCCTTCGGCAACACCACGTCGATCTTCACCGCCGACGGCAAGTCGGCGCGCGAATATGCGTCGCGCGTGGAGGTCGGCATGGTGGGGGTAAATGTGGGAGTCGCGGCGCCCATGGCGTTCTTCCCGTTCTCCGGCTGGAAGAATTCTTTCTACGGCGACTTACACGCGCACGGCCGGGACGCGGTTGCGTTCTACACGGAACAGAAAGTCATCATGAGCCGCTGGTTTTGACGCATGCTGAATCGCCGCCATTTCATGCGGCTCGGCGCGACTGGCCTTGCGGCCGCGCGCCTTCTGCCGCGCTTGGGACGGGCCGCCGAATCTCGATTTGATTCGCACGGCCGGCGACGGGTGCCCTCGCTGGTTCACAAGCTGCTTTCGACGCCGGTGGCCGGTTTCCCGACCATCACCCCTCTGTTCGCCGCATCATTCGTGGCCGGAACCGGACCCATCAGCTTGGTGCGCACGGAAACCTGGAGCGATTTCGTCGCCCAGGTCGACGGTATGGCGGCACAAAACATGCTGTTGTCGTGCTACACGACGATACAAAGCATGAACCGTACCTGGTTCTACGGCGCTTTCCAGCCTGGCGAGGGGACCGCCTTTCTGATTCAGACGGCCGATCCCGACGAATTCCAGCAAGCATTCACGAACAATCAGGGCACCATGAACCTGGTGGATTTCAATATCTGCTGGCAACTCGGCCAACTGATGTATTCGGGCTATTGGCTGGCCTCGGCGACGCCGAAGAATCAGACGTTGGTCTGGGATCTCAATTTCAACGATCTCGTGAACCAATGGCAGTCTCTCAGCGCGACTAACAATCGCATGACCCGGATTCAAGCTTATCCGCAACTGGATGTGACTTTCTACACGGCCCTATTTGAGCAAGGCGATGGAGCTTACGTGTTTTACGATGAGCCCACTATACACTTCGCCGCCGACGTCAACGGCCAGTTCTCGGCTGAGACAGTGGTGGGTCTCTCTTTCGATACCACCAGCGGTAACATGGCCGGATGCTGGCGCGACCATATAAGTCCGTCGCAATTCGTGATCGATCAGGATTGGGATACCCTGGCGGCCACCGCGCAGCAAGCCGCGTCGTCCGGCATGATTCTGCAAGCCATGACCGCTTATCCCGATGCGCCGTCCTTTGACGATTATTTCGAGGCCAACCTGGAGCCGTTCTCCATGGGCTATGCCTACGCGGTCGCCAATAATGGCAACATCATCGCGAATGGTGCCGGTTACGCACGCAGTCCGTTGGAGGCGCAGAATCCCGGCACGCCGTTCACGGGCGATACGCGCTTGAATCTGGCCAGTGTCTCGAAGGCGATCACCGGCATAACGCTGGAGGTGCTGCTGCAGCAGAATCCGCAGATCACCCTGGATTCACCCTTCTGGCCGCTGATCCAGACCATGGCGCCGAATCCCGACCCGTCGATAAAAGTAGTGACCCTTCGCAATCTGGCCACCATGATGAGCGGAATGGTGCAGGAACCCAATGAAGGTCCCATCAGCCCGCCGAACGGCGATTTCTGGGGTTACTTGAATAGTTACTTGTCCCAGCCGCTGGTGGGCACGCCGGGAGTCACGTATTACTATGACAATACCAACTTCAGCATATTAGAAGGGGTGATCGAAGTAGTATCGGGCATGGACTATGTGGCGTTTGCGACCCAGTATGTCCTCACGCCCGCCGGCATTGATCCTACGATCCTCAGCGCCACGCCGGATCCACAATCGAACGCGGCCCTCACCTATAGCGGACCGGATGACACACGGCCAGGATACTATTGGGGCCCTATCGGTTTCGTAGGTCCCGCCGGCTGGATCTCGTCGGCCCGCGAGCTGGTCAGGATACTCATGGCTTTGCGCGGCGCCAGTGTGCTTCCGTCCGCGGTAGTCAGTGAGATGCTGAACGACGGGATCGGCTGGTACACCAACGTGGGCAACTTCGGCACTTACTACCAGCACAATGGAAGCATCGGCAATGGACTTACGCCGCCGCAACGGTTGAATACGGCGCTCGTGCGGCTGGGCGAAGGCTACGACATCGCCTTGCTATCGGATTCTATCGCCCCGTCGGACGTAGTGAACCTCTGCATTAGTGCGTTTGAATCGCGCGGTATTCCGGCTTCCCAATTGCCCCCCAACACCGTCTCCATTACGAGCGTGGTGCATGCCGCCAGTTTCTTGCCGACTGCTGCTCCGGGCGCTTACATTGCCGTCATCGGATCGGGCTTCCCGAATCCGGCGCAGGACTGGAGCGCCGCCATCGGTAACGGCGAGACACTCCCGCAAGAGTTGAACGGCGTCGAGGTCCGCGTCGGCAATCAGTTCGCTTATGTCGAGTATGTCAGCCCTACGCAGGTGAACGCGCTCTTACCGCGGAATACGGTGACCGGTCTGGCCAGCGTGCAAGTGACTACCCCCGCCGGTGGATTTACAGCGTCGCTGCAGATCGATGCCATCGCGCCGGGATTGTTTGCGTATCAGTTGACCGGAACGTTATACGCCGCGGCGTTGTTCGCCGGGAGCACCGAGTATGTTGCGGCCGCCGGAGCGCTGCCCGGATACACGAGTAGGCCTGCCAAGGCCGGCGACAGCGTCGAGCTGTTCGGCACCGGCATGGGACCGACTAATCCGCCGGCGCCCGATGGCGTGGTGTTCACCACATCCTACGAAACTGCCAACCCATCTTCTTTCGCAGCCACCCTCGGCGGCCAGCCGGCCCAGGTGCTTTGGGCGGGACTGGTCGGCGCTGGACTCTATCAGGTGAACATAGTGATTCCCGGAGGATTGACCGGCGGCGACCAACCCCTGGTCGTCACAGTAGGCGGACTGACGACGCAGGCCAGCGTTATGCTCACGGTCCAGGCGTGAGTTACTCGTACCGGAGCGCTATCAGCGGATCCACCCGCGATGCACGGCGAGCCGGCAAGTAACCAGAAGCAACCGCCACCGCGATCATGATCCCGATTGCCGCGCCCAACGTCAGGGGATCGGCCGCCTTCAGGCCGAATAGCGTGGTCTGCACCAACCTCGCGCAGGCCAGGCTGGCCGGCACCCCGACGGCCAACCCGATGACAATAAGCGCTGCGGTTTCCCGCAGCACCATGCGGATCACGGTGCTGCGCTGCGCTCCCAAAGCCATACGAACTCCGATTTCGTTGGTGCGTTGCGCCACCGCGTACGAAAGCACGCCGTAAAGTCCGATCGCCGCCAGCAGCAGCGCCAGACCTCCGAACACCGTCGAGAGTTGCGCGATGATCCGTTCCTGCCGCATGTTCGCGTCAACCAGTTCGACCAGAGGCTTGGAGCTTTCGATCGGCAGCGCCGGGTCCAGCGCCAGAATGGCTTTGCGGGCTGCCTGGATCACGGCGGCCGCGTCGCCGTATGTGCGAATCTCGAAATTCAGAGCCGGCGGAAATTCACCCAGCTTCTGCTGCGCGGAAAGGTAGAAGCGCCGGTCCACATCGCGGCGCAGGCTGTGGTCCCGCGCATCGCCCGCCACGCCCACGATCACAAATGTTTTGCGCGTGTCCGGAAATTCGTCAGTAACATGCTTGCCGATAGGGCTTTGCTTGCCGAAATAAAACTTCGCAAAGGTCTGATTGACCACGCACACCGGCTCGGCCGATTCCACATCTTGAGGTCCGAGATCGCGCCCCAACAGGATGGGAACGCCGACGCTGTGGAAATAATCTGGCCCTGCCTGGTCGAAGCGCGCACTCAGATCGCGCCGGTTGTTGGAATGATAGCCTTCCACCGTGATGCGGTCACCGGACTCCGTGCCGCTGAACAGTCCATTCTCCGAATAGCTCACGGCCCGCACGCCGGGGATACGCGCCAGCCGGTCGCGCACTTCGTTATACACGATTGGCAGCCGCGCGTCCTTGTAGCCCGCCGCAAGAAAGTCCACCCGCACCAGCAGAATCTTATCGCGGGGATATCCAAGATTGACGCTCTCCAGGTTGCGCAGCGTGCGCACGAACCATCCCGCGCCGATCAGCAGCATGACCGACAGAGCAATCTGGCCGACCACCAGGATCTTGCCGGCGCCGATCTTGGCTGCGCTGCCCGTCATGCCGCGGCCTGCCTCTTTCAGCGTACTGCTGACGTTCACCGCGGCCGACCGCCATGCCGGCGCGAGCCCGAAAATCAGCCCCGTGAGTAGCGAGACCCCGATGGTGAACGCCAGCACGCGGGGATCGGGGCGCGCATCCACCACCATCGCGCCGCTCCGGCCCCGCACCATGGCCACCAGCAGTTGTACGCCGTATACGGCGAACACGCTGCCGAGCAGGCCTCCGGCCACCGACAGCGTCAGGCTTTCTGTAAGAAACTGCCGTATGATGCGCGCCCGGCCCGCGCCCAGCGCCAGGCGCACGCCCATTTCCTTTTGGCGGGAAGTGGCCCGCGCCAGCAGCAGATTCGCCACGTTGGCGCAGGCGATTACCAACACCAACGCCACAAATGCCATCAACACGTATAGCGGATCGGCAAAGTTGCCGCGCAGGCTGGAGACGCCATTCGCGGCGTCGTGCAGCAACAGGTTTTGTTTCAGAATGTCCGGATTGCTGGCGCTGATCTTGGAGAATTCCTCCGCCACTACCTGCTTGAATACTACGTCCGCATTGGCCTGCGCCTGTTTGCGCGATACGCCGGGTTTCAAACGGCCGATCACGTGCAGCCACATCACCTTCGCGGCGATGTAAGCGGGATCGTCTTCCAGCCACATGCGGCCGGGCATGACCTGCGGTTGCATATCGAGCGGAATCCACAGGTCGGGGGCCGAGCCTACGGTTTCGCCCAGGAAATGCGGCTGCGCCACGCCGATCACCGACAGGTCAGCCTTGCCGATGCGGATGTGCGTGTCGAGCACCGCGGGCGACCCGCCGAAGCGCCGCTGCCAGAAATCGTAGCTGATCACAGTGTAGGGAGCGCTGCCCGGTCCGTGCTCGTCGGCGGCCGTGAAGGTGCGCCCGATAGCCGCGCCGGCGCCCAGAACGGTGAAATACGCGCCGCTGACCAGGCTGGTTTGGAGTTCTTCCGGCGGTTTGCCGTCGATGCTGGCATTGTTCCGGTCCGAATCGCTTTGCGCGGCGAACATGCCGCTGAAGGTCTGCGTGCGGTCGCGCAAGGCTTCGAACTCACGGTTCGAGAGTAAGCCGCGCTCACCCGTCGATGTGCCGATGTTCACGCCGGCATTGGTCGGATCGGTCAGCGACACGAGCTGCTGCGGGTCTTTGACGGGCAGCATCTTCAGCAGCACGGTGTCGATGAGGCTGAAAATAGCGGTATTGGCGCCGATTCCAAGCGCCAGCGAGAGCACCGCGACCGTGGTGAAGCCGGGGCTCTTGGCCAGCAGGCGGACCCCGTAAACGAAGTCCTGACGCAGTTCCGCGATTCGTGGCATATGCCAGCTTAGACGCCCGCGCCTGCTTCCGGTTAGGACGGTTGCTCAGCCGGCGCCTCTCTGCAGGCTGCTTTCTTTCCAGCCTTGCTACAATTCGGTGTGATCCGCACTCTGGTTCTTCTTCTGCTGGCCGCCTCGGCATGCGTGGCAGCCGAGCTTAAGCCCGAGGCCGTCCAGGCCTACGACCGCTACATTCACGACACCGAAGCGCATCTGGCCGCTGCCAAACCGTTCCTTTGGGTGGACGCGTCGCCCGAACGGCTCAAGCTGGTGAAACAGGGAAACGTGGCCGTCGAACCGTGGAAAGGCGATGGCGATACCTTTGTTGCGGGAGCCTCCATCCACGATTGGGTTGGCGCGATCTTCATACCCGGCGCCACCTTGCCAAAGGTGCTCGCCGTGCTCCAGGACTACGATCGTCACAAGGATATATACAAGGATGTGCCGGAGTCGAAACTGCTGGCGCACAATGGCAACGATTTCAAATATTACCGTCTGCGCGTGCTGAAGAACGGCCCGATAAGCGGCGTGTTCCGTACCGATTTCGAGGCGCACTATCAGGAGCTGGATGCCGCGCGCTGGACCTGCCAGACTCGCACCGCGCGCGTCACCGAAATTGAGGATTACGGCAAGCCCAAACAGCACGAGCTGCAGCCGGGACACGGCAGTGGCTATCTCTGGCGTCTGAACGGCTACTGGCGTCTGGAGCAGCGCGACGGCGGCGTATACCTGGAATGCGAAACCACTTCGCTCACGCGCGGCCTGCCGCCCATCATCGGCGGGCTGTTCGTCTCCTCCACCCACACCATTGAGCGCGAGGGCTTGACCGCAACGTTGCAGGCCACGCGCGACGCTGCCAAAAAGTGACCCGCCTCGCGCTGATCGGCTACGGCAACGTCGCGCGCGCCCTCGTGCGCTTACTACGTAAACAAAACGCCCGTTATGCGTTTCGCGTGACCGGTATACACACGGCGCGGCATGGCACGGCGATCGCGGCGCGCGGCGTGCCTCTCGATCCGGTATTTGGTCCGCCGGCGGGGTCCATCGAGGCGTTCCTGCATGCGGCGCAGGCCGATATCGCCGTTGAGCTGACCACTCTCAACCCCGCCACCGGCGAGCCTGCCCTATCGCATATCCGCGCGGCCTTTGCGCGCCGCATGCACGTGGTCACGGCCAACAAAGGTCCCATCGCGCACGCCTACGCGGACCTGCGCGAGATGGCCGCGCGCCAGGGCGTCCGGTTCCGCTTCGAATCCACTGTGATGGATGGCGCGCCTGTGTTCAACCTGGCGCGTTACAATCTGCCCGGTGTCGCGGTGCTGGGCTTCACCGGAGCGCTGAATTCCACTTCCAAGCTGGTGATCGAGACCATGGAAGGCGGCGGCTCGTTCGCGGATGGCCTGGCGTTGGCGCGCAAGCTGGGCGTGACCGAAGCCGACGGCACTTTCGATGTGGAAGGTTGGGATTCCGCCGCCAAGACGGCCGCGCTCGCCAACGTCTTGATGGATGCGCGCACCACACCGCAGGCCGTCTCCACGCGCGGCATCACGCGCCTGACGCCTGAGCGCATGGCCGAATTGGGGCGCGCGGGTAAGACCGTGCGCTTGATCAGCCGCGCCCGCCGCGGCCCGGATGGCGTCACGCTGCGCGTGCGCGCCGAAGTGTTGGACAAAAGCGATGTGCTGGCGTGCGTCCCGGGGACCTCCAACCTGCTGCTGCTGCACACCAACTTGATGGGGACCATCGGAATGGTATCGATCTCGCCGGGCGTGGAACAGACGGCGTATGGGGTGTTTGCGGATCTGGTCGATGTGGTGCGGTCCGGCGCCACTCTGCCAGAATAGAAAGGTGCACGCCGCCAAGTTCCGCATCGGCCTGATCCAGATGGCCTGCTCCGTCGATCCCAACGAAAACTTCGCCAAAGCCGAATGGCGCATCCGCGAGGCCGCCGGCCGCGGCGCGCAGATCGTCTGCCTGCAGGAGTTGTTCCGTTCGCAGTATTTCTGCCGGGAGGAAAACGCCGCGCTGTTCGATCTCGCCGAGCCGATCCCCGGGCCGTCTAGCGAGTCGCTTTCCAGGCTGGCCGCGGAACTCGGCGTGGTAATCGTCGGCTCGCTGTTCGAGCGTCGCACCGCGGGCGTCTATCACAATACAGCGGTAATCATCGACGCCGATGGCGAGCCGCTCGGCATCTACCGCAAGATGCACATCCCGGACGATCCGCTGTATTTCGAAAAGTTCTACTTCACGCCCGGCGACCTGGGCTTTCGCAGCTTCGATACGCGCTACGGCCGCGTGGCCGCGCTGGTGTGTTGGGACCAGTGGTATCCCGAAGCTGCGCGCCTGGCGGCGCTCACCGGCGCGCAGGTGTTGTTCTATCCGACCGCCATCGGCTGGCATCCCGCGGAAAAGGCCGAGTGCGGGGTCGCGCAGCATGACGCCTGGCGCACCATACAGCGCGCGCACGCCATCGCCAACGGTATCTACGTGGCGGCCGTGAACCGCGTCGGCTTTGAAGGACCGCCGGACCACGGCCTGGAGTTCTGGGGCGGATCCTTCGTCGCCGACCCATTCGGACAGGTGATCGCGGAAGCTTCGCACACGGGCGAAGAGACCCTGATCGTGGAATGCGATCCGCGCCGCATCGAAAACGTGCGCCGCAATTGGCCCTTTCTGCGCGACCGCCGGATCGACGCCTATGGGCCCATCACGCAACGCGTGCTCGACTGATGCCTGAAACTCCGCGCGCCCTGGGCTTCCGCATGCCGGCGGAGTGGGAAACCCACGAGGCAACTTGGATCGCCTGGCCGCACAATCGCGACGATTGGCCGGGCCGCTTCGCGCCGATCCCGTGGGTTTACGCCGAAATCGTGCGCAAGCTGGCGCGCGTCGAGCGCGTCCGCATCCTGATCGAAGACGCCGCCGCCGAACAAGCTGCACGCCGCATTCTGCGGAAGGTGGGCGCCAATCTGGAAGCCGTCGAATTTTTCCATGCGCGCACCGATCGTGGCTGGACGCGCGACTATTGCCCGCTGTTCGTCAGGAATCGCGCGGGCGAAGTGGCGCTCACCAATTGGCGCTTCAATGGCTGGGCCAAATATAGCGACCATACCAACGATGCCGCGGTTCCCGCCGCGCTGGCGGCTCGCTTGCTACTGCGCGCCTGGGAGCCGGGCCTGGTGCTGGAAGGCGGCAGCATCGATGTTAACGGTTGCGGCCTGCTGCTGACCACCGAAGAATGCCTGCTCAGTCCGGTGCAGGCGCGCAATCCGGACCTGACTCGCCGCCAGATCGCGCAGGCTCTGCATGACTATCTGGGCGCGCGGCGCGTCGTCTGGCTGCATAACGGCATCGCCGGCGACGACACGCATGGCCACGTGGATGACCTCGCGCGGTTCGTCAATGCCGACACAGTGGTGATCGCTTCCGAGCGTGATCCGGCCGATGCGAACTATGCGCCGCTGCGCGAAAACCTGGCGCTGCTGCGCAAGCAGCCGCTGCGCGTGGTGAAGCTGCCCATGCCCGCGCCACTGGTTTTCGACGGCCGCCGCCTGCCCGCCAGCTACGCCAATTTCTATATTGCCAACCGCCTGGTGCTGGCGCCGACCTTCAACGATCCCAACGACCGCGTGGCGCTGACCACGCTGGCGCGTCTGTTCCCGGATCGCGAGGTGTGCGGGATCAATGCCGTCGAACTGGTGTGGGGATTGGGAACGCTGCACTGCATGACGCAGCAGCAGCCGGGGTAAATAGCGAATTGTAATAAAAGGGAGCAGATTCATGGAGACTGTCACGGTGGAATCGATCCCGATCACATTGGGACGCCAGGACGACGGTCGATGGTGGGCCGACGTCGAGTCCATGCCGGGAGTGGTGGCGTATGGCGATTCGCGGGAATCCGCCATAGCGGCCGTTCATGCCTTGGCTCTGAGAGTGGCCGCGGACTGTATCGAACATGGTGAGGACGTCCCCAAGACACTCGCAGGGTGTTCTCCGTCGCATGAGCCGTTGGCGGTCTGTAAAGGCACGGCGACTCTTGGCCACGTTGCTCCGGATTGGAACTTCGCGTGGCAAAACGGCTCGCACCGCCGGCTGGTACGACCCGGATGGGCCAACTACACCTTCGCATTTCACGACAACGATGAGGTCGGCCCAGGACTTCTCGGTCAAATCGCCAAGAAGACGTGCTTAACGCCCGATGATCTATAGCCCCCGGGGAGATTGCGGAAACGACCGGCGTCGCTCCCTGGCAGGACTAGACTTAGACTAGCAGCGCAATTCCTTGTCGCGCCTGGGCCGGCAGGCCGTCAAGCGGTTCCCTGCGCGGGTTGGTGACGGTTCCCTTCAAAGTAGCCCACTACCCGCGGGTTTTACTCGTCGTGCAGCTTCCTCTTCCTCCCTTCTAAGAGGCCCTCAAGTTCCAGGGTCAAGGCTGCCTGGTCCAGTAGGGTCGTTCCTTCGCCCCAGGTCACCAACAGATCAACGTCGCTTTCCGGACGGGCCTCGGCACGAGCGAATGAGCCGATCACGCGCACCTCCTTGGCCCCGTGCAACGCCGCGGCGCGGATGATCGCCTCGCGGTTCTCGCGAATCACGTCGGAGGTCATGCTTGCAATATAGCGCCAGCCACCGCTATCGTTTCACTTACTACTCGCCGCTACCCGCTTCAACAGCCACTCCTGCGTGTTCATGGCCCGCTTGCCCGCCGACGGCGTGCGGCGCATGTAGGTCCCATCGCTCTTCATCTGCCGGCCTTTGACTGTATCGGAAAGATATACCGCCAGTATCTCGTCACGCACCTGCCGAATCAGATCCGACCCTTCCAAGGGAAACAGCACTTCCACCCGGCGGTCGATATTGCGCGGCATCAAATCCGCGCTACCCAGATAAATTTCCTCGTCGCCGCCGTTACGGAAATAGTAAATGCGGCTATGTTCCAGGAAACGGCCGACCACGCTGATTACCTGGATGTTATCGCTGACCCCCGGAATACCCGGCCGCAGACAGCAGATGCCGCGCACCAGCAGATCGATCTTCACTCCGGCTTGCGATGCCTGATACAGCAAACGGATCACCTGCGGGTCCACCAAGGCATTCGCCTTGAAGATCAGGTGTCCTTTTTCCCCCTTGTTTTGTATTGCGATCTCGCGCCGGATCATGGACTCAAAGCGTTCCCGCAGGTTCACCGGCGAGACCAACAGCTTCTTGTAGTCTTTTTTGGCGGAGTAACCCGTCAGATAGTTGAATAAGTCAGTGGCATCCGCGCCGATGTCAGGGTCTCCGGTCAGCATGCCGATGTCCGTATATAAGTGGGCCGTCACCACATTATAGTTACCCGTGGCTAAATGGATGTAGCGCCGGATAACTCCCGCCTCTCGCCGCACCACCATCAGCAGCTTGCAATGCGTTTTCAGGCCCAGCAGACCGTACACGACGTGTACGCCCTCGCGCTCCAGTGCGCGCGCCCACTCGATGTTGCTCTCCTCGTCGAAGCGCGCCTTCAGTTCCACCAGCACGGCCACTTGCTTGCCTTCTTCGTTCGCCTCCAGTAGCGCTTCCACCACGGGAGCGTTCCGTCCCACGCGGTACAGCACCATCTTGATGGCGAGCACATTCGGATCCCGGGCCGACTTCTTCAAGAAATCCACTACCGGCTGGAACGATTCGAAGGGATGGTGCAGCAGGATGTTTTGCCGGCGGATCAGCGCGAAGATGTCCTCCTCCGAGTTGGCCACCACCAGTGACTTGGGCGTGGCCGGCACGAACGGCGCATCTTTCAGATCCGGCCGGTCGAGCCCATACAATTGCATCAGCCGGCTCATCGACAGAGGTCCGCGCAGCCGGTACACCTGGCTGGTGTCAATCTCGAGGTTGTTCACCAGGATATCCAGGATGTGCGCGGGCATTTCATCGGTCACCATCAGCCGCACGACGCTGCCAAAGCGCCGCTGCCGCACGCCTTCCTCGATGGTTTCGAGCAGATCCTCGGCCTCCAGTTCCTTGATCGCAATATCCGCGTCGCGCGTGACATGGAAGGGGTGCGCCTCAATCACGTCCATGCCGCGGAACAACGCCGGCAGGTTAGCCGAGATTACCTGCTCCAGCCAGACGAAGGTCTCCTCGCGCGGCGGACGCTTGCGGATCTTCTTTCGCGGCCGTTTGAGAGGCACGAACTGGGGCAGCGAGTCGGGCACCTTGACGCGGGCGAAGTGTTCCACGCCGTCCTTGCCCCGAATCAACACAGCCAGGTTCAGGCTCAAGTTTGAAATGTGTGGAAAAGGCCTCCCGGGATCGAATGCCAGCGGCGTAAGCACCGGAAACACGGTGTCCGTGAAATAGGCATCCGCCACCGCCAGTTGTTTGGCATCCAAAGTCGCGTAATCCAGGATCTTGATTCCGGCTTCCGCCAAGCCCGGCAGTAACTGCTCGTGCAGGCATTTGTGCGCGTCTCCCAGCAGCTTCTTCACCACCCGGCGGACGGCCACCAACTGCGCCGTCGGGTGCATGCCATCCGGGCCGACTTCCAAAATGCCCGCGGCCACCTGATCGATCAGCCCTGCCACGCGCACCATGAAGAACTCGTCCATGTTGGAACCCAAAATGGAAAGAAACTTCACCCGCTCCATCAGAGGGTTTCGTTCATCCTGGGCTTCCTCCAGTACGCGGAATTGAAAGTCCAGCAGACTCAGCTCGCGGTTGATGTAAAGCTGCGGCGAATTCAGGGGCGGGACTTCGGACGTGGCCGCGCCTTTTTGCGCCTGTTCTTCGGCCTTCTTGGGTGTCATGCGTTTTCGCCGGGTAGCCACGTCTGTACAGTGTAACGCGATCCGGCCTCACTCCTTCGTAAAAGGTACGCTGTCTTCGAAGTGGAAACGGAAGCTGGCCACCGTCACTGGACCGCGGTCCTGGTTGTAACCCGGATTCCAGATGTGCTGCAGGTCGGCGGCCATGTAAATACCGCGCCACAGATGTGCGTTGTAGTAAGCCTCCAGGATTTGTTCGTGACCGTATTGGAGCGCGCCATCGCCGAGCAGGAACCCCAGGCCGCCCAGCGCCAGGTAACGGCGATGATCGCCGGTGATGCCGTTGATGATGAATGTCACCCCGGCTTTGTCGTAGCGGCGGCGCCACGCCTTTCCACGCAGATCCGTGCCCAACGCCAATTCGCGATCTACTTCCGTATAAGCGAACGATTCCGTGCGCCCGTCGTTCCAGCCCAGGCGCGCATAGGCCCGCCAGTTGGCCGTCAGCTCCTGCTCCAGGTTGATTCCGAAACCGTACTTCACGCGGCCCTGCTGCCGGTAATCGATGATGTCTGGAACCGGGTTTTTTCCGGAAATGTAACCGTCGATGGCCTCGCGGTAATCTCCCATGTTGGCGTGATTCACGAACGAGAGCAGGCGGACGGTGCTTTGCCGTTTGGGAAACGTTGACGGATGAAATTCCACTTCGAAGTTTTCACCGCGCGCCCGCGCCAGGTCCCAGTCCAGTTTGATCCCGTTGGCGACCGTGGGCATCAACATCTCGCCAAAACGCGCCGCCCAGTTCTTGTCGTAATACTCCAACACCAGCCCGTACGTGTACCCGCGCGTGTCGGCGGCGTAGTCGTAGGCGCCGTTATTGTCCGCCGTCCAGTTCATGAATTGCAGGTGACTGTCGCTGCCGACGCCGTTCAGGTCAAAGAAATCCACTGTGCTCATTTTGCCCAGACGGATCTCCAAACGCCGCATGGGCACGCGCGTAGCCAGCGCCAGCGGTCCCTTCGCCGCGTCGATATATTCGTGGCTGAGCGGGATGATTTGGTGGATCATCACGCGGGCGGTGTACGGCAGTTGCGAGAGGCTGGGATTCCGCACCACGTCCAAGTTCGTGAATCCGGCAACCCCCAGCGCATTGCTGAGTCCGCCGCCCCCGGCGCTCTCCAGGTCGAAGATGAAATCCGTGGTCGGGGTCAAACGCAAGCCGGTATAAAGAGTGGCCACACGCGAACTGGCCAGATCGCTCTCCGGCGTGAGGCTGTTCGGTCCGCTGTAGTCGGCGTGAAACGCCGGCTGATATTGGGTGATGGAGTTGAATTGGCCCGAGATCCAAAACCGATCGGGCCATGTGAAGGAGCCGGCGTTCGCCGAATCATCGGCCGGAGGCGCAGTCTGGCCGCGCAGGCCGAGGCATGCCACGAGAGCCACGATCAGAAGCGCACAAGGCCGCAAATGCCTATTCTTGGACAATGATGTGACAGTAGTGTTACAGCCAGATTGCGAGTTCGAGAATCTGTAAAAGCGGCCGCTCGTCCAATCGCTTTCGCCAGTATACTCAAGCCTTGAGATCCACGATTGCATGCGCGGTCTGCTGGGTCGCGACAGTGCTGTGGGCGACTGGCCCGGCGCCGGGCCAGACCGCCGCCAGTTTGCGCGGCGTCCGGCGCATTTATGTGGAACCGTTTCCGGAGAAGCCGGGTGCGCAGGAATTACGCGCCGGCTTGATCGCTGCACTCAAGAAATCTCGCGGTATAACGGTCGCCGCCTCTAGGCAAGACGCCGACGCCGTGATCACCGCCAAGGGTGAGACATGGATCCGTGGCTATTACAGCTTGAATCCGCGTGTGCGCAGCGTCACCAGCGACACGCATCCCATCTACGGCGGCTATCTTTCGGTGGAACTGAAAGGGCGGGAAAGCGAGACCCTTTGGTCCTACCTGGTGACGCCGCGCCATCCCGGCGACGACGTCGCGCATGTTCTGGGTAGCCAGATGGCGCGCAAACTAATGGAAGCCCTGAAATGAAAATGCGTTTCATGATCGTCTTGCTGTGTTCGCTCGCGCCTGCGATGGCCGCGGACCTATCCGTAGCCGGCGCTACCTTCCCGTATCCCATTTACCGGAAGTGGTTCGATTCCTTCGCCGCGCACAGCCCCGATATCCGCATCCATTACCAGGCGGTTGGGTCGGAGGAAGGCATCCGCCGATTGCGTGACGGTTCGGCCGATTTTGCGGCATCGGATGTGCCGCTGACTGATCCGCAAGTCGCCGCCTTCCATGAAGGCGTGTTGCATTTCCCGAGCGTTCTGGGAGCGGTAGTTCCCATCTACAATCTGCCTTCGGTGGCCCGCGATCTGCGTTTCGCGCCGGAAATCCTGGCCGCGATATTCCTGGGTCGCATTCGGCGCTGGAACGACCCTGCTCTGCGCGCCGCAAACAAGAGCCTACGCCTCCCGGACAGTGAGATCGTCGTGGTCCATCGTTCCGACGGCAGCGGAACGACCTTCGTTTGGACGGATTACCTATCGAAGGTCAGCTCGGAATGGAACCGCCAGGTGGGCTCCGGAACCAAGGTGGCTTGGCCGATCGGTGTCGGCGCCGAGCGTAACGAAGGCGTGGCGGAGCTTGTCGGCCAGACGCCCAACGCCATCGGTTACACCGAATTCACCTACGCCGTCGAGCACCACCTGGCGTTTGGCGCGATTCGCAACCCGGCCGGCAAGTTTGTCCAGGCAGACCTTGCCAGCATTCCGCGGGCGGCGGCCCACTATTTGGGAGACGACTTCCGCGTTTCCATCAGCAATGCCGCCGGGGCGGATGCGTATCCTATCGCGGCCTTTACTTATTGGCTGGTGCCGGCGCGCATCGCCGATCCCGAGAAAAGGCAGGCCATCGCGAGGTTCCTCGAATGGATGCTGGCCTCCGGCCAGCGCCAGGCGGGTGCGCTGGGATACGTCGCGTTGCCGGAGGCCGTAGTGACGCGGGAACGTCAAGCAATTGCCAGCATCCGGTAGCCGCTGGTCGTCATCTAAGGTGGTACGGACGCTATGAAAGCTATTGTGATTCCAAACCCCGGCGCCGATTTCACCGCCGCCGAGCGCCCCCTAACCGAACCGGGCGAGGGCGCCGTCCGCATCAAGGTCGCCGCCTGTGGCATCTGCCACAGTGACAGCTTCATAAAGGAAGGCCATTGGCCCGGACTGGCCTATCCGCGCGTTCCCGGACACGAAGTCGCGGGAACGATCGATGCCGTCGGTCCGGGCGTTACCGCATGGTCGGTGGGTGACCGGGTGGGCGTCGGTTGGCACGGCGATAACTGCGGCCTGTGCGATCCCTGCCGCCGCGGCTCGTTTGTCAATTGCGTACAACTGCGCATCACGGGATTCAGCTTCGACGGCGGATACCAGCAGTACATGATCGCGCCCGTGCGCGGGCTGGCGCGCATCCCGGAGGGGTTGAGCTTTGCGCAAGCCGGCCCGCTGCTCTGCGCCGGCGTCACCACTTATAATTCACTGCGACACACCGGCGCCATGCCCGGCGACGTAGTCGCGATTCACGGCATCGGCGGTCTGGGCCACCTGGGTGTCCAGTTCGCGCGCCACTTCGGGTTTCACGTGGTGGCTATCTCGCGCGGCAAAGACAAAGAAGAACTGGCCTTGAAGTTAGGCGCCCACCGCTATATGGATAGCGACTCGTTAAACCCTGCCGATGAACTCAGTAAGTTAGGTGGCGCGAAAGTAATTGTCGCCACGGCCCCGAACAGCCAGGCGATCTCGGCACTGGCCAACGGCCTCGGACTGGGTGGCACACTGCTCGTTATCGCGGGCAGCATGGAGCCGATGGCCATTTCGCCGATCCAATTGATTCAGAACCGGCGCAAGGTGCTCGGCTGGCCTTCCGGTTCTTCGAAAGACTCCGAGGACACGCTGAACTTCTGCGCGTTGACCGGAATCCGGCCTATGATCGAGGAATTCGCGCTGGAAGATGCCGCCCAGGGATACCAGCGCATGATCACAAATCAAGCACGGTTCCGCGTGGTGCTGGTTAGCCGTTAATCGATATAGTCGTACGCGATCAGGGTTAGGAATTCAGGAAAGTCCGCGCTGGTCATCATCTGTTCATAGAGGCGCGTGGCGCGCGCCAGTGCCTCGCCGCCGATTGACCCGCGCAAACCTTCTGCCACATCGGCAATGGCGCTCTTCACCAGGCCGGAGGTCACCACGCGTCCGTCGTCCAGCCGCGCAGCATGCTTCACCCATTGCCACACCTGCGCCCGGCAAATCTCCGCCGTAGCGGCGTCTTCCATCAGGTTATAAATGGGAACGCAGCCGTTGCCGCGTATCCAGGCCTCCAGATACTGAATGCCGACGTCGATATTCCAGCGCAAGCCAGCCTCGGTGATGTCGCCATCCGGCACCGCCAGCAAATCCGCAGCCGTGACTTCGACTTGCGGCTTCCGCTCCAACTGATTCGCCGCGGGCATGTACGCGTCGAAGATCTCTTTCGCTACGGGCACCAAGCCAGGATGCGCCACCCAGGTGCCATCATGTCCGGCGCGGACCTCGCGCAGCTTGTCCTGCCGCACTTTCTCCAAAGCCCGCGCGTTGGCCGCGGGATCGTTCTTGATAGGAATCTGCGCCGCCATGCCGCCCATGGCATGCACGCCACGCCGATGGCAGGTCTCGATCAGCAGGTCCACGTACGAGCGCAGGAAATGCCGCTCCATGGTGACCAGGGCGCGGTTGGGTAGCACGAAATCCGGCCGGTTGCGGAATTTCTTGATGAAGCTGAAAATGTAATCCCATCGCCCGCAATTGAGCCCCGCCGAGTGTTCCCGCAATTCGTAAATGATTTCGTCCATTTCGAAAGCGGCCAGAATCGTTTCGATCAGCACGGTGGCGCGAATGGCGCCGCGCGGCACTCCCAATTCTTGCTGCGCGAAATGGAACACGTCATTCCACAACCGCGCCTCCAGGTGACTCTCCATCTTCGGCAAATAGAAATACGGTCCGGTGCCCTTGGCGATCAGCGCCTTGGCATTGTGGAAGAAGTAAAGCCCAAAATCGAAAAGGCCGGCCGCGATGGGCCGTCCGTCCACCAGGAAGTGCTTTTCGTCGAGGTGCCAGCCGCGCGGCCGCACCATCAAAACCGCCGGACACGCGCCCAATTCGTAGCGCTTTCCTTCCGGACTGACGTAGCTGATCGTGCCGTTGACCGCATCGCGAAGATTGGCCTGCCCATCCAGATTGTTCCGCCATGTGGGCGAGTTCGAGTCCTCGAAGTCCGCCATGAACACACTGGCGCCGGAGTTCAAGGCGTTGATGATCATTTTGCGATCCACTGGTCCGGTGATCTCGACGCGCCGGTCCCGCAGGTCGGCCGCAATAGGCGCGGCTACCCAATCCGAATCGCGAACCCACGCGGTTTGCGCCAGAAACTGCGGCAGGTTGCCATGATCGATTTCGGCCTGCCGCGCGCGCCGTTGTGCCAACAGTTGCTGGCGGCGCTCGTCGAACCTGCGCGCCAGGGCCCCGAGGAAGTTCACCGCCTCGGGAGTCAGGATGCTACGGTCGGCATCCGTGATCGGCCCTGTGATCTGAATCGGTTGTGGCCTCGCTGTACTCATAATCTTTACTTACAGGTTATCGCGGGAAGAGCCGCATATTGCGCGGCCTACTTCTTCAACTCGTCCGCGGGAATAAGAGGCAAAAGCAAGTAAGACGGATGCTCCTTGTCGTGGTAAATCACCTGCATCGCGGCCACGAATGCCGTTTCCGTTTCGTTGTGTCCGCCCGTATTCAGATTGCGCGAGAACATAGGGAATACAGCCGAGGCGACTTCCACGCGCAAGCGGGCCCCGGCCGGCACCGTGATGCCCGTGTGCCAAAGATCGAGTGTGTATTCGTAGATTCGCCCGGGAGTCAGTAGCTCCGGCTTCTTCACGCTGTTTCGAAAACGCGCGCGCAACTTGCCGGACGCCAATGAAAAGGTCTTGCCATCCTTCTCGATCTCCACCAGACTGACGAACCAGTCAGTGTCGCGCGCCGACGAGGCGGCGTAGAGCGTTGCCGAAAGTGGTCCGGCGAAGGTTAATGGCTCTTTCAACTCTTCCGTCTGATAAACCAGGATGTCGCGCCGGTCCGCGGTAACTTTCTCGTGGTGTTCTTCCGCTTCTTTCTTCTTCTCATCCACTGACTGGACTAACTTGTCTTGCGCTGCGGTGGTTTCGTAGAAATTCGGGTCCGGCGTGGGGTCGCCTGGATCATAGACGTAGTGGTCGGCTGGCGCACCGGCTGGCGGCTCGTCAAATGTGAGCCGGCCATCGCCCTTGGACGTGTTTGCTTTACCTTCTCCCGAAAAATAAAGCTTGGTGAATTTCGTGGCAGGCAGCGGGTAAGTATTGCCATGCAGCCATTGGTTGGCGCCCATCACGAAAATACTGACCAGCGGCTCCTTGGTTATGCCATTATCCACGCCCTTCAGCCAGTAATCGAACCAGCGCAGGTAATCCCGTTGCAGGTCGATGAGCGCGGCCGGCCCAAAATCGTGGTCGCCTAGTTTGCGCGCCGCTGTATCGGTATGTCCCCACGGTCCGATGGTGAGCTTCTGATTGCCGTGGCCGTACTCTTTCATCTGCTGATAATTCAGCTTGGTGCCGATGCCGTCGCCATCGAACCAGCCGGACTGGTGAAACACGGGCAGGTTGACGTCCCGCAGCTTGTTGAGGAAGTCCGCCCGCGCCCACCAATTGTCGTCCACCGGATGCGCGATCCACAGCCGCCAGTATGGATTCTCTTTCCCCAGTACGGCTTTATCCAGATCGATAACCGGTAGCGCGCGCAACAACTCGCCGTATTTCTTCTCGCCAATCTTACTCAACGCCACGCCAGACAGATCGCCTGTGGCCTTTGACTCCAGAATATCCGCCCACCAGATCGCGCCGAAAATAAAGAAGGCGCCGTGTTCGTAGGGGATATTGTAGAAAGGATCGGGCGGGGATACGTTCGGAATGATCGTCACCAGGTGTGGCGGGCGCTCGCTGGCGGCCCACCACTGCACCCATCCGACGTACGATCCGCCGATCATGCCCACCTTGCCGTTCGACCACGGCTGCGCCGCCAGCCACTCGATCGCATCGTACCCATCCGTGGACTCATTGAGGAACGGCTCCCACACTCCTTCGGATCCGAAGCGGCCGCGGCAATCCTGGATGGCGACCGCGTAGCCCCGGCGGGCGTAGTAACGCGCTTGATTCTCGCCCATCTCTTTTTTGTACGGCGTGCGAATCAGAATCACCGGCGCCTTGCCCTCGGCCTGCGGCAGGTAGATGTCGGTGGATAGCTTCACGCCATCGCGCATCGCGATTTTGGTTCCGGCTTGCACCCTGACGTCGTACTTCGCTTGCGAGAGCAGCGGATCGTTCACGGGCTCTTTTCGCAGCGCTTCGTAGCCCTCGCGCACAAAGGCGGCGTGTTGCATGGGCACGTCGCCGAGATAGATGCGCCCGTCAGCGTCGGTCCAAATGGTGATGTCGATACCGGCGAGTGAATAGACGTAACGGAGAAAAGCGAGGTCCTTCCCGGCCACGGTGTGCTCCACCTGATCCTTGAATTCGAGCGAGGCTTCCACGGCCGCGCCCGGCAGGATGATCACTGGGAACGGCTGTTTGCCGCCCTTGGCGCGATCATACAGCCGCACGGCTTGGCTCATCAACGCGGGCCCGTTATTATCGAACAGGCGCGCGCCCTCTTTGATCTCGAATGTCGTGGTTTTGTCCTTTCGGGTGACGCGGCCGGTCGCGCCTTCGCGCACGCTGGTAACCGTGGCGGCGGGAGCGGCGGTGGTAAGACCGGTCCAGAATCCGTCCGCGTCCACCGTCGCGGAACTCGTGACGGTCATGCTCTGCCCCCCCATGGTTATGGACGCTTCGCTATTGTACGCGCCGTCAGGCAGCCATTTGACTTTCAGTGTGCCGATGCGGTCTTCGTTCAGATAAAGGTAGAACGTCGCATCTTCGCCGGGCCCTTTAAGCGAGGCCGGCTGGCCGGCAAGGCCCGCGGCCGTCATCGACGCCAGTAACGCGCACTGCAAAAGGGATGATCGCTGCATACGATTTGGACTCCACAGTCTGTGTTAGCACAATCCTCGTGCATTTGCGGCAATCGCAGCGCTTATCATGGTAGGAATGACCCGCGATCAAGCGTTGGAAATTCTGTACGAATTCACGAAGTCGGAAGGTTTGCGCAAACATGCGCTGGCGGTGGAGGCCTGCGTGGCTGCCTATGCGCGTAAACTCGGAGAGGACGAGGAGAAGTGGTCCGTCACTGCTTTGCTCCACGATTTTGATTGGGAGATTCACCCCACGCTACCGGATCACCCGACGAAAGGTGAGCCTCTGCTGGCCGAACGTGGCGTGAGCGAGGAAATCCGACGCGCCATCCTCTCGCACGCCGATTTCACCGGTGTCCTCCGCGTATCCCCGCTCGAAAAGACGCTGTTCGCTTGCGACGAGTTAGCCGGCTTCATTACGGCCATCTCCTACGTCAAGCCGCATCGCAGCGTGTTCGAAGTCGATGCGGCGTCTGTCCGAAAAAAGATGAAGGACAAGGCATTCGCTCGCTCTGTAAACCGGGAGGACATCGTGAATGGCGCGCGGGAACTCGGGTTGGAGCTGGACGAGCACATCTGCTTTTGTCTGAAAGCCATGCAGGAGCGCGCAGAGACGTTAGGTTTGAAGGGCGGCGCTTGACAGCTACGAGCCCATGAACAGGCTGAGGCCGCTCCACCCCGACAGCGGCAGTCCGTAGCCGATCAGGCAGCATTGGTCCAACGCGAACAGAACCACCGACCCCAGCTTAAATCCCTTGGCGATCCGCGATTCCTTCGCCCAAGGTGTCATGTAGTTCCCGATGCCCACCAGGTGCGCCGAATTCTGCGCCGCGAATCCCAACTGCGCCGGCATCTCGATCGACGTAGTCGCCGCGTTGAGATTGCAATCGCCCGTATAAGTAAAGTTCTCGGTTTTAAAGCAGTTCAGGTTCGTCGGATTCCAAGCGCCCGGCAGATTAATCACGCTGGTGAGCGGTGCGTCATTCGTATCCGGCGGGTACAATACCTCAAACTGTGCATTCGCATAGGTCTGCCGTACGAACGCCATAATGGCCGCGGTAAACTGTCCGATCAGTCCGGGCAGAAAGCTCGCTTCCTGCGGATACGGCGTCGGATCGTTGCTCGGATCTGTAAACACGTACATCGGCCGCCCGTACTGCGATTGAAATGTGGTCGTGGTGTAGGCGTCGTAGAACGGCATGCCTCCATTGGGGATCGGCGTCCAATTGCCGGCACTGGGATCGGCAGGCGGGCAGAAATACCACCACTGGATCTCGCCGAACTGCAAATATGGCGCTATGCCCGCTGCGTTCATGACGTTCGCCATATCCAGATAAACCTCTTGCCAGAAAGCCAGGCTTGTCGTCGAAAAATTTGTCTGCAGTGCCGGCGTATTCACCATGCAGGCGGTCCCATCCGGATAGCGCTGCGCAATGGCGGCTACCGCCGACGGGTCGCCGTTTCCCAGTTCCGTGCTAAATGATGCGGTCGCCTGGATGTTATATCCTTTGAGCGCCGCAAAGAAGCTCTGGCTCCAATCACGCGCCGCCCGATTCATGCGTGGCGTGGCGGTCAGGTCTGTAAGCCAGTCGCCGTCCACGCCGCCTGCCAGCGCTCCGCTAGTCACCACTTGCAAGCTGGTTCCGCCGCCCGAGTCAGCAGCAAGTGCAAGTCCGTTGCCCGTGGTTCCCATAGTGCGTGCCGTAATTGTCAGCACTTCACCGTTGGCTGCAGCCCAAACGCCGGTAGAGCCTTCATTGATCAGCAACTGAAACGCCACAGCCAGGCTCGCCGGCGTATCGCCAATCAGGTTTAGATGCGTGAGCACCGTCGGCCCCAGCGATATCGTAGTGGTCTTGCCAAAATCGGAACTGCCCGAAAACGTGATTGTTCCGGTGGCATATCGCTGTCCGGAGCAAACCAGCTCGTAAAACCACAACGCCCCGGCATAGTGGTTGGCTCTGCCTGTGAAGCCGAGCGCTTGAATCAGCCATGCGGTGCGTTCCGGCGCTAGTGCCTGCGAGTGAAGTGTGTCCCAGTCCGTGGCGAGTGTCGTTTGCGGATCTGGCAGAAAGCTAGGCAGTTCTTCGGTCGGTATGGCGATTTCCAAAAAATCCAGATAAAACGGCGATCCGTTCTCTCCCGCTTGTGTGACCGTGACAGTATGTTGCGTCTGCCCGGTGAGCGTTCCTAGGGGCCACCTGACCAGAATATCCTCGCCGGAAAGCGCCACCGTCAACGTCTGCACGGGATTCTGATCCACTTGAACGGAAAGCTGCGCCGCGTTCGGCAACCTTCGCGTCCCAAGGTTCAGGTTGTGGTCTTGTGGAGATAGGTAGGAATAACTGATACTGGCGCCCGGAGTAGTCGCACAACTGATGGTTCCGCCGGAGTAATTTCCGATCGTCTGTGCCCAGTTGCCCGTGAGCACAAGTGAACTGTCGCCGTCTTCCACCCGCCAACTACCCGGTCCGGCAACCTGGTAAGTGCGATCCGTCGCGGTAACTACCCAATCACTGACCATTATCGAGAACTCGCTGCGCGCAAAATCGCTCGATTGTAAGTCGGCGGCCCAAGTCCAGCGCATCTTGCGGACCGCATTCATCGGCACGGCAACTACGGCACCGCTCTCGTTCAGTCCGCTAATCGCGCTGAAGTTCAGATTGATCTGCCACTGCGTCGGCGATTCGCCGCCGCTTAGCAGTTGCCATCCAGGCAGCCAGCTTTCGGTCGGCCCCCCCGGCTCGGTGCCGTATGTGTTGCCATATACGCCAATCCTGTTCCCATTCGCTCCCAAGCTGCTATTCGCGGCGGTCAATATTATCGCCGGGCCGCTTGCTGACGCCTGCATCGTCTGCGAGAACGTACTGATACTTTTCGCCAGCGCGGCGGCCGCCGTCTCTAAGGTATCGGATCCGTAAAGCTGATAAGTGTAGTGCTCCTGATCCCATGCGATTTCAATGTAATCGTTGCCCGTGGCAACGCCTTGCAAAGTAAATGTTGCTGAGGCGGGTGCGTAACTTCCTGTAACTGGTGTGGCATTACCCGCCAGCGGGATCCGATACAGTTGCTCGCCGGTTCCAGGATCCGCCCAAACGCGCAGGTAGGGCCAATCCACCGTTGCGTATAAGTTGGAATCGATCGCAATACAATTGGTGCGTGTGTCTTGGTAGGAAAGCTGCAGTCCGCTGAGGTCCCCATCTGGCAGGTTTCGGAAAACTGGGTGCTCGAAGACATTGTCCCGGTTCCACTCTACGACGGCCCAGTCGCATTGCTCCCGCCAGCAGCCCGACACGGTGAAGCCGTTGGGACTGGTGGCACTGAGCGCGGCTACCGCCGAGGGCTCGTAAAAGTAGCACTGCAAGTCTTGGTTGGGAGTAAGCTTCTGTAGCGTGGACATGCGTTTCGCCCGGCCGTCACAATCGCAAAATCACGGTCAAATCGGAGCCCGGATTGTTTTGTCCGACTCCCGTGATTGCCATGCTGATCTGCGCCTGCGCCAGCAACGGCAGTCCGAAGCCGTCCACGCTTGCCGATACCGTTGCGCCGTCCGGAATCGTGAGTGTGCAGTATGGCGCGCCATTCTGGCTCAGCGTCATTTGGATGGCGCTTCCGGCGGGCGCCTGCTTCACAATGGCGTATATATCCTGGACCGCGTGCGCCGCCTCGACCACCACGTTTGGAGCCGGATTGCTGTCCACTGCCAGAAATCCCTGCACTTGGATCGAGTACTGTCCACCGCTCAGTGTCCGCAGCCCGTAGTCCGTCGATTGAGTCAGGTTGATCGAGTTGCTCGGGCTGTTGCCGCGCGAGTTGGTAACCACCAATTCCGCGCTGGCCACCTTCACGTTCGGCAGCGCCGTCGGATAGCTCCAGTTGCCGCTCAGCGGGCTCCCGAAGAAGCCCAAGGGGAAGGGAACTACCGATACCGAGCTTGATAGTTGATAGACCGGCGTCTGCGCCGCATGCGCGGCCGCAGCCGTCTGATGCATGCCGCGCATAACTTGATACTGCAGGCCGCCATTCTGCACCGCGACAATCTGCATCACCTCCGCATCGACTTGTACAAACGATCCAGTCGTTGCCGTGCCGGCCGCCGCCAAGTTCAATACCGTGTCCGTCGCTGCGGCTGCGGACGCTAAAACGTAAGGCGTATTTCCAAGCAATTCGTCCCAGTAGTAGAGAGTCAGAGTGCCGGCGGTAACGCTGGTTGTGTTAGTCAGCGTCGGGAATGCCACGCCGCTCAGTTCGACCGTGCCCCCTTCCAGCGCGGATGCTCCCAGCCCGAACACCGGCTGCGGCGGGGCGGCCAGGTCTCCCATCCCGCCCCCGCCCACCGTCCACCGCGTCAACGTACAAAGTAAAGGTGGCCCCTCCAGATTGTTCGCATTCGCGCCCCGGCCTTGTATGTGTAGCGTCACACTCGTCTCGTTCGGAATCTCGAACTGCACGGGGCTTGTCTTCGTGGAAGCGGCGAAGTGCCAGCCGGCCTCCGCCACTACAAACAGGCTGGTCGCGTCCGGTAGCGCGCCCCACGGCTGCGTCAGCGTCAGAGTGGTTGCCGAATTCGAGCCAATTGTGTATTCCTGGTCGGCCCCGGTGCCGCTGATGATTCGAACGATCATTCCGGCGTAATTCGCGTTGCCCATCTCCGCCGTGGTGTTGCCGATCGTATTGGAAGTTACAATCGTCGCCGCGTATTCCGGCTGCAGTTCCAGCCTCCAGTAAAAGTTCGCGTGATCGAAAGCCGGGTCCGGCGGCGCGTACACCTGGGCCGCCAGCCCGGTATCCGTAAAACTGGTGGCCAGCGCCTGGCTCGTGGCAATCCGGCACATCTGCTGCGGATTCCCGCCGCGGTACACATTGAAGCTTTGTGTCCCGGTCGCGAAACTCAATCCCGTCAGAGTCACGCTATTAGTGTTCGACCCGGATGGGATGTCCGCCATGACCACGAACGACATCACGCTCTCATTCCCTGCCGAGTCCACCGCGCTAACTGCATAATAAAGGATCTGATTTCCCGCCAACGTGCCCCCGCCGCCAATCACAGCAGCCAAACTCACCGTGGGCACACCAGGACCACCAGCCGGTAAGCTGGCCGGGACCGTAAATCCAACCGTGAGTTCTTCGTCAACTCCCCCGTCGCTCGAATTATCGGAACTCTCCGCAATCTGGTATTCCAAATTACCGCTGGAATCGACGATGTTCCCCAGCAGCGGACGTGGCACGCCGACGCCCGCGCCAGGCTGCGGCCGCCCACCCGTGTCTCCGGGAATTTGTCCGTTGGTATCCGCGTACCACTCATCCTGGTGCACCTGCGCCGTGATCTTGGTGATTCGATAATTGGCGCCCGGGGCGATCTTGATAATCCGAAATGGCTGCCGCTGGAAACCCTCTTTCAGATACGTGACGGTAATAATGTCGCCGGGCCGCAAGCCCAGTGCCTTTATGCTGGTTTCAAACGAGATGTAAGTATTCCCCGCGACACTCTTATCCAGCGTAAATTGCAGCATCCGCGCGGCCTGATCGTAGTTCGGCATCCCGAGCGCCATCAGCGAGGTGGTGATCACTTGGCCGGTCAGCGAAATGTCCTCCACATCGACCATCAGCAGGCTGTCTTGTTGGTAGGAGTTAAATGCGTCTTGAAACTCGGTAGTCACCTGGTTCGGTGTGTCCGTGATGCTCCGCGACGAAACCTGCACGCTGGGTTCCCCGTTGGCTCGCCGCAGAATGTTCGCGGTGCCCGATGATCCGTCGCTGAACTCGTAGCTTGGCCAGCCGCCATCCAGCGTCTCCGTGCTGTTACTCCAGGGTAACTGCGCCGGCTGTTGCAAAGCGATCGAATTCTCGACTTCCAACTGAAGTAACCCGCCAACGCTGTAAGTAAACAGCAGCCGCGAAGCATTCCGGATTCCCCTGATCACGTCGCCGGCATTCCGTCGCCACTGTAGACACAGGTTGCATTGAAACCGCGGAATCATAATGCTGTTCCCGTTCAAATCCTGTGTCTGTATCTGCTGATCGCAATACGCCGCCGTCGTCGCAAAAGTCGTAAGGTCCACGTCCGCCGTCTGCCATCCGCTGCGTTGCAGAATGTCTAATAAAATCCATGCAGGATTCGCCGTGAACACCGTGCTTTGATAGCTCCCGTCGGAACTGTAAGTCGGCAGTTGTAGGCCATCCGCCAGCACCTGCACGGTGGGGAGCGATTGCCCATTGTTAATCTGGTTCGGCACCACCACGGAAAGATAGGCCATGCTCCCGTACGGATCCCCCGCTGGATTGCCCGCCGCGTCCGTGAAATCCGGATTGAAAGCCCCATTGCGCCCGCCTAAGCTGATCACTTTGTACCAGCCGGTCGACGTCATGTTCTTGCCGGACTGCCCCAGCGGTATTTCGGTCTGGTTGACCAGCACTTTCTGCACGTCTTGTATTGGTCCTATCCCCAGCAATACTTCCATGTGAGTCAGGTTGCCGTCATTCCGCGAAAACACGATCGGCGGATAATACCAAGCCGTGCCGTAGAGCATCGGCACGAAGTCGTTATAAATCGCCACATTGTCGTCAACCGGCGCATATTGCCAACCCGCTCCGTAGCTGCGCACCTGTATCGACGAGGGGACAAATTCCAAACCGCCAAATCGATTCGGTCCGCTGAACATCCCCCGCGCTTCACAGTCGGTGCGGGTATACCCACAGGAGGTATACGCCGCGCCGCCGACTAAGGCGCCCACGCCCCCGGTCTGGTCCGCCGAATAGCCGCAAGGATAGAACAACGAATATAGCCCGGTGCTGCCTCCGCTGACCGCTTCCTGTCTTTGCTGAGCAGTCGCAGGAAACAGCCACGGGCACCGCCGCTGGATACGTACCGGTGGCAGCAGCACGCGCTGCATGTTCATTTGGTTGATGGCCGAAAGCTGAAAGAGGGATTCCGTACTCTGGTCCGGTGGGTTGACAATGCCCTGAAACAACACCGCTGCATCTGAGGTGGGCGCGCCTTCCAGAAGGTTATAAAAAAGAAAGGTGACCGTCAGTGTGGCGCCCTTCCATCCAACCGACCGCTCTAACTCGGAAAAGTAAGAATCGGCATTCGCCATCGAGAGCGAGACCCGTGGAATTACATCTACACCCTGATCCGACGACGTCTGGACCTCGAACAGGTTGTGCTTCATCACCCGCGGCGCATACGTGTTCCCGTTGTAGGTTGCCTGGTGCGTGCTCCAGAATTCCGCTTGCCCGTTCTGCAGAACGCAATTGAAGAGCAAGAGTGGCGTGTCGGTTACTGCCAGCTCCTTCAGATCATAGATACTCAACATTGACGATATCCATCTCGCAAGAATGCCGGCTCGGGCCTACCGTTGTGATGGTGAGGGAGTCGTCGCGGAATCGAGCGTTGGGGTAGACGCCGCCGGTCTCGGCCGTTGGTTTGTACATCGAAGCGGTCGTCTGCGCCTCCGCCTGAATTCCGAAGACGTCCACCGTGCTGCCTGGATCGAGCGCCACGCCCAAACTGATCGATTCCGCCGTGCTCTGCAAACATCCGGCCGAAATCAAACGCGTCCATTGCGGTGTGAGGGCCCGTGCGTCGCTATCGGCGCCGCGCACCAGCCACACCCGCGAGCTTTGGTCGCTCCGCGCGTACAAGCTCAAACAGTAATTTAGCGATGCCGGTGCATTGATCAATTGCTGTAGCATCAATGTCGCCGCACTGGGGTTACTAAGCTGACACGCCGAGGTGCCACCCTGCGGATCGGCGATACCACCGGTTAAAGTCAATAACGGATCGGCTTGCCACACGGATTGGTTCAGTTGCTCGCTCCAGGCCAGTAGATTGCCCGCCGGATCCAGGAATGTGAATGGTGTCAGCCGTCCCTCCGCGGCTTGGAAAAGTGCTTCCAGAGCCGCCAGTTCCTGGTCGCTCATCTCTTCGAAGGACAAATGCCAGGTCGTAACTGCCGCGCCCGGATCGGCCAGCTTCACTTCATAGTCCTGGGAACTGGCATTGACGACCGTTCGCGCCGTCCTCTGCCGTTGCAGCGGATATTGGCCCGTAGCTCCCGAGAATAGCTGTGGAAAATACATCATGCCGCTCTCCTACGTTCGGTTCTCACAAACGATCACCGTGGCCGTTCCACGCATCTCCGCTCGCAACTGAAACGCGAAAAGGTCCCCTTTTAGGCTGCAGTTCGGATACACCGTACCGTCCCAAGGATCCGTAAATGAGAACCCCCCGAATCTCCCCTGGTTCGTCAGAAAGAACCGGTCGAGCGTCGCCAGTTCCTCTTCGTCCAGCAAGTCCAGTTGGATAGTCCACGCATGCAGCACCGATGGATTGTCTCGAAACCGTTGTTCGGTTCCGTCCAGGAATCGGATCACGTCCGTGTTAAACGTCAGCGTCCGCTTTCCTGGATACTGCATCACCGCGCCGGTCTTTAGAGTTGGAAACATGCCTTCAGAGATTACTCACCACATCGTTCAGAGAATTCATGTTGAGCATCGCCTGCCGCACCGCCTGCGCGATGTCGTCGCTATGATCCAGAAACGATTGACTGTCCATGGCCTGCACCTGCACCGTGATTTGCGAAGGCGTGCTGGCGCCGCCGCTTCCCGCTCCCCGCGGCAAGCCGTTCTCGCCCCACACCACATTTTGATAATTCGTGGTGGACTCCAGATTGAGAGACTGCGGCATCGAGTACGGCGTCAGTGGAGCCGGTTGCTCGGATTGTCCGCCGCCAAACAGACTTGAAAACAGTGAGACCAGCGGCATCAGGCTCAATCCGCCCCCCAGGAATTGGCTGGCGGTGCCGATCACGCTCGACGCTTCCCTGGCGGCGCTTCCCGACGATCGCGTTTGTGTGTCTTGCGCCAGCGCATCCGTGTTCGCGCTGGTGGCTTGTGTCTGCGCGTTGATCAACTGCGTGGCTTCGCTTAGGGCATTAGTCAGCCCCGCATTTTCCGTTGGCAGTATGCTTGAGCCGATACTCGTGGCGCCCGTGCCGCTATTCGGCGTGCCCGCTGCGCGCGTAAAGGCCGCCAGAATTGTCTGTTGTGGATCGCTAGGCATGTTTCCCTCGCGCGTCTCTCCGGTTGTCGTCTGCGCTTCTCTGCGTGATCTCGTGCTCCAGAATCAGAAATGCCTCCACCTCCCGCGCTCCTAATCCCCCGATTCCCCGCTCCCCTAGTTTGCGCCTCACGAAGTATTCCTCGATCCATGCCAGGCTCTGTGCGCTCACAAACGATTTGGGACACACCGTCGTCGCCGCGCTCCCGCTCGCCCAGATCACCCGCGTCGGCGTGTCCTGCGCCTCCCGCAGCCACCCGCACCGCCGCTTGATTTCCAGGCCGGCTTGACGGCAACGCGCGCACTCCCAGCCGGCCTGGTCCAATTGAAAATGGAGTGCTACGGTCAGTTTTTTCTTTCGTCTTCCGATAACCCGCACTGTTGCTTGACGGCCGCTAGCGCCTCGCGAAACAGATCCTCTGGTCCGCTGGCTGCCAACGATTCGGGTGTCGCGGGCTGTCCGTCCAACTCCAACCCGCTCACCTCTTTAAGCCCCCAAAGCAGATACAGCCGGTTAATCTCCGACCCCAGCAGCGCTGCGTCCATTTTCTCTTGAGGCGCGTCCCCCGCCTCCAGGAATTCCCGCTTGCCGGCCAGTTCCCGGATTCTTCGCGTCAACTCCATCCGCCGCCCGAATGACATTTTGGCGATCGTATAACTGACGCCCTCCGCCAGCTTGGAACTTACAACCTCGTAACTTATATACTCCATAAAAGTGTCTGAGGGCGGGCATTTGTCCCGCCGCCCCATTACCCGAACGCCACCGCAATCTCGTTATCCGCTGTTCCCTGAGCCTTCGATCCTTGAAACGTCCACTGCAGTCGGTTATCGCTGTCGTCGAACTCCGGAACCACCGGCACCACGTTCGCCAGGTACACCGCCATCACCTGTCCCGTTTGCTGGCCCAATTGGAACATCACGCTCACCGGCGATTGTTGCCGGGCTGCCTGATATAAGCCCTGCGTCGCTGGATCATCCAGCTCGTACAGCCCGAACGTAGCCGTTACCGATCGCGGCCCCGGCGCAATCGCCAGCGGTAGGTTACTGCCGAATTCCTTCGACCGTGTATCCAAGCCGTTGTCTAACTGGAAGGTTCCGTTGGTAATCGTGTAGAACTGGTCCGGTGTGCTGCCTAGCCACGCCTCGCCCATGTTGCCCGGGACAATGGAATAGTCGAACGCCCCCAATGCCGGCTCCACCGGAAAGCTCGCCAACTGTCCCATCCCCGCCGCAAAGCTTACATTGTCGATCAGATCCTGCGCCATGCCGCTGAATTCGAATTGATGAAAGTCGCCGTTGACCTTGATAGTCATCCTGTTCACGGCCGCGCCGCACAGAATCCGTTGCACTGCGGTGCTCGGGTCCCAATAGTCGAAGATGCTCACGCTCGGTACTTCCGTTGCCGGAAAATATGAAATACTCGGCGCAATCGCTGCGCCCGCGGTTGGTATCTTCGAAAACGGTGCGTTCACTTGCACCGTGTTGGTGCTTGTAACTGCCACTATAAACCGGATCTCTCCACCGTACGATACGCCCTGCCCCGTTACCAGGCTATGCGGCGCCGCGAACGCCACCATCGTGCTGCTGCAGCCGGCCGCCGCACTCCCACCCCCATAAATCAAAGGTGTTTCCCCCATGCTCGACTGGAACAACGGCCCGTATGCCGGGCCCGCGCTCTGCCCGTCCCAGCTCGTCATGTATGTGGCAAGAGTGAAACTGGTATTGCGTCGAAGCCCTGCGGGTATGCCGACGAACGTACGGCTGCCCGTCTTGTCCCGCCGGTCCGCCTTCTCTATCTGGTTCTTTGCCGTCAGCTTCACTGCGGGGAACCGGTTCTGCGCCGTGATAACGGGTGTCTGGCCGTAATTGCTCTCCAGGCCTGTATAAAAACGGTTCGCGTTGGATGATGTATACGAAGACATGACTTTAGTCGCTCACTCCCACCTCGAATGTGATCTTCCCCACCTGGATGAAATTCTGCCCGCCGTGCTTCACCGGACTCAACGTTGCTTCGTAACATCCGGTGTAATACATTCCCTCACCCCAGTCCCCACGGTTTTGGTCTAGCACCTGAGTAACGGCGTCCACGAACAGCTCAAGCTGGTCTTCGATTCCATCCAGCCGGTCTTGTGACACGCGCACCTCGACGGCTATCAGCGCCTTGCCGGAGAAGTCTCGAAACTTCTCCTTCAGTTGGTTGACGATCTTCTCGCAATAAACACTCACCGCCGGATAAACCATCGTGGTGCTGCGCTCTGTCAACTCGATCGAGGCATTTTGCCCGCCGATCTGGTTCTGCCCCAGGGCGGCCACGCTCATGCCTTCGGCCAACGCCAGCGTCGCGGCGCACGCGTTTAGCCCATCCGCCCCGCTCAACAGGCTCACCACTTGTGCCGTTACGGTACTGCCCACCCATGCCATCGTCTAACCTCGCTGAATGAGTCGCGGTAGCGCCCGCAGATAATCCGGCGTTTGCCCGCTGCCCGGTGCTTGACCGCTTGCCGCTACCGGCGCTGCCTGCACCCACACTTGATCCAACGCCAACCCCGCCGTGTTTTGCAAAACCAAACTGGTTGTCGTCAGCCCTACGTACACATTCCACAATGTCGCGTTTGCCGGCGGCGCGACGGGTTGCGCCACCAGCGCATTGCCCGCTGGCGCCGCTAAGCACGTGGCAGTGCTGGGCAGGCCTTCCTGGCCTTCTGCGTTGAGCCACGACGCGGCCACGTAATAAGTCAGCCCTGGCTGCCCGCCTGGTATCAAGCTCAACTGTGGCGGCGCGGCCTGCGGAATCGGGTCGGCCGCAATCCCCAAGCCTGTCTGCATCAGTTTCTGCATCGCCCCGCCTGCCAACTGCTCGAATTGGTCCCGCTTGGCCTTGTAACGGTCGTTCAGTTGGTTGAAATAAACATCCTGATAGACCAGCTTCAGAGTGTGGAACACGTGCCAGAGCTTTAGCGGCGGAGTAACCACGATGTTGTTCAATTGCGGCACGGGTTGCAGCCAGAACTGCCAATCGTATGTGCCGCTCCGTTGCAGCAGAGCCGTCAGCTCGATTCCTAGATCCTGTTGCGCCAGCGCTAGCTTCTCGCTCAAATTGATGTTCTCGGTCTGCGCCGTGCTGAGCACCGACGAGTCCTGGTTCGCCAGGTCCTGGATCGTGGATATACCGTCTGTGAACAGAGACATCGCTTAGGCCTGCTTCAGCTTGCGCAGTTCGCTCGGCGAGACAACCGTGAATTGCAGCCGTGACGCCGCCGCCGTTTGATCCGCCTGCCGCTTGGCTTCCGCCTTCTGCTCCTGAAAATCCCGCGTTTCCTCCGCCGTCGCCAGCCGCACTGCGCCCTCTACAATCATCTTCGCCGCAATGCGCCGCGGAACCTCCGTCTTGACGCCCTCGCGCCCGCCGTCGGGCGTCGCCAGGCTGATCACAACCACGCAAGGCTCTTTAAGATTCTCCTCCGCCTCGCGAATCTTCTTGTAATAAATCTGTAGATCCATGGTGTCCGACTCCCTTGTAAGTCCGGAGGGCGGGTATTGGCGCGCGCGGCACTCTAGTCCCGCGTAGCCCCCGCCCATCCGGAAAGATGCCCTACGAATTCACCTGTACGCCGAAGTTATTCCGAATCACCGCGCACCCGTACAGCACATCCACCGTGAACTGCTGCGCCAGAGTATTCGGCTGGTAACTCATCACTACCCGCATGCCAAAGTTGCCCATCTCGGCGTAGTGCGCCACCGCCCCCGTGCCGTACAATGGCTGCGGCAAACGCCGGATTACCAATCCGATCGCGTTCTTCGTGAATGCGATGTTGTGTGTCGTGAGCGGCGAACTGCCCGTGGCCGCCACATACTGCGACCGCAGCACGAAGAAGTCCTTGATCTTCCCCACGGCGCCGTCGATCAAAGCCCGCAGACCTGCTTCCCCGGCCGTCTGAAATTCGCTGAATCGCTCAATCTGCCGTAGTTGTGAGTAGGTAGCCGCATCCACCACCAGATACTTCGGTTCCGATGGCGGAACTTTGGCCGAGAATAACGCGCTTTCTGCCTGGTCGATCGCCGCTTCCACCAGCGGCGTCCCCGGCGTGCCTACCGGCGTGTTGGCCGTCAGGCCGGCATACAGATTCAGCAGGCTCGTTTCGATGCTCTCCGCGATAGCCACTACCGCCGGCTGCATGTAGACCTGCAACAGGTCCGGCACCGCCAGCACCTTGGTGACATCCGGTATCTGAAAAGTCGCTTCCGCGTGCGTGTTCAGAACGATCTGTGCATTCCCCAGGTTCGGGTTCTGCGGCTGGACTTGTCCGCCCTCCGCTATGTTGTTCGCTACCAGCGTCGGCGGAATCGGAATGTTTACCGTGTCCCCGGCCTGGGCCAATACAGGTTCATAATCGCGGTTGACCAGGTTACCCATTACTAGGTTCCCGACCAAGGCGGGCAGAGCGTCTGCCGCCACCAGCTTCACAATCGCGCTGGCCACATTAGCTGATGTGATCGTTGCCATTCATTCTCCTAAGTGGAGCAGGCGTTCCTGCCTGTCCTGGAATTCAGGCATTCCTGCCTGTCCTGCTTAAAGTCCCCGCAGATTCTGCGATGCTACCCGCACAATCTCCTTCCGTACTCGATCCAAGTCCTCCGCGCTCATGCCGGGCCGGATCCCGTCGATGTCCACACTCTCCGTTCCCTCCCGCGGAGCTTTGTGTGCCGCCGTGATGCCCGATCCGCCCGCGATCCGCGCCGGCAGAAATTCCGGATTCTCGCTCACAAAGCTGCAAAGATAATCCTTCAGCGGCACCTCCCCGTTGTCGCTGCGCGCCAGCAGCCGGCCGTCCTCCGCCCGGAATACACCGTCCTGCACCGCCTTGAACGCTAGATCCACCTTCGCCACTCCCAGCCGTTGCAGTTCCGCCCGGATCGTCGAGCTGCGCTCCGCCTTCTCCGCCGCCTGGCGGCTTCGTTTGCTCTCCTCTTCCACTTCGCTCAGACGCCGCTCCAGTTGCTCCCGGCGCTTGCGTTCCTCCACCAGTTCCGTCTTGTATGCCGGCTCGCTCTTGGCCTGCTGCTCTTGCAGAAACTCTTGTACCGCCTGCTTCACGATCGCCTGCACGTCTATGTCTTCCATAAGTCACCCTATCCTTAGCTCCGCAATCCCCGGCCACTTACTCTTGCGCGTCGATCTCCTGTGCGATCTTGGTCTTAACTTCCTGCCGCACATCCGATAGAAACTTCAGCGCCAGCTTCTTGAAAATCTGTTTCCTCAAAGTCGTCGACTCGATCCCCAGGCTCAGCAGCTTGCTCGCATCGTCCAGTTCGTTGCTGAAGTCCCCGATATCGAATTCGTCCAGCCCTGACACATCGATCGAGACCTGGTCCTTGCGGGCCGCGGCGATCGCGCGCAGCACCTGCTTCATCGTTTCCTTCACGCCGTCGCCGTAAGCCCGCAGCACCTCCTGCGTGATGCTGAAGTCCCGCTGCTTGCTCGCCCCTGATTGATGTGCGCCCGCCGAGTCTGGTCCCGCCGCGTGTGTCATCAAGTAACACACCCGGTAAATCTCGTCTTTAAGTTGGTTCAGATTGTCGGCTGCGATCTGGTATACCTTACCCTCCGGTTCCGTCCATCCGAAGTGGTCCCCTGGCGCCAGCTGAATGAAGTACGACTCCCCTACGATTTGATTCCATTCCCGGTCCGAGTACACCACCGGAGATGCGAATAGCCCCATGGTCAGCGCCCACGCCAGCGCATTCGACTTATTGAAATGCTCCAGCTGGAGGAGGGCCGCTTTGTTCATTAGCCACAGCCCTTCCGTGACGCGCAGCGTGAATATGGGCACCCGGTTCTGTTCCGCCAGCCCGTGCAAGCCTTCGTCCACCAGCCGGATCTCTTTGTCTCGCGTTTGCTGGTAAACTTCGTACCGCTGCCGGTCGTAGTAGATCCACCGTGTCTCCCGCGCCCAGTCGCTCTCCGTCACCTTCGATTTCCGCAGTGTCGAGGTCCGGATCACCGCCCACTCCCATCCCCCCCGATCGTCGTAACTCCAGTTGATGAGTTCCTCCGGCGAATAATCCACCAGGTAGGCGCGCGACCCGCCCAGCGCGTCTTCCTCCGCCCGGTTGCTGGGTGCCACCGAAGGACGCGGAAAGTCTACCACCGTGTAACTGCACCCCGCCACCAGCGCCTGCACCATCCGTTGCCGGAAAAACTCCGCCAGGCTCGTGCCCTTCAGGTCGCAGTCTTCCGTGAAGCCGTTATAGAATTCCTTGGCCCCCTCGTCGCTGCCTTCAAACAGCAGCGCGGCCTCGCGGCGCATGAGCGTCGCCGCGTACCAGTCGATGATCGAGCCAACGTAATTCTCGTAAAACACCCGGCTGAGCCGCTCCGCATATATATCGTTAGGTTCCTTGTGGCGCCTCACCAGATACTCGAACGCGCGCTGCTGCATCTGCTCGCCGCCCGCGTACAAGTCCCGGTACTTCCTCCACATCGCCTTTCTCGCGGCGTACTCTGGATGCTCCCGGTCGATATTCACCATTGATTCCTCAAATCAGGCGTTCCCTCTGCTCGCCGATTGCTGCTTGTGGTCTTTGCTCTTGCCACAGCAAGTACCCCAGCGCATCGGAAAGATGCGTCCGTTGCCGGTCCTTCTCTTTATCGATCGCATTACTATCCGTCTTGTACGTCACCTGCTCGAAGTCCTTGATCAGATCCTTGCATTTCTCGTCCACGTACAGCCGCACCTCGCCCGACGCGGATCGCAGTTTGGCGTTCATCAGCATGATACGATCCCGCACATTCGGATTGGCCTTCGGTACTTTGTAAATGGGCCGCGTCCCGTAATTCGTCCGGAAGTAGTCCCGCACGATCTGGTAATCCGAGCTCCCTGTCGTCTGCTGCGTATTTCCCGACGCGTCTCCGTAAATCACCACGCCGCTGCGGTGGCTCGGAAACCGTTTCACGAATTCCTCGCAAGCCTCATGCGTGCTGGCGTGCCGCATCGAGATCTCCTCCAGCACGAATACCGTCCTGCCCTCTATCTGCGCCACCACCGACGACATCGGATCCACGTTGAAGTCCAAAGCCCATAAAAGCGGAATCAGTGGATTCACGCCCAGCCTCTTCACATGCTCGCTGCGGTCGAAGGCCCGGTAAACCATTCCGCCGCGCAGGTTCAGATATTGCCCCAGGGCCTCCTGCTGGTAGAAATTCTCGTCGTAGCTGCTTTTCAGCCGCTCGTAAAAATCCGGGACCTTCTCCAGCAGAAAGTGGTTCTCCCGCGGCTTCGCCAGAACCACGTGGTATCCCGCCACCGGGTCCGCTAGAAACTTCTGGTACACCCAGTCGTATCCCTTGGGAGTCCACACACCGAAGCCGCATAACTGCTTGGCCTGCGGATCGCGCAGCCGCCCTTCCAGCCGTAGCCACGCGCCTTGCGGCGAGTAAGTCATCTCGTCCATTCCGAACCACGCGAGATTCGTGCCCCGCAAACGGTCGAAATCGTCCACCGGTCGGAAGATAATCCGCGACTCGCACCCGGTAAGAGTCAGCGAATTCTCCGCTTTGTTGAACCGGTACTGAACATCTTCCGCATCCAGAATCTCGAACAGGCTCGTTTGCGTGGCGTCCCGCAGCATGGCGTAAGTCGGCGCCCCGATCAAGCCCTGCCGGCCCGGATTGACGAGGCTGAGCCGTAGCGCCTCGTAGCACAACGCCAGGCTCTTTCCGGACGCAACCGGCCCGGAAAAACCCTTGAACCGCGCCGCGCTGTCGTGAAATGCTTGCTGCGACGGCAGCGCGTTATAACCCAATTGTTTGGCGCCTAAAGGCACGCTGCCGCAAATTTCCATTACGCCCCGACCTCGCCGCGCTCACTTGCGCGCCGTCATGCAATCTCTCATTCCCGATTCGAGACTAACATCGCCTGCCGTTCCCTCGCTCCGCGGACCGCCGCTAAGTTACACAATTTACAAGCGCAGAAGTTTTAGATCGGTTTGTGACTTACGGGAAGTAGGGCAGGCGCCCTAACTGCGGCGGGCTCTCGGCCAGCCGCATTTTCAAAATGTTGCGAAGAGTGGATAAGGCCATGAAGTCGCGGCCTTACCAACGGTTAACCGATGTTCAGGGGGGCGGGCTGAAGCTGGCTTTAGCCCGCGCGGGACTTCAGTCCCGCACCCCATTCTTGCTGGTCCCGATAACTGACAGTGCCTCTGGATGAATCCATGCGAAATCGTTTCCCGCCATCGTGCCCTCGTTCGAATGTCCCTGAGCCATCCTGGTCAACGTCCGCCGCCACCCACTCGTCACCGCGTCATATAATAATGCACCGCCGGCGTAACCACCAAAGACAAAATCATCGACGCGAGTATTCCCCCAATCACCGTGATCGCCAACGGCTGCAGCATCTGCGACCCCGCCCCCCACGCCAGTGCCAGCGGAATCATTCCCGCCACCGTGGCCAGCGCCGTCATCGCGATCGGACGCAAGCGCCGTTCGCCCGCCCGGATCATGCTCTCCTCCGCCGCGATGCCCTCTCTCCGGAACTTCTGGTCCGCATCCAGTAACAGAATCCCATTCTTGGCCACGATACCGATTACCATAATCAGTCCCATGAAAGACGAGATATTGAAAGTAGTTCCGGTGACTAACAGCGCCAGAAAGACTCCCGAGGTCGAAAGTAGCGCCGACGACAAAATCGCCACCGGCGCCGCGAAGCTTCCGAACTCGAACAGCAGCACGATGAACACCAGCAGCACCGCCAGCACCAGCACCATGGCAAAATCCCGAACGAGCGCTGCTGCTCTTCGTAGCCCCCGACGTACGCCACCCGGATTCCCGCCGGAATCTGCCGCCCCGCCACCACCTTCTGCACCTTCTGCACCGCTGCCATTCCCGCCCCCAGATGCCGATTGATACTGCTCCTTCCGTGCCCGCGCCAGAGCATCGTCCAGCCTCAAAACCGGCCCTTTCGCAAACACCGCCGCGCCCCAAAAAATCAATCCCAATCGCCAAACCATCACTTCCTCTTCCTAAGCTCCCCGCTCAAAGTCCCATCCCAAACCCCGTCCCCCTGCGCCAGATACTTCCCCAGCTTCTCCCAATCCTCCCGCGTAATCCCGTTCAAATCCCAAACCACCCGCCCGTTCCGCACCGTCAACTCACAATCCAGCTTCTGTGTCCCCTTCATCCGCGCCCCGTACGTATCCACAAAGCCGAAATTCCCCGATTCCACCCGCAGCACCGTCACGTCGGCCCCCGCGCCCACCGTCAGACTCCCCAACTCCTCGTGCCGGATCTCCCGCGCCGGCGTCCACGTCGACCGCAGAATCACTTCGTCCAGCGGCATTCCCATATTCAAAAACTTCGACATCACATTCAGCATGTCCTTCATCCCCGCGTTCATGCTCCCGATATGCAGATCCGTCGAAATCGAATCCGGACCGAATCCCTGCCGCATCGCCGGCGCCGCCTGCCGGAACAGAAAACTCCCGCCGCCGTGCCCTACATCGAAAATCACGCCCCGCCGCCGCGCCTCGAAAAGATACGGCAGTATCCGCCCGCTGTCATCCAGCATCGGGACCCAGCCCAAATACGTGTGCGTGTAAATATCGCCCGGACGCAGTTTCTTCAGCACCAGATCCTGAAACGGACGCTCCGGCCGGAACTCCCCGAAATCCACCATCACTGGAATATTCGCCAGCGTCCCCGCCTCCACTGCCCGCTCCACCGCGATCCACTCCGGACCCGCATAGTGCGCCGTCTTGATCCCCACAATCGTGTCTTTATACTTCTGGGCCTGTTCGGCCGCCGCCTGCGCGTCCATCTGCCCGGTGTCCTGCTCCACCTTGCCGCCCATCCCCGCGCCCACGATATTCAGAAAGGCCAGCACCCGCGTCTTCGCCCGGTCGATCACCCGGTCTTTGAAATCCGGAAAATTCCGCCATCCCGAGCTCCCCGCGTCCACCACCGTTGTCACGCCCGTGCGGAACGTGAACCCGTCCGGATAAACGCTGTTGTCTCCGCAATAAGCTCCCTTCTGCCCCGTGCCCGCGTACACATGCACGTGCATATCGATCAGCCCCGGCGTCACATAAAGCCCGCTGACGTCCACCACCTTCGCCGCCTTCGCCGCTGGAATATCCGCCGCCACGGCTGCGATCTTCCCGTCCGCGATCGCCACATCCATCACGCCGCTGATCTTGTTCTTGCCATCGATTACATGGCCGCCCTTCAGCAGCAAATCATAAGAGGTTTGTCCAAACAAAGCGGGCATCAGAAGAACGCAGGATAGCAACTTCATGCGCCCCATTATATCGGCCCTCATTTCGTGGGGCTGCCTATACTGCGGCCCGCCCGGGACTAAGGAGCTACCGCGATGGTGACCGCGTCCGCAGTTGTCACGCCGCCAATCTGAATCTGTAACGGCACCGCGCTCCCCGTAGGCGTGCTCGCGTCCGGCACTACACCGATCTGATACTCGCTGACGAATTGCGGCGAGAGCGCGGAATACACCGGTTTTGCCGCCACCCCGCCGATTAACACCGTCGGCTGTAGCAGCGTGTCCCGCAGTATCCCATCCGACGCGGCCACGTAGTTGCCGATGTACGGCGTCACCGCGCCCAGCCCGGTGCAGCCAATAATCAACGCGTGTCCCGAACTCACCGAGATCGGCGCCGTCGGGAACGGTCCAATCGGTGCGCCGGCCGGTGCCGCCAGAGCCCCCGTGCTGTTATCGTACGCGAAAGCCTGTCCCAGTCCATTTGCGGTTGTCGTGAAAATACCCGGTGACGCCGGCGTCACCGCCACACTCTGCGCGGCCGACGCGCCGCTGCTCCGCGTCACCACGATCTGCGCCGTGCCGCCGTTCTGCCCGGCCAACACGTTGAACGGGATCTGCGCATTAATCTGATTCTGGCTCACAAAGTACAGTCCCGCGGCGACACCATTAAACGTCACCGACGTAACGTCGCTCAACCCCGTCGGCAGCGGAATAGCGCCGGCCGCGGCCGTCGACGCAGCCAGGTTCGTTCCGAAAATCGACACGATGGACCCCGGCGCGACGCCCGCGGTAGTGTAACTCGCCGAGTTCAATACGCCACCCGCATTAACCGCCGGGATCGCCGGCCCAAGATACACCGCCAGGCTGAAAATCGTGCCGCAGCCGCTACACCCTTCTCCAGCCGCCGACGTCGTCCCGTAGAACTCCCCGTTGCCGCCCAGAATCATTACCGCAGCGGGATTCGCGCCGTCCGTGCACCCGCTCTGCCCGCAGAAGTTATATAGTGTAGTGAGCGCGCCATCTGGTGTGATCCTGAAGATCGTGCCACCCCCGAGCGGATAATAATCGTTGGGGTATTCGTTGGGGTCGTAGGCCCCGCCTCCGCCCGTCGTTCCGTAAAAATTCCCATCGCTCGCCTGGATCAGCCCCGCGCCGGGGTACGCGCCATCTGGGCAGAATATGTTGCCGTCGGATAGCCCGCAGAACGTGTATAACGTCGTCATCGCGCCGCTCGGCGTCATTTGGAACACGCTGCCCCGGCCGCTCCCATCGGAAGTTGTCCCGTAAAAATTTCCATCCGTGCCCTGTATTAACGCCGTCCTCGGGTTCCAGCCATCCGGGCACTGCCCGTCTACCACTTCCGGACAGAAACTGTATAGCGTGGTCAGCGTGCCACCCGCTGTGATTTTGAAGACCGTACCGTTGTCGCAGCCGGCGGGATTACAGTTAGCCCCGCCATCCGTAGTTGACCCGTAGAAATCTCCATCGCTCCCCTGCACCAGCGCTGCCACCGGACGCGCGCCATCTGTGCAGGTGCCGCCCTCTGGGCAGAAGCTGTAGAGCGTCGTCATCGTGCCGCCCGCAGTGATTCTAAAAACTGTGCCGTAGTTGCCGTTCGCGCCCAGATACTCGGTTGTGCCGTAGAAATTCCCGTCCGTAGCCTGGATTATGGCATTGGGGCTGCTGCCGTCCGTACAGTCAAGTTGCGCGTTGCTTTGCGCGCAGAAACTGTAGAGTGTCGTGAACGTCCCACTCGAAGTGAACTGAAATACTGTCCCACAGCCGCTGATGTCGCCGCAGTTGACCCCGCCATACACCGTAGTCCCGTAAAAGTTTCCGTCCGTGCCCAGAACCAGCGGCGCCCCCGGATTGGCGCCGTCCGTGCACCCGCTTTGCGCACAGAAGTTGTATAGCGTCGTCAGGTCGCCGCTGGGAGTGATCTTAAAGATCGTCCCATAGTTGCCATTGGACCCTGCGGCGAACGTCGTTCCGTAAAAGTTGCCGTCGTTGCCGCGCACCAGCCCGGAGGGGTCGGCGCCATCCGTCAGATTGAAGCTATGCAGCGAGGTGAAGGTCTGCGCGCGCACGGCCATGGCGCACAGTGCGCAAAGCGCGTAGGCCCATTTCCCGCCCCGCATCACGGCGCCACCGCGATAGTCACTTTGTCCGTAGTCGTCATGAAAATCACCTCAAGCTGCACCGGCACCGCATCCCCCGTCGGCGTCGTCGGGTCCGGTATCACCCCGATCTGATACTCGCTCACGAATTGCGGCGAAAGCACTGCGTACACTGCCTTCGCCGGCACTCCTCCGATCGACACCAGCGGATCCAATATCGCGTACTGCAGCACGCCGTCCGACGCCGCCACATAATCGCCGATACCCGGCGTCACCGCGCCCAGTCCCGTGCACGCGATGATCAGCGCATGTCCCGAACTCACTGAAATAGGCGCCGCCGCGAAATTTCCAATCCGCACGCCCGCCGGCGCCGCGATCGCCCCCGTCGTGTTGTCATATGCAAATGCCTGCCCCAGCCCGTTCGCCGTCGTGGTGAAAATGCCCGGCGCCGCCAGTCCCACGAACACATCCTGCGGCTCTGACGTTACGCCCCCTCGCGTCACCTCCACGTTCACCGTGCCGTCGGCCGCGTTCCCCACCACGTCAAACGGAATCTGCGCATTGATCTGATTCGGACTCACAAAGTACAGCCCCGCCGGGACACCGTTGAACGTCACGGCTGAGACATCGCCCAACGCCGTCGGCAGCGGGATGGCGCTGGCTGCCGCCGTAGCGCCCGCCAGGTTCGTGCCAAAGATGGAGACAATCGACCCCGGCGCCACGCCGCCCGTCGTGTAGCTTGCCGAATTCAAAATCCCCCCGGCGTTCACCACCGGCACGGGCAAGCCCAGCCCCAGCGCCAGCCGGATCACCGTCCCGCATCCTGACCCGGCGAAATCGCTTTCCGCGCAAGTGCCGGTGCCCCCGCCATACTGCGTGGTCCCGTAGAAATCTCCGTCGCTCGCCTGGATCAGCCCCGTCGGCCGCGCCCCGTCCGCGCACCCGCCTTGGGAGCAGAAGCTGTAGACCGTCGTCAAGTTGCCGCCCGGCGTCATCTGGAACGCCGTGCCGCACCCGTCCAACTCGCCGCACGTCCCGCCGCCCCACGCCCCGCCGAACAATGTCGTCCCATAGAAGTTCCCGTCCGCCGCCTGCATCAGCCCGTAAGGAACCTGCCCGTCCAAACAGGCCGCCGCGAAGCAGAACGTTTATAGCGTAGTCAGCGCCCCGCTCGTGCTCATTTTGAATACCGTGCCATTGGTGAGGCCGTACAGGTTGCCGTCGCTGCCCTCCATCAGAACGTCGGGATGCGCGCCATCCGTGCAATGCGTTCCGCCCTCCGAGCAAAAGCTGTATAACGTCGTCAGCGCGCCGCTCGGCGTCATCCGGAATACCGTGCCGCAACCAGTCCCCGTAGTGCTGCATACGTTGGTCCCGCCCACACTGGTTGTCCCGTAGAAATTCCCGTCGCGGCCCTGGATCATTACCCCGCCGTTGGCGCCATCCGTGCACCCGCTTTGCTGGCAAAACGTGTATAGCGTCGTCAGCGCGCCCAACGGCGTGATTCGAAAAACCGTCCCGCCGCCCTGCGCTCCGCCTTGACTGGTTGTCCCGTACAGGTTCCCGTCCGTGCCCACTACCAGCCTGGCGGTAGGCGCGTAGCCGTCCGTACATGCCACGGGTTCCGAGCAGAATGTGTATATCGTCGTCAGCACACCGCTGGCCGTGATCGTAAAGATCGTGCCACAGCCTTCAGGGCCCCCGCATAGGTTCGACCCGCCCGTGCTGGTTGTCCCGTAAAAGCTGCCACTGAGCGTCTGGACCAGCCCCGCCGTGGGATACAAGCCTTCCGCGCATATCCCCTCGGCACTCATCTGCGCGCAGAAGCTATACAGCGTCGTCAGCGTGCCGCTCGGCGTGATCTGAAAAATCGTCCCGCCTTGGTTCGCCCCGCCTTCCTCGGTCGTTCCATAAAAGTTCCCGTCAGCCCCCAGCACCAGACTCGCAAATGGCAATGCGCCGTCCGCGCCCACAAAGCTGTGCAAAGTGGTCAATGTCTGTGCCGGTAGAGCAATCGCCGTTGCCGCCGGCAGTATCAAAGCAAGGTAAGCCCGGCTCCAGTCGAGTTTCCTAAACACGGCTCTCCATCTTCAGCGCCCCGCCGCAGAGTATAACATCGGTGCCCAATTCCCATCACCACCCACTCGTTAATCCGCCGGCGCATACCCCATGCAAAGCGCGTGCACACGCCAGGTGTGATAGCCTGCACCTTCGGAGTCATTACCTTATGAAGCCATTTTGCTCGGTCGCGGCGGTAGCACTGATGGTTTCCCTTCCCGCGTTCGCCCAATCCAAACAGAAGATTCTCCACCTCGCGATCGGAGATCCGGAACGGCGCACTCGCGACGCACGCGTAGTGCTGGACGGGATCACCGACTCGGACAAGGGCGAAGTGTTCGCCGTCAACCAACTGGCCGCCCGCTTGCATGATACTCGCTTGCTGCTGGTCGGCGAATCGCACACCACGGCCGATTTTCATCGCGTCGAACTGCGCGTCATCCGCGCCCTTCATGAATCCGGTCGCAGCGTGATGATCGGTCTCGAAATGTTTCCCTACACGGAGCAGAAGTCGCTCGATAACTGGCAGGACGGTTTGCTCACCGAAGCGGGCTTCCTCGCCCTGGCGCGTTGGTACGAATTCTGGGGTTACCACTGGGGCTACTATCGCGATATCTTCCTCTACGCGCGTGACAATCGAATTCCCATGTACGGCGTTAATACGCCCCGCAACGTCGTGACGGCCGTTCGCCAGAAGGGAATCGACCGCCTCTCCGACGACGAAAAACAGCACGTGCCGCCTCGCATCGATGTCGATAACCCGGATCACCTGGCGTTTTTCCAGGCCTCCTTTGATGACGACGACTCCATGCACGGCCACATGCCCGAGTCCATGTTGAAGAGCATGCAGGCCGCCCAAGCCACCTGGGACGCCGCCATGGCCTATAACAGCGTAAAAGTTCTCAAAGCCGCACCTCCAGATTCCATTTTGGTCGTGCTCGTGGGCAGCGGGCACGTGGCTTATGGCGTGGGGATCGAGCATCAGGCCCGGCAGTGGTTCGACGGCAAGATAACTACGCTCATTCCCGTGCCCGTCGCGGACTCCGAGGAGAAGCCGGTGCCGGCCGTCAAAGCCTCTTACGCGAATTTTGTGTGGGGCATTCCGTATGAGCGCGATTCGCTTTATCCTTCGCTTGGCTTCTCCACCACCGACAAAGCCGGCGCGCGGGCGATCATCGCGATTGAAAAGGATTCGATTGCCGCCCGCAGCGGGTTCCAGGTAAACGACCAGGTGCTTTCGCTCGACGGCATCGCGGCCCCGGACCGCGAAACCTGGAATCGCCTCATCGCCGCCAAAAGTTGGGGCGATTCGGTGGTGGTGACGGTCAAGCGCGGCGATGCCGAGGTCGGAATCAAAGCGGAACTCCGCCGCCAGCCCAAGGAACATCCGTAACGCCCCGCATCTCCTGATCGTCGTTTTCCGCGAATGCGACTCCACCATCCGGCAAGATTGCTCCCGCATCTTGCCAGATTACGCCCGCCAAGTCGGCGAGCAATCGAACCTGCAACCAACGACGATATCTCTGGACATGCCCCTCTTCTCCAAAAAACTAGCCAATATCCGCCTGTTTCATCAGGAAATCAGTGCGCCCCAAAAAGACGGCTCCACTTCTAACGCCCCCTTTGCTCCTGGCTTTGGAACCCACCACCAGATGAAATTTCCGCTGCGTCCATTGCTCCGTCGCATTTGGACATCCAGCTCCGGCCGACATGCGCTGGGAGTTGTTTGAAATGGTTGTCGCAGCCTCCCGCACCGCATACGAGCTCTACCTTTTTGGCGATGGTGAAGTGCTGCTGGATATTCCCCGGCATCTGGCCATGATCTCCCGTATCCAACATTGCGATCCCCAATGCCGGCAACTCGCCGCAACTGCAAGTCTGCCCCACATCCTGACGGCGGAGCTTCGCGGCGAGCCGGTTGTCTTGTAACGCTTGCGCGCTTTTCCTTTATTCCCCTTGTGAGAGCTTGTATATGCCCAGGCGGTGGGCTCATGAAACTAAGGAGATGATATCAATGAAGAAAGTTATGCCAGCGATAGAGATCGCTAACGTGTTCGTAAAACGGGTCTCTGGAAGGTGGGTATGCTCCCTTATCGTGCTGTTAGCAGCAACGTCTCTGGGCCGGGCCCAGATTTTCAGGACGCGCCTTAGCTCTAATTCCGCGCACAGCGCACATCAAGAACGCGCTGCGTCGAGTACGCCTGCATGGACGTTCTTCTTTGACTCCACGCCAGATACCGGGCTGTTGTGGGCTTCGGTAGTTTACGATCAGGCCACCAATATCATGGTGGTCTTTGGAGGAGGAGACGCGGGCCTGGGCGGGAACACGACTAACGCGGTCCTTTCGCTCACGGACGCAAACGGATTAGGAGGGACAAGCAATTGGAACACGTTGATCGCCAATGGCGAGGTTGGTTCCCCAACAGCTCGCGCCGAGCACACCGCCGTGTACGATCCCACGAGCAATCGAATGATCGTGTTTGGCGGATGTGGTCCAGGCAATGTGGACACGACCGGATGCTCGGTCATCGGTCTTAACGACGTCTGGGTGCTGAGCAACGCCAACGGCCAGGGAGGCACACCGGTGTGGACCCAGTTGGCCCCATCCGGCCCACTGCCGGCGCCGCGATTTGGGCATTGTGCTGTTTATGATGCCGCTAATAACCGGATGATCGTCTTTGGTGGACTCGACCTGCTGCAGCAGCATTTTGACGACGTATGGGTCTTAAGCAACGCGAACGGTCTGGGGGGAACGCCGGCGTGGACACAGCTTTCCCCCAGTGGTGGGCCACCGGCAGCTTCATTTATTTCTTCAGCAGTCTTTGACGCCAACGAAGACATTATGGTTGTGTTCGGTGGCCGCAGCAATACCAGCACCAACGACACCAATGCGGTATGGACTTTGTCGAACGCCAACGGCCTGGGCGGATCCCCTCGGTGGAAAAACATCGTAGCTAATGGGGCTGCGGGGTCGCCTGCAAAGCGTGAAGATCATAGTGCGATTTACGACATGACTAACAACCGGATGACCATTTTTGGGGGTTCTGGCAGCGAGCCGTGCTCCGGCCACGGAGCCATTTATGACAGCGTTAACAACCTGATGACCATATTCGCGGGGGCTAACGACGACGCACAGTTTTACGGCTTTTGGGTGCTGACGGGCGCCAACGGACTCTAACCATGGATTTCTAGCCAACCGCACGGCGCAGGGCGGTGGCGTCCATCACTTCGAAGCGGAGGTGCGGGTCCGCGCCCCGCTCAATCCCGCCGCAGCGCCTTCATCGGTTGCACCCGCGCCGCGCGTCGCGCCGGAATCCAACTCGCCCCCAACCCCACAGCCAGGAGCAGCAAAACCGCGCCCCACACCGTCGCCGGATCGTACGGCGCAATGCCGTACAGCATCGACGCCACCAGCCGGCTCAACAGCAATGACCCGCCCACTCCCGCCGCGATACCCACGCCCGAAAGCCACCCGGCTTCCCGCAGCACCATGCCCACCACCTGCCGCGGGATCGCCCCCAGCGTCAGCCGGATGCCGATCTCGTTGGTCCGCTGCGTCACCGAATACGCCATCACCCCGTA
>JBEKYC010000039.1:0-63941 GCA_049511415.1 Bryobacteraceae bacterium | reverse complement strand
GGTCAAAAACATATCGCCTTCCGGCCCCTGCCGGACTGATTGAATTGTATAATCGCTGTTCGCGCGCAAACCAAAGGAAACAATTATTATGATGGAGGAATCAATTAACGAAGTCTGGCAAAAGACAGGCCCGAGCCCGGATCAGTCCCGGGCCGCCGTGGAATCGGTCATCAGGCTACTGGCGAAAAGGCTGCCGGCGCCTCTCGCCGGCGTCTTGCAAAACCTGGTGGGGGCGGTACTGTTGCCGCAACGCCCGGCGCCCACGCCACAGCTCCCGCAGGCGAACCCGGCGGGTTGCTGGCGAAGCCGAGGGAATGCTGGGTAAACTGTTCTGAGCCGGCCGGCGCCCTTTTGAGAGAAGTGTTCGGCCAGAAGCAAACGACCAACAAAAACAACGACGGAGGAAACCAAAATGAACGGATTTTCTAAACGGATCGCGAGTTCCACCCTGGCGGCGCTAATGCTTTCGGGCAGCGCCCTGGCTTTCCAAACGGCCACACCGGCCAAGGCGGCCGCCAAGACGACTGCCCCGGCAGCTACTGCGCCGACTGCGCAGCAGATAGCGGATGCCAAAGCCAAGGGGATGGTCTGGGTCAATACCAGCACCAAGGTGTATCACAAAGACGGCGAGTTCTACGGCAATACCAAGCACGGCAAGTTCATGGCGGAAGCGGACGCGCAAAAGGCCGGTTACAAGGCCGCCAAGCCGCCGGCTGCCAAGAAGACCGCCACCACCAAGAAGTAACCGGCGATTCGGGGGGGCGGGCCACTCCCGCGGGAGCAGTCACGAACAGAAGACTGTCACACTGGTCACCGTGCGATAGCCCATGTGCTCATACAATCCAAGCCCCTGCGGCGTGGATTGCAGAATGGTTCGCGTGATGCCGTGCGCCCCCCTCGCCTCCTCCAGCGCATGGCGCATGACCGCCTCCGCATAACCGCCCCGCCGATGGTTCGGCATGGTGGCCACGTTGTAGACGCCTACGGCTCCTCCACCGATTACCGTAGCCGCGGTGCATACCGGCTCTCCGCCGGCATACCCCACCCAGGCGGCGAAATCGCTCCAGATACCATCGCCATCGAAGACTTCGCAAAACCAGCCCAGGGGCACGTTGAAACACAAGGAACCGATGGCGCAAAACGCATCCTTCACCGGCCCGCACGATACGCGGCGCACGTCCAATTGGGGTAGCGGGCGCCGCGGCGGTTTCAGACACTCAGCTAACATCCCCGGCAGTTGTACCGCCTGGTAAAGGTTGCGTTTGCGAAGCACTCCGGCGAGCCGCCGCTCGGTTCGGCTTTCCAGCCAGCCGTGGCAGATCCAATAAGACCAGCGCTGCCCGCGGGACGCGAAGTGCACTGCGGCTTGCGCCACACGACGGTCCAATTCCGATTCGGAATCGACGGCCGCCGACAGAAATGCGGTATTGAACATTTGAAAAGTCACGCCTGCCGAAGCAATCGACACGCCGTCGATTTCCCGCAGTTCACCGGCGGGCCGATGCGCCGCCACGATGCGGAAGGAATCGCGCAGATTGCTCTCCACCGGCTGAAAGTCCATGAACCTCCAGTATCGCGCGGCGATGAGTACTTCGCGCCGCCGGGTTCTCTTTGTGTCTTAATAGTAGGTTGCGCCCCGTCGAGCAGCAACGTCCCACGCGCGTCCGTTATTGGGTAGTCGTCTTCGCAGTGACGCTCGCCATCGTCACTTATATCGATCGGGTTTGCATCTCGTTTGCTGCGCGCTTCATGCGGGCGGATCTGCACCTGTCGGCCGTCCAGATGGGCTACGCCTTCTCGGCGTTCGCCTGGGCGTACGCCCTATTTGAAATACCGGGTGGCTTCTTAGGAGACTGGATCGGCCCCCGCCGCGTGCTCCTGCGTATCGTGCTGTGGTGGTCCGTCTTTACCGCCGCCACCGGATGGGCCTGGAGCTTCCTGTCCCTGGTCGTGACGCGCTTCCTGTTTGGCGCCGGCGAAGCCGGCTGCTTCCCCAATCTGACCAAGACCTTTACCACCTGGTTGCCGCATCACGAGCGCGTGCGGGCGCAAGGCATCATGTGGCTGAGCGCCCGATGGGGAGGCGCGTTCACGCCGCCGCTGGTGTACCTGGTGATCAACCGCATGTCCTGGCGGCACGCCTTCGAGGCCTTCGGCGCCATCGGGGCCATTTGGGCGGTCTTCTTTTATGCCTGGTATCGCGATCACCCGCGCGAGAACCCCGATCTGAACGACGCGGAGCGCCGCTTGCTGCTGCCGAATGAAGAGCTGGCCGCCGGCCACGCGCACGTGCCGTGGCGTACCTTCACCCACTCGCCGCAAGTCTGGCTGCTGTGCGCGCAATACTTCTGCTCGTCTTATGGCTGGTATTTCTATATCACGTGGCTGCCAACCTATCTGAAGGAAGCCCGCGGGCTGGAACTTCGCGACAGCGCCGTGCTCGGCATTCTGCCGCTGTTTCTGGGCGGACTCGGTTCATTGTGCAGCGGCTTCCTGGCGCAGCCCCTCACCCGCTGGACCGGCAGCGTGCTAAAAGCCCGCCGGCTGCTGGCATATATCGGCTTCTCGGGCGCTGGCATCCTATTGGTCGTCTCCACCCGCATGCACGACCCCCTCTCCGCCATGATCGCCATGGGACTGGCCAGCTTCTCCAACGACCTGGTGATGCCCGGTTCCTGGGGAGCCTGCATGGATGTCGGCGGCAAATATGCCGGTACGCTGTCCGGCGCCATGAACATGATGGGCAACCTGGGTGGGGCGGTATCGCCCACCGTGATCGGCTACATGCTGCGCTGGACCAATGATAACTGGGACCTGACCTTCTACGTCTCGGCTACGATCTATGGCGTAGCGGTTCTGCTCTGGCGCTTCCTCGACCCCGTGACGCCCCTGGAGGCTCGGCGCTAAACTGGATGGTCATGGCTACCCGGGACGTCCAGGCCTTCGCGGACCCCGTGTCGTTGGCTGCCGGCGACGTCGTCTACTGTACAGCCACGGTAACCCCTGCCTGGCTGCTGACATTGTTGATCGTCACCACCACCGGCTGCGAACCGGCGGGTACGTTGGCCGGCAGTTGTACGTTAATCTGTAGAGCGCCTTCGATGAATCCGGGCGCCGATCCGGCATACATGACATCGCATACCAGGCCGGCCACCGTGACGGTCACTCCGGACACGTACTTCAACCCCGTGCCATCGTTTGGCGTGATGTTTCCCGTAACGCCGGGCGGACTGGTTTCACCGCCACCCGCGGCATAAAGCACGATCACGGATCCCGCGGGCGCCGGATTGCTCGCGCCGTTGACGCCACCCGTGGAGTTGATGATGGCCCCCTGCCCCGCCCCGTTCTCCGTGACGGTAAAGATTCCCGGCGCCGTGGGAGCCACCACCAGGTCCACTGCCGCGGATACCGCGCCGTCATAGGTAATCGTCATGTGCGTCTGCGCCTGGCTGGCAAGCTCGAACGGCACTACCGCATTGATCTGCGTCGCGGAAACATACAAAAGGGGCGCCGCATTGTTATCGAACATCACTTGCACGCCGGCTACGGCCGTGCCTACCGAATTGTCCGAGATCACCGGCCCGGCCGCCGTCACCGGTCCTAAGTTCGTTCCGTAGATCGAAATGATTTCGCCGGGCGCAACGGCCCCTGGGGCCTGGCTGGCGGCGTTCACCACGCTCGTCGGAAGAGGCGCGGGCGGCAGTGTGACAGTATACGTCACATTGACCACCTGCGGACTGTTGCCCGCGGCCGTGGATGTCACCGTAACGCTGCCCGTATAAGATCCAGCCGCCAGACCAGCGGGGTTCACCGACACGCTGAGCGTGCCTGGGGTACTGCCGCTGCTCGGGCTCACACTCAGCCAGTTCACCGAACCGCTCACGGTCGCGACGGCAGCGAACGCCAGGCTGCCCGAACTGGACGCCACCGCGATCGTCTGCGCCGCCGGAGCCGTGCTGCCAACCTGCGATGTAAACTGCAGAGTCGCCGGTGTCAGCGAGATTACGGGTGCGCCGGTAACCGTCAGGGTTACTTGAATCGTGATCGGGCTGCCGGCCGCGTTGGGCGCGGTAACCGTTATCAGCCCGATATAGGTGCCCGCACTGAGCTTCGATCCGTCCACCGACACGCTCAGGGTGGCCGGCGTGACCCCGGAAGTTGGCGTCAGGGTCAGCCAGTTCACACCGCTGCTGTTGGACGCCACGGCCGTGAAACTCAGCGGCGTGGAGCCGGTGCCGCTCAGCTTGATGTTCTGCGATTCGGGCAGCGCGCCGCCCAGAGTTTGGGAGAATGTCAACGCCAGCGGCGCGGCGCTCAGGGTCCCGGCCACCACTTGGAATGTGACCGGGATCGTCTCCGGACTGTCCGCGACAGCCGCGCCGGAAGGATTGCTGGCATCGATCGTAATGCTGCCGCTATAAGTGCCGGCTGCCAGAGCTTCAGCCGTGGCATAAACCTCGAAGGAACCAGGCGTGGCGCCCGGTGGCGCGGCCACCAGCAGCCATGGACCGCTGCTCAGCGTGGCCGAGGAGACCGCGTAATTCAGCACGCTGGATGTGCTGGTCAATGAAATTTCTTGACCATTCGTGACGGCGCCGGCCTCGGCCGTAAAAGTCAGCACGCCGGGACTTATCGAAATCAGCGGATCCGCGCTCACGTAGAAAGTGACCGGCAATAACAGCGGGCTGTTGGGCACCGGAATGCCACTCGGATTCGTGGCCGTAATCGTGACGGTGCCCGAGTAAGTACCTGGCGCAAGGCCAGCCGCCGCTACCGCCACGTTGACCGTGCCGGGGGTTAGCCCCGTGAATAAACTGGCCGAGAGCCAGTTGCCGCCGGACGCTGTCGAATCGGTCACGCTGAAGTCCAATTGATCGCCGGTGCTGCTGGTGATCGAGACCAGTTGGCTGGGAGGCGTAGACTGCCCGGTCTGATACACGAAGGTCAACGCCGGCGGCGAGGTCTGGACCAGCGGAAAGGCCGTCACGGTCAAGGTGACGGGAATCTCCTGCGGCGAATTGGCCGCGCCGTTGGCCGATATCATCAGTTGGCCGTTATAAACGCCGGCGCCCAGACCGGCCGGATTCACAGTCACGGAGATTGGATTCGGCGTCGTGTTGCCGCTGATTGCCTGCAGCCAGCTTCCGCCCGAAGTTGTGGAAGGGTACACCGAATAATCTAAAGTCGTGCTCGTGCTGGAGATGGCGATGGTCTCGGCGGGCGGAATCGCGCCGCTGGTCTGATACGCAAAATTCAGGACTGTGGGCGTCACGCTGATCAGCGGATTGTTGCTGATCGTGAGCGTAACCGGAAGGGCCGCTAACGTGGTTCCCGACGCTACAATCGCAACTTGACCCGAGTAGGTGCCGGCGGGCAGAGTCCCGGGCGAGATCCCCACCGTGAGCGTGGCGGGGGTGACATTGGGGCCCGGACTGGATATAACCAGCCACGACCCGCCCGCTGAATTCGGCGCTGTGGTGACCGCCACCGTGAAAGTCACCGCGCCCCCCACGGAAGTCACCGAAAGATCCTGCTGCGTAACATTATTGGTCCCGCCGATCTGGTATCCAAAAGAGAAAACGGATGGGCTGGCCGTCACCTGCGGGGTATTGGAGACGGTTAGGGCAACAGGTACGTTAACCACCGTCGAGTCGCCGGACGCCGCCAGACTGATTAGACCGTCATAGGTTCCGGCCGCCAGGGTCCCGATGACCGCGGGATTTAGATTGACCGTGACGGTCGAAGTAGTAGTGCCGCTGGTCGGCGCCACTTCCAGCCAATCACCGCCACTGGCGGTGGAGGCGGACGCCGAAAAGGAAACTCCACCGGCGGGACCCGACACCAACACTGTCTGCGGCTGGCTCAGCGATCCCCCGATTTGATAGTTAAAGTTCAGCAACGCCGGAGAGGCGGCGATGTGCGCCACGGTGAACGTAACCGGGATCACCTGCGGGCTGTTGCCCACTGAGCCGCTGCCGCCAATCAGAATCTGCGCGCTATAAACGCCCTCGGGCATCGCTCCGGCCAGCGCAAAAACCGTGATCGTGGCCGGAGTAACGCCGGCTGCATTGTTCAGACTGAGCCAGGACGCGCTGCTCGACGAAGTCGTCTGCACGATGGCGGAGTATGAAATGTGCTCGCCCGCGACGTCGCCGCTGCTGCCGACACTAATGTTTTGCGTCAGAGCCGGGCTGCCGGCCACGGCTGAGAACGCCAAGGCCGGCGGGTTCACTTGCAGTTGAATCTGGCCCCGCAGTCCGGGCGCCAGCAGGAGCAGCGCCAAGAACTCGAAATGAAAAGAGCGCAATATACGATTCACAGTAATCTCTCCGTCCTCTAGAACTCACGCCACGCTGCACGTAACTGGCCAACCTCCAATTTGTCAGTTGTTGAGGCACATTCGCGCCGCCTCATGGTCACACAGGACACACGAGTGTAGCAGAGTGGCCCACTCTCCCTGCCGGCCGGCTACGTACGATAGAGCCCATGCCCCCGAATGTATTCCAGCACGGTGGCCGGCACATCCACGGACTCGTCACCGGACGCCAGTTTGCGCCGGATGTCGGAAGAAGACACCGGAAGAGCCACGCTTTCCAGACGGTGCACCACGGCTCCGTCCGGAATCTTATAAATATGGCCCGGCCGGCTGACCACAATGAATTCCACGGCGCGCACGACGTCGCGCCAGCGCCGCCAGCTCTCGATCTCCGCGAAGGCGTCCGCGCCGATCAGGAAAAACAGCTCCTCGCCGGCCGGCAGGAGGTCTCGCACCCTCTCGATGGTGTCGATCGAATAGCTGCTGGCATCGGCCTCCTCCAGGCGCGAAGCCTCCAGCTGGGGCGCGTCTTGACAAACCAACGCCACCATGGCAAAACGGTCCTGGTAAGGCGCATGCGTCACGCCCTGCTTGTGCGGTGGACTCTGCGCGGGCACCAGCCAGACCGTATCGAGCCGAAATCGAGAGGCGGCTTCCTTAGCTACGGCCAGATGCGCGTTATGGATAGGATCGAAAGTGCCGCCGAAGATCGCCCGTCTCACCGCCGGAGCCTTATTTCAGCACCTTGATCCGCACATTGCGGAAATAGACTTCCATCGCCGGGCCCTGATGCAGTTGAAAAGCAAGGATGCCGTCCAGGCGCGCCGAATCGTGGAAATCCGCGGTAACCGTGCCGTTCAAAGTCAGCCGGATGTGATCGCCGTCGCACAGAATCTCGTATTCGTTCCAGTCCTTCAGTTTGACGGCCTTTTCGCCCTTTCCTTTCCAGCCATCCACCAGGGTGCCGCGGCCTTTCTCTTCGTAAATATTTCCCCAATAATTATCCTGGGCTGCGTCAGCCTGATATCCCCGCACCACCCAGTTGGGCATCCGTTCGCTGCGAAACTGTATGCCGCTGTTGTGGTTCCGCAGCTTCATCTCCACCCGCAGCACAAAATTGCCGTAGCTCTGCTTGCTGATCAGGAACGAATTGTCGGTCATCGTGACACCCTCGGTGTGTCCCACGATCGTGCCGTCGCGCACGCTCCAAATGCGCGGGTCGCCATCCCAGCCGTCCAGATTCTTTCCGTTAAACAGCGGCACGAATCCATCCTGCGCGCACGCGGCGGCGCAGAACGCCAATCCCAGCAGCAGGCTTCGCATAACTCAACTCCTCTCGATCTTCACCGAGTTGAGGCGCACCTCCTTGACGGGGCGGTCCTGGCCGCCGCGCGGCACTTCCGAAATCTTCTTCACTATCGCGTAGCCCTCCACTACTTCCCCGAAAACGGTGTGCTTGTTATCCAGCCACGAGGTGGCTGCTACCGTGACGAAAAACTGGCTGCCGTTCGTATTGGGACCGGCGTTGGCCATCGACAAAATGCCGGGTTTGGAATGCCGCAACCCCGGGTGAAATTCGTCGGCGAATTTGTAGCCCGGACCGCCGCGCCCCGTGCCTTCCGGGTCGCCTCCCTGAATCATGAAGTTGGGAATCACGCGATGAAAGACGGTCCCATCGTAGAAGGGCTTGCCGGTTTTACTGCCGTCAGCCAGGCTGACGAAGTTCTCCACCGTCCGCGGCGCTTTTTCGGGAAATAGTTTGATCTTGAACGAGCCTTCGGTGGTGTCGAACACTGCATGGATATCGTTGGGCATCTTCGAATTGTATCAACGCTCAGAGGCGCGCGCTGATTAAGCGTCCGGAACTGCCCTGCAAACGCAGGCCGTCGGCCCGGTCCCGAAAATAGCGCGCGTTAATCGCCTCGGCGCCCAGGTCTTCCACGCTGCCGAATCCCATGCCCAACAGGCGCAGCGCCAGATCCGGCGGTTCGAAGAACAGGCGGAATGGCTCCCCCGCGCGAGCCGCGCGCGCCGCCAACCGGTCGCGAGTTGCCTGCTCGCCCGGACTCAACGCGGAACTGGCCGCCGCGTAATCGAAAACTAGCCCGCTGCCCGGCGGCATCGCGGCGATGAAAGCCAACGCTGCAGAGAAGCCATTCTCAGTCAGGTAGGGCGTCACGCCCAACCAGGAAAAAAACGCCTTCTGGCGCGAATCGAAGTCCGCTGCCGCTAACTCGCTCTCGAGCGACTGCCGCTCGAAATCCACCGGCACGAACACCATGCTCTCCACGGTGGCCACGCCGGCCAGATGTAGCCTTTCCCGCTTCCAAGCCTGGGTCGACGGATGATCGACTTCGAATACCCGCAGCCCTGCGTACGGATTCCGGCAGGCGAACGTGTCCAGTCCCGCTCCCAGAACCACGTATTGCCTCACTCCGCGCGCCGCGGCGTCCGCCAGTTCGTCTTCAGCATAACGGCTTCTCGCCGCCAGGAACGCCCGCAACTGCGGCATATCGGATGGCAGTTCGCCCGCCTCGGAACCCAGTATGCGCAGCGCCATGGGATCTTCGAAGACCGGCGGCCGGTCGAGAACCTGATGCGCCGCCCGCCGCATGGCGACGCCCAAGGCTGTACGGCTGGGTTGGTGGTTATCCATGCAAGATTCAATTCCACGGTAGCAGGCTCGATCCGAATTCGTGAGAGAATACGCCAAAAGGAGTTCCCGATGCGTCAGATCCACATTCATCCCCGGCTGTTGTCCGGCGCCCTATCGCTCTTCGTTGCGGCCGGCGCCTTCGCGCAAAGACCGCCGTCCGCCGATTCTCCCGCCACGCCCGCGGCCGACGAGAAGTCAGAAAAGCCGTCCCCTATTCCTACCGAGACCGCCTCCACCACGGATCACGATTTGCCGCTCGGCGGCAAGACCATCCACTATCACGCGACCGCCGGCACGCTGCTAATCGATGGCGACGACGAAAAGCCGTACGGCATCGTCTTCTACGCGGCGTACACGCAGACCGCCACCGATCTGCGCACGCGCGCCATCACCTTTCTGTACAACGGCGGCCCCGGTTCCGCGAGCCTGTGGCTGCATATGGGTTCCATCGGCCCGGTCCGTGTCGTCACCGCGAGCCCCGAAGCCACCGGCGCCGCGCCTTACCAGATTGTGCCGAACCAGTTCTCGTTACTCGATAAGACCGACCTGGTTTTCGTCGACGCCGTAGGCACTGGTTTCTCCCGTCCGGTCGGAAAGGCCACCATCAAGAACTTCGCCGGCACCGATCAGGACGTGCGCGCCTTCGCCCGGTTCATCCAGCGCTATGTCAGCGTGAATCACCGCTGGAATTCGCCCAAGTTCCTCTTCGGCGAATCTTACGGCACCACACGCTCGGCTGCTCTGGTCGACGCGCTCGAAAACGATGGCATGTCGTTTAACGGCGTGGTGCTCATGTCCACGATTCTCAATTATTTCGCGCTGGCGCCCGGCAGCGATACGGTCTTCATCGGGAACCTGCCTTCTTACGCGGCTATCGCCTGGCACTTCGAAAAGATCGCCCACAAGGGGCGCGATGAGAAAGCCTTTCTCGATGAGGTGCGCGCCTTTGCCCGCGGGCCTTATGCCGAGGCTTTGGCCCAGGGCGATAATCTGCCGCCGGCGCAAGTGGATGCCATTGCGGCGAAGCTCGCCGGTTACACCGGTCTCAGCGTGCGATACATTAAGGAATCGAACCTGCGAGTTAGCCCGGCCCGTTTCCGCAAAGAGCTGCTGCGCGACCAGCGCATGATCCTGGGCCGCTACGATGCCCGCTTCGAAGGCACCGACGTCGATGCCGCGGGCGAGAATCCCGGCTACGATCCGTCCAGTTCCGGCATCACTGGAGCATTTGTCTCCGCATTCCACGAGTATCTCGACACCGAGCTTAAATACACGTCCAAGGAAACTTACTTTCTCCGCGGCGCGAACGTGAACGAGGAGTGGGACCACAGCCACCGCCGGCCCGGAGCAGGCGGACCTGGGGGGCCGCAGGGTCAGCCCCTCCACGAACCATACGTGGCGGGAGATCTGGCTGACGCCATACGCAAAAACCCGCGCCTGAAAGTGTTTTCCGCCAACGGTCTGTTCGATCTGGCTACGCCGTTCTTCATCACCGAGTACGATCTGGCGCACATGGAACTCGAGCCGAAGCTGCGCGGCAACGTCGAATTTGCCTATTACCACTCCGGCCACATGATCTATCTCAACGTGGATGCCCTAAAACAGTTGAGGTCCGATCTGGCGGGCTTTTATTCGCGCGCGGCCGAGGGCATATGAGGCGATCCATCAAGATCTTGGCAGCCTTACCGGCGCTGGCCGTTCCAGCTTTGCCGCGGACCACCGTAAAAGACGCCGGCAGAACATTGGAAAACCTCCGGCGCGTTTACCACCGCGGTTGCCCATTCGATGCCGGCCGACTGTTATAACTCGTCGAGTGGAGCAAAGACACACAGAAAGTAGAAGTCTTGAAAGAAACCGCCATTCCATTTCTCACGGAGTCCTTGGAGTTCTGCAACCAAGCCGTGGCGGCCATGACGTCAGAGCGCCTGGACGCTGTGGTCGGACCGGAATGACGCCACCTGTCCGGCTTCGAGTCCTGTTCGCATATTTTACGCACACCGCCCATCACCGCGCGCAAACGGAAGTTTATCCGCGCGTGAAAGGCATCCAGCCGCCGGATTATCGATTCTAGATTTGGGCCTTAGCTCCGCCGTTGTTCCCGCGCCGCCGTTTGCGCCAATTCGTCGCAGCGGTTGTTGTCGGCATGCGAGGCGTGCCCCTTGGTCCAAGACCACGTCACTTGATGCTTCGCCGTCACTTCATCCAGCTCTTCCCAGAGTTCCCGGTTGATTACCGGCTTCTTATCGGCCGTCATCCAATTGCGCCGTTTCCAATTCGGCACCCACTTGGTAATGCCGTTCTTCAGATACTCGGAATCGGTGATCACTTCCACTTCGCACGGCTCCTTCAGCGCCTTCAACCCCTCGATAGCCGCCGTCAGTTCCATGCGATTGTTGGTGGTGTGCGGCGCGTATCCGAACAGCTCGCGCTGATGCTCGTTAAATCGCAGGATCGCCGCCCACCCGCCCCGGCCGGGATTGCCTAGGCACGAACCGTCCGTGATGAGCCGTACTTTTTTGGTTGGGCTCATGCGGCCGCAAGTTCCCTGCCGAAGAATTCGTCCACCAGTTCCAGGATCTGGCGCGGCTCGGCCGCGTGATACACCGCCGCGCGTAGCTGCGCACCGTGCCGCACGCCGTGCGTGAAGTAAGTGGCGAATTGTTTCATCTTCCCCACCGTGTCGGGCTCCTCCCGTTCGATCAGCAGCGCATAATAAGTGCGCATCATCTGGTGCCGGTCCGCATGTGTCGGCTGATCGTATGTACCGGTAGCCACATACTGCGCAATCTGCCGGAAGATCCAGGGATTGGACGACGCCGCCCGCCCGATCATCACCGCATCGCATCCGGTCTCCGCCACCATGCGTATGGCGTCCTCCGGTGAGTTAATGTCGCCATTGCCGATCACCGGAATCCGCACCGCCGCTTTCACTTCCGCGATGCGCGTCCAGTCGGCCTGTCCGCTGTAGCCCTGTTCCCGCGTCCGCGGATGCAATGCCACCGCCGCAACCCCCAGATCCTCCGCCATTCGCGCCAGGCTCACAGCCACCAGTTCCTGGTCGCTCCAGCCTGCCCGGAACTTGATTGTCAAAGGGATCGAAAGGGCCCCGCGCACTTCGCGCAGCAATCGTTCCACCAGAGGCAGGTCGCGCAAAAGTCCCGAACCACCGTTGCACTTGACCACCTTATTTACCGGGCAGCCGAAATTCAAATCCACGACATCGAATCCCAAGTCCTGGCAGACTCGCGCGGCGTCGGCCATCACCGCCGGATCGGCGCCGAACAACTGCGCGGTGATGGGACGCTCGGAAGGATCGAACGCCAGATACTTCAGGGTGCGCGTGGGACGGTGCGCGCGCAGCGACGCGCTGACGCCGTGCGAACTGGTGAACTCCGTCATCACCAGCCCGCATCCGCCCAGATTGCGGATGAACCGCCGAAAAACCGTGTCGGTGACGCCGGCCATGGGAGCCAGCACCGTGGCGGGGGCCACCCGCACCGGTCCGATTGCGAATTGAGATGGAAAGTTCATCGCCTGGATTCTTCATTTTACCTGGGGTTACACTGGAAACGAAATCTCGAAACGGCCCGTCCGACGGAGTAAGGATACGTACGGAGATGAAACCAGTTCAAATCGGACTTCTCGTGCTGGTCGGGGCATTCGGTGGCGCCTTGATCATGAAGCTCATACCGCGGCCAAAGCCGGTTCCGGCTTTTGCTGTTTCGGCCGTGCCCGCGCCGGTCACGCCGCCCGTCGTGCCGGTACAGCCCGCGCAAGTGGAAAGCGCTCCTGTGGAACCGGATCCCTCCGTCCCGCCTGCGCTAGTCAGGCCGCCTCACCGACCGAAGGCAATCTCAAAGCCGCGACTGCCGGTGACTTTGATCGCTCAAAACACAACGCCTCCGGTAGCACCGCCGCCCGTTGCACCGCCTCCACCAGTTACGCCACCGGCTCCCGACCCAACTCCCAGGGTCGAGCCGGAAGTTGCTCCTGCGGCGCCAGTAGCTCCTACACCAGCGACGCGACCTTCCGAATCACCTGCGCCGCCTCCCGCCCCCAGCGTGACTTTGCCGGCCGGAATGGTTCTGCCGGTTCGCCTCGGGCAAGGTTTATCCAGCGCGCACAACCAGACCGGCGATACTTTCACTGCGACCCTGGATGCGCCGCTAACCGTTGGCGGATTCGTCATCGCAGAACGCGGCGCGCGTGTGGAAGGCCGCCTCGCCGGTGTGCAGCAGGGAACCCACCCGACCCTCACGCTGGAGTTGACCAAATTGGACACTTCCGATGGGCAGCATGTCGCGATTCAGACCGAGTCGTCTCGCACAGAGTCGCAGAGTAATCGCGGTCAGGATGTCGGAGTTGTAGCCGGGGTGGCGGGCATCGGCGCCATCATCGGCGCGATTGCCGGAGGCGGCAAAGGCGCCGGAATCGGAGCCGTGGCGGGTGGCGCCGCGGGCGCTGGCGGGGTCGCGGCTAGCCGGGCTAAAGCCGTGGCGCTGCCCGTTGAGACCCGCCTCAGTTTCCGTCTGCGGCAGCCCGTCACGCTCACTGAACAAACGAACCGGTAACGCGTCCCCTCACGGCTGCTACTGGCGGAACGCGAAGTTCTCTTCGAGGAACGGCTCCAAGGGCTCTGCTAGGGACAGATCCAGCACGCGCACCCGCTGACCTTCCCGGAGTTCCTGTAGCCGCAGCATCGTCCCATTGGTAAAGCGGACGGCATCCCGGTAAGTGTTCACCGCTGCGCCCGTCTGCGTGAACACAACCTCTTCCTGAGGTCCCACCTGCAGGGCCGATTGCAGCCGTTCCGGAATATCCCGTAGCCACAAACGCGCCCCTGGCGGGATGCAAACGGCGGCGACCGGCGCATGCTCCGGTGGATTGAAGAACTCCTTAATCGCCGTCCAGAACCCTCCTGGCCGGGATACCGCCGCACGTGCCAGCCGGTTCACGTCCACCGGCGCGGCCAGACCCATGGAGCCGGTCGGAAACCGGTGCGCCACTAGATCTTCATGCTCGTTTGCCAGCCTGTTTGGAACCCCCATTAATGAATAGTCACACATACGATTTCCCCTCCCTTACGATAAAGTCGCCCAGCGAAACCCAGCCTGGCGATCTTCTGTTTTTAGTCTGAATCCGGGCCCAAAAGAAGACAAGACCTACGCCGGCCCGTTTTGGACGATTGAGACCAGTTCGCTCCAGCCGGCCCACCCTCCTCTGCTAATATGGGGGAGAGTGTTACCGGAACCAAACGCACCCCCAGTCCCGCACGCCATGCCCGCCTCCGACCAGGCCCGCGCGGACGCGTGGCGGCGCGTACAATTGGCGCGCCATCCCAAACGCCCGCATGCGCTCGATTACATCGAGCGTATCTTTACGGATTTTCGCGAGATCCATGGGGACCGGTTGTTCAGTGACGATCCCGCCATTGTTTGCGGCGCCGGCTTTCTAAGCGGACGGCCGGTGATGGTGGTCGCCGAACAGAAGGGCCGCGATACTAAGCAGAAGCTCTATCGAAACTTCGGCATGCCCAAGCCGGAGGGCTATCGCAAGGCGTTGCGCGTCATGCAACTGGCCTCCAAGTTCGGCCGTCCCGTAGTTACGCTGATGGACACGCCCGGCGCTTACCCGGGTATTGATGCCGAAGAGCGCGGCCAAGCCGAGGCCATCGCGCGCAATCTGCGCGAAATGGCGCGCCTGGCTGTTCCGGTGATTTCGGTGGTGATCGGCGAAGGTGGCAGCGGCGGGGCGTTGGCGCTGGGCGTGGGCAATCATGTGCTGATGCTCGAAAATGCCATCTACAGCGTAATTTCCCCGGAAAGCTGCGCCGCCATCATCTGGCGCGATTCCACGAAAGCGGAACTCGCCGCCGCGGCCCTGAAGCTTACCGCCGAAGAGCTGTTGAAACTGGAACTCATCGATGGCGTGATCGGTGAGCCCCCGGGCGGCGCGCATGAAGATATGGATGGCGCCGCGCGCAACTTGAGCCAGGGGCTGGAAAAGGCGCTGGCGGATCTGGCCGGCCTCGGTCCGCAGCAGCTTGTGGACCAGCGCTACTCCAAGTTTCGTCACATGGGCAATTTCTTCGCGTGAAAAAGAGCGTCTGGCTGGGCCTCCTGTTTCTCGCTCTGGTGATCGGCTTCGTAATCTATTCCACCATGAGCACCAGCCGCATCCGCTGCCAGGTCTGCGTGACCTTCCGCGGCCAGCAGGCTTGCCGCACCGCCTCCGCCAGCACTCGGGATCTGGCCCTGCGCACTGCCACCGAAAACGCCTGCGCCCTGCTGGCCTCCGGCGTGACGGATTCCAATCAGTGCAATAACACCCCGCCCGACAGCGTCCGCTGGCCGTAAGATGCTCTCCTTGACAGCTTAGGAGAACGCCCGTATACTTTCCTAAGAAGCTTAGGAGACACATGTCCGTCCATGCCGAGCTGCTACCCGGAACGCTCGACCTGTTAATTCTGAAGGCCGTGTCGCTAGGCCCCCTGCACGGCTACGGCGTGCTGCTGCGCATCGGGCAGATCTCCGCTGGCGCACTGGCGATCGAGCAAGGCGCCTTGTATCCCGCGCTCTACCGCTTGGAAGCGCAAGGGCTGCTGGAAGGCGAATGGGGCGTCTCGGAAAACCATCGCCGCGCCCGTTTCTACCGTCTGACCACTGCCGGCCGCAAGCGCCTGCGCGCCGAAACCCAAAGCTGGAATCGCCTGGTTGCGGCTATCGCCACAGCCCTGGGCGCGCAACCCGGGGAGGCCTGATCCATGTTGAAGTTACATCTGCTCTGGCGCGCCTTGTCGCGCCGTTCGCAACTGGAGCGCGACATGCACGAGGAACTGCGCACGCATCTGGAGATTCGCGCGTCCGACCTGGTCCGCATGGGCGTCCCGAAGGCAGAGGCGGCCCGCCGCGCGCGTCTGGAATTCGGCTCGCTCGAAAGCTATAAGGAAAGCTGCCGACAGGCGCGCGGTCTGCGCCCCTTCGACGATTTGCGCGGCGACATCCGCTATGCCTGGCGCACGCTCCGCCGCAGTCCCTCCTTCGTCCTCACCGCCGTCGCGACCCTGGCGCTTGGCATCGGCGTGAACACCGCCATCTTCAGCGCCGTGAAAGCCGTGCTGCTGAATCAATTGCCCTATGGCGATCCCGGCCGCCTGGTAAAGCTGGGCGAATCCGACGATGGCGAAAAGCGTGCGGGAACCGTTGGCTACACCACCGCATACGATTGGCGCAGATTGAGCCATTCCTTCGCCGGCATGTCTCTCTATCGCGACACGGCAGGCGTGATCGCCGGGCGGGGCGAGCCGGAGTTGGTGAAAGGCCTGCGCGTGAACTACGACTTCTTCGATACCCTCGGCGTGCCCCTGCAACTCGGACGAACTTTCCTGCCGGAAGAAGACCACCGCGATCGCCGCTACGAAGTAATCCTGGCGAATGGCTTATGGAAGCGTCGTTTCGGCGGCGACCCGCACATCATCGGCCGGGTCGTTCATTTAAGCGATGCGTCGTTCACGGTGGTGGGCGTTTTGCCGGCCGGCTTCCGTTCCCTGACCATTCCGGGCATACCGGGAACCCCCGAAATCTTCGCGCCACTGGGCTATGAACTGTCGGATCCGTTTGCCTGCCGCGATTGCCAGCATCTCCAACTCGTCGCCCGCCTGAAGACCGGTGTGCCGGCAAACCGGGCCCGTGCTGAATTGGATACCATCATGGCCGATCTGGTGCGGCACTATCCCGCGTCGTATCCGCCGCAGGCCCGCGTCGCGTGGGAGCCGTTGCGCGATCATCTGGTCGGCCCGGTCAGCGCGGCATTGTGGGTTCTAATGGGTGCCGCCGGTCTGGTCCTGCTGATCGCGTGCGTCAATGTGGCCAGCCTGTTGTTAGCCCGCGCCAACCGCCGCACCAAGGAATTGGCGCTGCGGGCTGCGTTGGGCGCCGCACGCTGGCGATTGATCCGGCAGTTCATCGCGGAGAGCCTGCTGTTGGCCCTTGCCGGAGGCTTGGCGGGCATCCTGTTGGGTTGGTGGTGTGCGTCGCTGCTGGCATCCCTGGCCCCTGCGGACCTCCCTCGCCTCGGAGAGATCCACATCGATGCCGTGGTGTTGGCCTGCGCGCTGGCGGCCAGCGTCGTCACGGGGCTACTGTTCGGCCTGATGCCTGCCTGGCGTAGCGCGGCCGCCGATCCGAACCGCGCGTTGAAGGATGTCGGCAGGGCTACCGGGGGCCGGGCGCGGCGCAGCGTTCGCGATCTGCTCGTGATGGCCGAAGTCGCGCTGGCGTTCGTGCTGGCGGTAGGGGCCGGGCTGCTGGGGAAAAGTCTCCTGCGCTTAATGAACGTCGATCCGGGGTTCGATCCGCGCCATGTGATCACCCTCCGCACATACGTCTATGGCGCGCGCTATCAAAAGCCCGCGGCCGAGTTAGGCTATGATCGGCAAGCCATGGCCCGCTTGCTGGCCAGTCCCGGCGTCGAGAGCGCCGCCATGACCAGCGCACTGCCGCTTGCGGACTTCGACCGCTACGGGTTCCACATCCGCGATCGCCGTCTGGCGCACGATTCCGAAGCTCCTAGCGCCGATAACTACGCCGTGTCGCCGGACTATTTCCACGTTATGCGGATTCCCCTGAAGCGCGGCCGCGCCTTCACCGCTCACGACGACGCCTCGGCGCCCGGAGTGGCGGTCATTAGCGAAACCTGCGCCCGCGAAGAGTTCCCCGATCAGGACCCCATCGGCAAACAGATCCAGTTGGGGGGCCGCGACGACACCCGGCCCTGGATGACCATCGTGGGTATCGTGGGCGATGTGCGCCAATACGGCCTGGATATCGCGCCGCGCCTCGCGGCTTATGTTCCTCAGGCGCAGCACATGACCTTCGCCTTTTCGCTGGTGGCGCGCACCACCGGCGATCCGCGCGGCATGCAGCGAGTCGCCGGCGCGGCCTTCCTGGCGGCTGATGGCACACTGCCCGTCTATAAAGTGCAGCCGCTGGATGCCTACCTGACTTCGTCGCTGGCGCAACGCCGGTTCACGCTGACACTGCTGGCTCTCTTCGGCGGTCTCGCGATGGCATTGGCCGCGGTGGGAATTTACGGCGTGGTCTCCTGCGCGGTGGCGTCGCGCGCCCGCGAAATGGGCATCCGCATGGCGCTGGGAGCCATGCGGCGCGACGTGCTCATCGGTGTCTTGCGTGATGCCGGAATCCTCGCTTTGTCCGGTCTGGCCGGCGGTTGCGCCGCAGCCATGGTCCTGACGCGCTTTCTCGCCACCCTTCTGTTCGAGGTGCGCCCGGCGGACCCGGCGACGCTAACCGCCATCGCCGCGCTGCTCACCGCGGTGGCGCTGGTCTCCAGCTACCTGCCGGCACGCCGCGCCGCCAGCGTGGACCCGGCGGCAGCCCTTCGCCACGACTAGCCCGGACTCTGCCATCCCGCATGTTCAGACAGATACTGCCGTACCGTAGGCGCCAGGTTCGCCGCCAAAACCAGGCTGTGCTGCGCGTCCAGATCCGAGATCACATAGGCTAACTGGCCCTGACTCTCAAACCCCACCACCTGGAATCGATCCACGCCCTCTTGGTGGATTCCAATCACTGCTTCGCCCGGCTGCGCCCTCGTCAGAATCACCGATACCACTTTATCGCCGCCCGCCACGATAAAGTGCGTGTACTGGCGGCCGCCTGCCTCGCAATGGTGCGCCTGAATCAACCGGAAATCGGCCGGCAGCTTCGCTTGAATCAGCGGGATCAGTCCCGCGAATTCCGGTCCCAAATCGGCCGCCATCTGCGCGCTTGGCTCTGCCTGCTTGGAATATTTGCGGAAGACGGCGCATTGCAGGTGATCGCGCAGCCCCACCTTCAACACCGCCGCCAGTTGTCCATGGGTCTTCGCCAGAATCGCATTCATCGGATCCCGACTCGTGCGCAGCATGTTGATCAGGAATACGCACACTATTACCAGCGCGGCCGCCGCCACCGCATAAAGTCCAGTCCGCGGCCGCGCCGCCTGTGTCCGCAACGCGCCGCGCACCTTTGCCTCCAGACCGCTCGGCACCGGCGTGGCGCCGACTGCCGCCTGCACCCCGGTGCGCAGCCGGCCTGCGGCTTCGAATTCCGCCGCGCACGCCGCGCAATCCCGCAGATGCCCCTCGACTTCTTCGCGCGCATCGCCGGACAGTTCTCCGCTCAGGTAGGCATCCAGTTGCGCGCGCAGCTTCTCGCAGGAGGAATTCATGCGCCGCGCCCCTCCTTGCCCGCCGTCCCAATGCCGTAAGATCGCGCCAGCGCCGCCAATTGTTCCCGCAACAACCCTCGCCCCCGGCTCAGCCGCGACATAACCGTCCCAATGGGGATGTCCAGCATGCCCGCGACTTCTTTGTAGGAAAACTCCTGCACATCGGCCAGGAGCACTGCCGCCCGGTAGTCCTTGGGTATCCGATCCAACGCCTCCAGTACCGTGCGCTCCGTCAGGCACTCGGGAACCGCCGGCGGCTGCGCCGCGGTCTGTTGCAGGACGTCGTCGCTGTCTTTTACCAGCCGCAGGTTGAACCAGTGCCGGCGATGGTGATGAATGGTGTTCATCATGATCTTGAACAGCCACGCCCGGCAATTGGTTCCCGGCTGGAAGCGGTCGAACGACCGCCACGCCAGTAAAAAGGTTTCCTGCACCACGTCCTCCGCTTTCGCGCTGTCACCGAGCAGCCGCGCCGCCGTCCGGTAGAGTTCGCTCAGGTGCGGCAAGGCGGCGCGTTCGAATTCGTCGGTTCGGGGGCGTTTCGAAAACAATATTCTATAGTGGCATAAGCCGGACGCGGCCGATTTTATTCCGCGCGGGTTTTGCTAAACTTGTAGATGTTCCTTCGCGGCGGCTTTAGCTCAGTCGGTAGAGCGTCGGATTGTGGTTCCGAAAGTCGTGGGTTCGAATCCCACAAGCCGCCCCATTTAGTCATTAAAGTTCAATTACTTGAAGCGCAATTGGGCTTTCGTCGGCCCGCTACCCATCCCTACCAAACAGACATTGCCGCGGGGGATCTTCCGTCAGCACACCCTGGCCGGAGGCAGACGCTGCGGGCAGCGTACCGAAGGTGCGGGTGCACCGCGTGATTCATGAGCAGGATTGAGGAGCGATGCGCGTCTCCAAGTCCGAGAGGCCCGTCGCCTGTTCCAACATTCGATTGTTTTCATATGGTCACAGCATCGACGGGTATCCGACCGTGGTTCGCTAGATGACTTCTAACTGCTAGCTCAGAAACGCCGAAGTACTCCGCCGCCTCCTCCATCGCTTCTGCCGAGAAATCGAATTCGAGATACTCGTCCAGCGCCGAGATGGGACATAGGAACTCGATGGCGAATGCCCGCTGAGTTTTCTGTCTCGCCGTACCGGTGTCTGTTACCGGAAGCCACCGCTCCTGCACCGGAGCAAAGATTTGATCTCCAAGAAATCGGGTGGCTTCAAATCGCAAAGCAGGCCGGTTTCGTTTTCGGAAGAATAGTTTCAAGTCGCCACGCTTTCCATTCCGAATGCCCAACCCGATGGGTCGGCGCCCACCCGCGCCTGGGCCGTTCTGAAGCGCGCCGGCAGGGATTGTCAGCAACTCAGCGATCTCTTCGTCGGTTATTGGCCGCGAACCTAGGTTGTAGGCCCTGCGCGCCTCGCCAGCTAGGTGCTTGCCTCGGTGCCATGGTGTCACCGAGCCATTGGGCGATTGCGAAAGCAGGGAGGATGGGAGATCAAAATGCGCATCTGTTCCGCTAGAACCGGCTAGCGCCTCAATGTTGTCCAAGGCTTGTGCCGGGTCGGAACCCGCACAGGCAGGCGCAATTTCTTCCGCGGCTAACGTTCCCGCTTGCTCCGACAATAACATGAGCCGCGATAAAAGAGTTTCCGGAGCCTCATCTGGCTCGTAGCCCAACTTGGCTTCAAGTGTTCTGCCGAGGGTAATGGAAGGATCGGCACGTTCGGCCAACACCTCGCCCCAAAGCATGCGAAGCTCCGTGCCTGCAAGGCCAACCGCGTCAAGACGAGCAAGTACCAGGTCAACGAATTCGTCAAGAGCCTTTACGAAGGCCTGCGCCTGTATTGACTCACGGAAGTCTGCAATGTAACGCACGGGCTCAGCAGATAGAGGATTGGAGGCCCGGCAGACAGCATCTACCGCCTCGCCATCGCTTGCAAAAGTCAACAGCGGCCAAAGATAGCCATAACCTGCCCCCGGCATCTCATGTGCCATGCGCCACGATGTTTCTGGTTTGGTACGAAACGGTAGAGGTTCCCACCTCAATCTTCACCAGGATGAAGCTATCCACAGCGCCAGGGGATACGCCGACACCCGTGCGCTCTGCTGTACGGATTTTGACCAGGTGTCATCAAAGCGAGTCGCCACGCTGTCTCCTATAATGACCTCCAGCAACGCTGAAGTTTCACGGACCTCGGGTGAACCATGGGAGGCCGGACACCAGGCGAGGTTGATTACGAAATTCGACGTCACAATTGATTCCATCTGGCGAGCACATCCTCTCGAAAGGGATCGTCTTGAGGCATCGGATACCCGTGGTAGACGCCCTCCCCTTCATGTTGTGCTTCGAGCGGTTCACCGTCTCCCGTTACGGCCCACACATTTTGAGGCCATCCGCTCCGCTCCTGTACGCTAAACAGGCCTTTCCTCAAACCGATTCGAAGCAACTCGGGTGCGGTCGCGCGGGTGTGGATTTCCACGTCGTCACACAAGGTCTTGCCGGGACGAGGAGAACTTGGTGGGGCTAGGCCGAAGTCTCCTGATTCCTCTTGTGCTCAGGATTCCCGCCGTAGCGTGCCTGCTTGGCAAATTCCTCAATCACATCTCGTTTCCCGTCAAGTTGTGCGTCCGTACAAATGCGTCTCTTGGGATTGAAGACTTTTCTTTTTCGCATGGCAAGAACTTGACGTCCCAATAGGCACGCCGGTTCAATCTAAACTACGCCCTATATCGGGATATCGCGCACCCGCCTGCCGTGGCACGCCAGGATCTTGGGAGGGTTGCCGCTGCAAAGACAACCTTCGAACCTGCTGGGCATCGGCACCTGATTTAGGGGGTTTCGACATGTGGCGGCAGCCGAGATTCGAGCCGATTCCCTCGTCTCAAACCCCACGCGTTCCGCCGTCGCCTCGACCCGATCACCTCCGCGTACCGTCAATGCTCCCGCGCGAAGCTCTAATTCGACTCCGTGTAGCTAATCTGTGGCTCCAAACCGCGAAACCAGCGTTTTGTTAGCGTGCTGCGTTTCGTCGAATCAATAACTTGCCTGTTTTCAGCGCCCAGGCCGCTTTCGAATCTCACAAGCCGCCCTGTTTAAGTCATAACAAATCAATCGCAAGCTGTCCGCAGCTCGCCTCACGCCGTCCCGTTCGTCCACAAGCCCGCTCGTCCCGCTTTTCTGCCGCGAACCGCCCGCGGTCGCCGTGATTTGTCAGAGGCTTCGTCAATTGAGCTTATACCGCCGGCCTGTCACCGGCTACGGCGGCGCAACCGCCGTCAACCACCTGCGCTTCCGAGGACGCGCACCTGGCCACCAACCACAATAAGTACGCCATTCGGATTCAATTAACTCCAACCTATTTTACCGGGGAGTCTATTCCTCGGGGCCCAGCCCAGCAAAGACGTTCCGGCAGTTGGACCCGGGACGCTTAGACGCAAATCCAGCTATCCGGCAACCACCTCGTAAGGCCGCATCATCTCGTTATCCTCATGCTCCAGGATGTGGCAGTGCCACACGTACCGCCCGGCATAGCCTTCAAACGGCACGATGATGCGTGTGATCATGCCCGGGTCCGCCCGCACCGTGTCCTTCCATCCCGCCTCCCACGCCGCCGGCGGCTCCGGCTCGCCGAAATACCGCACCAGCCCTCCGCGGTTCTGATACGCGAACGTGTCAAACCGCCGCCGGTCCAGAATCTGAAAACGCACCAGGTGCAGGTGAATCGGATGCGCATCGTCGGTCACGTTCATCAGCGTCCAGATCTCGGTCGTGCCCAGCACCGGCTTCTCCGAAATCGGCGCGTGCCACGGCTTGTTGTCCAGCAGCATGCTCACCGGATCGTCGCGCAGATCGTCGATCTCTCCCAACATCAGAGTCCGCGTCGTCACCGCCGCCGATTCCGGAATGCGCGCCACCGGTCGCAGCGCCGCCGGCAGCGAACTGTCGTCCGCGGCCTTGGCGGGGACCACGCGCAGTTGCATCACCGGTCGATACACATCGTTGCGCAGCACGATGGTTTCGCCCGCGTGCCCGCCGAAGTCCACAATCAAATCGGCCCGCTCAGCCGGCGCAAGCGTGACCTGTTTTACCGCGACGGGCGCCGGCAGCAGCCCCTGATCCGTTCCAATCTGATGGAAAGGCTCGCCATTCGAAAGCGACAAATGAAAGAAACGTGCGTTGGCCCCATTCAGCACCCGGAAACGATACCGCCGCGCTTCCACTTCCAGATAAGGCAACAGCTTGCCGTTCACCAGCACCGCGTTGCCGAAAAACTCCGGTATCCAGGGCGCGTCCGGCACCGGCGACACCGGATAATTCAACTGCCCGTCCGGGTCGAACGTGCGGTCATAAAGCGCCAGCGGGATCTCGTATTTGCCGCGCGGCAGATTCAACGCCGCCTCCACGGGGTCACGCACGATATATAAACCAAACAGCCCCGCAAAAATGTTCAGCCGGTTCATGCCCATGGTGTGGTCGTGATACCACAGCATCGCGGCGTCCTGATTGTTCGGATAAAGATACGTCGCTGATTTGCCCGGCGCAAACCAATCCTCCGGATATCCATCACTCTCCGGCGGAACCTTGCCCCCGTGCAAATGGATGATCGCCCGGCCGCCGGGTTTGTCCGCCTCCGCCCCGTGCAAATGATGATCCACCGGCAGAAAATGCGGCGCCGCCGGCAATTCGTTGGCCCACTCCACCAGCACCGGCTTCCCGGACTGCACTTCCAAAGTCGGCCCCGGCGACGACGACCCGATTCCCCACCATCGCGTCGCCTTTACGTCCCTGTGAATTTTGCTCTCGAATTGCCGCATCGGCAGGCGATAATACGGAACCTTGCCGCGCATGCTGCGTGCTTGCGCGACCACGGGGATGGGCAGCGGATCGACAAACGGAGCCAGTGTATCCGGATCGAGCACGGGCCGTGCAATAGGCTGGCGATGACCGTGCTGCGCCAGCAGGCGTTGCGCTGCGGCGAGGCCGCTCAAGCATAGCCAGTCACGTCGTGTCAGAGGCATCTGATTGGGGGGGCGGGCTTCAGCCCGCGCGGGACTTGAGTCCCGCGGCCCGCCCCCATAGTCTACACCGTTATTCTATCGGCTCTCCTGTAGTCGGGCTCAGAATCAGAATGTTCTCCGAGCGGATCTTGGTGAAGTCGAACATCTGCGCAATCGAATTCGAGATCGTGTCGAAGCTGCCGTTGCCGATGCGCTGGCCGCCCAGCCAATTGTCTTCCACGAAGTGAATCACCGAAGTCTGGTCGGTCAGCGAATGATCCACAAAGTTCTCCCGCGCGTAGGGCGAGATGACCATCAAAGGCTGCCGCATACCGTAGCCGCAGCGGCCCAGCGCATGCAGATTGGCCGGATTCAGTCCCGGCAGAGCCACACTTCCCGAACCGCACAGTCCCGGTCCGGTTAAAGCGTCCGCAGTGCCCGTCGACTGGTTCACCAGAGGCGCCGCTTGGTGGTCGTACCAGCCGTCGGAGTCGTCGTACAAAATCACCACCGCCGTGCTCTTCCAGTAGGGCTGCTGCATCAGCGTGTTGATCAAGGTAACCACGAAGTTCTGCTCATCCAACGGATCGGAGTAGCCCGCGTGCGCATCCTGATAAGCCGGCGCTTTGATGAAGTTAACCGCGGGGATCGAGCCCTTTTGCGCCACGGTCATAAAATCCTGCACGTCGTAGATGTGATTGGCGGGACCATTGTGGCCGATCTCGCCGGGCGACGCCGGGGGGGTGTGGTTGGGGTTGGCAGTGGACGTGTAGTACTGCTGCCAGGAGTGGTGCGGCACATAATCCGCCGTGGTGCCCGCCAATCCCGCCGAGCTGCGCGCGCAGCCGGTGGTGCCGTTCGGGTTGATGATGGACAGATTGAAGCCACCCATGAACGTTCCCCAGGTGATGCCGGCGGCGTTCAAAAGATCGCCGATGTTCTGCCCGCCCATTTGCCCTTGGTTACGGGTCGGGCTGGAGCAGACATCGCCAATCGGGTCCGCATCGCCGATCATCGTGAGCGAACCATCCGTGCCGCCGCTGACCATGTCACCGGTTCCATTCAGCGTCGCTATGACGCCATTGGTCTGCCCCGAGAACATGTTGAGCGCGCCGGGAGTGGACGGCCCAAAGTTGCTGCTGAAGGAGTTGTCGCTCATGGCGTAGAACTGTGCGTAGTTCCACATCGCCGTGACGGCGTTGCCATCGTAATATCCGAGGTTCAAACCCTTGGTGCTGACGATGGGAACACCGACCGGCGGCGGGCCCGCGGCGCCCACGTAGTACGGAAACAAATCCATGGCGCCCATATCGTAAGCCTGCTGTTCCGGGGTGTACGCATGATTCTGATCCGATGTGACGGCCTGCGAGGGATCCAGGCGGAATGGATTGGTCGCGCCCGTTCCGTTCAGCGGATTCAGGTTAGGATTCTGGTTCAGCAACGCCGGCGAGTAACCGTTTACCGTAGGGGTACCCGGCTTCGCTGTAAATGTCGATTCGCCGGCCGGATTGGTGGCCACCGGATAGGTGCCGAAATAGTGATCGAACGAGATGTTCTCGCCGAAAATCACCACCAGGTGCTTGATGGGTGTGGCCGTGGGTACGCTGGCCGCGGGATCCGCGGCGCGCGCCGGCATGACACTGGGCCCCAGGGCAATCAACGAGGCAGTCAACAGGGACAAAAGCCGCTTGGGTGTCGTGGCTTCGCCTAGTTTGCGCAATTGTACGTCTGTCATTTTAAGCATCAACCTCTTGAGTGGAATGCCTCCGCATGCCAGAAGAGTGCCGTCCTGACCTGCCAAGGCTTCACCTATGCTACTGACCCGCGTGTTGCAGGAATTTGACGGGACGATGAATATTGGGTCAATTTCGGGCGGGCGATGCCGGCTCCCGTACGCCTATTGGACGGCTAATTTCATCGGCATCCTCACCGCATTTGCGTTGGCCGGGTCGAGCTGTAATGACCTCAGGTAGTGCGCGATGGCCAGATCTTTGTCGCCGTCTTGCGGTCGCCACTATGCCGCCGCCGGCAATCTCACGGTGACAGGCGTCAAATACCAGTGGCAATTCAGCGCCTGCCGCTAAATCGGCGCGGACGGCGCAGCGGATCGCACGAAAGTGTAAGCGTGGCGGAAAGTGTATGGCTGGCCGCCAGCCGCCGTCTCGCGCGTAATTTCCAGAATGTTCCGCCCGATGCGCAGGGTGCTGCGCACATCCACCGGCGCGTCGTTCTCGATGCCTTTGCCCGCTAAAGTCAGGATGCCCCGCCCTGCCCGCAACTGATCCAGTCCCGCGATCGTGTAATTCGACTCCACCTTGCCGGCTTCATCCAAAACGATGTACCGGGCCGCGCCCCAGTCGATTCGAACCAGCGAGGTCTCCGTTACCGTCTTCGCCGGACCATCGTCGTAAATGTAGCGGAAGCGCAGATCGCCTCCGGCCGGTTCTACGCGGAGCCAGGTTGGCAGCTTAACCCGCTTGGTCGAACTGCCGGGTTCCGAGAAGTCCCGGTACTCCAGCGTCCCTACCCACGACCCCGTGAGCGCCTGCTGGATCTCCGCCGCGCTCTGCGCGTAGAGACAGCCGAGGAGAATCAAGAAAGCGCCCATATTGCTCTCAGTCTACAGGGGTTCCGCCCGGATCGGCTAAAGTAGCACCGACTCAAAATACACCAAGGGATCACCCTTGTAAGTCACCCGCGCAACCTCGCGGAATCCGCACTTGGCATAAAACCCGCCCGCTCCCGCCGCGGCGTCGAAGGCATCCAGACGGATACCATCGGCCGGCCAGGCACGCGCCACCGCCGCGGCCTCTGCCAGCAGCTGGCGGCCAACTCCCTGGCGCTGGAAGTCGGGGTGCACGGCCATCCCGGTTAGATACAGCGGTCTCTTTACGGCGGTGAAATACGCCGTATCGATTGCCCAGGGCTTCTTCGTCGCCAGACGCAAAGTGCCCGCAATACGGCCGCCGCTGTCTCGCGCAATCAGGATACGCGAAAACTTGGGCTTCCGCAGGTCGAGCAGGATCCCCCGCTCATTTCGACCCGACGACCACATTCCGTGACCGAACCGCTGCGTCAGGTCCTGGGCCACGGCAAGGTGTAACCTCGTGAGCGTCGCGGCATCCGAGTTGATTGCGGCCTCAAAAACCAGCGTCATCCCTTAACTTAACGTGCCATTCTATCGTTTTCTGACCGGACGGCGGCCGCCTACGGTGCCGGCTTATATCGATCACGCGCGTGACTCGTTAAAAACCGCTCTGCTTCCTCAATTACTTCCCGACCTTCGGGTACCGGCCGTCGGAATCAACGGGTTCAACTGGAATCGTGCCAGGCAACCGCAAACAATCGATCCCCACTTTTCCACCCAGCCCCGCGGCGAAACTTGCCTCAGCTCCACTTCTGGCGTTCAAAAAAGCAGGATTCCGAACGAACCCAATATTATGAGGGTATCACCATACCCACAAAAGGGTGTACTCCACCTACAAATGAGCCGATCAGAGCCGCTTGACTCTGACGTAACGTTGGGCCTGACGATGGAGAAGGAGAACACGTGGTAGCCAGTGAATTTGCCGAATTGGCCGGTGTGACCGTCCGCGCGCTGCATCATTATGACCGGCTCGGCCTGTTGCGTCCCAAACGGACCAGCAACGGGTACCGCGCCTACAGCGAACCGGATCTGCTCCGGCTGGAACAGATTGTGGCGCTCAAATTCGTGGGCCTGCCCTTAAACCAAATTAAAACGCTGCTGGATCGGGGTGGCCTGGAACTGTGTGCCACGCTGGCCATGCAGCGCAGGGTGCTCGAAGCCCGGCGGGGCTCGCTCGATCAGGCGATCGAAGCTATACGGCAGGCGGAGCGCGCCGTCGCATCGGGCCAGCCGCCGGCTGCCGCGGCGCTCAAAAAAATCATCGAGGTGATGGAGATGCAAAACGACGCGGAATGGACCATGAAATACTACGACGACGCAGCGCAGGCCAAAATCGCCGGCCGGCGCAAGCTCTGGTCGCCGGAACTGCAGGAGCGCGTGAGCCGCGAGTGGATGGAATTGATCCGCGATGTCGAAGCGGCCATGGGCGAAGAACCCGCAGGTGAAAAGGCGCAGGAACTGGCGGCCCGCTGGGCCGCGCTCGTGGAGCAGTTCACCGGCGCCGACCCCGATATCACAAGCGGTCTGGCCAAGCTGTACGCGGATCGTTCCAATTGGCCGGACCAAGCTCGGCAGCAGACACAGGCCTTCAAAATCAGTCCGGAAGTTTGGGCGTTCATTTGCAAAGCCATGGCCGCGCCGAAGCGCGACTCATAATGTCCCGCAACTTCTATGACACCAGAGCTTGCGCCACCCGGCTGGCCAATTCGTCAAAGGTCAGAATCTCGTACAATGACGGGTCCGACATGATGCGGGCGACCAGTGCGGTATGCATGGCGTGACCGGCGCGCTCGGCGATGACGTGGCCCAGCAGCGGTTTGCCGAGCAGCGCCAGGTCCCCGATCAGATCCAGCGCCTTGTGCCGGCAGCATTCGTCGGCAAAGCGCAGCCCATCCGGATTCATCACGCCGTCACGGTCGAAGCACACCGCGTTCTCAAGCGACGCGCCGCGAATCAGGCCCATCTGGCGCATCTGGTCGAGCTCGTAGGCGAAACCAAAGGTGCGCGCGGGTGCGATCTCCGTGGCGTAGCGCTCCGGCGTGACTTCCATTTCGAGAGTCTGCCGCCCGGCCAGCGGATGGTTGTAGTCCGTCTCGCAGGTCAAGCAAAAGCTCTCCGCCGGCAGGATCGAAATGCGTTTTCCGCGCTCCTCCACGAAGATGGGCCGGCGGATGCGCAGATATTTGCGCTTCCGGCGAAACTGGCGGATACCGGCCTGCCGGATCAGTTCCACAAAGGGCCGTCCGCTGCCATCCAGAATCGGCACCTCCAGGTTGTCGATCTCCACGATGGCATTGTCGATCCCCATGCTGTAAAACACACTGAGCAGGTGCTCGGTGGTCGAGATCAGCACGCCCTGCCGCATCAGGCTGGTCGCGTAACTGACCCGCGCCACATGCCGCCAACTGGCCGGGATCTGAAAATTGTCCAGATCGGTTCGTTCGAAGACGATGCCGGTCGACATCGGCGCCGGCAGAATCCGTATGTTTACCGGACCGCCGCTATGTAGCCCCACTCCGGTAGCTTCGACCGGGCGCTGCACCGTAGTCTCAAAGCGCAAAGTGCATCTCCGCAAAACGCATGGCTCTTTGTTAGCAAGCGTAACACCAAGCGGAAGTCCTTTTCCATCAAATATTTCGGTATTTCGGACTGTGGCGAAAACGCCACAATTCCGGCGCTGCTGTGGCCGATTTACACCCCCCAGGGGCACGGGCCGAGGCAGCCCCGTGCCATAATGCCCATATGCAGGAAGTGAACGTGGGCATTGTCGGCCTGGGCAACGTCGGCTCCGGAACCCTCGCCATACTGGCGGGAAATGCCGAACAGATCGCGCTCAAGCTGGGATTCCGGCTCAAAGTCGCGGCTGTATGCTGCCGTTCCATCGCCGCCAGGACCATTCCCGAATCGCTCGGTCCGGTGCTCAAAACGCCCGACTGGCGCGAGGTGGTCGCGCATCCCGACGTCGATATAGTCGCGGAACTCGTAGGCGGCACAACCATAGCGGCGGAAATCGTGAATAGCGCTATCGAACATCGCAAATCCGTGGTAACTGCCAACAAGGAACTGATGGCCGCCTGTGGTCCGGAGATCTGGGATCGCGCCATCCGCGCCGGCATCAACATGGCCATGGAAGCCAGCGTGGCGGGCGGCATCCCCATCCACGCCGTGCTGCGCGAGGGTATTTCGGGCGACCGCGTCACCGCTCTCTACGGCATTCTGAACGGCACCTGCAACTACATCCTGACCGAGATGGAAAAGCGCAACGCTGCCCTCGATGTGGTGCTCGCCGAAGCGCAGGCGGCGGGCTATGCCGAAGCCGACCCCAGCGCCGATCTCGATGGCATCGACGCCCGCTCCAAGCTGGCCATCCTGTCCGCCCTGGCATTCGGCGAGAAGATCACCCCGTCGGATATTTTCATGGAAGGCATCCGGCGCATCTCGCCGCTGGATTTCCGCTACGCGCACCAGTTGCAGCACACCATCCGGCTGATCTGCGCCGCGCGTCAGACCGCCGACGGCCTGATTCTTTCCGTGCGGCCCGCGCTCATCCCCCAGGCGACTATTCTGGCCGGCGTGCAGGGCGCCTACAACGCCGTGTGGGTGAAGGGCGCATACGGCGAGGACACGTTTTATTACGGCCGCGGCGCCGGATCTTCTCCCACGGGCGTTGCCGTGGTCAGCGACCTCATGCGCGTGGCGCGCGAGATCCGCTGCGGCAGCCCGGAGCGCGTCTCTCCGTTCGCCCACGATCGCCTCGGAGAATACCGCCCGGTTTCGGTGGTGCTGCAGAAGCGCGCCTACTATCTGCGCTTCCGCGTGAAGGATCGGCCCGGCATCATTGCCGAGCTTTCCGGTATCCTGGCGGCCAAACACATCAGCCTGGAGGCCGTTCTGCAACTGCCCAGCGAATCCAAGCGCGATCTGCCGTTCGTCATCACCGTCGAGCCGACCTATGAGCACGCCATCCGCGAGGCGGTGGCGGCCATGGCCAAACTCGACTTTCTGCTGGAGCCGCCCCTGGCTCTGCCCATGGAGACCGCATTATGAAAATGCTCCGTCTGCTTCTGCCGTGCGCCCTGTGCTATGGCCTTTGCGCTCAGGTCGCCACCGACGCCAATACGCGCTATCGGACGCCCGAAGGCCGCCAATCCATCGCGGCCAATCTCGGAAGCTCCACGCGCGACGCCACCGAGCGGCCTCAGGAACTCACCGATGCCCTGGAACTGAAGCCGGGCATGACCGTTGCGGATATCGGCACCGGCGTCGGCTACATGCTGCCCTACCTCAGCCGCGCCGTGGGACCGTCGGGACACGTGGTGGCGGAAGATATCTTTGACGATTTCCTCGCCGCCGCGCGCCGCCGTGCCACGGAGGACAAACTCGCCAACGTCACGTTCGTCAAGGGCGCCGAAAACGATCCCCGCCTCAATGCCGGAACCGTGGACGTCATCCTGGCGCTCGATTCCTATCACCACTATGATTACCCCGAGGAAATGCTGGCCGGTTTTTCACGCGGCTTGCGACACGGCGGAAGGCTGATCGTCGTGGAGTATTACAAGCGTCCCAACGCCATGCCCGGCGGCGATGCCGTCAAGCACATCCGCCTGGACGAACCCGACTTGGTGCGCGAGATCGAGCGCAACGGCTTTCGCAAAATCTCCGAGCACGAACACATCAAAGACAGCCAGTATATGGTCGTGTTTCAGAAACAGGAAGCGCGCTAAGTTCCGCGGTGCGCCGCGGCGCTTTATTTGATCCGCACTTCCTGACTCGATGCCGCCATCCTGCCTGCCACCGCCTCCTGCACCACTTCGCGCAAACGGTACGCGCCCGGAGGCGCCTCCATCGATACATTGGCGTTCACGCCATTTTTCATCAGCCGCGCGAAGGTCGGCTGCTTTAACTCCAGGTCCATGCGGCCCTCCTTTGCCGTCACGATGTCCCCGTTCGCATCCAGCAAAGCCGTCACAAAGATCAAGCCTTGTAGGTGACGCCCGTCCCGCTCGGTGAATCGCAATTCCTTCAGATCGACATGTACCGACACCCAGAGCGCCGGCTGCCCGCTCTTTGACTTACCCTCCGCGATCTTCACACTGGCCGGCAAGTCACTCACCTCGCCGCTGGCCGACACCGCCCGGTCGAGTTGCTGCCGTTCGGCCGTGGCCTGCCCGGTTTCCCTGGCCGGAATCACATAGCCGCGCCGCGCTTGGACGACATACGAGTTTGGGTTGGTTAACTTCACTTGAAGCTTGTGAAAGTGGCCGTCTCGTTCCCCGCCGGGCACAAAGCCGAGCCGGTACGTGATTTCCGGAACGGCGGCCAGTTGCCGAAATCCTAAGTTGAGATCGTTGCTGTTATGAAAGAACATTCCTCCGGTGCTCAGGGCCACATTGATCAGCGGACTGTTGGCCGTCTCCAAGGCGGTCGGTTGCGTGCGTTCTTCGAAGACCATGGTAGAGAGCGGCAGCGATCCGACGTGCGCCAACTGGTCCGACGTTCGGAATGGAGTTTCCGCAAACAGGCCCTTGGCATCCAGCGCATTGATCACCACATTGGCGGCCAGGGCCCGGTCGATGATGCGGCTCTGATCGTATTCCAGAGTCTCCGCCAGAAATCCGGGAGACGCCAGGAGCAGCACGCGGCGGCCCGGCATCTTAGCCAATTCATCCACCACGCTGCCGATCTCGTCCAGCGTGTTTTGCGAGATCATTTTTGCCTGATCCCAGGTCTGCTCTGCCTGCACGCGAACCTGCTGAAAAGTGATGTCGCCGCTTGGCCGGGCTCTCGGCAAACCGGCGCTGGGCCTCGTGGGTTCCGCCGCATCCACGCAGGCGTGCGCCTCATCCAACGCGGCCTGCATTGCAGGCCCGTCCATACTGACAATCAAGTAGGCCTGGTACGGCGTGATGCGCGGGCACGGCATCAGGCCGTTCTCTGAGAATCGCGGATGTGCGCCCAGCTTTTCGATGGCGCCGATCAGTTTCGGGACGTCCGCGGTAAACGCCAGAACCTCAACGCCCGAAGTGGTGAAGATCGCCACCTGATCGCCCGGCTGCAATGCCTCCCGAATGAACCGCCCGGCAGCCGCTCGCACGTGGCTGATGTCGCCGGGGCGCGTGTGGACGTCGTCGAACAGGAGCGCGACATAACGCGCTTCGGCCGCGGATCTGGAAGACGTCGGTCCTATAGCCGCCCCTTTGGCCGTCGCTGTGGAAACGCCGCCCGGCAGCGGCGCCCCGTTTTCTGATCCGCCGGGCGCATTGATGGAAAATGCGGTAATCTCTCGCTCTTTGCCTTCATCGAAGATCCTGAAATCACCTCGCGTCAGTCCGGCTACCGCATGCCCGTCGGGACCGCGCACCACCACGCCGGCCTCGACCAGATTTGTATCGACTCGCAAAACGAAGGAGGAAGACACGTAGGGCCTGCTGCTGACGCGTATCTCTTGCGCCAACGCCGGCGATGACGCTAGGATCAGCAGCAACAGCTTTCGAGATGCAGAGAGGTGGAACACGGGCACCCCCAATGCTAGAATACTATTTGTTGTTGGGAGGTCGTCTAACGGTAAGACTGCAGACTCTGGATCTGCGTATCGGGGTTCGAATCCCTGCCTCCCAGCCAGCTATCGAAATTCCCGCGAACGCTTTCTAGTCGCAACTTCAAAAGGGATCCCGAAAGCACATCCGCAACCGCCGCCCTCCACGGAAACGGGTGGTATCCTCACCTACATGACCGTGACTGACAACCTGTTCGGGACCACCGCGCTCACCGGAACCCGGGCCGAAACCATTAAAAAAACGTACCTGCTGCTCGGGCTCAGCGTGATAGGCGGCTTCTGCGGCGGATATATCGGCGCGCAATCGGACGCTTTGGTGAGGCTCTTTACGGGCTGGCTTGGCTGGATTCTTGCAATGGTCCTGCTCAACGTAATTCCGCGCTTGGCGATGGCGGCCCGCCACAATCCGGTGCTGGGCGTCACCGCGCTGGTGGGCGATGGGTTCGTTTCCGGCCTGGTGCTGGCCCCGATTCTCCGGTTTGCGAGCCTCTACGCCCCCGGAACGATTCAGATCGCAGCGCTCATGACCCTGATCGTTTTCGGCTGCATCACGCTGATCGTGATGTCATCGAAACGAACGTTTTCGGCGCCGCGAGGGTTGATGCTCGGGATCTTTGTCAGTATCGTCGCCGCCATGGCGCTGAACACGTTCCTGAACATCGGCGTGCTTGGAATCCTGATTGCCGCCGGAATCGGCATCCTGGGCGTATGCAACCTGGTGTACGCCACCAGCGCCGTCCTCCACAATCCCGACGCCGATAGTCCGATTCCCGGCGCGCTCATTCTGTTCGCGGGGCTGTTTAATGTTTTCGTGGCGATTCTGAATATTCTCCTGCGCTTGAATCGCAGGCGTTGAGAATCGACTCCGTAAGCCGGCCGCGTAGAACGCCCGGATTCCATCGTCACGCGGCTTCGCGCGCCAGGAAGGCGTCCATGCGCGCATTGGCCTGCTCGGCAATGGCAATCGGGAAAAAGTTGAACCCGTGCGCGCCGCCCGGATACACCGCGATCTCCGCCCGGTTGCCCGCGGCGATATAGCGCGCGTACATGAACAGTGAATCGTCCAGCAGGCCGTCGCGGGTGCCCACGGTGAACAGCGCGGCAGGGAGTCCCTGCAGGTCGGCGTAGAGCGGCGAGATGTCCGGATGCCGCGCGTCCCTCTCGCCAGGCAGATAGGCGCCCATGAACTGCTCTATGTCCACGGTGCGCAGCACCAGTCGCTCGTTGCCGAACTGCCTCTGGCTGGGCGTCATCGCAAGGTCGTATGCGCCGTAAACCAGGTTCGCGGCGCGGAAGCCCGTGAAGCCATGCCGATCGCGCATGCGCAATAGCGTGACCGCCGCGAGAGTCGCGCCCGCGGATTCGCCGCCGATAGCGAGTGCGTCGGAGCCGAATTCGGCCTTCGCGTTTTTCACGAGCCACACGGCGGCCGATTCGCAGTCGTCCGGCGGCGCCGGGTAAGGGTTCTCGGGGGCCAGCCGGTATTCGACGCTCACGCAGGCGAGGCCCGCCTTTTCGTTCACGCGTTCGAGCGTCGGGTCTTGCAGGTCGGCTGCGCCGAGCACCATCCCGCCGCCGTGGATGTGGAGATAAACGCCTCTGGGATTCGGCGGCGCGACGATTCGCAGCGGAACCCTAACGCCTCCCTTTCCTTCGATCGTAAGGGTCCGTGCCCGGGCTGACTTCGGTACGGCTGGAAAAGGTCCCTCGCCGCGCGCCCGCGAGTCGCGGACGGTCTGCGCGCCCACCTCCCACCAGTTTGGCGCCGGCGTAAATAGCCTGATGATCTCCTCGTTGCAGCGGCTGGTTTCTTCGGAAATCGCTTGCGGGCGAAATAGCGCCGGGTCGAGTCGGTTCCCCGTTTCCGGAATTGCTTGGCTCATTCGCGTGCCTCCCATCTGCATGACCGTGCTTCGTCTGTCGCAGGTCACACTCGAATCGTATCAAGGCGCGCGGTGGCTGCTACTCGATTCCCAACACCACGCGCAGATTCGCCTGAATCTGCCGTAGCACCTGCTCTTCACTCAAGCTGCCACCGTCGAACATGCAGTTCAAAGCCAAGCCGTCCAGAATCGCCCCGATCTGGGCGGACTGCCTGCGTTTCTGGTCCGGACCCGCGGCGGCAAATTCGGGCAGTAGCCTATCCAGATCCGCTTCCATGCATCGCGCGCACAGGGCGGCATGCAAATTCGCCAGGCGCTTCTGCTTCCGCGGATGGCGGATGGCGTATTGCTTAAACTCCAACGCGAGCAGCATGCGCGGCCTGTTTTTGATCACTTCGCGCAGATGCAACGCCAGGGCCCGGATCTGCTCTTCGCGGGAAGACGCTTCGCTCAGTTGCAGACTGACCTGCTCCCGGTCGCGGGAAAGGTCTTCCTCGAAGATTGCAAAGAAGAGGTCTTCCTTGTCTTTGAAATTCGCATAGAAGGCGCCGCGGGTCTTCCCGGCCGCGGCGGCAATCTCTTCCACGCTGGAAAGTTCAAACCCATTGCCGGCGAAGATCCGCCGCGCGGCGCCGGTCAGTTGCTTCCTGGTTAGGATTGCGCGTTCCTGCTTCCGGGCAAGATCCCGTGAACCCACTGCGCCCGCGTCTTTTTTTGAAGCGTGCATGGCACCTTCAGAATCTCACAAAAAGATACATTCCTGTATATTTCTGACACTTGGCATTCAGGGGGGACGGTTGGCCGGAGGAATCAGACGCATATTCTCGGACCGGATGTCCAGGAGCACCGCTATCCTGGTTCTTTGCTTCACGTTATTGTTGCTGGCGGGCTGTGGCAAGACCGGTGCCGCGGCGCCCGCGCCATCCATGGGACCAATTCCGGTATCCGTGATGCAGGCGCAAGTGGCGGACGTCCCGCTTACGGGCGACTGGGTCGGAACCCTGGATGGGTATGTAAACGCACAGATCCAGCCGCAGGTGAGCGGTTACCTGATTCGCCAGGACTATCGCGAGGGTTCCCTGGTTTCGAAGGGCCAGATTCTGTTTGAAATCGATCCGCGTCCGTTTCAGGCGGCGGTCGATCAAGCACAGGGGCAGCTCAATCAGGCGCAGGCTCAGGTTGCCCAAGCCGAGGGACAGGTCGAGCAGGCGCAGGCACAACTCACGCTAACCGAAATTAACCTGAAACGCGACACGCCGTTGGCGGAAGCGCGTGCTATTGCGCAAAGCCAGCTCGATAACGAGAAGCAGCAGGCGGCGCAAGCCCACGCCGCGGTCAGTTCGGCCGAAGCGGCGGCGAATGCGGCGCGCGCCAATGTCACCGCGGCCGCGGCGGCTGTTACCACCGCGAAACTGAACCTGGGGTTCACCCAAGTGCATTCGCTGATCGGTGGGGTTGCCGGACAGGCGGCCACCCAGGTCGGCAACCTGGTGAATTCGCAATCCGTGTTGACCTCCGTTTCGCAGTTAGACCCGATCAAAGTCTACTTCTCGATCAGCGACAACGAATATCTGGCGCTGGTGGCGCGCGCTCGCCAGGCCGGTGGGGACCTTCTGCACGCCTCTTCCAGCCTGCCGTTGACTCTAACGCTTTCAAACGGCCAGGTCTACCCGCATAAGGGCAAGATCGCCTTCGTGGACCGGCAAATGAACCAGCAGACCGGGGCTATTCGGATTGCCGCGGACTTTTCGAACCCGGGCGGCGTCCTGCGTCCGGGCCAATTCGGCCGGGTTACCGCCACGACTGAAGTGCGCCGCGGCGCGATTCTGGTTCCACAGATTGCCGTGCAGGAGTTGCAAGGTATCGAGCAGGTAGACACGGTCGGGGCGGATAATCACGTGCACGTAGTGAACGTCCGGCTAGGGCCGCAGTACGGGAATGACTGGGTTGTGGAGGCCGGACTCCAGGCCGGCGCCACGGTAATCACCGACAACCTGCAGAAACTCAAGGACGGTGCTCCGGTCAGCCCGCACGCTGGCGCGGCCAGACCGTAACCCATGTCCAAATTCTTTATCCGCAGGCCCATCGTGGCCATCGTCATCGCCATCCTCACGGTGATTATCGGCGCGGTCTCTATGTTGACGCTGCCGACGTCGCAGTATCCCGATATCGTTCCGCCGGAAATTCAGGTCCAGGCAATCTATCCCGGCGCGGATGCCAAGACGCTCGAGCAAGCCGTATCCACGCCGATCGAGCAACAAATGAACGGCGTGGATAACATGCTGTACATGTACTCGGTAAACGCCAACAACGGCCAGGCGACCGTATACGTGGACTTCGATGTGAAGACCAATCCGGATACCGACCAGGTGCTCTCCCAGCTTCGCGTATCGCAAGCCCAGGCCCAGCTTCCGGCGCAGGTAACCGCGGCCGGCTTGACTGTCCAGAAGTCCCTGACGTCGCCGCTGATGCTCATCGGTTTGTCCTCACCGGGTAACCGGTATGGCGCGGACTTCCTGACCAATTACGCCATCATCAATCTGCAGGACGAGTTGACGCGCGTTCCGGGTGTTTCGCGCGTCCAGATTTTCGGCGGTCAATACGCGCTGCGCGTGTGGGTGAAGCCGGACCAGTTGGCCAAGCTCGGCGTCACCGCCATCGAGATCATCAATGCGATACAAACGCAGAACAACGTGAATCCGGCGGGTCAAGTCGGCGGCGAGCCCGTACCGCCAGGCCAGCAATTTACCTACACGGTCCGCACGCAGGGACGTCTGGTCACGCCGGAGGAATTCGGCAAAATCGTGATTCGCGCGAATCCGGATGGGTCCGTGCTGCACCTGCGCGATGTCGCGCGGATTGAATTGGGCGCGCAGGTCTACAGCCTTTCGGCGCGTTACAACGGCTCCCCTGCCGGCATGATGGCCGTCTATCAACTTCCCGGATCGAATGCCGTAGCCACCGCGGCCGCGGTCAACCAGCGCCTGAAACAATTGTCCGCCAACTTTCCGGCCGGCATGCGATATGACGTGCCACTGGATACGACGAAAGCCGTTACCGCCGGCATTCACGAGATTGTCTTGACGCTGGGGATCGCGCTGTCCCTGGTCATACTGGTGGTCTATATTTTCCTGCAGGGCTGGCGGCCGACCATCATCCCGTTGATGGCGGTGCCGGTTTCGTTGATCGGCACCTTCATTCTGTTTCCGGTCCTCGGGTTCTCCATCAACACACTATCGCTTTTCGGTCTTGTGCTGGCGATCGGTCTGGTGGTGGATGATGCCATCATCGTGGTGGAAGCGGTCGAGCACTTGATCGAACAGGGCATGGCCCCGCGCGATGCGACCATACAGGCCATGGAGCAGGTGGGCGGTCCGGTAGTGGCCATTGCGTTGATCCTCGCCGCGGTATTCATCCCGACCGCCGCCGTGCCCGGCATCACGGGGCGGCTCTATCAGCAATTCGCCATTACCATAGCCCTGTCGGTTTTGATCTCGGCGTTCAACGCGCTCACGCTCAGTCCCGCACTGGCGGCGCTCCTGCTCAAGCCGAAGGACCATACCCGCCGCCGCGGACCCTTGGCGCGCTTCTTCGACCTCTTCAACCGGGGGTTCGGACACACGCAGGAAAAATACGTGTCCACCTCGAGTGTGCTGATCCACAAGTCCGCGGTCACCATGCTGGTTCTGCTGGCCATAGCGATATTGGCCGTGTTCATGGGAGGGCGCGCCCCGGCCGGCTTCATCCCGCAGGAGGATCAGGGTTATCTCTTCGTGGCCCTGCAGTTGCCGGATGCCTCCTCGCTTCAGCGGACGGATGCTGCCGCGCAGCGTGTCAGCAGCGCCCTCTTGAAGACCCCCGGAATCCAGGGCGTCGTGGCCGTGGACGGCTTCAGCCTGCTCACGCAGACACAGAGCACCAACACGGCGTTCTTCTTCGTGTCGCTCAAGCCGTGGGACCAGCGCAAGTCGCGCGAGGAACACATCGAGGCCATACAGGCCAGCGTGCAACGCCAACTGGCCGGCGTATCGGATGGCCTGGCGTTCTCGTTTCCCCCGCCCGCCATTCCAGGCATTGGCACGTCCGGCGGCGTGACCATGATTCTGCAGGACCGCTCCGGCAATGACGATCCAAACTTCCTGACGCGGAATCTGTTCGCCTATCTGGGCGCGCTGTCCAAGCGCCCGGAGATCGCCGCCGCCATTCCCTCGTATCTTCCAGCCGTGCCGCAGCTTTACGCCGATGTGGACAAGGAAAAGGCCTTCACGCAACAGGTCGACTTGAACAACATCTACACGACCATGCAGACCTTTATGGGCGGCTATCTAGTGAATTACTTCAACCGCTTCGGCCGCCAGTGGCAGACCTATGTGGAAGCCGAAGGCGACACGCGCACCAATATTCAGAACATCAACCAGTTCTATGTGCGCAGCGCCAACGGCGGCCGCGTCCCATTAGGTTCGCTGGTCAACGTCCGGCAGATCACCGGGCCGGAGTTCATCCTTCGCTTTAACGAGTACAATGCCGCGCAGCTCAACATCAGCGGCGCTCCCGGCTACAGTTCCGGCCAGGTGCGCGCGGCACTCGAGGAGGTCTTTCACGCGAGCATGCCGGAGACCATGGGATTCTCCTATCAGGGGATGAGTTTCCAGGAGCAGCGCGCCGCCGAGGGTATTCCGGCGTGGATGGTATTCGGGCTTTCGCTGCTGTTCGTGTTCCTGATTCTGGCGGCTCTCTACGAAAGCTGGACGTTGCCGTTCAGCGTCCTGTTGAGCACTCCCGTCGCGATTCTCGGCGCGTATCTGGCGCTGAGCCTGCGGTCTTTGGAGAACGACATCTTCGCCACCATCGGCCTGATCATGCTGATCGGCCTATCCGCGAAAAACGCCATCTTGATCGTGGAGTTCGCGGTGGTGAATTACCGCGCCGGGCAGAGTATCGCGGGGGCGGCGTTGCATGCCGCGCGGCTCCGCTTTCGCCCCATCGTCATGACCGCACTGGCATTCATCTTCGGCTGCCTGCCGTTGTGGACGGCCAGCGGCTCGGGCGCCACATCGCGGCGCATCTTGGGGACGGTGGTAATCGGCGGCATGACGCTGGCCACTTTAGTCGGCATTCTGATGATCCCGGTCACCTTCGCCGTGGTGGAATATCTTTCGCACCGGCTGGTTAAGGGTGGCAGAGGACTCACCATGGATTCGTTGCACGCCCCGGAAAACACCGGACCGGACGCCCCGCTGTCGCCGGAACCGGAAGGAGGGCAGGCATGAGCGCCCGCACCTGCAAGATCTCTGTCGCTGCGATTTGGTGCGGCGCGGCGTTTCTGGCGCTCGCCGGCTGTACTGTAGGTCCGAACTATAAGCGTCCCCAAGTGCCCGCGTCCCCGGAGTTTCGGGGCGCGGACAATGCGGAGGTTTCCGCCGCCGGCAGTTCGCTGGCCGACCAGAACTGGCAACAAGTATTTCCTGAAGCGGAATTGCAGGAACTGATCCGCACGGCGCTGGCCGGCAACTATGATGTGCGCATCGCCGCCCAGCGCGTACTGGAGCAGAAGGCGCAGTTGAGAATCGTGCACGCGCAGGAGTTCCCACAACTCAGCGCGGGCGGCACGGGCATCGGCGCGGATCTGCCGGCGTCGGTGGGGCAATCCATCGGCAGCCCGCTGGCGTTTGGCAGCTTCAGTATCTCTGGATCCTGGTCGCCGGATTTCTGGGGACTCTACCGCCGGCAAACGGAGGCGGCGCGAGCGCAGTTGCTCGCTCAAACCTGGGCCCAGCGCGCCGTTCGCCTGTCCATCGTGGAGCAGGTAGCGACGACGTATATTGACCTCCGCGCACTCGACCGGCAGTTGGAAATCGCCCGGGATACGCTGAAGACGCGCCAGGAATCGGTGGACCTGACCACCCGCCTCGAGCACGGCGGCGCCGTGCCATTGTCGGATTTGCGGCAGGCCGAGGAACTGCTCTATACCGCCACCAGCCAGATTCCGCAAATCGAACAAAGCATGCAGCAACAGGAAAATGCTCTGCGGCTGCTGTTGGGCCAGACTCCCGGACCCGTACGCCACACCGGCGCAAACGCCTTGGCGCCGCCTCCGGATCTGCCGCCCGGCCTGCCTTCGCAGCTTCTGGAACGGCGTCCGGACATCCAGCAGTCCGAGCAGCAGCTGGTTGCCGCCAACGCCCAGATCGGCGTGGCGCGCGCCCAGTTCTTTCCGCAGATCTCCATCAGCGCCTCCGCGGGCCTGGGTGGCAATGAGTTTTCGAACCTTTTCGATCTATCGGGCCGAACCATTTACGGCATTGGATCGCTGACGCAAGCTCTGTTCGCCGGCGGCAAGCTGCGGGGACAGCTCCAACTCGCGGAACAAACCAAGCAGGAGATGGTTCTCAATTACCAGAAGACCATCGCCGGGGCGTTCCGGGACGTGTCCAATGCTCTGATTGCCCTGAACAAGCAGCGCGCCGCGCGCCAGCAGCAGGAAAAACTCGTTACCGCGGCCCAGGATGCCACCCGCCTGGCCCGCATGCGATACCAGAGCGGAGCTACCAGCTATCTGGAAGTGCTGACAACCGATTCCAGTCTGTTTTCCGCACAGTTGAACCTGGTATCGGCCCAGCAGGGCGAAGCACTCACGCTGGTCGAGCTCTATAGCGCACTGGGCGGCGGTTGGCAGTAGCTGCATCTGCTCCGGACGCTAAATGTCCGGTCATGATAAATTTCAGGCTGGAGAGCAAATGGGACCAGACGCCGATCAACTGAAATTGGCTGCCGCGGAATCCGCGATCGCGCAAATAACAGAGGGGATGATCCTCGGGCTGGGATCGGGCACCACGGCGGAGTTGGCCATCGACGCCCTGGGACGGCGGGTCCGCGAGGGCTTGCATGTGGTCGGAATTCCGACGTCCGAACACACGGCGGCACAGGCGCGTACGCTAGGCATCCCATTATCGAATTTAGACGAATGCCCGCATATCGACCTGACGATTGACGGCGCCGATGTGGTGGGCGAGCGAGACTTGAGCTTGATCAAGGGGCGCGGCGGAGCTTTGTTGCGCGAGAAGATTGTGGCGAGCGCTTCCCGGCGCCTGGTGATCATGATCGACGGCAGCAAACTGGTAAGGCGCCTGGCCGTCAGCGAGGCGATTCCGATTGAGGTGGTTCCCTTTGGGTGGCGGACCACCGCGCGCAGGCTCTCGGATCTCGGGGCCCGGCCCGTGCTTCGCATGAATGCCGGCGGCAAGCCCTTTATGAGCGATGGCGGCCATTACATCCTCGACTGCCCCTTCCAGCCTCTGGTGGCGCCGGAATCGCTGGCCCAGGAACTCGACCACATTATGGGCGTCGTGGAGCATGGCCTGTTCATCGGGTTGACGTCCGAGGTGCACGTGGCGGGCGTCGACGGCGTCCGGGTGCTGAAGCGCGAGCAAGGGCTTTAATCGGGCGTGCGATCGATATCAGACCTCCAGTTTCCATGGCGCGCGATACACCGCATTCAGGTTCGGCTGCATCTCACTCTGCGCGCATGTCCACTTATTTTCGTCCCAGTCGATGCGGGACTTGAAGCGCATGGACAGGTTCGCCAGCAGGCAAACGGTGGACGAACGCACGCAGGTTTCGATTTCGCTGATGGGCTTCTGACGCGTGCGGATACATTCCACGAAATTGCGCCAATGCGGCACGTTCATATCGCTCATGGCGCGATCCTTTTCCCAGGTCTCGCCGTCCTTGGACTTGCCATTGGGAATCAGGCGGCAGCCGCCCCGATTCACGAAAACCGTGGCCTCCGTTCCGTGGATGACGCTTCCCGCGCCTTGGCCCAGGCCGAGCAGCGGCATGGGGTTGCAGGTCCGGCTCTCATAGCTCGACAGGAACTTTCCGTAATAAAACGTCGCCAGCATGGTGTCCGGCGTCTGCGTGTTGTCCGTAACGTAGAACTTGTTGCCCATGGCGGAAACCGCGACGGGCATGGGATCTCCGAAACACTGGTGGATGGGATCGATCAGATGCACGCCCCAGTCGGTCATGGCCCCACCGGCGTAATCCCAAAAGTAACGGAACGTCGGAAAAGTAGCGGCTTTCACGCCCCACCGATTCGGGTTGAAGGCGACTTTGGGCGCGGGTCCCAGCCACAGATCCCAATCGAGGTCCTCGGGCGGCTCGCCGTCCGGCGGATTGCCGAAACCTTTTTGATCGGTCATGCCGCTCTGAAAAGCGTGGCAAAACGTCACGTCACCCAAGCGGCCGCTCTTCACCAGTTCCGCCGCTTTTAGAAAATAGCCGCCCGAACGCTGCATGGTGCCGGCCTGCACGACCCGGTTATATTTGCGCGCCGCCTGCACCATCCGCAGGCCTTCTTCCACGAACTTGCAAGCCGGCTTTTCGACGTATACGTCTTTGCCGGCCTTGCAGGCTTCCACGGCCATGTAGGCGTGCCAATGATCCGGAGTGGAGATGCAAACGGCATCGATGGACTTATCCGCCAGGACTTCACGGAAATCGTGCACCGCCTTTACCTGGAATCCTTTCTGGTTGGCGGCCGCTTGGGCGCGTTCCAGGTGCGGCCCGTAGACGTCACAGACCGCCACCGGCTGCACTTCCGGAATCTGCATGGCGTACTGCAGATTTCCCGAGCCCATGGCGCCGATCCCGATAAAACCGACCGCGATCCGGTCGTTGGCTCCCCTCATCCGGCCGGTGAAGAGAGAGGTAGTTAGCGCGGCGCCTGCGCTAGCCAGTGCCGCACGTCTTGAAATAACAGGTTCCATAATTGCAGCTCCTTTCGAGGAAAAGCCTATTCTATACGCTAAATGCCGTGGCTGCGGCTACAGATCCACGGCCACCACCTCATGCAGGCCGATAGGTGCTGTAGTCGTCTCCAGCCACGCGCCGCTTTGCTGGTATTGCGCCGCGCCTCCAGCCACCAGAAACCGGACGCCGCGCACCGTGGCGCCATCGGGAATCTTCACCCGCACCTTCTGGCGGCCAACCGGCACGATCTCGCGGACCGGTCCCTTCAGCATCATGGGATTCGTCAGATTCACCAGGTGCGCGGTCAGCGAGGCGTGCTGCCGCCATAGCGCTACGTCCAGAATGCCCGGACCTTCCACGCGCACGGGCTGTTCTTCGTTTGCGGCCCAGCGGACGGCATTCGCCAGAACCATGCCATGATCGGGATGCATCACTTCCCAGAACGTGCGATCGATATCCCACGGAAAATAGACCACCCGGCCGGCGCCCACGGACCGCGCCATCACGCCTGGAATATCGGTGTGCGTGTCTCGCTGGTACACCTCTTCCATTGGGAGGTCCGGGTACGAAGGCACCGTCATCAGCGGCGCGCGCGTCGCCACAGTGCGGATTTCCACCCGCATCACGCCGTGAATCATGCGGCCGGCGTCCTGAAGGCCCGCCAACAGCGGATGGGAATGATCCGCAATGTTCAGGTAGGCATTTTGCTGTCGTTCGATTACGCTGCCGGCAAACGATGCGCCATAGAGATCGGCTAGCCCGAAATCGGCGCGCCGCCGGCCACGCTCGTCGTAGAGCGAGGTCTCATGCGTGGCCACCAACCCGCCGCCATGGGCGACAAACGCGGCGAGTTGCCCGCATTGCGCCGCCGAGAGGTTCTGGATGTTCGGCAGCGCCAGCACCCGGAACTGTTGGAGGCGCGCGGCATCGAGCGGCTCATCGAGCGAAACCATCTCGAAGGGGATGCGGCCTTCCACCAGCGCGTGATAGAAGCCGGATTCGTGGTCCGCCGCGGCCTGCGGCGCCAAGACCAGCCCGACCCGTGCCAGGGGGCGCTCGTTGCGCAGGTACCTTTCGTTTTTCCAATGCCAGACAAATAGATCTTCGACGGGTTCGAACCAGCGGCGGTCGAGCGGCTTGGCATTGAACTTGATCACCCAGGGGCGAAAGCCGTGCGCCAGGCCATCCACCGCCCACATGCGGATTTCGTTGGGGCTTTGCACGGAGTCCTTCCAGCGGTATGCCTCCTCCAGCCCCACGCTGAAGAGTCCCACGATGGGCTTCGTTCCGAAAGTGGCGCGGGCCTGTTTGGCGAATCGGCCATTCTGCCAGGCGGGCGTGTTTCCCGAGCGGCCCTGCCGGTCCGCAAACAGAATTGGAACCGGCGCGCTGTCGCGGATCGCATCGAATCCGTTGGGGAAAAACGCCGCCTGCGGATTTTGTTTTTTGATTTCGCCATCCCAAAGCCAATACAGCTCGAGCAGCCGTTTTTTCCGCCAGGCGGCATACTGGCTGAGAGTCTCGTCCAGCGCGTGATCCGCGGGGAGTTCCTGGCCGCAAAACTCTCGAAAATTCCGGCGGCAATGGACGCAGTAGCACATGCCCGATCCGCTCCAGCGGTTCGCAAATATGCCGTCCACCTGGTAGCCGGCCATGATCTCCCGGATCACTTGCGGCATGAAGTCGAAATTGTAGGGACCCAGCGCGCAGGTGACCCACAACTCCGGCATGGCCCAATGATGGCGCGGCTGGCCGGCGGCGTCCACCGCGATCCAATCGGGGTGCGCGTCGTAGACATCCTGGTGCGCGGCGTGCGGATCGACGCGCGCGATCACATGCATGCCCTGTTTGCGGCAGCCGGTGAGCATCTCGCCGAACGCATCGCCATCGCCGAGGAATTTGCTGCGATAGTGCAGCGGAATTTTTGTCGGATAGAAGGCCACGCATCCGCCGGCGCTGAGGCAGGCGGCATCCGCGTGAATGCGTGCGAAGTATTGCAGCCAGAAGTGCGGATCGTAGTGGCCGGGATCGTCCTCCACGAATGCCAGTTGCGCCCAGCGCATGGGCCGGTCGAACCAATCGGGAGGCGAGGCCTGCTGCGCGAAAGCCTCGGCCGCCGCCAGAACACCGGCCTCCAGGATCCACTCGCGCCGGCTGATTCCCATGGGGTGCGTCCCTCCTTTGTCCCGACAATTGCGATGATAGCGCGGGCGTGGGGACTAGGATGGGTGGCCTGAGTTTAGTCGGCCACTTCCGGAGCAGCAGTCTGGGAATTGGAGCCACCCTCCGGGATCGAACCGGAGACCTGCTGATTACGAATCAGCCGCTCTACCAACTGAGCTAGGGTGGCTTCTATTTGTTCTGTTTGACTTGCGGTCAAACCGGATCGGAACTTGGGTTCAATTGCTTGAGCCCGCTTCCGTGCCTGTTTTTGATTCTAGCAAATGATCGAGGGATTCCACAGCGACGCGCACGCTCTCCGGGACTGACTTTATGTAGTGCTCCAGCCTGGTCTCTGGAGAGGGCCAGTCTGGGGCCAAATTTATCCGCTGCGAGGACGGGCGGGCCCTACTCGTAATGCGTCCACATCCGAAGGACCTTGACGACGCGTTCCTCTTCGAGGACCTGATAGACCAGGCGGTGCTGAATATTAATGCGGCGGGAGTATGCGCCGCGCAGATCCCCGAGGAGCTTCTCGAACGGCGGCGGTCTGCGAAACGGATCTTCGGCGAGGATGCTCAGGAGCTGTTCCGCTTTCGGGCGGAGACCCGCCGAGGCGAGACGGCGCGCATCTTTCTCAGGGTCTCACCAACCCGGCTCTTTGTCACATTGATCTACCGGCGTTGCCAGTCCGTCGATGATGGATTCCCGCATGCCGGGTACCGAGAGGAGATGCAGGGTTTCCTGCATAGTTTTCCAGTCCTCTTCTCCGACCAGGACAGCATTCGAGCGCGGGCCGGTGATGAGCACCGGCTCATGGTCGCTGGCCGTTTCATCGAGAAGTCTATAAAGCTTCTCGCGGGCCTCGCTGGCGTTCATGCTGTTCATACCCATAAGCGTACGCTTTTTCGTACGTTCGAGCAAGCGCTTTATCCAAGGCTCGCGGCACGCGCAATGGGGGTGCCCGGCGAGGCATCAGCCTGATGTGCCGATAATTTTCAGCGCGCTTTCAGCATGAAAACACGGATTCAGGAATCGGATTCAAATAAGCGCCCGCCACGCCGAAGATGCCGAAGGAACGTCTTCTCGGCCTGCAACTCGACGCTCATCATACATATCCGATCCGCCATGTCCCCTTTGCGCGCGTTTCCGCGCTTTAACTAAGTGAGCCGGATCATAGCCTCCGTATCCGGCGCGAGGAGACATCCATGAGCCCAACACCGAATCGACCGCGGCGGCGCACTTGTGGCGCGCCCGAAGTACACCAACGACTGCTGCAAGATCCCGAATACCAAAGGCGGCGGATTGCCATCCAGAGCCATCTTTCCCGGTTCATGCTGTTCAACGGGCCCGCCCTGCGCACCGGAGTTACCGAGATACCCGTGGTGGTGCACGTAGTTTATTCCGATGATGCGGGAAACATCAGCGACGCGCAGGTCCAGAGCCAGATCGATGGTCTCAACCGCGACTATCGCAAGCTGAACCCCGACGTATCCAAAACTCCGGCCGTGTGGTCGGCGATCACAGCCGATGCCAGAATTCAGTTCGCCCTGGCAACCACGGACCCAAGCGGCAACCCGGCCAATGGGATTACACGCACCGCTACCACGCAAACGTCCTTTGGCACGGACGACGGCGTAAAATCGTCCGTCACCGGTGGCGCCGACCCGTGGCCCAGCAATCAGTACTTGAACCTATGGGTGTGCAATCTGGGCGGCGGCCTGCTTGGTTATGCCCAGTTTCCGGGGGCCGGCGAAGCGGTTGACGGCGTCGTGATTCTGAACATCGCATTCGGAACCACCGGAACCGCGGAACCGCCGTACAATTTGGGCAGGACGGCCACTCATGAGATCGGCCACTGGTTGAACCTGATTCACGTCTGGGGCGACCGGCTGGATTGCACAGGCACCGACGACGTCGACGATACACCGCCGGCCCAGGCGCCCAATTACGGCACGCCCACATTCCCGCACATCTCGTGCAACAATGGGCCCAATGGCGACATGTTTATGAACTACATGGATTACGTGGACGACGCGGCAATGTTCATGTTCACCGCGGGTCAGGCAGCCAGAATGGCGGCCACGCTGGATGGTCCGCGATCCGGCATGGGCCGCACGATTCCGGGGACATAGCCATGGCCTCCACCGCGGACTCCCCGGCAGCCGCCATCAGCCAGGCATGGCGGCACTCTCACGAAGAGGACTCCGCCGACGAAATGGTCTTCCGTCCGGCTACATTCGCCTTCCCGCGCAGCCGCGGCCGCGCCGGATACGATTTCCGGGCGGACGGCTCGGTGACCGTATCCGGGCCCAGCCCGGAGGATAAGCAGTCGACTACCGAAGGGCATTGGGAACTGCCAGCTTCCGATACGCTGATTCTGACCCTGCCCAATGAAATTCGTAAGCTGCAAATTGTTTCCGCCACGCCGGACAAGCTGGTCCTCCGGCGGAATTGGAACGGATGAACCGGATCAACCGGTTACTGGCGCGGGGCGGGCGCCGCCGGTGGCGGGTCCTGCAGCATGAACATCTTCTCGTCGGGCTTCACTAACTTCAATCGCCCGCGGATCGTGAGTTCCTGATCGGGCTTGCCTGCGTTGAAGCGGCTGATGCGGGCGCGCTCCTCTTCAATCTGCCGCGCCAAGCCTGCGTTCTTTTTTTCGTATTCCTCAATCAAGCGGCGTTTCTCCATCAGGCCGGGCACGCCATGCGGGCCCTGCAACGCGAAAAACGCATACCCGGCAAACAACATCATGCCGATTGCGCCAGCGAACTTAGTGAGAGAGGACTTCATCGCGCCGCCAAGATACATAATGTTACCATCGGATTCAAATTCTGTTCCACATTTTTGTTTATGACGGATAAAATTGTGGTCTTCAGCACTTGCGCGACTGAAGACGAGGCAGCCCGGCTGGCGCGAGCCTTGGTGGAAGCCCGTCTGGCTGCGTGCGTTTCCATTGTGCCGGGCGCACGCAGTGTCTATCGCTGGCAGGGCGCCATCGAGGAATCCAGCGAATGTCTGCTCATGATTAAATCCGCGCGCGCGCTCTTTGAACCGTTGCGCGCGGCTCTGGAGAAGGCGCACAGTTATGAAGTCCCCGAAGTGCTCGCGCTGCCGGTGGTCGAGGGCGCACCCAACTACATGAATTGGTTGGAGGGACAGCTTGGTGGCTGAGACATGGCTGATGACTGGGTTAGCTATGATCTTCGATATGGACGGAGTCATTGTGGATTCCAATCCATTGCACACGGCGGCGTGGCGCACATACAATCGCCGCCATGGTATTGATGCCGGCGACACGCTTGCGGATCGTATGTACGGCCGCCGCAACGATGAAATCGTGCGCGATTTTTTTGGTCCGGGCCTAAGTGCGGCAGATGCCGCGGCGCATGGAGCCGCCAAGGAAGCGCTGTACCGGCAAATGTTGGCGCCCGTGTTCGAGCAGCGCCTGGTCCCGGGTATTCGCGGCTTACTCCTACGCCACGCGGGCGAACCGCTGGGACTGGCCACCAATGCCGAACCCGCCAACGTCGATTTCATTCTCGATCGCGCCGGCCTCCGTCCGTATTTCCAGGCCATCGTGGATGGCCATCAGGTGCGGCATGCCAAGCCGCATCCGGAAATCTATCGGCGCGCCGCGGAACTGCTCCGGGTCGAACCGCGAAACTGCATCGTGTTCGAAGATTCTTATTCGGGCGTGGAATCCGCCCGCGCCGCCGGCACTCGGATTGTCGGACTGCGCACCACGCACGCCGATTTCCCGGATGTGGATCTGGCTATTACAGACTTCCAGAGCCCGGAACTCGAGCCTTGGTTGCGAGCCCAATCGCCGAGAGCCGGATAATGGGATCGCTGCTCCTGATCGGCATTCCGGTGGCGTTACCCCTGGGCCTGCTGGCGGCGCTGGTGGTCATCGGCGTCGTTTGGCGTCGCGACGAAAGGCTGCGCCAGCAGCGCGAAATGCTCCGCCGTGCGTACGAACTGGGCGAGGAAATCCTGGGGGCGTCTTCGGCCGACCAGATTCTGGGAAAAGTCAGCCTGGTAGTGCCCAAGATTTTTGGTGTCACCAGCGCGGAGCTTTACCTGCATAATCGCAGCGCCAAAACCCTGGACGCGGTGGGCCGCAACGGTCCGGGCACCATTCCGCTTTCCGCTCCTCCGGCCGGTCCGCAGGCGGGCGCGGTGGCCTGCTTCCATTACCGGACATTGCTGGCCATTCCGGATACTTCCCGCAGTCCGTTTCCGGTGGAAGGCATACAGGGACAATTGGAGCCGCGCTCGCTGCTTTTCGTTCCCATGCTGGCTCAAGGCGAGGTGCTTGGCATTCTGCAGATGGACCAGCGCGGGCGCGCCCGTGTGTTCAACCGCGACGAGCAGACTCTGGCCCAACACCTGGCGAATCAAATCGGCGTGGCCGTGAAGCTGCTGGATCAACGCTCGGTGCGCGAACAGCTCTTCCGCACTGAAAAACTGGCAGCCGTGGGCCAGCTCATTTCCGGAATCGTCAACGATCTGAAGACGCCGCTCGCCTCCATCGCGAGTCTGGCGCAGAGCTGCGAAGCCGGCCCGGAAGAGTTGCATGGTATTTCGGCGGAGGCGCAGCGGGCATCCGAGATCGTCAACCGTCTGGTGGGATTTGCCGGTACCAGCCAGACCCAAACCCAGCCGGTGGAGCTCAACGCGCTGCTGCGGAGCCTGATCGAGTTTCGCGAGCGGGAGTGGAAAGTGCGCGGCATCCGCGGGCGCAACCTGCTGGCCGAAGACCCCATGATCGTGCAGGGATCTCAAGGACAACTGGAACAAGTCTTCCTCAACTTATTGGTGCACGCGGAACAATCCCTTTCGGAGGCGAGCGAGAAGTTGATCTCCATCCACACCAGCATGGTGGCGCGCCGCATCCTGGTGGAGATCGGGTACAGCGGAGCCAAGGGCGGCCCGGATCCGTTCGCCGCCGGACCACCGGAGCAAGGCGGCGCCAGCGGCCTGGGAGTTTGCCGCAGTCTGATCACCAGCCACGGAGGTGAGATCCGCTTGGTGCAGCAGTCCACCGGCGACCCGACTTTTCAGATCGAGCTCCCCTGCGCGGACCGGGAAAAGCCCAGCGCCGCCGGCAAGGAGAAGGGCGCTGAGAACGGACGCCCGCTGACGGCGCTGATCATCGAGCCGGCGGAAGCCATTCAGGCCGAGTTGCAAGCGCTGCTGACGCTACGCGGGTATCGCGTGGTGCCGGTAAACAACTCGGACGAAGGACTGGATCTGGCGCAGCGCCTGCGCTTCGATGCTGTTTTCTGTTCCGTTCGCGCGCCCGGTCTTAATTGGGTGGAAACGGCCGAACAGGTGCGGTCGCGCGTCGGCGGATTCGTGTTGCTCTCCGACTCCTATGATGCGGATCTGGCCGCGGACTTCGCCGGCGATGGACGGTTTGTGTTGGCTAAGCCGGTCGACGAAAGGCACCTGGACCGGGCGCTCGAAGCCATACGCGCCGGGACGCGATAAACCGGCGGCGGTGTATACTGAAGCGACCGTGGGCGGTTCCGCCGGGAGCCGCCGCGGGACCAAACCGATGACAGCTATCCTCAGCGCGGGCCGGTACATGCTATTCGCCGCAGCCGCGCTTTCCGCCGCCGATTACACCAAGGACGTGGCGCCGATCCTTGCCGCCAACTGCGCCGGTTGCCATAGCGGCAATGTCAAGATGGGCAAACTGGATCTGGCCTCGTTCGCCGGCTTGCAGAAGGGCGGTCAGGCCGGGTCGGCGATCGTGCCCGGCAACAGCGCCGGCAGCCTGCTTTTCCTGCGCATCACCGGCAAAGTCACGCCCGGCATGCCCCTGAACGGCAAACCGCTGGCTGAAGGTGAGATCGCGATCATTCGCCAATGGATCGACTCCGGTGCTTCGCCGCCGGCGCCGGGTGAGACACCGGCAGCCGCGCCAGCCATCCCCGACATCCATCCCCGCACCGCCGTCAAAGCACTGATCAGTGCGCTGGCTTACCGGCCCGATGGAAAACTGCTGGCTCTCGGCTCCTTTAAATCCGTTCGGCTGGTGGACCCACAGGGCGGCGCCACGCTCGCGACAATGACGGGCGCAGCCGAGGACGTCCGCGCTTTGGCTTTTTCCCCCGACGGCAAGCTGCTGGCCGCGGCCGGCGGATTGCCCGCGCGTAGCGGCGAAGTCAAGATCTGGGACGTGGACCGGCGCGCCGAACTGCGCACCATCTCCGGTCACGCCGATTGCATTTACGCCGTGGCGTTTGCGCCCGATGGCCATTCCATTGCCACTGCCAGCTACGACAAGCTCATCAAGTTGTGGGATGTGGCATCCGGCGCGGAAATTCGCACGCTCAAGGATCACATCGACGCAGTCTACGCGCTGGCATACACCGCGGACGGCAAGCACCTCGTTTCCGCTTCGGCCGATCGCGGAGTGAAGGTGTGGGACGTAGCCTCGGGCGAGCGCCTTTACACGCTTAGCGAGGCAACTGACGGCTTAAATGCGCTGGCGCTCGATCCAGCGGGCAAGCGGGTCGCCGCCGGCGGCCTGGATCGCACGATTCGGGTCTGGTCCCTCGGCGACAAAGGCGGCACGCTGCTCAATTCCCTGATCGCGCATGAAGATGCCATCCTGCAATTGGCCTGGTCGCCCGATGGCAAATATCTGGCCTCGTCGTCCGCCGATAAAGAAGTGAAGATTCTCAAAGCCGACGATCTGAGCGTCGTCAAAACCTGGCGTCAACCGGACTGGGCGATTTCGCTGGCGTTCGCCCCCGATGGCAGCAGCCTGGCCGTTGGCCGTTTTGACGGCTCCTACGAGATCTATCGTATCGAACGCGCAGCGGGACAGGCAGCCGCGTTCTGATCACTCCAGCATCAGCGCGCAGACCTGATCGATCGCGGCGCGCACTTCCCCGCCCGGCCGGTTGAAATTGTTCACCAGGATGGAGAATGCCAGCATGCCATGTTTGCTCCGCGCGTAGCCGGAGAGCGCCGCCACATGCGATAACGATCCCGTTTTCGCAAAGATCTTGTCCACAGCCGGCGATCCGGCGAAGCGGGCGTGCAGCGTGCCATCCCGTCCTGCGACCGGCAGCAGCCCGATCCAGGCATCCCGCAGCGGCGACCGGTACAGATGCGCCAGCAGGCGCACCACGGCGGCAGGCGTCACCAGGTCGAGACGCGAAAGACCGGAGCCATCCGCGAAGCTGTAGCTCCCGCGATCCACGCCGATCTCATCCAGAAAGGCTTGCGACTCGGCCAGGCCGGCCTCGCGGCTCCCCACGCGACGCCGCGCCCGCGCCACTGCCAGCAGATCCATCTCGGCATGCAGATTCTGGCTGATTTTATCGGTGAGCCGCAAGTCTTCGAGCAGCGGCGCCGAGTCGCGATGCGCCAATTCCACGCCGGGCTCCGGACCGTCCGATGGCCCGTTCTTCAGATCCACCACTTCCGCGGCATATCGGTGCAATGCGCGCGCTGCACCGCGCAAGGTGACCCCGTGACGCAGCAACGCGTCCCGCAAAGCATCCGCCGCATAGAGCGCCGGATCGTCGATGCCCAGTGCCTCCTGATCGCCCGGATCTTGCAGCGGCAGGCTGCCCCACAAATGCAATTCGCGGGTCCCCGGCAAACGCGCGATGCTGATATTGCGTTCGCGTCCACCGGTGCGGACGCGATTCTCGATCTGGTAATAATCGACCGGCGGCGTGAGATCGATGCGCGCCGCATCGGCGTCCTGCGCGCCGGGGCGGATCGTCAGCGTCAGCGTATTGTCATTGATCGAAAGCGCGCTGACCGCCGCGCCGTAATCCCAGACCGGATCGCCCACATCCCAGCCGTCCGGGTACGGTTCCCAGACATACGCGGTATCGTCGCCGATGACATCGCCTGTGACGCACCGAACCCCGTGCGCCGCCACCTGAGCCGCCAAATCGTCGATGGCCGCCAGCGGTTCGCCGGGCTTGGCGTCCACCCGATACGGAAAAGTGCGGCCCGATAGATTGGGATCGCCGTCACCTACCAGTCGCAACGCACTCACGCATCCGTCCGCGTCCGGCGCGGCCGGCGCCACCACGCGTGTCTGGTACCGAAAATCTGCTCCTAGACGTGTCAAGGCCAGCGCCGTGGTGAAGAGCTTGGCGTTGGACGCGGGCAGAAACAGCCGATTCGAATTGCGCTCGAACAGTAGCCGGTGCTCAGCCAGGTCCACGATCCGAATACCCCAGAAAGAGCTCTGCGCCACTGGCGAAGAGTCCAGAAATTCGCGGATACGGGCCATCGGACCGGCCGCGCGCAGGGGCAGCGCCAACCAGACCAGGAGCATCAACCGGCGCGGCATCAGTGGCCTGTCACCAGTGATTCCAGCCAGATCGACGCCACCAGCACCGCCACCATGCATGTGCCCAGCAATGGCAGCACCACCACCACCCGGATTCCCCAAGCCGCGGCGGCATAGCCCAGCGTGGCGGGCGCAATCAAGCCGCCGAACAGCGCGAACGAAAAAATGCCGCTGAAGAATACCGGATGATAGTAAGGAAATCGTCCGCCGATACGTTCGGCGACCAGTGGATAAATGCTGGCGAAACCCCCGCCCAACAGCACCACGGCGGTACCGGCGCCGAATTGGTTGTCGGTGAGAGCCAGTAGCAGACAGCCGAACAGCGCCGCCAATACGCTCGTCGCCAGCAGCCGGCTGTGCCGCACTTTGGGCATAATCAGGACCGCGCCCACACGGCCCACCAGCAGGGACATCCAGAAGAGCGCCAGCAGTCCCAACGAAGCCGGAGGGCTGATACCCAAGCGCCGCACCAGGAATAAAGGCAGCCAGCCGGCGATCGACCACTCATTGCCGAATTGAAAGAAAAGCAGCAGCGCGAACAGCACGGCCCCCAGACTGCGAAAGTCCCGCAGCGCGGTCCTCAAATCGGTATGTGGCAGGCCGTCCGCGGGTTGCCAGCGCATCCGCGCATACAGTCCCGCGAAAATGGCGGGCGCGAGCGCCATCAGGATCAAGATGCTGGGCACGGTATACACATAAAATGCTCCCGCCACCAGCAGCGTGACGGCCAGACAACCCAAGCCGTAGTAGACTCCGCCGAGCGCCGCCATACGCGCCGGATCGCGCTGATAGTTTGCCGCCACGGCTTGGAAGAGTCCGGCGTTGAGTAGCCCTACCGCCAAGCCGAGCGCGCACAACCCGGGGATGCGCCAAAACCAGCCGGCCGGAGCGGTAACCAGCGCCAGCAACAGCAATCCTGCGCAGCCCAGCGAACAGGCGAACACCAGCAGGAAACGCGGATTCTTGCGTGCCAGAATCGACGCCGCCACCTGATTCGCTGCAATCACACCCACCGCCAGCGTCAGGAAATAGCTTCCCACCGCGGTGAACTGGGGAGGATCGCGATAGAATCCCCAAGCCGGCAGCACCGCGCCCAGCAGCGCAAACAGAAACCCGGAGAGCAGGAAACCCGCCAGGGCCGTGCCGGGTGAAGGCGTCACCAGCCGATTGTATCGCGTACCCGCATCGCCTCCGCTTTCCGGCTGCTAGAATGTGACTTCGCAGGTTGAACCTATGAAAACATTCACGTTGTTTACTGCCTCGACCCTGATGCTGCTCCTGGCCGGATGTTCTACGGAAACACCCGCGCCGCAAAAGAAGGCGGAGGAAAAGCCGCCGGAGCCGGTCACGGGCCGGCAGGCACTGCAGCAGATGTACATCGCCGCGCGCGGCTGGGCCGCGGATATTCAGCCCTTGAAAGTCACCAGCATCCTCCTGCCGGAAGTGAAGGCCGCGCCCGGCAAAGCCGCCGCGTGGCAAGCCATTTTCGTTTCCGCCAGCCAGGGCCACGCGCGCAGCTACACTTACTCGGTGGTGGAATCCGAGGGTAACCTGCACAAAGGCGTGTTCGCGGGCGGCGACCAGAGCTGGTCCGCAAACGGCGCTGCCAAGCCCTTCCCCATGGCTGCCATAAAAACCGATTCCGATCAAGCCTACCAGACCGCCTTGAAAAAGGCCGCCGATTACGAAAAAAAGAACCCCGGCAAGCCCATCACCTTGCTCTTGGAAGCCAACAATAAGTTCCCCGATGTAAGTTGGCGCGTGATCTGGGGTGAGTCCGTGGGCACCAGCAATTTCTCGGTATTTGTAGACGCCACCACCGGCCAGTACCTGGAAACCATGCGGTGATACCCGCCTTCTTACTATTGCTCGCCGCCAGCGGGCTATGGGCGCGCGAGCCCGGCACGATCGCCAGCCGCTACGCCGCGGCTGACTTTCCTCTGACCGCCGATCCCGCCGCGCCGCAATGGAAAGACGAACCGGCGGTGATCGCCGAAAACGGCCCGCGCGGCGAGCCCGTCCCCGGCCACCGCACCGAAATCCGCTCCCGCTGGACGCACGCCAACATTTACTTCCTGTTCGTTTGCCCCTATCGGGAAATGCACCTAAAGCCCAACCCGTCGCAGACCACCGAAACCAACGAGCTTTGGAACTGGGACGTTGCGGAAGTCTTCGTCGGCAGCGATTTCAAGCGCATCACCCGCTATAAGGAATTCGAAGTGTCGCCGCGGGGCGAATGGGTGGATCTGGATATCGATCGTGTGAACCCGCTGCCGGAAGGCGGCTGGCTGTGGAACTCCGGCTTCACCGTGAAGGCCCGTATCGACGCGGCGCACAAGATCTGGTACGCCGAAATGCGCATTCCGCTGCTTTCCATCGATGACCGCCCGCCGGCCGCCGGCTTGCAGATGCGCATCAATCTCTATCGCTGCCAGGGCCGCGACCCCGGCCGCAAATTCATCGCCTGGCAGCCCACCGGCGAAGCCAGCTTCCACGTGCCGCAAGCCTTCGGTCTGCTGAAGCTGGTCCCATGATCCCACTGGCCGCCAAATCGCTGCGCATTTCGCACGTCGGGCTGCGCGGTGTCGTCGGCTCCGGTCTCACCGCTTCCCATGTCCTGGATTTCGCCGCCGCCTTCGGCACTTTTCTGGAGCCGGGCGGCGCGGTAGTCATCGGCCGCGATCCGCGCGCCAGCGGGGTCATGATCCGCGAAGGCCTGCTCGCCGGATTGCTCGCCTGTGGGCACGATGTCATCGATCTGGGCATCGCGCCTACGCCCGTCATCCAGCACTCCATCCGCCGCCGCGACGCCGCCGGCGGCGTCTCCATCAGCGCCAGCCATAACAGCGCCGAGTGGAATGCGCTCAAATTTTTCGGCCGCGCCGGCATCTATCTCTCCACCGCCGAAGCCGGCGAACTGCTGGATATCTACCATCTGAAGAAGTTCGCTTTCACTGACTGGACCCGCATCGGCCGCCTGACTCCCGAACTGCACGCCATCGACCGCTATCTCGACGATCTGGCGGCCAACTACGACTTCGACGCCTTGCGGAACTTTCGCGTGCTGGTGGATTGCTGCAACGGCACGTCCTCGCTGATCCTGCGCCGCGCCAACGAGCGTTTCGGCACCGGCTTCATCCTCATCAACGAGAAAATCGAAGGCGTCAGCTTCGCGCACGAGCCTTCCACCACGCGCGACGCCGTCGCCCTGCAATTAGCGCCGCTGATGCAGCCACTTCACGCGGATGCCGGCTTTCTCTTCGATGTGGATTCCGACCGCGTGGCCCTGGCCGCCGAAGACGGCACTCCCGTCTCCGAAGAAATGGTCTTGCCGCTGCTGGCCGATTATCTGTTGCCGCGCGGACCGGGCAAGCTGGTCATCGCCAATATATCCAGTACGGCGCTGCTCGAAGAAGTCGCCGCGCGTCACGGCGGCAAAGTCGTGCGCGTGCCGGTCGGCCGCCAGGCCGCCATCGATGCGCTCTCCACCTATCGCGCCGAGCAGATCGCCCTGGCCGGGGAAGGCACCGGTGCCGTGATGATGCCGCAATTCCGCTTTGTCTACGATGGCATCGCCTCCATGCTCGCCGTGCTTTCGATGCTCCACGAAAGCGGCCGCGCGCTCAGCCAGGTGCTGCGCGGCTATCCCAAGTACTCCATCCTGAAAGGCCAGGTGCCGCTGGTGACCCAGCGCATTCCGGCGCTGTTGATGGATCTCCGCCAGCGCTACGGCGATGGCCGCCTCAACGTGCTCGACGGACTGCGCGTGGATTGGCCCGGCCGCTGGTTCCACGTGCGCGTCAGCCAGACCGAGCCTATCGTGCGCGTCATCTGCGAACAACGCGGCGATCCGCCGCGCGATCTGTTCGAAGCGCTCATGGAAGAAGTCAGGAGCTTCGCCTGATGGCGCGTGAACATCTGCTGAAAATCGGCGTCTCCGGCATCCGCGGCGTAGTCGGCGATTTTCTCACGCCGGGTCTCGCCTGCGCCTTCGCGCAAGCCTTCGGCACTTATGTCGGCGCGGGTCGGGTGGTCGTCGGGCGCGATACGCGCTCCAGCGGCGAGATGCTCTATCATGCGGTCGCCTGCGGTCTGCTGGCATCGGGCTGCGAAGTGGTCGATGTCGGCATCCTGCCCACCCCCACCATACAGATTTACGTCGGCGTCACCCGCGCGCGCGGCGGCATCGCCATCACCGCATCGCACAATCCGCCCGAATACAACGCGCTGAAGTTGTTCAACTCCGAAGGCCTGTTTTTCAACAGCTACGAACGCGGTGAGTTGCTGGACCTGTATCATCAGAGCGAATTCCGCCGCGCCGGCAACGCCGAGATACGCCGCGCCTCGGCCGATCACGCTACCCCGCCGCGATTGCACATCGAGCGCGTGCTGCGTCACGTGGACGTGGAGCGCATCCGCAGCCGCCATTTCCGCGTGGCGCTCGATGCGGTCAACGGCGCCGGATCGCTGATGACCTCCGGCTTCCTGCGCGATACGCTCGCCTGCGATCTGCATGCCATCTCCGTCGATCCCACTCAGCCCTTCCCGCGCGTAGCCGAGCCGCGGCCCGATACGCTCGGCGACTTCTCCGCGCTCGTGCGGCAATCCGGCGCCGAAGTGGGATTCGCGCAAGACCCCGATGGCGACCGCCTGGCCGTCGCCGACGAAACCGGCCGCGTGCTGGATAACGACGACGTGCTCGCCCTGGCCGTGGATGCCGCGCTCCGCCGCCTGCCCGGCGATGTGGTGGTGAACCTGACGACTTCGTCCGTGATCGATGCAGTGGCCGCCGCGCATGGCCGCCGCGTCTATCGCACGCCGGTCGGCGAAGCCAACGTCGTCGAGATGATGCAGGCCGTCCATGCCGTCATTGGCGGCGAAGGGTCCAACGGCGGCATCATTTTCCCGGCCGTGCATCTCTGCCGCGACAGCTACACCGGCATGGCCTTCCTGCTCGACCGCATGGCGGAGACAGGCGAGAGTATGTCGGTCTTGGCCGCGCGCCTGCCGCGCTTCTACCGGAAGCTCGGCAAAGTTGCCTACGAGCACGGCCGTCTCGGCCCCCTGATGCAGGCGCTCGAAGAGAGCTTCCCCGGCGTGGAAACGGACCGCTCCGACGGCCTGAAACTGATCCTGCCCGATGCCTGGATTCACGTGCGCGCATCCAACACCGAGCCGCTCTTGCGCCTGGCCGCCGAAGCCCGCTCGGAAGCGCGCGTGGAAGAATTGTACGCGCAGGTATTGGCCTTGTTCGGGCAGGGCGACTGACCTCGCCACAGTGGGGTAGGCTTTTAGCCTGCGGCAGGCTTGAGCCTGGCCTCAGCCCGCCCCTAGCTCCCGGCTACGGACGCCGCCGTGCTCAACTGTAAGTTGGTGGTGCTCCAGATCGAGCTGATGCTGGTGCCGGCACTGACAAACAGTACGGCGGAGCCAAGCGCCACAAAAGCCATTAGCAATGTATATTCGATCAGGTCCTGGCCTTGATCGTCCTTCCATAGGTTGTTCAGAAAATTCGTCATCGTCATCCCCTCCCTCAGGCAAATTGCGATCTCAGAGCAATCTCGCGTGCGCGAAGACTGTCATGCCTGAAATTCTACGCAGAGGGAGTTCCCTCGGGCGATACCAAACGTACGGGTGAAGGTACGCCGGATTCACGCCACCCGCCCCGGTAGTTAACGTTCCGCACTTACCAACGGATAACGCGCCGCCTGTGCGCACATGTTCCAGCGCTGCGGCCCGGGTAGCGAATTACCCGCGCAATCGCTCGCGCTGTCTGCGCGTACTGCGCCTGGAAGAAGACCTCGAAATCGAACGGCAGGTCCCCTGGCTTACTTCGGCGAGTGCCTTGCCGCGCGCGTTCACAATCCCATAACACCGGCCGGCGGAAGTTGGTGCTCTACTTCTTTTTCGCGCTCGGTTCCTTCTCCTCGCAGGCGCCCGGCTGGCATGCGGACACCGCCCCGCTCCAATCCTCCAACTTCTGCCAGCCGCCGCCCGCGCAAGTGCCCGACGCGCAAACCTCAAAATTATAAATGGGATGGATTTCCCATAGAGACGATCGCTTGGGACTGTTTCCCACTGCCTTGCCGTTCGCGCACACCTGATGGCTGCCGTCGAAAAATAGTTGCCCCGTGACGCGTACCCGCAAGCCCTTTTTCGCGACCGCGTTCACGCTGCACGAATTCCATGTGGGCGGGCGATGGTGCGGAATCATCTCCGCCACGAACGAGGTGCATTCGTTGGTGTTCGCCTTCTTGGGACTGTCCAGCAGTGAGATGTGCACGTCGTGGAACGCGTCCTCGTTGGGCACGCTCGCCCCACAGTTGACGCTCTCCGCGCACTCCTGCCGCGAGATCATCACATATCCTTCGAAAGTCGCCAGTTTGCCTTCCCCCAGCCCGGCCAGCCCCGCGCGCGATTCCGGCGGACTGCCCAGCGGTACCAAAGGCGCGGCTTTCGCTTGCAGATCGTTCATCACCGTAGAAGTGACGCTGACCGTTTCGGCCCGCGGACAGAAATTGTTCTTAGCGGCATTCTGCAACCCGTCCGCGTCGTCGTTAGGTATCCCGTTCAGACCGCACTGGCTGTCGATCTTCGTCGCCGGGCCCGGAAACTGCGCCGTTTGGTCCCCGCACGTCGCCGGCAAATCCTGCCCCGATAGCGCTACACATAATCCGGTTGCAAACCACGTCAGCATGCAAAACTGTAGAAGTGCCATTCTTGCGGCCCCCTATGCCGCCGTCCGCCTGCGAACATACATAGGCTGAATCCCACTCGTCCCGGACCGGTAAACTCTTTCCGCGTTCGTCGGGGGATTCCGCCCCCTACTCCGCCGTGGGCATGTGTAGATACATCGACTGAATCCCCACGCGCCCCGGCCCCGTAAACCGGTTGCACACGATCTGCGCCGCGCTCGCAAACAATCCCGTCGCGAACTTCTGAAACTGCGTGTCCATCTGCACCGCGCGGTCTTTGTAGATCCACCCGCCCGGCTCCACGTCGATCTGTTCGCCCGCTCCCAGCGTCACCTCGAACACGTTCCCGTATCCGTGTACCCACACAATGCCTTCACTATTTGGCGCGCTGAAATGATCGATGAAAAACCCGGTCCCGCCCATCAGCATATTGGAAATGCCCTTCACCCGCGTGAACGTGTATTCCACCCCGCCGGTCGCCGCCAGGAACTGGTGTTCCCGCATTTCGATGCCTTCGCCCCGGTTCAAATGGATCCCGAAAACATGCCCCGCCCCGTCCCGGCTGAAAGCGATCTGCCCCGGACCGCTCGCTTCCGTCAGCAGAATGGGCATCCCCGCCATCACCCGCCGGAATCCGCCCTTCAGCGCCTTGATGCCGATCTGCGTCCGCGGCTCCTTCCAAAGCAGAATATGATGCTCGAAGTACACCGGGACACTCCCCAGCTCGATCCGCAGCACGGGAACGAGTTCCCCCTCGATATGATAAGTAACGCCGCCAAACTGCTCGTCACGCGTTACCGTAGGTTTCAAAACCGGAATAGGCAATAGTCTCCTGCTTTCTTAGAACGCTCACCAGTTCAACGCCGGCACGAATCCTGCGGCGCCCGGCCGGACACCACTACATAAATCTTGTTGTCGCCCGCCAGCTTGAAATCACCCAGGCCGTTCGGGCCTAACTCCACGATCCGTATCTTCTCACCCACCCTGAGTCCCTTGTTCAGGTTGCCAACCGGCGCGATCACCGTTCCCGCACAAACGAATTGCCCCACCTGCGGCCCGCCGGGCGATCCCGCCGCGCGCGGTGCATCACCGCTGCAGGAATCGCTCGCGCGCGCGTCACCTAGATAATAGCTGTAGGCATCCCCGTCTACTTTTATGAGATACCGGCCCGATCCGCTCGCAAACACACTGATGATCGCCAGCGGCGCTTGCACCAATCGGTCGTGTCTCCTCGCCTCGGCTGCCGTAGCGAACGGATGCCCCGGCTGATCCTTCGCGGCCATCATCACCACGCCCGGACAAACCAACTGCCCAATTCTCGGCAATGGAACCTGGCTGGCTTGGATCTGCGTCGGAAAGACGGGCGCTGCCGGAACCGGCGCGGCGCTTACCGGCGCAGGCGGCGTCACGGTCGAACTCGAACTCGTCGCTCCGCCTCCCATTTCGGGCCGCTTGTCCGTCTTGCCTGTTACAGCATCCAGAAAATTCCCCAGCATCCCCATCGGATTGCCTGCACTGGCATCCGGAGCAGTCGTCTCCCCCGCGCGATTCTCTGCGCCGAAGCCGAGTCTCGGCAGAATCGCATTGCAACCTGACCCGAACTTCCGAAACATGGCATCGTGCGGCTCGAAGGTCCAGTCCGCATCTTCACCGTTGTCAAGCGGAAACCGCATCACGATGCGCCCGGCACGGTAAATCTCCGCGATCGAAAGAACCGCGCCGGCATCCATGCCGAACGCTTTGGCCATACCCGACGCCGTCTTAAACGCTTCCGCGTCGTCTTGCCCGGCGGCTGTAACTGTCACCTCGTTCGTTTGCGCCCCGGGTGCGCCGAACATCGTGATTCGCTGTTCCCCATCGATGGACACTGGCACCGCCACATAGGGCTTGCCGTCCGACAGCTTGAGCATCTCCGGCTTGTCCTGGCTCATCCTGAAGCCGCCCCGTTTCCGGTACCTAAACTCCAAGCGCAGCCCCTTCGCGCTGCAAGTCGCCGATACGAGAAACCGGCTATCGAGAAAAAGCGCCTGCCGCGAACTCGCATCCATGCTGTCGGGCACTGTCCATCGCCCCATCGGTAGGTGGCCTACATTCAGTTCCGATGCCGCCGGCGCGGGGCCTTGCTCGGGCGCACTCGGCGGCGGAACATTCCGCGGCGCCGCCCCCGTCTTCCCCCGCATCTTGGCAGTCATGGCGGCAATCACCCCGTTTGACACGCCTTGCTGCCGCAGCGCAATCACAGCGCTCGCCGTCACCGTGAAATTGCATTTGCTGTTTTCGATCTGATCGATAATGTTGGCATCGCTCAAACGCAGCTTGGTCATTTCGATGACCATCTGGTTGGTAAGCACCTCGTCAGCCGCGCGAGCCAGGATCGCCCCAAACAGGATCGCAACCACCAACCCGGCCAGCCGGCCCTTCCCACGTGACTGCTGCATCGTTCAATCTTACTGCTCGTGTCGCGGCCGCATCAACCGGAATCACGTCCGCAGCTCCTAAAATTTTCCCCATCCTATCAACCACTTCCCAACTTCCAGTTCCCCTCCCGTCCCCGCTCGCCAGTTCCACTGGGCTGTAAGGAGCAGAATCACCATGTCCTCGCAAGCCAAAATCGATGCCAATCGCGAAAACTCAAAAAAGAGCACCGGCCCCACCAGTCCCGCGGGCAAAGCCGCCTCTAGCCGCAACAGTGTCCGCCATGGACTCTGCG
>JBEKYC010000038.1:0-64564 GCA_049511415.1 Bryobacteraceae bacterium | reverse complement strand
GGTCTGGGTTGGATCCGTTTGCGCGGGAGGCTGAGTGGCGTCCGTCGGGGTCGCGACTGGTGTTACCGGTGGAGGGGAGGCGGGGGTGGAACCCACGACCGGAGTCTGCACGGCCGGATTCGTCTGCACCGCAGCCGCAGGCGGCTGGCCCGGCGGGACTTGCGGAATGGTGACCGGCGCGGGTTGCGCCTTGGCGGCCGGCTTCCGTGGCGCCGGCTGCGGACGCGTGCTCAGGAAAACCGCCAACCCGATGCCAACCAACACCAGCAAGCCCGCCACCGACACGATTACCCACCGCCAGCGCTGCCACAGGCTTACATTCGATTCCCCTTCTTCGCTGGGAACGTAGCGCGTGCCGGCGCCGGCGTCCCCCTCGTACATGGTCGGTCCCGGAACGTTGACTGAATCAGAAACGCTCCCCTGCTTCTTCAGCTTCTCCAGACAAGCCAACACCGGCTGCTTCGCCGAACACACTCCGCCAGGCAGCGCGGATTCGATCGCGTGCAGAAATTCGTCGGCGCTTTGATATCGTTTGTCGGGCTTCTTGGACAGGCCCTTGGCGACGATCGCATCGAGCTTTGCGGGCAGGCCCTTCTTTTTCGAGGAAAGAAACGGCGCGGGAACTTCCAAATGCGCTTTCTGCACGGGAACCGCCCCGCCTTCACGAAAAGGCGGATTCCCCGTGAGCATCTCGAACAGCATCACGGTCAGGGAGTACAGATCGCTGACCGGCTTCAGATCCTCACCCATGATCTGCTCGGGCGACATGTAGGCCGGGGTTCCCAGCGTATGTCCAAATTGAGTCAAGCCGGAGCGGCCGGATACGCGCGCAATTCCGAAATCGATAATCTTCGGTTCGCCGGTCCAGGAGACGATTACGTTTTTCGGCTTGATATCCCGATGCACGATGCCGGCGTGATGCACCGCCACGAAGCCGCGCAAAATACCGCAGAACAAGGGCGCCGCAACCTCGATGGGGAGCACTCCCTGCTTCTCGATCAACGCATGCAGGTCGACACCCTCAACGTATTCCATGACCAGGAATGGCTCGCCCTGATCGGCGCCGTAATCATAGACGGCGGCCACGTTGCCGTTGGCCAGCTTGGCCAGAACTTTGGCCTCCTGCTCGAAGCGAGCCATCGCCTCGGGATCGCCCGCGAGTTGCGGATTCATCTTCTTCACTGCCACCATGCGGCCCAGTTTGGCATCGTCGGCCTTGAAGACCGAGCCCATCCCGCCCGCATCGATCTGGTGCAGAATCGTATATCTTCCTGTGATCACGCGATCGCTCATAAATTCATCCTTATGTAGCCATCCCGCCGGGCATCGGCGACGCGCCTTCGACCGGCGGCCGCACCTGTCCAACAATTACTGTAATATTGTCGAAGCCTCCGGCGGCGCGGGCCTGGCCGACCAGATCGTCGCAGGCCTGGCGCGGATTGCAACGCACCACGGCCTCCCGGATGGCGGCGTCGGAGACCAGATCGTGCAACCCGTCGCTGCTTAGAACGAAGCAGTCGCCGGCGCGCAGCGCCAGTGGGTCGGTCCAGGCGGCTACGGCCAAATCGGGATCCCGGCCGAAGGCCCGGAAAATAATGTTCCGCTCCGGGTGCCGCCGGGCTTCCTCCGGCGTAATCACGCCCTGGCGTGCCAATTCCATGGCCTTCGAATGATCCTCGGTGAGTTGATGAATCTCCCCATCCCGGACCAAATACAGGCGGGAGTCACCCACGTGCGCGCAATAAGCCTGGCCGCCCAAAATGGCCAGGGCCGTGCAGGTGGTGCCCATGCCGCGGCGGCCCGGATCGCGGGACTGCTTATAAATCGCGGCATTGGCCGCATGAAAGGCGCGCGTCAAGGCAGCCTGCGGCGGCGCGGAATCGGCGAAGTACTTTTCGCTTAAGATCCGAATGGCCATGCTGCTGGCCTCGGCGCCCGCCACGTGTCCGCCCATGCCGTCCGCCACGGCGGCCAACAGGCCCTTGGGCGTCTCTCGAGGCTGCAAACAACAGACGGAGTCCTCATTGGCCGTGCGGTGGCAGCCCGGGTCGGAGGCGAATGCAAAATACAGCTCGAATGTGGGCGCCGCGGGCGCGGCGGCCGCATGGGACGTGAACCATTTCTTCAGATTGGAAGCCGCCATTCCCATACCAGTGTCTAGTGCGCCTCCCCCATCATGCCTATGCCAATTCGGATCGGCGTGGCGAAAGCCACGAACTGCCCGGATACCTGGGTGGTTTGAAAGATCGCGGCGACGCGCCCCTTGGCGTCGTATATAGGCGCGCCGATATTGCCGGCCGAGGAAGCGCCGTCAGATAGCCAAATGCACTCCTTACACTGCGCCGCCACCTCCGCTTCGCTGTTCGGCGGAGCGGCGACATTCAGAGTGATGGCGGTTACAGGCTGGGCGTTCGCGCCCGGCCCGCCTTGCCCACCCCAGGTGAGAATCCGGACCTGCTCGCCCGTGGCCACATCTGTTTCATCCTGCCGCAGGGGACATTCCTGCAAAGCCGTTACCTGGCTCACCTTCAGCAGCGCGATCGGCGCTTTATCCGAGACCTCGGCAACCGTGGCCGCGATCCTTTGCGGGCTGCCGGAAAAGGCCACCGTCAGCCGGTCCAGACGCGTTTCGAGCGCACTGGAGCGCCCCTGCACCTTCGACTGCGATAAGGCTTCGAGCGAGAGAGGTTTGGTGAGGATGAAGCGCGCGTGTGAGGGTATCCAGCGGGGCGGAGCCTGCAGGACCGTGTAGTCCGGCCGGCCCAGTTCGACCAGCAGCGCCGGCGTGGAGACCGCCGGCCAGACATAGTTCTCGCGTCCAGGAGCGGCCAAACTCCGCGCGGTAAGGATAAAGCCCGCGCGATGGGCCACAAATCCAGTGCCGGTCTGGCTGCCGCCCATGGCCAGGTTGGTGTCGCGTTCGTCGCTGAGCATGATCACCGGCTCAATGGATCCATCTGTCAGTTTCACGAATACCGGCACCCGATCGAGCCCCCGGAAAAACCCGTTCAATCCGGACGCCTGATATGGATTCTTTATGTGCCAGTGATATGCCTGGCGCCCCGTTACCGGATCGTATAACTTCCATACGACTTCCACTACGGCGAGCGCATCCTTATTCAGTCCCACCAAGTCGCCGGGAGCAGCAGTAGCCGTTTTGACTTGCTTCTTATGATGCCAAGCTAAAAATCCGCCGCCAATCAGTGCCAGAATCACGACTGCCACTACTGCCAACGGCGCCTTGCCGGGGCCCGCGCCGGAGGGTCGCTGGTCTTCGGAACGTACCATCGAGGGTTTACGGGCCGGACTGGCGGAGGATGCCCAAGCGCCTACCGGCTCCATTTTGGTGGGCGCCGGAGGCCGCCGTCCACCGCCCGGGGAATCGACTTCAAAACGGACCGCGGGACCCTGCTCTTCTCCTTTGCGTCCGAACTCCATGACTTGGCCCGATTGCAGAAAGGTGCGGCCTGAAATCCGCCGGCCGTCAACAAACGTTCCGTTCGAACTGGCGACATCTTCTATGGAAAAACCGGAGGGGCTGGCGTTATCCCAGACAATCTTGGCGTGCCGCCGGCTCGCCAGGTCATCGTGATCGGGATCGAAACTCACCGTCGAGGAATCCGGGTCTCTGCCCAACGTAATTACCGTGTCAGGACCTGCTTCGATCTTCTGTGTCTGACCGGCCCGAAAACCTCGCAAATGGGTGAGCAGAACCTGATACATGGGGCGCCTCCTTTTCCCACCGAGTATTCAAGTGTACATCATTGCATTTATGCCAGCGTGACTGATACTGCCCCTCGGACGCCGCCATCGATTTCTCGCTAACGGGCCCGGCGATTGATATATACGTCCGTTGGCCCCGGGTTTTTCACATGGGCCGTCTTATGGCTTTTGCGATGTCGCTAAAAACGGATTTATGATCGCCAGGGGATACGTTTGGCCAGTTACTGCTAGAACTAATTGGCTAGATATTCCGCCGCGGCTGGGTGGCGCCTAGCTGCTCTTGGAGGTCCGTCTTGGTCACGTTCATCAGCCGCAGCACCTGCGCGCGGTCCTAGTTGTAGTAGCGCACGACATCTCCCGTCCGCCAAGTGCTGGCAGGCAAAGCCGGAAGGTCGTCAGAAGCTGCGAATTTAAGGAGCCCGTGCTCAGCCGCGGCGTAGATTGTGTTGGTTCGGTTCACCCGGTCGATGGCTGGAAGTCCGGGATTCTTTCCAACATCCCGGCGCTCTTCGAGCGGCGTATACGGAATAGTCCTGAAAGACTGGGCGGCGCTATCGTAGATTACGATGTGCCGATGCGCGTAATCCAGGCGCATCAAGCCACCGGCCGCAGGGCGGGGGACGCATTTCGTGGGATCCAGGGAATTAGTACTAAGGCCTTCTCCCGATGCCGCCGCCCGCGCGAAGTTCTTGGGTCAGATCTCGACGCCCCGTCGTACAATGAGGTTTTCGGGATGGCTCAGCGAGAAACACCATGGAAACCGGCGACAAAGAGAAGATCGAAACGGCCGCAGTGACCAGTGTCGGAGCGGGCGTTGGCGGCTACGGCGGCGCCACTGTGGGCGTGCTGGAATTGGCCGCCGCGACCGGAAATGTGACGGGCATATCCGCCAGCCTCGCGATCGGCGTAGGCGCGGCCGCAGGCGCGCTGGCCTTCTTCTTCGGCTACAAAGCGTATCGCCACTTCGTCAATCGCAAGGCCTGACGACAGCCCCGATTGGCTCCAAGCAACCGACGGCAAACCGGCTTAGAATAGTCTCTTGCCGTCTGCTTCCCGAACCCCCATCCCTTGGCCGCACCTTTATCTAGGGGTGGCGCTGACGACGCTGGCTACCCTGCTGCTGGAACTGTCTCTCACCCGACTCTTCTCCGTCGTTTTCTACTATCACTTCGCCTTCCTGGCCATCTCGATCGCGTTATTCGGCATGGGTGTCGGCGGTGTTTTCTCGTACGTCGTGGCCGGCTGGCGGATGCCCCTCTTCAAGAAGCTCGGCTACCTCAGCATGGCCAACGGCCTGCTGGTCGTTGTGGCACTGGCCGTAGTCGTCTCCCAGAAAGAAGAGCCCGGAGCATGGGGCCTGACAGCCGTCTATTTCGCGACTTCGCTGCCTTTCTTCATTTCCGGTGCGATCGTCTCCCTAGCCATCTCCGAGACCGTGGAACGCATCGACCGCGTCTATTTCTTCGACCTTGTGGGCGCCTCCGCCGGATGCCTCCTGCTGGTTCCCTTCCTCAATAACTTCGGCGGCATCAGCACGGTGTTCTTCGTGGCGGTCTTTTTCGCCGCGGCCGGCGCCATCTGGCACAACATGGCCGGATCCCGCCGCCTGCGCGCAACGGCCGTGGCCCTGGCCCTGGCCCTGTTTGCCTTCGCTTTTTACAATAGCGCCAACGACATTATCGCCATCCGCTATGCCAAGGGCCAGAAGCTTAAAAAAGAAGAATTCGTCCAGTGGAACAGCTTCTCGCGCATCGCCGTCCGTAACTACTCAATCTTCATCGACGCTGACGCCTCTACCGGCATCGCCAGCTTCGATTTCGAACACCTGACGCCGCGTGAACGCCACGAGCTCCTGGAACAGGGTCCCGCCCTACCCTACGCCGTGCGCCCCGGCGCCAAAGCCTTGATCATCGGACCAGGCGGCGGCTGGGATGTGGCTCGCGCGCTGGCCTCCGGCAGTCACGACATCACGGGTGTCGAGATCAATCCCATCATCGCCAATACGGTCATGCGCGACCGCTTCGTGGCCCAGAGCCGCGGCATCTATCTCCGTCCGGACGTGCATATCTTCGTCGAAGACGGCCGCAGTTTCGTGCGCCGCAGTTCGCAGAAATACCAGGTGCTCCAGGCCACCCTGGTGGACACCTGGGCGTCCACCGCCGCCGGCGCCTTCGCCCTTTCGGAAAACAATCTCTACACCACCGACGCCCTGCGGGATTACCTCCTGCACGTTACCGACGACGGCATGGCCGCCTTCACCCGCTGGGGCCTGGATCCGCCGCGCGAATCCCTCCGCCTGGTGTCGCTCGCTATGGCGGCGCTGAACCAGCTTGGCGAGCCCCAACCATGGCGGCACATCATCGTGGGGCGCGAAGGCTCGACTGTGGGCTGGGGCGCGCAAGATACCGTGCTCATCGCCCGTCGGCCGTTCTCCCCCGCCGATCTGGACCGTGCCCGAGCCGCCATGGCCGCCTCCAGCATGCAGCCCATCTATCTTCCCGACGAGCGCATCCCCGGCCAGTTCAGCGATCTGCTGCGCAGCGCCGACCCCACTGGTTACCAGCGCAACTACCAATACGACATCTCGCCCGTCACCGACAACCAGCCCTTCTTCTTCTATACCGTGCAGCCGCGCGATATTCTGGCGTTTCTGTCCAGCGCGCCGCGCCGCTCGGCGGATTACAAGATCAACAAAGCTGTGCCGCTACTCTATGCCCTGCTGGCCATCAGCCTGCTCGCCACCGCCATCATCCTGGCCCTGCCGCCCATGGTGCTGGGCGCGCGCCTGCCGCGTCAGAAAGGCGTTCTCACGTTTCTTTTTTATTTCCTCTGTATCGGCGCGGGCTACATTCTCATCGAAGTGGCCCTCATCCAGAAGTTCGTGCTGTTCCTCGGTCATCCCACTTACGCACTCACCGTGGTCATCTTTTCCATGCTGGTTTCGAGCGGCCTGGGCAGCTATGCCAGCCGGCGCTTTATAGGGAAGCACGATCGCCGGCTCTATCGGGTCCTCGGCTTGGTAGCTCTGCTGGTAGCCCTGCTCGCCGCGGTTGTCACGCCTCTGCTCGCGGCCGGCGTGGGATTGCCCCTCCCGTTGAAATGCGTCATTACGGCGCTGCTCATCGCCCCCGCCGGATTCGTGATGGGAATGCCATTCCCGGCCGGCTTGAAACGCCTGGAGGAATGGCACAGACCGTCGGTGCGTTGGGCTTGGTCCCTCAATGCCGCCGCCAGCGTCTTGGGCTCCGTCGCGGCGCTGGTCTGCGCCATTTATACGGGGCTCGTGCAGACACTGCTGGCCGGCGGCCTGCTCTATCTGGCCGCCTTGGTGGTCGTGATGCGCACCGCAAGTGTGCGCCAAAATTCCGACGTAAGTGCTGTTCCATTAGTGCAAGCTCCGTTACACTGACAGGTAGGGGAGGATTCCGTTTGGCCACCGTCACCACCGTTGCGCCGGCCATTGACAAATGGCACGGCCTGGACCCCGATCAACTCATCCACGCTTTTCGCATCATGCAGACGGCCCGCCGTTTAGACGACCGCGAAATCGTCCTAAAACGCCAGAACCGCATCTTCTTCCAGATCAGCGGCGCCGGTCACGAAGCCGTGCAAGTGGCCGCCGGCATGTGCCTGCGCTCCGGGCATGACTGGATCTTTCCCTACTATCGGGATCGCGCGCTTTCGCTCACGCTGGGTGTGTCGCCATACGAGATGCTGCTGCAATCGGTAGGCGCGGCGGACGATCCGGCGTCCGGCGGCCGCCAGATGCCCTCCCACTGGGGAGATTCACGCTTCAATATTGTTTCGTCATCCTCTTGCACCGGAACCCAGTTCCTGCATGCCGTCGGATGCGCCGACGCCAATCGCCGCCTGTCGCCGGAAGGCGATGCTGTCACCCTGGTGGCCAGCGGCGAGGGCGCCACCAGCGAAGGCGAATTCTGGGAATCGCTCAACGCCGCCTGCCTGAACCGCCTGCCGCTCCTATATTTGATCGAGGACAACGGCTACGCCATCTCCGTTCCCGTCGAATGCCAGACCGCCGGATCCAATATTTCCGCGCTCGTCTCCGGCTTTCCATCGCTCTACCGGCAGGAGGTGGATGGCTGCGATTTCCTGGCCTCCTACGCAGCCTTGCAATCCGCCGCGGCCTACTGCCGCGCCGGGCAAGGACCGGCCCTGGTGCATGCCCACGTAGTCCGGCCGTATTCGCATTCGCTTTCCGATGATGAGCGCCTGTACAAGACCGCCGCCGAACGCCAGACGGAACAGCAGCGCGACCCGCTCACCGGCTTCCCCAAGTTCCTTCTCGCAGAAGGCATTCTCGATCAGAACGCGCTGCGCCGCATTGAGCTGGAGGTGGATCGCGAAGTTCACGACGCCGCGCAGGATGCGCTCCACGCCGAGCCGGCCCCCCGCGATTCGGCCCTGCGGCGCCTGTATTCGGACAAAATCGATCCCACCGCCGAGGAGTTCAGCGCGCCGCCCCGTTTCCACGGCGAGCCTAAGACCATGGTCGATCTGCTGAACGCCACTCTGCATGAGGAAATGCGCCGCGACCCGCGCGTGGTGGCCTTCGGCGAAGATGTGGCCGATTGCAGCCGCGCCGCGAATCTGGCTGAGGTGAAGGGCAAAGGCGGCGTCTTCAAAGTCACCCACGGATTGCAGAGCGAGTTCGGCGCCGAGCGCGCCTTCAACACCCCGCTCGCTGAAGCCGCCATCGTGGGGCGCGCCATTGGCATGGCCCTGCGCGGCTTGAAGCCCGTCGCCGAAATCCAGTTCTTCGATTACATCTGGCCCGCCATGATGCAGATCCGCGACGAAATGGCCACCATGCGCTGGCGCTCCAACGGCGCCTTCGCCTGTCCCTTCGTCCTGCGCGTCCCCATCGGCGGCTATCTGAACGGTGGCGCAATTTATCACAGCCAGTGCGGCGAAGTCGCGTTCACGCATCTGCCCGGCCTGCGCGTAGTCATGCCGTCGAATGCGCTGGATGCCTGCGGACTGCTGCGCACCGCCATACGCTGCGACGATCCGGTGATGTTCCTGGAACACAAGCGACTCTATCGCGAGCCGTACAACCGTTCGCCCCATCCCGGCGAGGATTTCACAATCCCCTTCGGCTGCGCCCACATCGTCAAGCCCGGCCGCGACCTTTCGGTGATTACCTACGGCGCTCTGGTGCAGAAATCCCAGCAGGCCGCCATGCTGGTCGAGCGCAAGAATCCGGACATCAGCATCGAAGTGATCGACCTACGTTCCCTCGCGCCGTTCGACTGGCCGGCGATCCGCACTTCGGTCGAGAAGACCAACCGCGTGGTGATCGCGCACGAAGATACTCTGTCATTCGGCTATGCCGCCGAGATCGCCGCCCGCATCGCCGACGAGTTATTCGATCGCCTGGACGCCCCCGTCCGCCGCGTCGCCGCCCTGGACACCTGGGTAGCCTATCAGCCGCAGGTGGAAAACGCGATCCTGCCGCAAGTCGAGGACCTGGTGGCCGAAATGGAGCGGGTGCTGGCGTATTGAATAAACCGAGCCATCCTCGTTTCGGCGGAAGTTGACAATTTACAACTCTCAGCTTGACAGATAGCGAATAAAAGGCGAAACTGACCGATGGAGGTATTACCCAAATGATCAGCGAAGCCCTTTTACAGGAGTTCGATCACGAAATGGCCAACACGCGGAAGGTCCTGGAGCGCTGCCCGGAGGACAAATTCGGCTGGCAGCCGCACCCGAAGTCATTCGCCATGGGGGCACTGGCCACGCATATCGTCAACATGACGGGCTGGACGGCGGACACCATGGAAAAGGACTCGTTTGACGTAGCGCCCCCGGGAGCGCCGCCGTACAAAGAGGAGCCGCTGGCGACGACCGCGGAGCTGCTGGCGAAGTTCGATAAGAACGTGGTTGCGGCGCGCGCGGCGCTGGCCGCCGGCACGGACCAGCAATTCGCGGCGCCCTGGTCGCTTCTGGCAGGCGGACAAACCCTTTTCAGCATGCCGCGCATAGCCTGTATCCGCGGGTTTGTGATGAACCATTGCATCCACCACCGGGCGCAACTGACCGTTTATCTGCGGTTGAATGATGTGCCGGTGCCATCGATCTACGGTCCGTCCGCGGATGAGCCGATGTAGGCTACCCGGCTGCGTTATGCTGGAAGCATGGAGCCAGAAACCGAGGACCAGTCTCCGGACGCATCGCACGAGCTGGATACGGTGACGCTGTTCAGTTCATCGAACCATGATGGGGAAATGGAAGCCATGGCGATCCATGGCATTATGGAGGCCAGCGGCATTCCTTCCGTGATGGTTGGCCCCAGCACAATTCCAGTGCTGGCCTTCGAGGTGCGGGTTCCGCGGGAAAATCTGGCGGAGGCGCAGCGTGTGCTGGCGGAGGCTCAGGCCGCCGGCCCCGCGGCAGCCGTCGAAGCCGAGGCGGCGTCCGAAGAGAAGCAATGAATCCCGGCGCCGGCGGGGACATGCTTGTTCCGGAAGATGCCTCATCCTTCGGTAGCGGCTAGGGCTCCAGCCTTCCCTCTTCTGCGCCATCCTTTTCGACAGATCCGCGCCGCGTCAGAAGATTCTTGATCTCTTCGACGTCCCGGCATAGTCGAAAGAATTTGCGGACGCACTGAAGGACCACCACCAGTACAACGGTCCAAAAAGTCGACCACAGGATGAACGGCAACAACGCGGCTGGAGCGATTCGGCTCAGGCGCCCTCACGGTTAGGTGGGGCCGTTTGCAGGGTTGGCCGCGAAGCGGTAGCCCACCCACGGCTCGGTCAGTATGTACTTCGGATTGCCCGGATTGGGCTCGATCTTCTTGCGCAATTGGTTAATAAAGACGCGCAGATGTTCCGGTTCATCGCCGTAATCCGGACCCCAGACCGCCTGCAGCAATTCGCGATGCGAAACGGGCTTACCTGCCTGCGAAACCAGGTAGCGCAACAGATCGAATTCTTTAGGGGTCAGACGCGTCTCCTTGCCCTTGACGACGATGCGGCGGGTGTCAAAATCGATTTGCAGGTCCGGAGTGAGGATGGAATGCGGACCCGTTTCCGGTGAAGTGGGGGCCCGGCGCAGCGCTGCGCGGATGCGGGCCAGGAGTTCCTCCATGCCGAAAGGCTTGGTGATGTAATCGTCGGCGCCGGCGTCAAGGGCCGCCACTTTGTCCTTTTCGCTATTGCGAACGGAGAGAATCACGATGGGGACTTCGGAACCCGATCGCAAATACCGGCAGGTTTCCAGGCCATTGAGACCCGGCATGTTCATATCGAGCAGAACCAGGTCTGGCAACTCGGCCGAGAAGCGCGCTAGCGCGTCTTCGCCATTGCGGGCCTCGGTCACTTCGTATTTGTGACCTACCAGGGTCGCGCGCATCACGCGGCGAATCTGCGGGTCGTCATCCACTACGAGAATCTTTCCGGCACTCACGACACCATTTCACCACGATACACGGGCAAGGAGAAACTGAAGACGGATCCCTGACCCGGCTCGCTGGTCACCCAGATCTTGCCGCCGTGCGCCTCCACGATGCCTTTCGCGATGGCCAAACCCATGCCGGTGCCGGGCACGTGGAAGCGATGTTCGCGGGCGCGGAAGAACCTGTCGAAAACGAGCAATTGCTCCTGTTCGTCGATCCCGCTGCCGCGATCCGCCACGCTCACTACTACGCGGCCTTCGCCGGCGCGCGCGGAGATGGTCAGTGGCGAACCCGGCGGGGAGTATTTCAGGGCATTGTCGATGAGTTGCTTCAGCACCTGTTGGATGAAGTCGAAATCGACCGCCGTATCCGGCAGGGCGCTCGGCAGCCGCACTTCCACCGGGCGGCCTTGGAGCCAGGCATCCATCTCCTCGAGCACGGAGTGAATGATGTCGCTGACATTGTGCGGCTTCTTTTCCAGATGCAGCTTGCCGGCCTCGATGCGAACCAACTCCAGCACCTCGGCCACCAGGCGGTTCAGGCGGTCGGCTTCTTCATTGATGATGGTCATCAATTCGCGGTCGGCCTCCGCGCGGGGCTGCCCCAGCATACTGGTGACGGCGGCTTTGATGGAGGTGAGGGGCGTCCGGAAATCATGCGCCAGCGCGTCCAATAGAGCGCTTTTCAGCACTTCGCTCTGCCGCGCCGCCTCGGCGTGGCTGGCCTCTTCCAGCGCGCGGGCCCGCTCGATGCCGATGGCCACCAGGTAGGCTACCGCGTTGCGCACCGCCGCGGTGGGCAGATTTCCCGAGAGGCCCAGATAGCCCAGCGCTTGTCCACCGAGCCGCACCGGAATGATGGCCAGGCTGTTGGCGGCGTCGATAAAAGGCTCGTCCCGGTCAATCTGCAGTTGATCGCCCGAGATGCGCGGATCCTCGACGCCCCAACGGAAAGTCTCCAGCGTGGGTTTGGCGTAAAACGCGGCGGTGTTAACACCCAAGATTTTCACGACGCGCGCCACCAGGTCCTGACTGGCGGTACGCGCGCTGCCGCTCAAGAGCAGGCTTTGGCTTAAGGCGTACAGGCCTTCGACTTCGCGCCGGCGGGCTTCCGCCTCGCGCGCACGGCGCTTGGCGTGCGCGGAAAGCTGGCTGGCCATCACGGCGGTGATCAGGAACGCGATCAGCGCGACCCAGTTTTGCGGGTCGTCGATTTCAAACGTGCCGATCGGCGGGAGGAAGTAGTAGTTGAACCCGAGCATCGCCACAAAGGAGGCGATGGTGGCCTCCAGGAGCCCGAAGCCGGCTGAAATGCCGAGTATGGCCAGCAGCAACGAGAGCGCTACGGTGGTCTGGTTGACGGGGAACGACCGGTAAGATTCGACGATCAGGACGATGATGGCCTGCGCGGCCAGCAGGCGGAGGATACGGCTGACGCGTGGGCGGGTCATGGCAGCGCCTGCGTTACCCCAAACGACGGATCAGGCGCCGAACATGCGGTTGAAAAGCTCGCGCGTCTTTTGGCGGATCTCTCCCAGTTTGCGGTCCAATCGCTGATCGTGGAGTTGCGCGGGGGTCCAGCGGCGCACCAGTTCCGCCAAAGTCTCGGACTGCGAGGGCGACGCAGGCAGTTTGCCTCCCGCGTAACCGCTGGAAACGCGCAAGCCATGGTCAATCGCACGGTAAAACACTGCGGCGTCCCGTAAAAAGTCGGCATCGTCGCGCTCCAGGTGGCCCATCTGTTCGATTACATCGATACGCGCCGGAGTATTCAGGACCTTATAGAAAATGCCGGCGCCCTTCAAGCGCAGATACATCAGGGCGAAATCGATATCGTAATATCCGCCACTGGCGGCTTTCAACGGATTGCGCGCGCCTTGTTCTTTTTCGAGGCGCGCGCGCATCTGCGCCAGTTCCGTGCGCGAGCGCCCGCTCTGGCCGTAGCGGCGCCAGTCCACCTCCTGCAGCCGATGCAGGAACTCGGTGGCGCGCTCCAGGTTGCCCGCCACGGCTCGCGACTTCATATAGGCGATGCCTTCCCACGCTTCGGCATGCCGGGCAAAGTATTCGCGATAGGCGGCTTCCGGCTGCACCAGGGCGCCCTCGCGGCCGTTGGGGCGAAGCCGCGTATCGACGGTAAACATGACGCCGTCGCCGGTGTAAGCACCGATTACGTTGATCATGCGCTCGGCGACGGCGGTCCAGAAGACCTCTTCTCGGGCGTCCTCGTCCGGGATGACGAAGATCAGGTCGGCATCCGATGCCAGATCAAATTCGCGCATGCCGAGACGGCCGAGCGCAATCGCCATCATCTGCTGCGCGGGGGTATATCCGGGAGTTGCCGGAGGGGGCGCATCCGCGAGCGCAATGCGGTAGGCAGCCGCGATCACGGTGTCCGCCAGTTCCGAGGTGCGCTCCAGCGTTTCAAAGATGGGCGCGGGACGCGCCAGGCTGTCGCTTTGAATGCGGAGCATGTGCCGGCGGAAAAAGACCCGGAGGGCGGCGGTATCCGCGATGGGATCTTCCGGCGGCGCGGCCGCCGGATTCAGATCTTCCAGCATTTCCGGATGCCCCAGAAGCTGGTCGCCGAAATACTGGCTATGCTCGAACAGATCCACCACCAGTTCCACCAGCACGGGCTGCGTATCGAGGCGCGCCAGCCATTCCGGGTTCGCCGACATTTGATCGAGAAAATGCTGCATGCGTTCCCGTCCGCGATTCACCTTCAGCCGGGCCAGGGTGGCGGCGAGTCGCGGCGCGCGTTCTTCCATATAACGCGCCAGGCCGCCCTGCACTGCGGGAGCATCTAAATCCATCGACTGCCAGCGATCGTCGACGTCGCCATCCGCCAGGGTATAGTACATCGGCTTGCGAGCCTGGATCACGCGATTGTACATTTCGCGCACATGGCCGAGGTGCTGATCCAAGCAGATCTGGAGCGACTCGGCGGAGACGGGATCGCCGGGATCGCCGGGCATTTTGCGCGCGAGCACCTCGAGCTCCTCGGCGTTAACGGGCAGGGTATGCGTCTGCCGGTCGTCGTAGAATTGCAGCCGATGCTCGACCTGGCGCAAAAATTGATAGGCGGAAGACAGGCGCCCATATTCGCCGGCGGAAAGCAGATTCTTATCGTGCACCCGGGAAAGCGCGAAAAGCGTGCCGCCATGGCGCACCCACATCTCGCGGCCGCCATGCAGACGTTGCAGACACTGCACCAGAAACTCGATATCGCGGATACCGCCAGGGGCGAGCTTGATATCCAGGCCTCCGTGCGGGCGTTTGGCGGCCAGTTTCTCGCTGATGCGCTCGCGAGCCTCGGAGACGGCCTCCACGGCCCGGAAGTCCAACGTGCTCGAATAGATCAGGGGCTCCACAAACTCCAGCAGTTCGCGGCCCAACGCCAGATCTCCAGCGCAGGCCCGCGCCTTGATGAGCATCTGCTTTTCCCAATCACGGGCCCGCTCCGTGTAGTAGCGCTTCGCGCCGGCGAGCGAGATGCAGACTTCGCCGAGACGGCCGTCCGGGCGCAACCTGAGATCCACTCGGTAGCAGGAGCCGTCAGCGGTGTAAGTGGAAAGCAGTTCGGTGTACTGGTTGGCAACCTTCTTAAAGAATTCTTTGTTGGTAATGGAATCGGGACCGGTGGTCTCTCCGTTGCCGGAATAGACGAACATCAGATCCACATCCGAGCTGTAATTCAGCTCCTGGCCCCCTAATTTACCGAGCGCAATGACCGCAAAGCCGCACGGCCGCCGCTGGCCGTCCGGTCCGTCGCTGGAAGGTTCGCCGTGGCGGGCCACCAATTGTTCGCGGATCTGCCGGTAAGCGAAATCCAGAATGGCATCGGCCAGGTTGGAGAGCTCGCCGGTGATATCGGGCAAAGCTGCCAGATCCAACACGTCGCGCAGTAAAATACGCAATAGCTGGCGCCGGCGAAACCGCGCCAGCGTAACGGCCACAGGCACAGCGTGGCTCTCCGCCGCCTGGAATTGGGTCAGATATTCGGCGTATTCCTCGGACGACAAGACCCGATGGAGATCGTCCCCGCCGGATGCCTGCAACAGCCATTCCGGCCGCCGCAAGACGGCTTCGGAAAGGAAGCGGCTGTAAGAAAAAACAGCAATCAGAGCGCGCAAAGCGGCCGTAGAACTGGTGATGCGATTAAAGGCGGCCGGGGATTCCTGGCGCAACCGCTCCAGGAAATGCAGCCCCTCGTCGGGATCCGGAACGGAGGCCAATAACGCTTGAATCCGGACCATGATGCGCTCCGGAATGCCGCCGCCCAGCCGCGCGATATCTTCGCGCGCGCGGGTAGGGTTGCGAAATTCAACCGCATCCAACAATCGCAGCATGAATCAGGCGAACGGGGCCAATTGCGATTATATCGTTCGGGAGGACGGCTTTCACGGCGATGCACCGGCTTCGTTTAGATAACTCCGGTAAGGAATAGTACTGCCATTATTTACGACACCTTCGCGAATGCATTAATATTTCATTAAGATGCAGCCGATTCAGGTAACGTCACAGCCTCCCGCCAGAGAAGAAGATCGGTTCCGACAACTGGTGGATCAAGCACCCTTTATGCTCTGGTCCGCGGGAACTGACGGCCTTTGTACATACTTCAGCCGCCCGTGGCTGGAGTACCGGGGCCGCACCATGGATCAGGAAGTCGGCAACGGCTGGGTTGACGGGGTACATCCCGACGATCGCGAGCGTTGCCTGAGTATTTACCGGCGTTCGTTTGCAGCCCGCCAACCGTTCGAGATGGATTACCGGCTGCTGCGCGCCGACGGGCAATATCGCTGGGTGCGGGACACCGGCCGCGCGCAGTTCAGTGGGAACGGCGAATTTACCGGCTATACCGGCGCCTGTATCGAGATTGCCGCGCCGGGACGGAGCACGGCGGTAGCGCCGCTGACCTCGCGCGAAGTGCAGGTGTTGGCGCTGGTGGCCGATGGAAAATCCACCAAGGAAGTCGCCAGCTTGCTGCAGATCAGCTACAAGACAGCCGATTCGCACCGCAGCCGCATTATGGAGAAGCTGGGGGTGCACGAGACGGCAAGCCTGGTGCGGTACGCCGTGCGGCAGGGCATTGTGCAGGCTTAGTAAGCCACCTACCCATACTGCCATACTAAACGGTATGGTAGTATGGGTTCGTGAAAACCACTTTGGAGATTCCGGACTCGTTGTTCGCGGAGGCCAAAGCCTGCGCCCAGTCGAGAGGGGTACCGTTCCGGCAGATTGTCGAAGACGGTCTGCGCGTCGTGATTCAACGGGACCGTAAGACGCGGGCGAAGTTCAAATTACGCGACGGCTCGTTCGGCGGTGAAGGTCTGCGCGAGACTGGCGGCTGGCCCGCCGTGCGCGAAGCGATCTATCGCGGGCGCGGCGAATGATCGCGGTGGACACGAACATCCTGGTATACGCCCACCGGCGCGACTCCGAGTGGCACGAAGCCGCTAACCGGTGCGTGGCCGGACTGGCTGAGGCCCAGGAGCCTTGGGGAGTGCCATGGCCTTGCATTCACGAATTTCTGGCAATCACAACTCATCCGCGGATCTACCGCCCGCCGACACCGGTCACGGACGCCCTGCGGCAGGTCGAAATCTGGATGGAATCGCCGTCTTTGCTGCTCCTCGGCGAGATCCAGGGGCATTGGGACGAGCTTCGCAAGTTGCTCGCCGCCGGCAAATTAACGGGCGGAGCCGTACATGATGCACGCGTGGCGGCCATCTGCCGCGAGCACGGCGTCCGCGAGTTGTGGTCGGCCGACCGCGATTTCACGCGGATGGCAGGCGTGACCGTTCGGAACCCGTTGGTAAGGTAAAGATCCTGGCGCCACAGCCAGTCAATGCCGGAACGGATTGAAGTTGGTCTTGGTATCGAACGTGTCCACGCCCTCCCGCCGCTTCAGGAAATTCACAATCGCGTAGGTCATGGGCGTGGCGGCCACTTCGTACAGCACCTTGGCCAAATACCCCGACATCACCAGGTTGGCGATCGTGGCGACGCTCAAGCTGCCGCCGAAAGCGAGCACCGTGACTACGAAGGTGTCCACGGCTTGCCCGGCAACCGTGGAGCCGACGGTTCGCGTCCAGAGGTAACGTCCCTGGGTCAACAGCTTCATCTTGGCCAGCACAAAGGAGTTGGCAAACTCGCCGCACCAGAACGCCACCAGGCTGGCGAGGATCAGGCGCGGCACGAAGTTGAAGACCCTGGCGAAGGCCGCCTGCCCGTCCCAGCCAGGCGCCGGCGGCAATGCCACGCAGAACAGTCCCATGACCGCCAGCAAAGCCGACGCGAAGAAGCCGATCCAGATGGCGCGGCGGGAAGCGCCATAGCCATATACCTCCGTAAAGACATCGCCAAAAATATAGGTGATAGGAAAGAGCAGCAACGCACCGCTGATGCGGAATGGTCCGACGGCCGTGATCTTCTGACCGACGAGATTGGAGATCAGGAGAATTACAACGAAGATGTGGACCAGCAGGTCGTAGTAGCGGAACTGACGGTTCGTCAAGCGGGGTCGCGCTCCCACTGGACGGAGTGGTCGGCGGTTACGGCCCGGGTTACGGCTGGCGAGTCCGTGCGGAAATAGGACCATGGTCCTGGAATCCAGGGGTAACGGTCGATTACCGATTCATCCACGGTGACTCCCAGGCCCGGCGCGCGGGGCACAATCAAATCGCCATTTTGGATTTCGAGCGGTTCCTTCAGGATCTCGTCCGCCAGCGGGAAGGGATACATTCCCTGGCGCGCGGCCGCGGCATAGCATGGATATTCGAGCCATTCGACTACGGTCTCGGGCCAACAGATTCCCAGATGGGCGGCGGCCACCACCTCGAGCGCGGTGCCCCAACTGTGAAACGCAAATCCCAGGCCGCCGCGGGCGATGTCCGCGAGCAGGCGCCGGCCCATGGCGAAGCCTCCCTGGCAGCATACGTCCATTTGCACGTAGTCGACCGCCTGCCGGAGGATCAGATCCTGGTAACGCTCCTCGCTGGGTTCATGTTCGCCGCTGGCCAACGGCAGGTAATCCTTTTCTTTCAGAAGCAGATAGGCATCGTGATCGTCCGGCGGCAGCGGCTCTTCGAGCCAAGCCACATCATAGTCCGCCATTTCGCGGGCGAGTTGTTCCACCGTGGCGAACGAATAGCTGCGGTCGCCCATGCGCCACCAGGTATGCGCGTCCACCATCAGATCGAAATCGGCGCCCACCGCTCTGCGCATCTGGCGCACGGTTTCCACATCCTGGTCAGGCCCGCCTCCAGGACGCATCTTGTAGGCGCGAAAACCCAGATCCGCGATGGCTGCCGCCTCGGCGGCATAGCGCTCCGGGGACATGTACATCCCGGCGCTGCCGTACAGCCGGATGGCTCCCCGCACCCGGCCGCCGAGGACTTCCGATAGCGGCACACCGCGGGCCTTGGCGCACAGGTCGTAGAGGGCGACTTCCACGGCGCAGTAGGCTCTGGCAGCGGCGGCATCCACGCCCGGCCATTCCATGAATTGGATGCGCAACGCGTCCGGATCGACTAGAGTGCGCCCTTCCAGGAACGGACGCACGGTAGTTTCGATGATGTTTTGGGTGCTTTGGCTGCCCGGCCCCGGGGCGTAGCCAACCAGGCCGTTTTCCGATTCCACGCGGATGAGCATGGCATCGCGCTTCAATATGGTTCGTTCACCGCCGTGGAAGGGCAGCCGCACCGGGTCGGCAAACCGATAGGACAGCAGAAACGAGCGGACGCCGGCGATATTCATCAAACTCCGGGACAACCACCCAGCTTACATGAACTGCAGCCAGGCGAAAGCCATCGCCAGCATCAGGAATGACGAAACGAACGGGATGCGCCACTTGCGGCCAGCCTCCTTGGGCTTGAACAGGATCACCGGCGGCTTATCTTCGGACCCGATGCCATTGTGCTCGGCGGATTCCGTGGCGGCTGCGACCGGGACTGGTTCGAACTCGGGCTCGGGTTCGTCGTGAGCGGCAGGCGGCGGCATGACGGCGACCGGGGCATGTACGGATTCGGAAACGGCAACCGCCGGTTCCGGCTCCGGCGCGAGGTGGATCTCCGGAGCTGGGCCGGGCTCGGCCGCGGCGATCGTTTCGGGTTCAGGATGTACGGCCGGAACTGCCATGGAGGCGGCCTCCGGGACCAAGACGGGCTTAGGCTCGTGGTGTTCAGGCGCGGCCTCACGCTCCACCTCGGCTGGCGGCGGTGTCTCGATCCCGGCTTTGGATCCCGGCTTTTCGAATAATTGCCCAATACCGGCAATCAGATCCAGCACGTTCTTTTCAGCGCTGGTGGACTTCTGCCGCAGGCCGGTTATGCTCTCGAGCGGCATGGCAGCCGGAGCCGGCTGTGCGGAGCGCTCTTGCAGGCGGGCTTCCAGAATCCGCCAGACCCGCTCCACGGCGATTCCGGCAGCCTCTTCGGCGGTATGCTGCAGCTTCTGTTCGAGAGCCTGTACGCGGGCTTCGAGGAGTGAGGCATACTGCAGGGCTTTGTCCAGATCGGGTGAGCGGTCCGTGACGCGCGCTTCGAGCGAGTGAATCTCAGCGGCCAGCCGGGTTTCGAGCTGCTCGAGTTGGGAGCGGTGACGGTTTTCGATTGCTCCGAGTTCCGCGGTTACGCCCGCGGTGACCTGCGCGGTCTGCTGCTCCACGGCGGCAAAGTGCTCGGCCAAGCGGCGGTCACCGGAATCGAGGCGCTCGCCGACGGCGGCCAGTCCCGATTGCAGGTTGGCCAGGTTCTGTTGCTGGGCGGCCCCGACGCGGGCTTCGGTCTCGCGAATCTGCGCGGCGTGATGCTCTTCGACGTTTTTGAGCTCGACGGCCATGCGCGCATCCAGGGATTCCCGCACGGCGTCCACGATCGCCTTAATTTTCGGGGGAAGCTCTTCCTGTAGCACCGTGAGCTTCTGATCGAGCGCGCCTACCTGCTCGGCGTGGCGCCGCAGATCTTCATCGATAACCTGGCGAAAGGCGCCGGCGTGGGGCAATTCATCGCGCAACGCCGCCAGTGCTTGCTCCATGGCGGAGACACGGCCGGTGACTTCCCGGTCCCCTGCGGAGATGCGCGCGTCCATGGAGGCTTCCACCGCCTCCACGATCTGCCGGATTTTAGGCGGCAGTTCCTCGCGCAGGGTAGTTAGTTTGGTTTCGAGCTGCTGGAGAGCCTGGTGCAGAGGCGCGGTTTGATTCTGCTGGTGTTCCGCCAGTCCGCGCATTTCGCCGGAAAGTCTGCCGGCCAAAGCTTCGACTTCGCCGCGCAGGCGGGTCTCCAACTCGCCCAGCCTCTCGGGGGCTACCACTCCGGCCTTGACCCGGCTTTCCACCTCGGTCAATTCGAGAGCCACGCGCGCTTCCATGGATTGGCGCACCGCCTCGATAATCTCGCGGAACTTCGCCGGCAGGGCCTCCTGCAAGGCGGAGAGCTTTTGATCGACGCCCGCGATCTGCTCGGAACTGGATAGCTGCGCGGCGGAAACGTAGTCCCGCACCTGCGCCTCGATTTGCTGAATGGCTTTTTCGACAGCGGTAGACTGAGCGGCCGTGTGCGTATCCACGGCTTTGAGGTCCAACGCGACTTGCGCGTCGATCTCGGCCAGACGCCGGTCCACTTGACCCACGTGTTCGGTGAGGCGGGCTTCCAGGGCCACAATCACCTTCTCGAGCACACGCCCGTCCAAGCCTTCGCTGAACTTCGTCATACCGTCTCTGTCTATCGTTGGTAGGTGGTTATTATTCTCTTCCACTTTTCTGAGCCTTTCCGCCAGGGGACCAAGGTCCGTCATTTCATCCTCCCGCGATCTGGAGGGTCCATGCGCCAGTTTCACCGCCACGCTGAACAAGAGTCCATCGCCTAACGCCAGCGCCAGGCTCTTCAAGAACGACGAGCTTGGAGACCTCTCCATAAAACATAATTTACACTGAATGTTTCCAGATATAAAGAAGAATCTTTGCTTTCTCCCTGCAAACTATTGAATCAGGTTGTTCTATGTGTGGTTGCACCTGAAGACAATTATAGTTGCAGCGAGGTCTATTTCGCACCAAAATATGTGTCAAGTTGTTATCCTTAGCCCAATGCATTGGTTAAGTTCCATGTTGGATTGGCAGTTGGGCGGGGCACTCGCCTGGAAGATCAGCGTGGCATACCTGTTGGCTTTGCCGATTGGCTGGGAACGCGAGCGGGAGGAACATAGCGTGGGCGTGCGCACTTTTCCGCTGGTGGCGATGGCCAGTTGCGGCTATGTGCTGGTGGCGGATGCCATTTCCGGGGGCGATCCCTCGGCGCGCTCGCGGGTCATTCAAGGTTTGACCACGGGTATCGGCTTCATCGGCGGTGGCGCCATTATGCGCAGCAAGGGAAACGTGCACGGCACCGCCACGGCGGCCAGTATCTGGAATACCGGTGTGGTGGGGGTGGCAGTGGCTTCCTCGCGTCTGGAAATCGCCATTATCCTAAGCCTGTTCAATCTGATCACCTTGCGCCTGCTGCTCCCGCTGAAGGCGCGGTTGGACAACGACGCGCGGAGGCGCCGGGCATCGCCATGATCCGCCGCGCCGCGCTGACCTATCGCGAGCCCCAAAAGGCCGAGCCGTACGCCGACGCTCTGCGCGATGCCGGCGTCGAGCCCGTGCTGCTCTCACCCGAGCATGCCGGGAGCTTGGAGGGATTGAGCGGACTGGTGCTTAGCGGGGGAACGGATCTCCACCCGGCGCTCTATGGCGGAACGCCGCAACCGGAGGACGAACCCGCGGACACGGAGCGGGATGCCTTGGAGTCGGCCCTGCTCGCGCAGGCACTGGAGCGGGATCTGCCGATCCTGGCGATTTGCCGGGGGTTGCAATTGTTCAACGTTTACCACGGCGGCACTCTGATCCAGCATCTGGATAATTCCCTGGTCCACGTGGTTAGGGACCGGGACCCGGCCGAAGCAGTGCATGCGATCGATATGCTGGCCGGGAGCCGTCTGGCCGCTATCCTGGGCGACGGCGCGCACATGGTCAATTCCCGGCATCATCAAGCCGTGGCGCGGATAGGGGATGGCTTGCGCGTGACGGCGCGATCGGTTCCGGATGGCGTGATCGAGGCTCTGGAGCGTGAGGACCGGCGTTTCGCGTTAGGGGTACAATGGCATCCCGAAGATCAGGCGCGGCGGGACCGGGAACAAAGGAAACTTTTCGAGGCATTTAGCCGCGAATTAGCTGGCGGGATCAAGCGCCTCGCGGGCTAGAACCTACTTATTGCACGCGGTCGCGGTTCTGTTCATTCAGCACCAAGCCGTCGAAGATGGCCAGGACCTGTTTGCGATAGGTGTAAACCCGTTTGAGGTCCTGCCGGAAGGGCGCCTCAAAGTCGTGCGCTTTCATCCACTTTTCGAGCAGAGTGCGGGGGATGTCGATATCCTGGCGTAGGGCATCGATCGGATGGCCGCGCAGGAAAAGTCCGTAGAAGAAAGCGGCTTCCCGTTGCGGAGCCAAGGGGTCGAATTCGTCTCTCACCGTCATATGCACGGTACCGGTCAGAAATGACAGTATAGCCGCGCCGGGCGGATTTGGGCAAGTGGTGGGTGCAGCCTTGGGAAACGAGGGTGTTAAAATCGAGTTACCCCGCTATGAAGACAACGCCTGAATCGGAACGACTTTCGCGCCCTCTCGCCGCAGTGGATCCGGATCTTTATCGAGCCATCTTGCAGGAAGCCGAACGCCAGCACTCCCAATTGGAATTAATTGCCAGCGAGAACTTCACCTCCGAGGCGGTGATGGAAGCCGCCGGCAGCGTCTTCACGAACAAGTACGCCGAAGGTTATCCTGGCAAACGTTATTACGGTGGCTGTGAGTTCGCCGACATCGTGGAAAACCTAGCGCGTGAGCGGGCCAAGAAGCTATTCGGCGCGGAACATGCCAACGTACAGCCGCATTCCGGCTCGCAGGCCAACCAGGCGGCTTACAGCGCCGTCCTGCAGCCGGGGGACACCATCCTGGGCATGAACCTGGCGCACGGCGGCCACCTGACGCACGGCCACAAACTGAACTTTTCGGGCAAGACTTATCACATCGTTCCCTATGGTGTGCGGCAGAGCGACGAACGCATAGATTATGACGAATTAGCGCGCCTGGCGGAGGAACACAAACCCAAAATGGTGCTGGCGGGCGCCAGCGCCTATCCGCGCATTCTGGAGTTTGCGCGTTTCCGCCAGATCGCCGACTCCGTGGGAGCCCTTTTCGTGGTGGACATGGCGCACATTTCCGGACTGGTGGCGGCGGGCCTGCATCCCAACCCGTGCGAGTATGCCGACATCGTCACCTCCACTACGCATAAGACGCTACGGGGACCGCGCGGCGGTCTGATTTTGTGCAAGGAAAAATTCGCCGCGGCGATCGATAAAACTGTTTTCCCCGGCATGCAGGGCGGGCCGCTGGTGCACATTATAGCCGCCAAGGCTGTGTGCTTCAAGGAAGCCATGGAGCCGGGCTACGCCGCCTATCAACGGCAGGTGGTTGCCAACGCCCAGGCGCTGGCGGCCGGACTGATGGAAGCCGGCTTCCACATCGTCTCGGGGGGCACGGACACGCACCTGATGCTGGTGGACGTGTTCTCCAAGGGAGTCCGCGGCAAAGAGGCCGAAGCGGCGCTGGACACGGCTCGTATTACCGTGAATAAGAATGCCATCCCGTTCGACGTGAACCCGCCGCTCAATCCCAGCGGAATCCGTTTGGGTAGCCCAGCGGTCACCACTCGCGGGTTCCACGAAGACGAAATGCGCGACGTGGCGGGTTTGATCGCGGATGTTCTGCACAACATATCGTCGGAAGATGTGATCGCCACCGTCCGGCGAAAGGTAGAAGCGCTCACCGAGCGATTCCCCCTGTACGAGTGGAAACGCCAGCCGGCCTTCGCGCGGGCCTGATGGCGCCCGTGGATTCGATTACGCCGCGGCGACCTGAAGCATGCCATTGCACATCGTGATGGACGCCCGCCGCGTGCGGGATTTCGGCATCGGCACGTATATCCGGGCATTGCTCGATGCCCTCGCGGCGCTAGACTCCGCCAACGAATATACGCTGATCACCCTGCCGGACGACCGGCGCGTATTTTCCGGCCTGCCCCCCAATTTCAGACCCGTGGCTTATCGAAAAGCTGACGCGGGCTTTGTGAATCACCTTTCTTTTCCGTTGTTTGTGCGTAAGCTACGGCCCAGCCTGGTACACATCCCATTGAACCGTGTGCCGCTCCCTATGCCGCGGCCCTACGTGGTGACCATCCACGATATGGCGAGTCTGCTGTTTGAGACCCGTTCCGGACCGCATATGGGCGCGCGCCGTTTTCTGCTGCGGCGGGGATTGCTTCGGGCGGCACGAATCATGGCGGTTTCCGAAGCCACCCGGCGTGACGTGCGGGATGCCCTGGAAATTCCCGAAGGCCGCATCCGGCTGGTGTACAACGCTCCCAATCCGGAGTTTTTCCGTCCGGCGCAAGCTGGGAGGGCCAGCATTCTGGAGCGCTACCAGATCGCCTATCCGTTCCTGCTTTATGCCGGCAATATCCGCCCGCAGAAGAATATTCCGCGGCTGGTGGAAGCTTTCGCGGTAGTACGCGAGAAGCTGTCGCGACACCCGGTCTATCGCGAATTGCACCTGCTTATCATCGGCGACGAAATCTCGCGATATCCCTCAGTGCGCCGCGCGGTGATCCAATCGCGTGTGGAGAAGGCCGTGCGCTTCCTCGGCTTCGTGCCTTTCGACGCGCTGCGGATTTTCTTCGAAAGCGCCGCTCTGTTCGTTTTTCCCTCCCTTTACGAAGGCTTCGGCTTACCGCCGCTCGAAGCCATGGCCACCGGCACGCCGGTGGTGGCCTCGAACGTCAGTTCCCTGCCGGAAGTGGTGGGCGATGCGGCGCTTCTGGTGAATCCGGAAAACGTCTTCGATATCGCCCGCGGGATACAGGAGGCGCTGCTCGATGAAGAACTCCGGGAAGAATTGATCGCCAAGGGCCGAAAGCAGGCGGCGCGTTACAGTTGGGAGCGCACGGCGCGGGAGGTGCTCGAGGTGTACGCTGAGGTAGGCGCGGAGCAGCGGTGAGGCCGGGTCCGGTTCAGCTTGCTATACGATTCTGGCTGCCTTCGACCTGAGCGGTGCTTTTCAGCCATGGCGGCGTCTCTTCGCTGATTCGATAAGTGACTTTAAATGTGTAGGTTAGTAATTGGGCCACGGCTTGCAGAACCGGAATGTGGCGGCATGCATCAGAATAAGTGGGTGTATCCCGCCCGAGGTGGAAACATGACGAGCAACAGAGTTCGAACAATCTTCAGCCGGACGCTATGGCAAAGCGCCGCAGTCGTGCTGACGGGAGTTGTGTTGTTGGCGCAACAGCCGGCGCCGCCGGATCGAGTGGCGGCACAACCGCTGGCTCCGGATCAGTTGGACACGCTGGTCGCGCCTATCGCCCTATATCCGGATCCTTTGCTGGGCCAGATTCTGGCCGCATCCACCTATCCGCTGGAAATTACGGAAGTCTCGCAATGGCTGCAGGAGCATCGGAATCTCCAAGGGCAACAATTGATGGACGCCGCCCGGCAGCAGAATTGGGATCCCAGCGTGCAGGCGCTGGCGGCTTTTCCGGATGTCGTAGCGCGGCTCAGCTCGGATATTCGCTGGACTACGGATCTTGGCAACGCCTTCCTGGCGCAACAGGGGGACGTGATGGCCGCCGTGCAGAGAATGCGGGCACGGGCGCAGGCTAATGGCAAGCTGAGCTCGAACGCGCAACAAACCGTCACCATGCAGGCCAACAATGGCCAGCAGGCAATCGACATCGAACCGGCCAACCCGGACGTGGTTTACGTGCCATACTACAATCCCGAATACGTGTGGGGCCCGCCGGCATGGGGCGCCTATCCGGTTTGGGATGGTTGGGGTTACGGCTTCGGCTATGGACCGGGAATCTACATTGGCGGGCTTTTCCCGGGTCTTTACTGGGGTGGATGGGGTTGGGGCTGCAACTGGTTTGGCGGCTTCCTCTTTAACCGGCCACTTTTCTTCTCGCATTACGGCTTCGGTGGCTTTTATGGCGGCCGTGGCTTTGGGGCCAATACCATGTGGGCGCACAATGCCGCGCATCGGCTGGGTGTGGGTTACTCCAATCGGGGGCTGACAGCGCGGTACGGGGCTGCCTCAATGGCCAGCCGCACGGTAAATGGCTCGAATTTCAGAGCTCCGGCGGGCGGCAGCAGTTGGAACCATTTCAACGGTTCCGCCGCGGCCAACGGAGTCCGCTCGGGATCGGCTTATAGCGGCAACGCTTATCGTGGAAGCGCGGCTTCCAGCTATCGCGGCTCCAGCTATGCGGCTCCGCGCAGTTACAGCTCCGGCAATTATGGGGCAGGGCGTAGCTACGGCGGCAATTACGGGGCAGCGCGCAGCTACGGCAACGGGAGTTCCCGCAGTTACAGTGCGCCGCGTAGCTACTCGGCCCCACGCTCCAGCGGCGGCGGCTCGCATTCAAGCGGCGGTGGGGCGCACTCCAGCGGGGGCGGTTCGCATTCGAGCGGCGGCTCCCACGGTGGTGGCGGCGGTTCGCACGGCGGCGGCCATCGGTAGACCCCCTGTTCGCGATTGGGGCGCGGTCATAGTACCAAAACGCAACCCCGCGCCCCGTCTCTAATTGCTACCCACACCCCACAGACCATATACTGAACGAGACACGGTCTGTGGGGTGAACATGCTTGACGACAGAATTGCGCGCCGCTTTTTCCTGTTTTTCGTTCTGACGCCGGCATTGGCCGTTCCCATTCAAGCCGTCACTTCCGTAACGCTCACGCCCGCAACGCTCTCCTTCCCCGCGCAGCTCGAAGGAACCACCAGTAGCGCGATGACCGCGAAGCTGGAAAACGTCACAACAGCCACTCTGACCATCACCAAGATCGCCGTCACGGGAGCATTCGCACAGAGTGGCGGGACATGCCCGCTCAGTCCGAAGACCCTGGCCAAAGGGGCGACCTGCACGATTCTGATCACCTTCACCCCTACCGCGGCCGGCACTCTGACCGGAACCCTGACGGTGACGGACAGCGCGACGAACAGTCCGCAAACCGCTAAGCTCACGGGCAGCGGCATCGCGCCCGTCAGTGTCTCGCCGGCCACCTTGAGCTTCGGCAAGCTGCCTTTAGACGAGACCAGCGCGCCCCAAACCGTGACGCTCACCAATAACCAAACGGCTTCCGTGACATTCAGCAGTATCGCGGTCACCGGAGATTTCGCCATCGCCAGCAATACTTGCGGGTCCAGCGGTTCCGTGGTTCTGGGCGGGGCGACCTGCACCGTGGGCCTTACGTTCACGCCCACGGTCACGGGCGGGCAGTCGGGCACGCTCACGTTTGAGGATACGGCCTCAAATTCTCCTCAGAAAGTCAGCCTGGCGGGAAACGGGACAGCCGCAGCGTTGCTTTCCATCGCGGTCACACCGAATCCCTCAACCATCCTGGTGGGCGCCGTCGAACAACTCACGGCAACCGGGACGTATAGCAATAACACGACGCAGAACCTGACGAATACCGCCACCTGGGCGACTTCGCCAACGGGATTTGCTACCGTGAGCACCAGCGGCGTTCTAACGGGCGCCGCAGCAGGCAGCATCACCGTAACCGCCACCTCCGGCAGCATCGTCGGATCGGCGGCGGTAACCGTGGAAGATCCGTTCTCGGCAACCGGGAACCTGAATACCGCGCGCTACTATCACAGCGCGAACCTCCTGACCAGCGGTCTGGTGCTGGTAGCCGGAGGCATCGGCCCCGTACCTGGGCCTACGGGGGCACTGGGCGAATTGGCCAGCGCGGAATTATATAACCCGGTGACCGGGGCCTTCGCCTACACGGGTAACCTGGTAGTGGCACGCGAAGGTCACACGGGCACGCTGCTCAATAGCGGCCTGGTGCTGATCGCGGGCGGTTCGGGCGGCGACGGCGAGTTAGCCTCCGCGGAATTATTCAATCCAACCACGGCGGCGTTTGCGGCCACAGGCAATCTGAATACGGCGCGGTACGAACATACGGCGACGATCCTGCCGAATGGGGAAGTGCTGATCGCGGGCGGCTACGGCGGCAGCACCGTCCTGGCCAGCGCGGAGCTTTACAACCCAGCGATGGACAACTTTACGGTAACCGGCCCCTTAAACGACGCGCGCTTCGATGCTACAGCCACGCTGCTGCCAAACGGCATGGTACTGATCGCCGGCGGCGCCAATACCAGCGGCGCTATGAATACCGCCGAGCTGTACAATCCGGCCACGGGAATTTTCACTCCGACCACGGGCAATCTGAACACGGCGCGATCGGGAGCCACGGCCACGATGCTGAACACCGGCCTGGTGCTCATCGCGAACGGCTACAACTACGCGACCACCGGTCCGCTGGCCAGCGCGGAACTGTTCAATCCGGCCACCGGCACGTTTGCCACAACGGGCAGCCTGGCGGAGAGTTGCTGGCTCGGCACTGCCACCGGGCTGACGAATGGCAGCGTGCTGATCGCGGGAAGCGTCTATAATTCCGCCGCCTCCGAAGTCTACGCTCCATCCAGCGGCGCCTTCGCCGCCGGCGCGCCCCTTGTAACACCGGGTGACCTGGAGTCGGCTACACTGCTGCCGAATGGCAACGTGCTCATCGCCGGCGGTCACGATAACGCGAGTAGTTCGGTGCTCGCGGCAGCGGAAATCTATGCGCCCCTGACGCTGGCGCCATCCAGCCTGGTATCGATCGCGCTCACCCCGAGCACGCCATCGCTGTCCCTGGGTTCCAGTGTGCAATTCATCGCGACCGGGACTTTTAGCGATAGCAGCACGCAACAACTTTCGTCGGTGGTGTGGAGTTCGGCGAATCCCACGGTGGCGACCATCACTAGCGACGCGACCAACTCGGGCGCGGCCTACGGAGTAGCCGGCGGTACTACTACCATCAGCGCTTGCGCGGGGACGCTGTGTGGCACTACCTTATTGACCGTGACCAGCGCCCCGTAGTAGCGACGCCCCTGCGCTTTGGAGAATACCGCCGCCCAACGCCCACTATTTGGATGCCGTGAAACCTGTCCTCCTCGCCTTGGCGCTGGCCGCCTGCCTGCGCGCGCAAGGCTCCAATGCGCCGAACTACACCACGGCCGGTATCGTGAATGGCGCCAGCTTCACGACCGGCCTCGCGCCCAACACCATCATTTCCGTCTTTGGCGCCAATCTTTCTTGGGATACGCTGGCTTTGCAGCCGAGCGATGTCTCGGGCGGTGTCATGCCCACCACGCTCGATAACGTCGAAGTGTACTTCGAAGGTTGGCCGGCGTATCTCTACTACGTCTCTCCTTCGCAAATCAACCTGTTGGTCCCCAGCTCGCTACTGGCCGGCACGTTCCAGTTCTGGGTGGACCGGCAGGGCATGCGCGGTCCTATCGTTACGGTCACGTTGCAGGAGGTCGCGCCGGCCATGTTCGAAATGCCGGATAGCATTGTGGTGGCTACGCATCAGGATGGCTCCGTGGTAACAAGCAACTCGCCGGCCGCCGCCGGGGAGATCGTCACGCTGTGGGCCACCGGCCTCGGCAACACCAATCCGGAACTGGAAGATGGCGTCCTGCCCGCGGCGGCGCAGTGGCTTAGCCAGATGAACCAGTTCGGTGTCTGGCTGAATGGGGCGCCCATCGATCCCACGCTGGTCCTCTACGCCGGCGTGGCACCCGGATATGCGGGATTGTATCAGGTCAACGTGCAGTTGCCGGCCGTGCTGCCTCCCAACCCGGAAATCCGGCTGGCCATTGGAACCACGCTAAGTCCGCCGGGATTGACCTTGCCTGCACAGTAAAAGCAGGGCCACCGCCTCCGCGCTTTTCCGGTTAGAATCGGGGCATGCACAATACTCGCCGGTCGTTTCTGGCTGCGGCAGGCGCAGCGGCATGGGCCGGATCGCTGCAGGCTGCCGGACGCGCGGTTCGGTTGGGCGGCCCGATTTTCCTAAAAAGCGACGATCCGGCGGAACTGGCGCGCGAGCATCGCCGCCTGGGTTATAGCGCGGCCTATTGCCCGCAAGCCAAGGCGGATGACACCGTCCGGGTGCGCGCCATCGAGAAGGCTTTCGCCGCCGAAAACGTGGTGATCGCCGAAGTGGGAGCCTGGGTCAACATGCTCGATCCGGATGGCGAAAAGCGCCGCGCCAACCTGCGCTACGTAGTCGAGCATATGGCCCTCGCCGAAGCCGTGGGGGCGCGCTGCTGCGTGGATATCGCCGGCTCTTACAACCCTACGGTCTGGTACGGTCCGAACCCGAAGAATCTATCGCAGGAATTCTTCGACGCCACGGTCGACAACTGCCGGCATATCATCGACGCGATCCAACCGAAGCGCACACGATTCACCATCGAGGCAATGGGATGGTCGATTCCCGACGGTCCGGATACCTATTTGAAGCTGATCAAGGCGGTGGACCGGCCGGCGTTCGGCGTGCACCTGGACGTGTGCAACGTCATCAACTCGCCCGAACGCTTCTATAACAACCGCGCCGTGATCGCCGATTGTTTCCGCAAGCTGGGTCCCTGGATCGTTTCCTGCCATGCCAAGGATCTGGCCTGGATCGTGGAACTGAACGTACACTTCCAGGAAGTAATCCCGGGCCGAGGCGAGATCGATTACGGCGCTTATCTCAAAGAATTATCGCGGCTGCCGGTGGATGCGCCTTTGATGCTGGAGCACTTGAAAACAGCCGCCGAATATGATGAGGGCAGGAGCTACATACAGAAAGTAGCCGCCCGGATCGGAGTGACATTCGCATGACCCGGAGAGAGTTTGTGGCCACCGCCGCGCTGCCCGCGCTGGCCGCCGGGGCGCGCCTGCCGATCCGCAAAGCGGTGCTGTTCGAAATGCTGCCCAAATCGTTGCGCATCGCTGAACGCTGCAAGCTGGCGGTCGATACGGGCTTTCAGGCGACGGAGTGCCCCACCACGCCGGACGAGCGCACCGCGGAGGAGATCAAGAAGGCCGCGGAGGCCGCGGGCCTGGTCATCCATTCGGTGATGAACATGGCGCATTGGAAGTATCCGCTGTCATCCGCGGACCCGGCGGTGGTGGCGGAGAGCATCAAGGGCATGGAAACCAGCTTACGGAACGCCCACTTCTGGGGCGCGGAGACCGTGCTGTTGGTGCCCGCGGTGGTCAATGCCCAGACCAGTTACCGGGATGCCTGGACGCGCTCGCAGCAACAGATCCGCAAACTACTTCCCCTGGCCGAGGAGTTGCAGGTGATCATCGCGGTGGAGGAAGTCTGGAATAAGTTCCTGCTAAGCCCGCTCGAATACAGCCAGTACATCGACGACTTCCAGAGCCCATGGCTGCGGTCGTATTTCGATGTGGGCAACGTGGTGCTGACAGGATACCCGCAGGATTGGATCCGCACCGTCGGCAAGCGCATCGCCAAGCTGCACATCAAGGATTTCCGCTTTCGCAAGATGCAGGCTGAGTTCGTGCCTTTGCGCGAAGGAGACATCGATTGGCCGGAAGTCTATCGCGCACTGGCTGAAATCGGCTATCACGGCACAGCCACGGTGGAACTGGCGGGCGGCGATGAGGCCTACCTGCGCGAGGTGAACCGCCGCTTCGAGCTGATTCTGGCGGGCGCCTGAGGTGGTTAGTTCCTGTAACCTCCCGTGGCGGGGGCGCATCCCTCGTAAGTAGCCTTATGCAGATCTCTGTCTCCAGGCGTCAGTTGTTGGCCCTGCTTCCGGCCTACCCCCTTGCCAGACTGGCGTTCGCCCAGCAAGCTCCTCCCGCCGAACCAACCACCACTTTTACCACGGGCGTCAATGTGGTTAATCTGTTCGCCACAGTGCGCGACAAAGATGGCCACATCGTGTCCAACCTCGGCCAGGAGAGCTTCACGCTGCAGGAAGACGGCCGGCCGCAAACCATCCGCTATTTCGCGCGCGAGACCGATCTGCCGCTGACTCTGGGCTTGTTGGTGGACACCAGCCGCAGCCAGCGCAGCGTCCTGGATGCGGAGCGTTCGGCCAGCTTTACGTTCTTCGATCACGTGCTGCGCCCGGCTAAAGACCAGGCATTTGTGATCCACTTCGACCACGAAGTGGAACTGCTGGCGGATCTGACAGCTTCGCGCGAGAAGCTGAACAAGGCGTTGCGCGAACTGGAAATCAATCAGGACGATTCGCAACAGCAGGCCGGCAATAGCGGCGGCAACGGAGGCGGGGGCGGAGGCGGCGGACGCCAGGGCGGCGGCCGGCGGCGCGCCGGCACTCTGCTGTACGACGCGATTTACCTGGCCGCCGGCGACGATCTCATGCGGAAGCAGAAGGGTCGCAAAGCCGTGGTGGTTCTGACCGATGGCGTGGACCGCGGTAGCAAAGTCTCGATAGGCGAAGCCATCGAGGCTGCGCAGCGTTCGGACACAGTGGTGTATTCCATTTATTTCGCATCGAACGAAGGCGCCGGACGGGGTTTCGGCGGGCCCGGCATGGGGCGCGGCGGGGGTTGGGGACGCGGCGGCGGGATGGGTCGTGGCGGTGGCCGCTATCCGCAGGAAGATCGTCCGGACGGCAAAAAAATCCTGCGCAAAATTTCCAAGGCCACCGGTGGGGCCTTCGCGGAAGTCACCAAGAAAGACACGGTCGACAAGATTTACGACCGGTTCCAGGACGAACTGCGCAACCAATACAGCCTTGGCTATGTGTCGGATCAGCCCGCCACCGAGTCCGGTGGCTACCGCACCATCAGCCTCATCGTCGAGAAAAAGAATATGACCGTACAGACCCGCGAAGGCTACTATCCCCTGCTCGCGCCGGCAGCCACCGCGGCTCCGGCGAAACCGGCACAGCCCTAACCTACCCCGCGTTTACCGGCGCAGGAACTTGAATCCGATTTCGCGGCCTTGGCCCTGCTTATAAGCGAGCGAGATCCACAGCAAGGCGAAAGGCTCCAACAGACGCGCTTGCGTCAGTGGTCCGGCGTCGATAGCTTCGAAGCCGAGCTGCTCGATTAATGGCTTGACCTGTTGCTTGGCGCCGGCATCGTCGCCGCAATAGAACATCACCGGCCGGTCGGCGCCGAAATCGGCGTTCGCCATGACGTTGTATCCCACCGTGTTGAACGCCTTCACGACTCTTGCGCTGCGGGCCCATCCTGCCACGAGTTCACCAGCCGATGTAGTAGTGCCGACTTCGAGCCCCGAAAGGTCGGGCAACAAAGGGTTGAGCAGATCGATCAGCACTTTTCCGGAGAGATCCCCGAGACTTTCCAGGGCGGATTGAGCGGCCTTCCAGGGTGTCGATAACAAGAGCACGTCCGCCGCGGCGGCTTCCTGTTGCGACGCGGCGCGCGCGTTGGGGCCGGCCTGCGCCACCAGTTGCTGCATTTCATTGGACGCCGGATTCCGCGATCCGAATACTACCTGATGTCCGCCCTGTGCCCAGCGGCGCCCCAGAGCGCCGCCGACGTTGCCCGAACCTATGATGCCGATGGTCATTTACAAATCCTCCACAAGATCAGATTGCAATGGCGCATCCCGCGATTCGCATTAGAATGTAGCAATGGATTTGGCGGCCGGAACGCAGCTCGTCAGTGTGGTGATTCCGGCTTACAACGAAGAGCAGAATGTCGACGCGGTGTACCAGGCGCTACGGCCCGCGCTGGGCCGGGAGGAATACGAGATCATCTTCGTGGACGATGGCTCCAGCGACGGAACCGCGGCCTGTGTGCGGCGGCTGCGCGCGCAGGACCCGGCGGTGCGATTGATCCGCTTCGGCCGGAACTTCGGCCAGCAGGCCGCGCTGATCGCCGGCCTGGAAGTCGCCCGGGGCGCGGCTGTGATCACGCTGGATTGCGATCTGCAGCATCCGCCGGAATTGCTGCCGCGCATGATCGGCGCCTGGCGGGATGGCGCTAAAATCGTCCAGATGGTGCGCACCGAAACGGCTGGCGCGGGCGCCGCCAAGCAGGTAAGTTCCAACCTTTTTTATTGGTTTCTCAATATTCTCAGCGAAACAGCGGTGCAGGGCGGCGCGGCGGACTACCAGCTTCTGGATCGCGCGGTGGTGGAAGCCGTGTTGCAGTTTCGCGACCGGAATCCATTCTTGCGCGGGCTGGTGGCGTGGCTCGGTTTTCCGGCGGTTCAAATGGCTTACGCCGCGCCGGAGCGCAACGCCGGCAAGAGCGGTTATACGGTTCGCAAAATGCTGCGACTCTCGGTGCAGGCGGTCACCGGGCTTTCGTCGAAGCCGTTGCGGTTCTCCTTCTATTTCGGATTGCTGACCGCTGCGTTATGTGTGATCTACGCGGCCTTCGCCGTGATCGCACTGTTGGCGGGCCGCACCGTGCAAGGATGGACTTCCGTGATCGTGCTGGTTACGTTCCTCGGCGCGGTCCAGCTTGTGTCCATCGGCATCGTCGGTGAGTACATTGCGCGGATCTACGAGCAGACCCGCGGCGTGCCGCGGTTTGTGATCGTCGAGGCGGACGGCGCCGAGGGCTCACTGCGCGGCGAAAACCTGGTATGAGGCCCGTTCGAGATGCATGGCAAAAGCCGTGCCGGCGCCTTGCGCCGTCCCGGCCAGTTCCGCGCCGGTCAGCACGTCGCGGAGCTTCGTAATGCGCTTGTCGGTGACGATGTGCGCTTCGACGGGAGCATCTCCAAACGATTCCACGATGAAGCGGTCATTGTCGTAGACGAACAGGCTGACGCGTGCGGGCGCGTCCAGATGCACGTACATGTCGCGCGTGAGCACGTCCCGGATGGCTTTCCACACACCTTGCGGATAGGCGTAGAGATCGCCCATCGCGGAGGGGATGGTGAGCACATACAGCAGGCCTTTGGAATACTTCGCGGAGAGCAGGATGGGCACGCCCGAGGTTCGGGTTGCGGAAGTCAACCCGCTGACGATCTCCCAGGCGTCGTTGGTGGCGTAACGGATCAGGGGAACCAGGATATCGGAGTCGGCTTTATTGGCGCCACCCAGGCGGAATCCCTGGAATTCCCTCGTGGAGACGGTTTGGCCGGTATACTCCACCTCGACAATATCCTCGATTCCCTTGCCCTGGAGCGCCTTCAATAAGCCGGAAGTTATGACCACGCTGGCGCCCCCGGTCAAGCGCCCTTTGATCTTTTTCACTATGTCCGGATCGAACTTCGCCTGTTCGGTGAGCAGGATAGTCTGCGCGTCCTCGGGAAACTCAGGAACGATTTCCATGGGGATGCCTGCCATGCCCAGGTAACTCGGCAGAAAGTCCTCGCCGGAGGAATGATAGGGCTTGTAAGACTTGACCCCCACGGGTTTGCCGAGCTGCCCGATGAATCCGTCGACTTTGGCGAAGGTCTCGCCGGCTATACGCGCCGCTTGTGATTCCGGTGCGGCGCCGGGCTGATAGAGAGTTCCTATATTGAAAAGCGTAATCTCCGGAGCCTTGGCGAACAGCGTGATCCACAACTGCTCCGCGTAGCGGCCGGGAATACGCATGCCGCCCTGATCCACCCACCCGCCGGCATTGCCGCCCGGCCTGATGTTTTCGAAGTAACGGAAGATGGAATAGCCGTGATACTGCTGTAAGTGCTGGTTGCCGGCGACCGGGTCACGCGTCTCGGTTCCGGTATAGATCTTATCGAAGTACTTTGGCTCGGTTTCCAAGTTGAATCCCAGATACTGGAAGTGGTCATACCAGTTGGGATACTTGATGATCACGCGAACCTTCGGATTGACGGCTTTGGCGGGGTTGACGACCAGTTCGCGCCCAGCCTGATCCATGAGCGCCAGGCGATAAGCGGTCCAGCTTCGGCTGCCTTTGGCCTGGATTTCGCTGTCGGACTTGCAATCGGTGAAGAAGAAATCGTCGAGGATGATTTCGTCGAAGTTGCGCGCCGTGAATTCGACAACTTCCTTGAGTTTCTGGCGCAGGGTGGGATCGGAGTAACAATACGTCTCAAACAGATTGCGCTCGTTGATGGTGACGGTGATGCCGCCGGAGACCCTCACGCCTTTGGAGAGGAAGAACTTCTTGGCCACGTCGAGCGTCTCCTGGTCGACCACCACCAGGTCGCGATGGGTCTCGAGATAAATCTTGTCGACCTTCATATTGCGGGAGATTGCCTCCCAGTGGCTTTCGAGCCAGGCAGGGTCTTTCATTTGCTTGGTCTCGTAGACGCGGCTGTAGAGGGCCACGTCGAAGTTCTTGTAGTTGTTTCCCCCCGCCAGCGCGGCGGAAACGGCGAGGACGCCTGCCAGGATGATCCGGAGCATTTCAGACCCGATTATAAACGGGTGCATGCCGGATCACGCGGATTCGAGCGGATTGATCCACTTTAGGCCAGGGAAGCGCGTAAAGTCGCGATCATTGGTGTACAAGGTCGCGCCATGCTCAATGGCTAGCGCCGCCAGGTGGGCATCGGTGACCAGGCGCCCTTTAGCTTGTCCGGCCGATAAGAGTGCGCTGAGGACTTCCCAATGCCGCACCGTCGGCGAGGCGATGGCCACATTGGGCCGATTAAGCCACTCTTCCACGATGGCAATGGCTTCGTTCAGGGGGAGGGGTCGCGAGAGAATGGAAGGCTGAGTCGACAACCTCAAAAAAGCCAGGATGACGACCCAGGCAAAACGAACAGGCTCGCCGCTGGAAAAGGCCCCCTGCAGCCACGTTCGCGCTTCGGTATGCCTGCTCGAACTGGCGTCGTAAGCATACAGCAGCAAATTGGCATCGACCAGGATCACCGGTGCATCGGCCCTTCGGCCTGCTCGATGAGTTCTTCGATATTATCGTAGGAAAAGCCGGGCTTTAGCCCTAAAGGCCGGGCACGCACTACGAATGGCTTCAGTTTCTTCATCCCGTTTTGGGCGTCGAGACCGAGGCGGAGATAGAAATTTACGGCCTCCTTAAAGGACTTGCCGTTCTTGCGGATGGCCTCATCGAGCTTGGCCTTGACATCATCATCCAACGTAACGGTGGTTCGCACATCATGATGATAGTTCCATAGCATCATGATGTCAAGTGCGAGGTCGAGGGATGAATCCCGCGTTCCGTTATAATTATCGTGAATTCTATGCGACTCCTAAGTTATGCCATCGCGCTGACGTTGCCGGTCCTGGCCTGGGGACAGGCCACCGCACAGCCTCCGCGGCCACAGGGCGCGCAACAACAAAAGGTGCAAGGACCGTGGATGGATAAATCGCTGTCGCCCGACGAGCGCGCGGACCTGGTGATTGCGCAGATGACGCTGGATGAGAAGATCCAGCTTGTGCACGGCACCGGATGGGGCGCGCTGCGTCCTGGAGGGCCGGTGCCGCCCGGGTCGAACCAAGGCGCGGGCTTCGTGCCCGGAATCGAGCGGCTGGGCATCCCGCCGGTCAACATGGCGGATTCCGCGGTGGGCGTGCGCATGGGCGCGCTGGAAAGCCGCTATTCCACGCTGCTGCCGTCAACGTTGGCGCTGGCGGCCAGCTTCGATCCGGAGGCCGGTTACTTGTATGGCTCGGTGATCGGGCGCGAACTGCGTGACCAGGGGTACAACATGTCGATCGGCGGCGGCATCGACCTGGTGCGCGAGCCGCGCAACGGGCGCAATTTCGAGTATGCCGGCGAGGATCCCGTGCTGGCCGGCGCCATGGGCGGCCAGCTTATGAAGGGCTTGCAGGCGCAGCAGGTGATGGGCGACATCAAGCATTATGCGTTCAACGATCAGGAGACCGGACGCAACATCCTGAACGTGATTCTGGATAAGCGCACCATGCGGGAAACCGACCTGCTGGCCTTCCAGATCGCGCTCAAGATCGCGGAGCCGTCGGGAGTGATGTGCTCCTACAACAAGGTCAACGGCGATTATGCTTGCGAGAACGACTATCTGCTGAACGAGGTGCTGAAAAAGGATTTCGAATTCAAGGGCTGGGTGCTTTCGGATTGGGGCGGCACGCACAGCACCAACAAGGCGGCCCTGGCAGGACTCGATCAAGAAATGCCTGGCGACCAGTATTTCGGCGCGGCTCTGAAGACAGCCGTGGACAGCCGGCAGGTGCCCGAGGCGCGGTTGAACGACATGGTGCATCGGATTCTGCGCAGTATGTTCGCGGCGGGCATCATCGACAATCCGCCAGTGCGACGCGTGGTGGATCCGTTCCAAGGTTTGGAAGACGCGCAGCACATCGCGGAGGAATCTATTGTGCTGCTGAAGAACGCCGGCAGTTTGTTGCCGCTCGATGCGGCGCATACGGCATCCATTGCACTGATCGGGTCGCACGCGGATGTGGGCGTTATGTCGGGCGGCGGCTCGGCGCAGGTGGACCCTCCCGGCGGCGACGCGATCACGCACCGGCCGGGCGTGTCGCGGTGGATGCAGCCGGTGTGGTTCCCCTCGTCGCCGATGAAGCAGGTCCGCGCACGAGCGCGGCTCACCACGGTGGAGTACAACGACGGCAGCGATCCGGCCGCGGCGGCCAGGCTGGCGAAGGCTTCGCAGGTGGCCATCGTGTTCGTGAATCAATACATGAGCGAAGGCCGTGACTCGGCGACGCTCTCACTGCCCGATAATCAGGATGCGCTGGTGAGCGCCGTGGCGGCGGCTAATCCGCGCACCATCGTGGTGATCGAGAGCGGCGGTCCGGTTTCCATGCCGTGGGTCGACCAGGTGAAGGGCGTGCTGGAGGCCTGGTATCCAGGCGTCGGCGGCGCGCAGGCGCTGGCCGCGATTCTCTTCGGGGACGTGAATCCTTCGGCCAAGTTGCCCGTGACCTTTGCGAAGACCGAAGCGGACCTGCCGCATCCGCAGGTGCCGGGCATCGATCTGAAGCCGGCCAACCGGCCGCCGCCTTTCGATGTGAACTACACGGAAGGACTCAAGGTTGGTTACAAGTGGTTTGAAGCGGAGCACAAACAGCCGCTGTTCGGATTTGGCTATGGTCTTTCGTACACCACGTTCGCCTATTCGGATTTGAAAGCCGACGGCGCGCGGCGGACGGTGACTTTCAAGGTGAAGAACACGGGACGGCGCGAGGGGACGGAAATCGCGCAGGTGTATGTGATGCTGCCGGCGTCGGCAGGCGAGCCATTCAAGCGCTTGGTGGCATGGCAGCGGGTGCCGTTGCAGGCAGGCGAATCGAAGACCGTTACGCTGCCGCTCGATCCACTCTACCTTTCTACCTTCGATGCGGAGAACGACCGGTGGGTACTGCCCGGCGGCGAGTTCAAGGCGTTTGTGGGACCGCTCGAGGCGGCTTTCTAGCGGGCGCAGCCGAGGCCGGCGCGCACATACCCGTGCGGCACGAGCTCGTGCGGGATGCGCGCGTACAACAGGCTCCAATCGTCGGGCGTGAGGGTCGCGCTGGAGATGGTATTGCCCGACCGGGCGTCAATGTGCAAGAGGCGGGCAGATCCCGTCTGTCCCGCCGCAGCAGATTGCAGAACGTACAGATCGTGGCCGTCGGGACTGGCGACCATCCGGTTCACGTGGACGGATGGCGCAATGAGCTGCGCGCTGCCGGAGGTGGGATCGATCGTGTATATGCCGCCGGTGCGCGCGCCGGGACAGGCGCGCCGCCGGTCCATTTTGTAGCCGAAAGCCTCCGCCAGAAACAGCCGGTCGGCGCTACCCGCCAGCGTCAGCAAGACCGGTTGATTGCAGGCGGCGTGCAGGTCGCGTAATTGAATCTCCTTCGGTTCCGGGAGCTTGGTGTCGTCTGCTTTGATGTTCCATAGCTGTGCCTTTCCCGGCGGCGTGTAGTTGAGTATATGGAACTGTTCCCCGGTCCAGGCCCCCATGGCGGGACCCGCGGGAATGTTCAACTGGCGCGCCAGAGTTTGCGATTGCATATCGAAGATGTCCAGCGATGGCTTGGGCGAATTGGTGATGCCCAGCAGCCAGCGTCCGTCCGGCGACGGTTGCAAGTGATAAGTGCCTGGCGCCCTCATGGGCAAGCGCCGCTCCAAATTGGAAGCATCGAAGAAATCCACGCCGTGCTCTCCCTGCGTGAAGATGAAGCGGCCGTCGAGAGATGGCGTGGCGAACATCCCCTGACTGGAGAATGAGCACATCTCATGGGTTTCCAGATTCAACGTAAACAATCCACAGCAACCGCCCGTGTGAGAGCCTTCCTGCGCGAGGTACATGGTATGCCCGTCGGGGCTGATGCTGATGCTCTCCAGGCCCGGGTTCACTGCGAGGGTGGCCATCAATTGCAGGCCACTGTCGCGGACTTCGATGCGGCCGCCGCGCGCGGCCGCCAGCACAACTGGTTGTCCATCCTGCGCGAAAGCCGCAGTGGCCGCAAATAGCAGAATCGGGATTATGAGCTTGCGCATGGCGTCCTACTTTACGGGCTTGTCGGGGTCCGGTGTCTTGGGCTTCGGTTGCGGCGTGGGAGTGGAGCCGGAGCCTGGGGCTGGAACGGACTTGGGCGGCTTTTGCGCGGTCGGACTAGTGACCGGCGCTTTGTAGCCGGGCGGATTCACCACCACAATGCCCAAATACACGGGAACATCGACCTCCACGGGGACCTCGACCGGCGGTGCGTTGACTATCATCACCGGCGATTGCGCCGGCGGTATGTAGTCCGACTCCACGGGCGCGGGCGTCTGCTGCTGCTGAGGCGCCGGAGGGGGCGGATCGGGCTGGCCGCCGAAGGCCACACCGCTCGCAACCGCTACTCCGCTGGTGCTGCCGGCGCGCAATGGCGGACGGAATGCGTCCAACCGCGCGGCCGGAAACGGCGGAGACGGCAGCGCTTCCACGAAGACCGCGGTAGGCATTGGCTCCCTGGGGCGCTCGGCGAAGCCCGCCGGATCGATTTCATGAGTATCGGGCGCGTAGGTCGCGTACGTGGTGTTGGCGTTCAGGAACAACTGCGGTGTGGCGGGCGGCTTCCAGTTTTCGCCGGGCGCCAGCGCTCCCCAGCCGACCAGCTTCGCGCCCTTCAGCCAGTAGACTTCGCCAGGCATGAACACTGTGTTTTCGCCGGGCGACCAGACCCAGCCCATGCCCTCCACGAACATCCAGCGGCCGTAATGATAAGGCAGCCAGCCCCATGGTTCGTCGCTCATCCAGGTGTAGCCTAAGCCGTCGTACCAATTCCATTTGCCTCTGCGGAAGGGCGTCCATGCCGCCGGCATTTTGGGCTTCCAGACTGTGCCCAACTCGCCGGTCTGAATCCAGACACCGTTTGCATCCAGATCGGCGAGTCCGTAGCGCAAGCCGGGGACGTGTGCGGCGGAGGTGGTGGAAGCCAGCACTTTGTCGCGCTCATCGGACCAGCGGTCTGTTTCCAAAGTTGGGATTTCGCGATAGAGATAGAACCGGGCGGTATGCGACGGGTCGATTTTGACGATTTGCCCCGCGCCCAGATCGAACTCGGCGGCAGGTGAACTGAATCGCGCCGAGCCGTCGGTGGTGGCGATCATGCTCCACGGATCGCGCGCCTCCAGGCGCAGCCGGACGGGCTGCCGCACGCTGGCCTGCGCGCCGGGCAAGGCCAGGATCACCGTGTCGGGCGACTCGGCCGCGCCGGTGAAATAGGCCACGCCGTGATCGAGCGAAATCACCGTGATTCGCTGACCGGAAGAGAGACGGGTGTAATCGGAAAACTCGACCAGCGACTCGGGACCGACACGCAACACGTTGCCATCATCCAATTCCACTTCGACGCGGGCAGGCCCGTCGGTCCGCAACCAGGACAATTCGCGTAGCGGCAGATTGCGCCGCGCGGCCTGCCAATCGTCGGCGGCCTGAAGCTGGACTTCCACGGCGCCATCGAAGTCACTGACGCGCGCATAGCGTGCCTGTCCGGCGGACAGAGTGAGGGGCAGCAGGCACAACGCCAGGCGTTTCATGGATCCTCCGTGGTGGTCCACACGTTTGACGTTATGGAGCAGCCAAACGTGGAAACCGAATCTCAGTAACCGTGTCTCTATCTAATACGTAGACAATCCTAACAGTATCCGAACTAAGAGATGAAAACACGGGGATGGGTATGCGCGGCTTTCCTGCTATGTTGGGCCGCGCAATCCCGGGCAGTCAGAGCGGCAGATTTATCCATACAAGTCTCGGTAGTCGATACGGCTGGCCAGCCGGTCCCGGGCGTGAAGGTCGCAGTGCGCATCGGGCAAAGTCCGATTTCTTCCGCCGTTACGGACCAGCAGGGACAAGTGCGATTCGGCGGCTTGCAGCCCGGCCGGTACGAAATCGATGCTGCCAAGGATGGCTTCGCGCCGCTACGGAACGACGATCTGGACCTTACGCAGTCTGTCTCGATGGAACTGACCCTAGCACCGGCCCTGGCTCGCCGCGACAGCATCGAGGTTAAGGACGCCCTCTCGCCGGTGGATCAGGCGGGATCAGCGCCCAACAATCTGCACGTCCACACCGTTACCGAACTTCCCGGACGCCCGGCGACCGCGTCGGATGCGTTGCCCCTGTTGCCCGGCGTGGTGCGCGATCCGGGAGGCGGGCTGATTCTTTCCGGCGCCGGCGAGCATCGCAGCGCGCTGATCGTGAATTCGGCCGACGTGACCGATCCGGCGACAGGCCAGTTCGGCCTGACCGTCCCGATCGACAGCGTGCAGACACTCAACTTCTATCAGACGCCTTTCAGGGCCGAGTACGGGCGTTTCAGCGAGGGACTGGTGTCGGTTGAAACTCGCCGCGGCGGCGACAAATGGAAATGGGAGCTAAACGATCCGTTTCCGGATTTCCGCATTCGCAGTTACCACATGCAGGGGTTGAAAGATGCCACGCCGCGAGTGAACGTCGAAGGTCCGCTGATCCCTGGCAAGCTCTACTTCTCCGAAGGCCTGGAATACGAGTTCCGCGATACCGAAGTGTACGAGCTGTCGTTTCCGAACAATCAGAAGAAGCAGGAGGGCGTCAACTCGTTCGCGCAATTCGATTGGATCGCATCCACCAAACACCTGGTGACGGCCACGATGCATGTGGCGCCGCAGCGCCTGGACTTCGTGAATATGAACTTCTTCAATCCGCAGCCCACCACGCCGGATGCGGGCATGCACAACTATACGGCCACGCTGGCGGACCGGATCACCCTGGGCAGCGGGTTGCTGGAAAATACCTTTTCAGCCACCAGCTTCGACGCGCGTGTGTGGGGGCAGGGTTCGCAGGGCCTGATCATGACTCCCGAGGGCAATGCCGGCAGCTACTTCGCGCAGCAGGCGCGCAACGCCTCCCGCCTCAGTTGGACGCCGACCTTCACTTTTGGCTCCGTCAACTGGATGGGCGCGCATAACTTCAAAGTGGGCGCTTACATAGCGCAGAGCACCGATAACGGACAGGTCACCGACCATCCGATCGACATCACGAATGCGGCGGCCCAGTTGCTTGAAAGCATCACTTTCAATGGCGGACAGCCCTTCCGCCGCTGGGACACCGAATATGCGTTTTTCGGGCAGGACCATTGGCTGGTGACGCCGCGCCTGTCGGTCGACCTGGGAGTCCGCACAGAGTCGCAGCAGGTTTCGGAGAGCTTTCGCGTGGCGCCGCGCGCGGGCATCGCCTGGAACATTTTCCCCACCGCCGGCACGGTGCTGCGTGCGGGATTTGGACTGTTCTACGATCGTGTGCCGCTGAATGTCTACGCCTTCGACCAATACCCCAGTCCGGTGATCACGATGTTCGATCCCACCGGCGCGGTCTCGGCGGGACCGTTTCTTTATCAGAACGCTTTAGGAACGGTGAATCTGCACTACCCGTTTGTGTTCCAGGAATCAGTCGCCGGCAATTTCTCGCCGCGCAGCGCCACTGGAAGCTTGCAGATCGAGCAGCCGCTCACCGAGCGCCTGAAGCTTCGCATCGGCTATATGCAGAGCGCATCGTCCGGGCTGGTGATCATGAACGTAGTGCCGCCGAATCCGGCGACCAACATCGGCGCGGACATGCTCTCGGGCGCCGGCCAATCCAATTACCGCCAGTTCGAAGTCACCACGCGCGTGCGGCTGAGCGATAAGCGCGAGTTGTTCTTCTCCTATGTGCGCAGCCAGACCCGCGGCGATTTGAACGACTTCAGCAGTTTTCTGGGCAGTTTTCCCGTGCCGATCATTCACGCCAACCAATTTGGGAGCTTGCCCACCGACTTGCCGAACCGCTTCCTGGCCTGGGGCGTGGTGCAGTTACCCCAGGGATTCCGCATCGCACCGGTCTTCGAATACCGCACCGGCTTTCCGTACGCCGTCACGGACGCGTATCAGAACTATGTGGGCGTGCCTTACGCCAACCGGTATCCGAGCTTCATATCGCTGGATTCGCGCTTCTCGCGGGATTTCAAGATCAATCCGAAATATACGATCCGGCTGTCGATCAGCAGCTTCAACCTGACCAACCATTTCAATCCGGAAGCCGTCCACGCGAATATTGCGGACCCGGCTTACGGGTTGTTCTTTGGAGACCGCCATCGCCGCTTCACCGCGGACTTCGATGTTCTGTTCTGAGGCGCTAGAGTAGATGGATGCAGCCGAGGCGGGCGGACTTTCCCAGACGTGACTTTCTGATTCGATCGTGCCAGGGAATTTCGGCGTCGCTGCTGCGCGGGTTTGGATTTCCGGTTCTGCCCGTGGCGGCACAGACCCGCCTGCAACCGCACTATCGCGACGAGACGCCCCTCCATGCCGCCATGCAGAGGTTGGACGCGTCCAGCGACGACTTCCCTTGTGAGAAAGAGCATGACCGCATCGCGCCGATCCTGGCGCGATGGAGTGCGGCATTGCTGGAGTCGCCCCGAAATGTGGACGCGGTGGCAGCGGCACTGGCGGACGGCTTTCGGGGCACTTCGATGCGGCCGGTGGAGTCGCTGATCGTTCGTCCTGGGCCGGCGCTGGAAGTGCGCCGCGTGACTTACGCGCCGCGGATCGATTTGGAGACCGGTCCGTTCGTGCGCACGCTACGGGAGGATCTCGGCAGTTACTCGAAGATACTCACAGTGGAATTCCAGATTACGCGGCTGGCTTTGGATGCCGGCGGAGTGACGACGCGGGTGCGCTACGAGTTTGTAGGCAACGGCGCGGGATTTCACCGCGAACAGCGCGCGGGATTTTGGGAGCTGGAATGGACCAGCGATACTCGCATCCGCCGATGGCGGGCTGCCGAAGAAACGCGCAGCCGTTCCGCGGCTCCGTGGTTTGCCGACGTGACCGCGCACGCCTTCGGCGGCAACATATCTTATTCCAGGCAGTTACAGCACGGCGTGGATTATTGGCGTACGGTGCTCGACGGCGCGTGCGGCATCGATATCTACGGCCACAATGGCATATCAGTCGGTGATATCGACGGCGACGGTTGGGACGATGTGTACATCTGCCAACCGGCCGGCCTTCCCAACCGCCTGTACCGCAACCGGGGCGATGGCACGTTCGAAGACGTCACGGATGGTTCCGGCGTGGGCATCCTCGAAAATACAGCCTGCGCGTTGATTGCCGATTTCGACAACGACGGGCGGCAGGATCTGGTGGTCGTGCGTGCCAACGGTCCGCTGCTGTTCCTGAATCAGGGCGGCGGCAAGTTCCGGCACATTCCGGGCGCCTTCCGCTTCGCCAGCCCGCCGCAAGGGACCTTTACGGGAGCTGCGGCGGCGGACTACGACCGTGACGGATGGCTGGATATTTACTTCTGTCTGTACGCTTACTACCAGGGCACGGACCAGTATAAGTATCCGGTGCCTTACTACGCGGCGGAAAACGGTCCGCCGAATTTCATGATGCGTAATAACCGCGATAGGACCTTCACCGATGTGACGGCGTCCACGGGCTTGCACGTCAATAATACGCGGTACAGTTTTTGCTGCGGCTGGTGCGATTACAACCGCGATGGCTGGCCCGACTTATACGTGGTGAACGACTTCGGGCGGAAAAACTTATACCGGAACAACGGCGATGGCGCCTTCACCGACGTGGCTGCGCAGATGGGAGTGGAAGATGTGGGCGCCGGGATGAGCACGTGCTGGCTGGATTACGACAACGATGGCGCCACGGATCTGTACGTCGGCAATATGTGGACCGCCGCCGGCGAGCGCATTTCGATGCAGGCGGATTTTCAGAAGGCCGCATCCCAGGACACCCGGCGTTTCTATCGGAAGCATGCCATGGGGAACTCGCTCTACCGCCAATTCGGCGGTAGCTTTGAGGATGTGACGGCAGCCGCACGAGTGGGGATGGGACGGTGGGCGTGGTCGAGCGATGCGTGGGATTTCGATCACGACGGCTTTCCGGACCTCTACATTGCCAATGGCATGTTATCGGGACCAGTGCGCGATGACTTGAACAGCTACTTCTGGCGGCGGGTAGTGGCTCAGTCGCCGCAGGGTGCGAAAGCGTCGCCGGATTATGAAGAAGGCTGGAATGCTATCAACGAACTGATCCGCAGCGACTACACTTGGAGCGGATACGAGCGGAATGTGTTCTACGCCAACAATCGCGATGGGACATTTTCGGATGTCTCCGGCGCGGTGGGCTTGGACTTCGTTGAAGATGGCCGGGCTTTCGCGCTGGCGGATTTCGACGGTGACGGGCGGCTGGAAGCGCTGCTGAAGAACCGCAATGCGCCGCAAGTGCGGTTGCTGAAAATTGTGGCGGCGGAGCTGCCGCCGTCGATTGCATTCCGGTTGCGCGGGGTAAAAAGCAACCGCGACGCTATCGGCGCGACTATTACAGTGGGGCGCCAAACCAAAGCGGTCCAGGCGGGATCGGGATTCCTGTCGCAGCACAGCAAGGAACTGATGTTCGGGCTGGGTGAGGCGAAGGGCGTGGTGGATGCGACGATCCGATGGCCCAGCGGCGAAGTGCAGCCACTACACGGGCTGCCTGTTCAACATCGGATCTGGGTGGAGGAAGGCGTACCTCCATCGCGCATGGAGCCATTCAGGAAGAACGGGACGGTGAGCGGCGGCCTGGAACCGGCGGGCGAATCCCTGCCCGATACAGTCGAGACGTGGCTTCTCTCACCGGTGGCCGCGCCGAGTTCCGCCTTCGGTAAGCCGGTGTTGGTCACCATCAGCGACGAATCGAACGATCTGGCGCCGGTCTATAACATCATCTATCGCTACTTATTTGACCGGCATCGCGATATGTTGCTGCCGACATCGTTTCTGATCGATGAGAAAAGTCAGATCGTCAAGGTTTACCAGGGGCGAGTGGCTCCGGCAAAGGTCGAAGCGGACAAAGGGAAGATTCCCCGCGGCGTCGCGGAACGGCTGGCCGCGGCACTGCCTTTCCCCGGAGCCGCCGGCACTTACGAATTTGGCCGGAACAATCTCACGTTTGGCTCGGTCTTCTTTGAGCGCGGATATCTCGCACAAGCGGAGGCCGCGTTCCGTCTGGTCTTGCGAGACGATCCATCCAGCGGAGAAGCTTACTACGGCTTGGGCAGCGTCTATCTGAAGCAGGAGAAGACCCGTGAAGCTCGCGATTGCTTCGAGCGTGCGGTGAAGCTGCATGCAAGCTATCCCGATACGTTGCCTAACGCCTGGAACAACCTCGGGTTGCTGGCTACGCGCGAGGGCCGCATGGACGAAGCCATCGCTAACTTCGAGCAGGCTCTGCACGTGAGTCCCGATTACTGGATCGCTTTGGAAAATTTGGGCAATGCCTATCGCCAGCAGGAGCGCTGGGACCAAGCCCGGCAGACGTTGGAACGAGCGCTGGCGGCGAGGCCCAACGATGCCGCGGCAAATTATAACCTGGCCATGGTGTTCGCGCAGACGGACGATGCGGAGCGGGCGGACCGTTACCTGCGCCGGGCGCTGGAGCTACGGCCGGCTTATCCCGAGGCTCTGAACAATATGGGCATTTTGTATTTGCGTACGGGACGCCGCGACCAGGCCGTGGCGGAATTCGAGCAATGCATTCGCGTGGCTCCCGAGTTCGATCAGTCTTATCTGAACCTGGCGCGGGTATATAGGATCGAAGGTTCCAATGGGAAGGCGCGCGCGATGTTACAGGAATTGCTCAAACAGCATCCCGATCACGCACAAGCGCAGAACGCCTTGCGACAACTGCCGTGACACGGCGCTAAAATGGCGGTTCGGAATGCGACCGTCATATCTTTTGGCCGCCATCGCGATGAGCGCCGGCTTAGGCGCCGCCGCGAGCGTGGAAGGCGTGATTCGGGACGCACACGGGAAGCCGGCGGCCGCCACCGTTTATTTGCAAGCCAAGCCCGCGGGCAAGACCATAACCGCTCATGCAGATGTGGAAGGCGCATTTAGCTTCGCGGATCTGCCGGCGGGCAGCTATACTTTGCGCGCACAGATGAATAATGCCGGGGAAGCCACGGCGGAGGTGGTCCTGACTGGCGCGGATGCGAAGCGGTTGGATCTGACGCTGCGGTATGCGTTCTATGACGAGCCCGGATTCATTGTGGCGGGTATGACCGACACGATGAACCGGGGCGGCCACGGATCGGATACCGTGCTGCGGTCCGCGGAGTCACTGGCCAAAGAGACGGCGTCGCTGGCTAACGCATCCGCGCCCGCTGCCGGCCAAGAGAAGCAAGGGCACGCGCTCGAAGCGGTTCGGGAGTACCAGCGGGTGGCGGAGATCGATCCGACCGAAGCGCACCTGTTTGACTGGGGTGCTGAGTTACTGAAGCATCGCGCTTTCGAGCCCGCTACGCAGGTTTTCGCGAAAGGTAATGGGCTGTTTCCGCGGTCGCTTCGCATGCTTCTGGGGCTGGCTGTTTCGTGGTACGCGCTCGGCTCTTACGGCCCGGCCGCCGCGAGCTTCTTCGAGGCTTGCGACCTGGCGCCGGGCAACCCCGAGCCCTATATGTTCTTAGGGAAGGTGCAGAGCAACGAGATCATTCAATCCGACGGGTATGTCGAACGCATGAAACGATTCGCGGCGAGCCATCCGAAGAACGCGTGGGCGAGTTACTACTACGCGGTGGGGCTTTGGAAGCGGCGCGCCGGGCCGGAGGACGCGGACACGCCCCGGCGCGTGCGCGAGTTACTGGAGAGCGCGACGCGCATCGATGCCAAACTGGGGGCCGCCTATCTGTTGCTTGGCGTCGTGTACGCGGACGCCGGTGATTTCACGCGCGCTGCCGGAGCGTTTCAGAAGACTATCGAAGTCAGCCCCGAGTTGGAAGAGGCGCATTATCGTCTGGGCCAGATTTATCGGCGGCTCGGCGACAAAGACAAGGCTCGCAAAGAACTGGAAACATACGAACAGATGACCACGAGATCCGCTGCGGAGGCGCAGCGCGAACGGGCCCAGATCCGACAGTTCGTGTATGAACTACGGGGCTTTAGCGGTCATTAGGTCTTCGAACATCTGGTAGAAGCGAGGCGCATTCAGGTCGAGTTGGATCTCCACCTGCCGAGTCGCGAGCTTGGGCTTGTCTTTCTCCGTCCATGTCAGAGTGTTCCCATAGCCCGCGCCATGATCCAGTTCCACACTCATGTATCGGGATTCCGCCCGCGTGATCAGCGAAGGATCCAGCCAGGCGGCCGCGGCTAATTCATCCCACATAAAGTCGGCTCCCTGACCCGGCTGGTAGAAGCGTGCCAGATAGCGGCCCAGGGGTGCGCCGTGGGACTCGATGCGCTTGACCATGGCGGGCGTGAGGCGGGTCTTGATGGAAATATCGGTTGGCGTGCAGAAGATTTTCTTCCATGGTGCGCGCAAGACGATATAGGCGGCCTCCGGATCGAACCAGAAGTTAAACTCGTGGCGTGGATTGTTTGCAAACTCGGGGTAATCAGTCTGCGGATTCAAGCTGCCGCCCATGAAGACTAACTCGCGCGCCAGACTAGGGAAATCAGGATCAAGCGAGATGGACACCGCCAGGTTAGTCATAGGTCCACCTTCGTAGATAGTCACTTCGTGCGGGTATTGGCGGACCATGCGCACCAGGAAATGGGCGGCGTCTTCGGTGGCAGGCTTCGTGGTGGGCGCGCCTTCGGGAAGCGGCGGAACCACAAAAGGTTCATGCCACCAGCGCGCATCCCAGGCGCCCGCATAGGCCACTTTACCGAAGTGCTCCTGCCACAGTTGGGCTTCTTCGCGGGTGCGCACGAGTGGAAACGCCGCGCCGCGAAATACCGGGATATCCGTACGGCCAATGATCTCCAGCAGGCGCAGCGTGTGCGCCACTTCTTCGCCCAGCCACTGGTCGCCGCTGACCACGGTGATGCCGAGCACTTCCACTGCCGGCGACTGGATCATCACCAGCAGCGTTTGCATGTTACTGCCGCCCGGGCCCGAGCAGTCTTCGTTGATGATTACTTTGCGGCGCTGCTGCGCCCACGCCGCGGGGATTGCGGCGAGGGCCAGCAGGATGACGATGATCTTAGAACAGGAATTTAAGCGCAAGCTGAATCAGACGCGGGTTATTGACCGTAGTGTTAATGGATCCGAAGCCGGGAGCGCCGAGCAGCGGACAGCCTGCGCAGATGCTGCTGCCGGGAGTGCCGAATTGCGGATGGTTAAACAGATTGAAAACCTCCGCCCGGAAATCCAGCCGCATGCCTTCACGCCAGGGCATCACGAAGTGCTTGATAGCTGAAAAGTCGGTATTCACGAAGCCAGGGCCGGACAACGGAGTACGCGAGGCATTTCCCAGTTCGCCCGCGGGCGGCGCGGCGAAACAACTGGTATTGAACCACTCATTGATGGTCGGGTTGCTCAGCACCGGATTGCAGACCTGGTTCGGACGGTTCAGACTGTTGCCGTTATTTTCGAAATTGACCCCGGAATCGTTATTCGCCACTATGAAAACCGGGAATCCGGAAGTCACTTTTTCTATCCCGGTAACTTCCCAGTTCCCCAGGAGGGTGTTTACCGCACCGCTCCAGGAACTGCCGAACGCCTTGCCTTTGCCGAATGGCAGCTCGTAGATCAAGCTGGCGGTGAAGTCGTGATTCAGGTTGACCTGCGAGAGGCCCCAGTCCAACTGCTGCCATCCAGGCAAAGGATAGTAAGTGGCGCCTAAGTTACTACCCAACCCGTCGGTATATCCAGTATCGTAGTTGCGGGCGTAAGTGTATCCAATCAGCGCGTAAAGACCATGGCGGGCGCTCTTGGTCTCAGCCTTGATTTGCAGGGAATTGTAGTGGGCCCGGCCGTCGTCGGTCATGTTATCGATGGTCGAGTACGGGAAGTCAGTCGCCGGAACGCCGAAGGCAGTGCCGTTAGGGCCGCAGCCAAGGGTATATCCGGATACAGTGCCGCAAGCGGAGGGAGACCCGACGTTCAAGTTGTTACCATAGACGAGAATGTTGGAAGCGCGCGACCCGGCGTATCCGGCTGTCAACAGCACCTGGCCGGGCAGTTGGTGCTCCACGTTCACATTGAACTGCTGGACCCGGCCTTGTTTGAAATTCAGGTTCATCGTATTGATGGTGCCGGTGAACTCATTGGCCGGCGGAGGCGTGGTTTGAATGGGGAAGCCTTGCGACAGACTGATGGCCGGGTAGGGCGTCTGTCCATAAGTCGTGGCGCAGGCCGACGTTGCGAATGGGCAACCGCCGCCAAACGCAAATGCATCGGACTCGTAGTAGTAGGGTGGATTCTGCCACAAGCCTTGGGCGCCCATGTTCCATGAGGAATCGTGGAAGATGGCGTAGCCTCCGCGGATGACGGTTGTCTGGCTGCCCCAAGGTTTCCAGGCCAATCCGAGACGGGGTTCGAGAGCCGTCAGATCCATCTTCACGCCGGCCCACTCGTTCGCGCCTTGACCGGCGACGAGAAACGTCTGGCTGCTCATTACAAAATTCGCCTGGCGATTGAATGCTTCGCTTTCCGGTGTAACCAAAGCCCAGGCCAATCCTAGGTTGATGGTCAAGTCCTTAGTGACGCGCCAATCATCCTGCACATACGGACGGTACAATTTCCAGCGGCGGCCGATCACATCGCCGGCAAAAGTCTGATCGTGGATCGCGAGGTCGGTAAAGCCCATCAACAACGAGGCAGCGGGGTCGCCACCCCAATCGCCGGTAATGTCCCAGTAGCCATCCTGGAAACCGATCGCCAGGGTATTCAATTGGTTGGCGCGGACGTTGACGCCGATACGGATATCATGGCCGCCGCGAACCATGTCGAACGAATCGGAGATGGAGAACACGTTGGTCGCGCCTTGAAAGGGCGAGTATCCGCGATCCCCCAGAGACCAGTAACCGCTCAATTCGGTGGACGTCAAACCGCAACTCGCGCCACCCAGATTGGCTCCCGTAATTCCCAACTTGTCGGCTTCGCAAGTGCCGCTGCCAAAAGATGTGAAGTAATTCGATATGCGATTAAACCCAATGCTGAACTGGTTGACCGTGTTGGGGGAGAAGATGTGCGTCTCGGAAAGTGCCGCGTTACGGCCGTGGTTGTCGATGTTCTCCGTGCTGGCGAAGGCGCTCTGCTCCGCGAATCCGGGGGAGCCGCCGGGAACGAACGAAACCGCTTGATCGTAACTGAACCGCGCAAACATCGAGTCTCTAGAGGAGAAATTGTGGTCCAGCCGGATGTCGAATTCACCTTCATTCAGCTTCCTGACCGGCTCATTGACGTAGTTATAACCCAAGGCTGCGTTGTTGGCATTGGGAAGAGGATACAGGTTGATCATCGCCTGACCGATCGGATTGATGAGGCCCTGGGGAATCTTGTTGCAATCGACGCCGGGAGCCTGACTGCCGTCAGGGGCGACAGGCATGGGGACGCCCGAGCTGGTGCACTGGAAATGAGGGTCGGGCGCTCCGGTCATGTAGGGATTGGTCAAAGTAGTCGAGTTTGGATTACCGAATGCGTCGTCCGTAAAATCGCCATTACGCATGGCGGCGGTGGGAACCAGACCCACGAACGGAATACCGTGCCGCTGCATCTTCGCCTGATAGTCCGCGAAGAAGAACGTCTTGTCTTTCTGGATGGGCCCACCCAAGGAACCGCCGAACTGGTTCAAGTTGAATTGTTCGGTGGAGGCGGCGAAGAAACTGCGGGCATCCAAGTCGGTGTTGCGGAAGAATTCGAACAGGGAGCCGTGAAAGTCGTTACTGCCGGATTTGGTGGTTACCAACACCGTCGGTCCCGCGCGTGTGCCATATTCCGCGGAATAGTTATAAGTCAGGACTTTGAATTCCTGTATGGCGTCTATGGAAGGCAGGATCGCAATGCCGCCGGCAGTCAGCTCGTTGTTGTCGTTGCCGTCGTAAAGCCAGTCGGTGCTGTTCGCTCGAGAACCGCCCACGGACAGCGAAAAGGAACCGCGCGCCGAAACCTCGCTACTCGGGCCGCCATTGAAAAAACTTTGCGGGTTGGTTTCCGCGATGGTGCCGGGGGTGAGGGTGGCCAACTGGACGAAATCGCGGCCGTTCAGGGGAAGTTCGGCTACCTGTTGGGACGTGATCACCTGGCCCAACGTGGGATTTGTGGTTTCCACGGCGACTGCGGTGGCGGTGACTTCTACGCTCGACTGCACCGTGGCCGGAGACAGCTTGAAGTCCACTTCGCGGTGTTCGTCGACCTGCACCCGAATGTCTTTCTGCTCGCCAGTTTGAAAACCGGAAAATTCGACATGCACCGTGAAGTTGGCGACCGGAAGCAACGGCACCAGATAGTGACCGGATTCGTCGGTGGCCGATATGCGGCTGAGACCCTGGGACGGCGCGCTGACCACTACCTTGGCGCCCGCAATGGCGGAGCCCGTGGTATCGGTTACCGTGCCGGAAATGATCCCGGTAGCCTGCGCGAATAACGCCGGTCCGCTGAGAAATACAAGAAAGCATATGGCTGTAGCGAGCAACCTGGTTTTGTTTTGCATCAGTTTTCCCTTTCGATGCCACCCCCGATGTGGCAAAAAAAAGAACGGCTCTTGTGACTCAACTTTTGAAGTGCGTGGAGGCACCAGTATGACTTGATTCTTACGGTGATGTCAAGCCGTTTCGAAAGCTTGTGTTTGCGGGCGCCGCCGAGGCTTTATAATAGCGTCTAACCGCCATAGAATGCGCCCGCGAACTCCAGCCCGCATCGTTTTTCGGATTGCCGCGATCGGACTCAGCATCACGACGCCCGCCATTTTTAACCATTATACAATTCACGCCAACAGCGTCACGGCTTCTCTGACATTTCTGCTGATCGTCCTGGCGGCCGCAACGTTGTGGGGCCTGCCGGAAGCGATGCTGGCCTCGGCCTGCAGCATGCTCTGCCTGGATTACTTCTTCTTTCCCCCCGTTCCTTCTTTCGGCATCGACGATCCGCAGAACTGGGTTGCATGGTGCACTTTCCTGATTACCTCATTTGTGGTCAGCGACTTGTCGAGACGGCTTAGAAAGCGCGCCCTGGAGGCCACCAACCGCCAGCACGAAATCGAGCGAATGTATGCGCTGAGTTGCAGCCTGATGCCGGGAGAAACGGCGCGCACACTGGCGGAGCGCATTCCCGAGCGGATCATGGAGATTTTCAGTTGTCCCGGCGTGGCGTTTTTCGACCGCGTTTCCGGGGAGACTTATAGCGCCGGCGGATCCGCGGATATCGACGACCGCAGTCTAGCGCAAGCAGCAGGGATTGAGCATATGCCGGGCAGTGCCATGGAAGGAGGCGCCTTCGTCCCGGTGAGCCTGGGAGCGGAGGCCATTGGCAGCCTGGGATTTAGCGGAGCGTCGATATCGCCTCCTACGATGCAGTCGATTGCCAATCTTGTGGCCATGGCGATGGATCGGGCGCGTAAACAGGAAGCCGCGGGTCGGGCGGAAGCCGCGCGCCGCCACCAAGAGTTCAAATCCATGACGTTGGATGCCCTGGCACACGAATTCCAGACGCCCCTCACCTCGATCCGGGCGGGAATCGCGGCCATGCTGGCGGAGTCTCCGGGCTGCGATCAACAAGAGTGGTTGGAGATCATGGATGAGGAGAGCGGCCGGCTGACGGCCATGATGGCGGAAGCCATCCAAATGGCACGCATCGAGGCAGGCCACGTGGATCTGGACAAGCAGGCTCACACGGTTGAGGATTTGGTCTACTCGGCGCTGGAGAAGACCATCGCGGACGGCACGCAAATCGAAATCGACCTCGCCGGGAGCCTGCCCGCGGTTTCGGTGGACGCTGGTCTGATTCGGCTGGTGATCCGGCAACTCACTGGAAACGCGTTGAAATACTCGCGGCCGGGGGATGCCATTACAGTGCGCGCGCATGCCGCTCAGGATGGCGTGGTGATCAGTGTGTCGGATAGCGGGCCGGGGATTTCGACCGAGGAGCAGCGGCGCATCTTTGAGAAATATTACAGAGGCAAGCATGGCAGAGGCCATCCGACCGGCATGGGCATGGGCCTGCCGATCGCCCGCCAGATCGTGGAGGCTCACGATGGACAGATATGGGTGGAGAGCCAGCCGGGCGCAGGGGCTACGTTCTTCTTCACCCTGCCGGCGGCACGGGAGGAGGTCACCGCATGACGGGCGCCCGAATCCTGGTGGTAGATGACGACCCCCAAATTCGCCGTGTGATGCGCAAGATGCTGACCGGGCAGGGCTACGCGGTATACGATGCGCGCAACGGCGAAGAAGCGCTGGAAAGTTTGCACCGCAGCCGTTACGATCTGGTGGTTCTGGATATGGCCATGCCCGGAATAGGCGGACTGGAAGCCTGCCGGCAGATCCGCGCCGGCTGGGACCTGCCCATCATTGTGCTGTCGGTCCACGATCTGGAGAAGGACAAGATTACGGCCTTGGATGCCGGCGCCGACGACTACGTGACGAAGCCGTTCAGCATGCAAGAACTGCTGGCGCGCATTCGCGCGGGATTGCGGAGGTCCCCGCTGGCTCCCGAAGCGGCGCCGCCCGTGCTGCAGACCGGAGAATTGGAGATCAATTTCGGCTCGCGGCGGGTGGTGGCGATGGGCCAGGAAGTTCGCCTGACCCGCAAGGAATTCGATCTGTTGCAATATCTGGCCACCAACCCGAACACGCCCGTTCCGCATCGGCGCTTGCTGCAGACGATCTGGGGACCGGATTATGGCAACGAAGTGGTCTACCTGCGGGTCTTCATCAACCAGCTTCGCAAGAAGATAGAACCCGAGCCGGCCAAGCCGCGTTATATCCTGACGGAGCCGTGTGTGGGTTATCAGTTCCGTCTGGCCGGGGAAGACCGGGAGAATCCATGAACGTAAAGCCTCTGCGCGTCGATGCGCCCTTGCAGGATTACGAAGAACAAGCGGCGGGACTGGCAACCGCGGATGCGCATGGCGATTTGGCGCGGTGGTACCGTTTCGAAAGTTGGGAAGCCCTGTCGCGGTATGCGGAGGCGGCCAAACCGCCCGGCTCGCCGGTTTTCCGATTCGAGTCGGCAGTGGAAGCCGTTATCGACGGGCGCGTGGACGATTTGGCCGCGTGGATTCGGGAGGACCCGGAATTGCCCACGGCGCGGTCGACCCGCATGCATCGCGCCACGCTGCTCCACTATGTTGCAGCGAACGGTGTGGAGCAATACCGGCAGAAAAGCCCTCCGAACGCGGTCGAGGTTGCCAGGCTCCTGTTGCAGCACGGCGCGCCAGTGGACGCGCTGGCGCACATGTACGGCGAACGAGACACCACGCTGCTCCTGTTGGTGTCGAGCACCCCTCCGTCCGAAGCGGGGGTACAAATACCGCTGATCGAAGCGCTGCTGGACTCCGGCGCGGCGATCGAGGGGGCGCTGATGACGGCTTTGGCCTTCGGACACCGCGAGGCGGCGGAAGCCCTGGCGCGGCGTGGCGCGCGCACGGACAATCTGGCGGCCGCGGCGGGATTGGGGCGGGTGGCGGAAGCGGAACGGCTGCTGGCAACTGCCGACAGCGCCGAGCGGCATCGGGCCTTGGCGCTGGCCGCGCAGCACGGGCAGCCGGAGATTGTGCGGTTGCTACTCGATGCCGGCGAGGATCCCAACCGGTACAATCCCGCCGGCAACTATGCGCACTCGACCCCGCTGCATCAGGCGGCCGTGGCGGGTCACGAGCGAGTCGTCCGCTTGCTCGTGGAGCGCGGGGCGCGGTTGGATATAACGGACACTGTCTACCACGGGACTCCCTTGGGATGGGCCGAGTATGCCGGGCAGAATGCAGTAAGGGATTATTTGAAGGCTCACTCGTAGCGTAGAACTTCGGCCGGAGCGATGCGGGTGGCGTTGCGGGCAGGGTAGAGGGTGGCCAGGAAGCTGACCAGAACAGCGGCGGCGGCGATCCACACACCGTCCACCCACCGCGGCTCGAAGGGCACGAAGCTGAGCGCGTAGACGGACTCGTCCAGTCTGATCCAGCGGTAACGGTCGGCGAAGTAACAGAGCGTGTAGCCGACCGCCAGCCCGATGGTGGTCCCCACGACGCCGATCAGGACGCCTTGTAGCATGAAGATGCGCCGGATTTGCGCGCGGCGCGCGCCCATGGACATGAGCACGGCGATGTCGCGATACTTTTCCATCACCATCATGATGAGGGTAATAAGAATGTTGAGAGCCGCCACCAATTGAATGAGTCCGATGGTGACCACGGTCACGTACTTTTCCATTTTGAGCGCGTTCAGCAGTTGATGGTTGCGCTCCATCCAGGTGGTGGTGGCGTACTTGGGCCCGGCGATTTTCTGGATTTGGGCAGCCACCTCCGGAGCACGGTTCAGGTCGTCGAGTTTCACTTCAAGCTCGTTAACAACATCCTCGAGAGACAGCGCCTGCTGCGCGGCGGCGAGAGAAGTGTAAGCCCAAGCGTCGTCGATTTCGTAGAAGCCGGATTCGAAGATGCCGACCACGCGAAAGCGGCGGATGCTGGGGCGCGGTCCGAAGGGCGTCATCTCGCCTTGTGGGCTGATCACAGTCACGTTGCTGTTCAACATCATGCCGATATCTTCGGCAAGGCGGGCGCCCAGGATGACTCCGGGCAGGCTGCCGGATTCCGACGGGCGCAGGCGATCGATCGAGCCGGATTTGAGGTGGCGCAAGGTATCGCTGATGCGGAGCTCGTCGGCGATATCGACGCCTTTGAGAATGCCGCCTTTTTGCTGCATGGGACCGGAGAACAAGATCGTTGAATAGAGCGCCGGGCCGGCCGCGATGACATGGGGAACCGCGCGAATCCTGCCAACCAGTGTTTCCCAGTTTTCTATACCGTTGCGCGGCTCTTTCTCCTGAATGTTGATGTGGGCCATGGCGCCCAGCAGATTGTTCTGCAGGGTATTGCGAAAGCCGTTGTTGATGGCCAGGGCGACGACCAGGGCCATCACGCCGGCGGCTACCCCGATCACGGAGATGGCGGTGATGACGGAGATGACAGCTTCCTTGCGGCGGGCTTTCAGGTAGCGGCGAGCGACAAAGAGTTCGAAGGCGGAGGCCGGCACGGCTTAGCCGTCGCTCCCTGACGGTCGCGGCTTTGTGGGTCCCGGCTCGGAGTCCATTTCGCGGAGGCGGTCGGCCAGGCCGATAGGGCCTTCGGGACGGAGGAGCGGAAACAGGATCACGTCGCGAATGGAGCGCGAGCCGGTCAGGATCATGGTCAGACGGTCGATGCCGATGCCTTCGCCTCCGGCGGGCGGCATACCGTAGCTGAGGGCGCGCACGTAGTCCTCGTCCATCTGGTGCGCCTCGTCATCGCCGCGCTCGCGCATGGCGATCTGCATGTCGAAACGGCGGCGCTGCTCCTGCGGATCGTTCAATTCGGTGTAGCCGTTGGCCACCTCCATGCCGGCGACATAGATTTCGAAGCGGTCCACGAAGGCGGGATCGTCGGGCTTGTTTTTCGAAAGCGGCGACGTCTCGACGGGGTAATCGTAGATGATGGTGGGCTGGATGAGCTGGTCTTCGACGACCCGCTCGAAGATATCGGCCAGGGCTTCGCCGGGTGTGGTCTTGCCGGAGTTGGCCAGCAGCCAATCGGGATTGCGGACCTGATCGGGCGTGGGCCGGCCATCGCCCTGCCAGTATTCGACGATGGCGTCGCGCATGGTATGGCGGCGCAGGCATCCGAAATTCAGCTTGTGACCTTCGTATTCGACTTCGGTGCTTCCGGTGGCGTCGCGGGCTACCTGTGCGAACAATTCGGCGGAGAGGTCGATCATACCCTGGTAGTCCGTGTAAGCCTGGTAAAACTCCAGCATGGTGAATTCAGGGTTGTGATGCGTGGACAGACCCTCGTTGCGAAAGTTGCGGTTGATCTCGTAGACGCGCTCGAGTCCGCCGACTAAAAGACGCTTTAGATACAGTTCCGGCGCGATGCGCAGATACAGATCGATATCCAGGGTGTTGTGGTGCGTGATGAAGGGACGAGCCGTCGCGCCGCCGTAGAGCGGCTGCATCATGGGCGTTTCCACTTCCACGAAGCCGTGGCTTTCGAGCTGGCGCCGCAGCGACGATACGATGCGGGCGCGTGTGAGGAAGACCTGGCGGACTTCGGGATTGGCGATCATATCGAGGTAGCGCTGGCGGTAGCGCGTCTCCACGTCTTCCAGGCCATGCCATTTCTCGGGCATGGAGAGGAGGGTCTTGGCCAGGTATTCGAGATGCTCGACGTGCACGCTCAACTCGCCGGTGCGGGTGCGGAATAGGTATCCTTCGACGCCGATGATGTCGCCCAGATCGATGAACTGGTAGATGGCGAAATCGCGCTCCGGGAGGTTGTCCTTCTTGATGTAGATCTGCAGACGCTCGCCCGATTGCGCGAGGTGCGCGAATCCGGCCTTGCCCATGCGGCGCAAGGTCTGGACGCGTCCGGCGATGCGCACGCGCACTGGTGCGGCGAGTTCTTCGGCGGTCTTCGAACCATACTCGGAAAGGATGGCGGGAATCGTATGCGTAAAGTCGAAGCGCTGGCCGTAGGGACGGAAACCCAGCGCCTCGATTTCACGTGTGCGCTCGAGGCGCTGGCGCAACAGATCATCTTCTAAAGACAACTCGTTCTCCTAATGGGATTTCGGATAATATAGGCCTTGACCCGATCCATCTCTATCATTATTCCAGCCTACAACGAAGAGAAGCGGTTGCCGGCCACATTGCGGCGGGTAGTGGATTATTTGTGCCGCGGCGAATGGGCATTTGCCGAGATCGTAGTGGTGGATGATGGCTCGGCGGATGGCACGGTAGCGGTGGCCGAGCAGATGCGGGCGGCGTATGCACGGCTGCGGGTGCTGCGCAACCCGGGCAATCGCGGGAAGGGATACGCGGTGCGGCACGGCATGCTGGAATGCGCGGGCGAATGGGCGCTGTTTACGGATGCGGATCTTTCGGCGCCAATTGAAGAACTGGACAAGTTGTGGGACGCTGCGGGGCAGGCCGGCGCGCAGGTGGCGGTAGGGTCGCGCGCGCTCGACCGGAGGCTGATCGGCGTGCACCAATCCTGGTTTCGCGAGAATGCGGGGCGCTTTTTCAACCTGGTGATGCGGCTGATCACGGGCTTGCCGTTCCACGACACGCAGTGCGGGTTCAAGCTGTTTGAAGCGCGTGCCGCGCGCGAGATCTTCGGCCGGCAGTTGCTGGACGGGTTCGGTTTCGACGTGGAGGCGCTGTTTATCGGGCGGCGGCTGGGCTACCGCGAAATCGAGGTGCCCGTGAAATGGAACGATGTCGCGGGGACCAAGGTGAGCGCGTGGAAAGGGCTGACGGCTTTTGCGGACCCTTTTACGGTGCGCTGGAACCAGGCGCGCGGGAGGTACCGGTAGGTTCACGGCTTGCGGCGGCAACGCCTCGCTTCCGGCGCGCCCGGTCCGCAATAGCAGGGCGCCGGCAAGGGCATCGCGCGCCAAGCAGTCGCCGGTCATCTTACGCGTGAAGAACCAGTCGCCATGGTCACCAAGCAAGATCTAATTCCTAGGCGCGCTAGGGGCGCGCTCCAGCATGTCATGCACGTCTGTGGAGACGCCGTAATCCCGCCAGAGCCAGCGCATCATCTCCGGAAAGACGGTCTGGAGCATCTTCTGGCCGTGCTTCTGAATGCCCCACGTGTAGTTCACTTCGTAGCCTTTTTCGGTGAGCGCCTGCTGCAGGCGGACGTTCTGGTAGAACCAGTCGCGGCGCTGGTCGTAGCTGCCGTCGGCGCGCAGGGAACGGTTGTCGTTGCGGCCGTCCACCATGAAGATGCGGATGGGTTTCTTATCGCTCTTGCGGACTATATCCGCATACGCATCGCCCCCGCGAATGTTGGTGAAACTGCCGACGTTGCTCAGCACTTTGTGGAACTGGCCGGGGCGCTCCCAGGCTACGGTAAAGGCGGCGATGGCGCCGGAACTGGAGCCGCCGATGCCGTGGCGGTCCGGATCCTTCGAAATGTTGTACGACTTGTAGAGCACCGGCAGCAGCTCGTCCACGATCACGCGCGCGTATTTATCGTCGAGGGTGTTGTATTCGGTGGGGCGGTTGGTGTCGCGATCGCCCCAGTTGCTGGGCGTCGGCTCGGGCTGATCGGGGCGGCGTCCGGGATTGATGAAGACGGCGATCATCACCGGAATTTCGCGGCGGAAGATCAGGTTGTCCATCACCACCTGCGCGCGGACGTCCCCCTCGGTCGCCATGAAGGCTTGCCCGTCGTTGTAGATCATGAGGCTGGCGGGGAGGGCCGGATCGTACTGCGCGGGGACGTAAACCCAGTAGGTGTGCTGCGTGCCAGGATAGGCTTCGCTAGGCAGAGTGAAGGGGCCTTTGATGTCGCCTTTCGGGACGCCATCCTGCGGTAGCGCGTCGATGGCCAGTTTGTAATAGATGTCGGTATTGGGCGTCTGGGCCATCGGACTCTGATTGGCCGGCGGCGGGGTGGGCGCCTGGGATCTGGCGATCGCGGTGGCGAGCAGACAAAGGAGTGCGGGATATTGTTTCATGGCTTGCCAGCCACCATAACACAGGAGGTTGTTCAGGTAGGATGGCAGCATGAGGAAAAATAGGTGGAACTGAACCGGCGCGACTTCGTGGTACTGCCGGCGGCGGCCCTGGCCCCCGCGTTGTTCGCGGCGCAGGCGGCGGTCCCGTGGCAACGGAAAATCCGGCGGATCGGCCAGACCAACATGACCGAGCACGATCCGGTGGTGCTGGATGTGGAGCAATGGGCCGACTATTGGGCCAGCCTCAAGGTAGACGCGGTGCTGATCAGCGTGACCGGCATTCTGGCGTTTTATCAGACCAAGGTGCCCTATCATCGCAAAGGCAAATTCCTGGGCAGCCGGGATTTCTTTGGAGAGTGCTGCGCGGCGGCTAAGAAGCGCGGGCTGCACGTAATCGCGCGCATGAGTCCGGATCTGAATTGGGAGGATGCGGTGGCGGCGCATCCGGAGTGGTTCCAGCAGGACGCACAGGGGAACGCGGTCCGCCACAACGAAGACGCGCGCTTGTTCCGTACGTGTATGTTTACCTCTTACATGACCGATTATGTGGCGGCGGTGATGCGCGAGGTGAACTCGCTTTACGACGTAGATGGTTTGTACACGAACGCGTGGCCGCCTCTGAGCGCCTGGCCGGTGTGCCACTGCGCGCAATGCCGGAACCTGCCGGAAGCGGGAACGGTGGCCTATTGGGACAAATTCAACCAGCGCACGATGTATCTGTGGAAGCTCTACGATTCCATCGCCAAGGAGAAGAAGCCCGCCAATTTCTATTTCGGCAATCTGGGAGGCGGCATACGCAGCACGGCCGACCTGGTGAAGCTGGGAGAAGTCTGCGAGTGGTTCCAGTGCGATAACCAGGGACGCGGCGGCGACGATACGCCCATCTGGGGATGCGCGCTGCAGGGCCGCGTGTGCCGCGCCGTGCAACAGGGCAAGATGGCTGCCAACGTCACCGGCGCGTGGTCCACGGGCCGGCCGCGGTGGCGCAATGTGTACAAGTCCGAAGCGGAAGAGCGCATGTGGTTCAACGAGACGCTGGCTTCGGGCATGGCGCCGTATCACCACATCATCGGCGGCGAGCACGGCATGGGCGAGGATCGCCGTTGGCTGGAGCCGGCGCACCGGTATTTCACGTGGATGGCGCGGCACGACGCGCATTTCCGGAACAAAGAATCCGTCGCGAAACTGGGCGTGGTGATGGGCCAGCGCACGCACCTGTTTTATCAGCCGCCGCGCGGCGCGCTGATGCGGGAGTACATGGATGGGCTGTACTACGCTCTGTTGGAAGGGCGGTTCCTGTTCGATTTCGTGCACGAGGATAAGCTGGCGTCGGCGGACCTGGCGAAATACTCCGCGCTGCTGCTGCCGAACACGGCCCTGCTGAGCGACGCGCAGTGCGCCCAGTTGCGGGACTATGTGGCGGCGGGAGGGTCGCTGCTGGCTACGTTCGAGACCAGCCTCTACGACGAACGCAACCAGCAGCGATCCGATTTCGGCCTGGCCGACGTCTTCGGCATACACAAGACGGGTGAGATCGTCGGCACGGTGGGCAACGGCTACCTGGCGCGGATCGAGAGGCCGCACGAGATCCTCAAGGGTTTCGCGAACACGAACTGGATTCCGGGGGCGGAGAATCGCATTCCCATCGCGCCGGTGGAGGCGCCGGTGCTGACGGTGGTGCCGGGCTTCGTGGCTTATCCGCCGGAGCTGTCGTATCCGGTGGACGCGCGCACCAGCGAGCCGGCTGTGGTGCTGCGGCAAGTGGGGCGCAGCCGGCTGGTCTACTTTCCAGGGGATATTGAGCGCACCATGTGGCGGTCCGGGCACACGGACCTGGCGCGGCTGTTGCGCAACGCGATCGGCTGGGTGTCGGGTGCGGGCGCGCCGGTGACGATCGAGGGCGACGGTGTGATCGAGGCGTTCGCGTGGGAGACCGAGGCCGGGTTTGCCGTACATATTCTGAATTACACGAATCCGGCGATGCATCGCGGATGGATACGGGAGTTTTTTCCGATCGGGAAGCAGCGGGTGCGGATGGCTTTGCCGGCGGGCCGGCGGGTGGCGCGCGTGGAGTTGCTGCGCGCGGAAAAGGATGTTCCGTTCACGGTGGGTGCGCGTGGAGTTGCTGCGCGCGGAAAAGGATGTTCCGTTCACGGTGGGTGCCGGCGCGGTGGAGTTCACGATTCCACGAGTGCTCGACTACGAGGTGGCGGCGCTGCATTCATAGGAAGACCGTCCGGCCGTGTGACCGGATACGCTGCGGACGGCACGCCTAGCAGTGAAGGACGCGGGCCGGGTCTATGGATTCCCGGATCAGCGACTCAGCCAGCCAACTATTTGAGGCTTGCGGTCCCCGGCGCAAGCGGAGCGCGCGCAGGATCGACGACGGGGTATTCTCACGATAAGGAGCACACATGGAAGTGGAATTCACCCCGGATGTGCAGGCCAAACTCGATAAGCTGGCAATCGACACCGGCCGCGCCCCTGGCGAGCTGGTGGAAGATGTCATCGCCGGGTATTTTGATGAGCTTGCCCAGGCGCGGCAAATGCTTGATAGCCGCTACGACGACCTCAAGAGCGGCAAGGTGAAGCCAATCGACGGCGAGGAATTTTTCGAAGGCCTGCGCCGTCGCGAGGAAGACCTGTTCAAGAAGCACTCGCCTC
>JBEKYC010000037.1:0-66865 GCA_049511415.1 Bryobacteraceae bacterium | reverse complement strand
GTCCACGGGCGCGGGCATGCTAAAGTGGATAGATAATGGTGCGCGAGGGCCGGTAGCTCAGTAGGTAGAGCATTTGCCTTTTAAGCAAAGGGTCGCGGGTTCGAGTCCCGCCCGGCTCACCAAGTTAACTGTTGTATTTTCATTTAGTTGGCGACCTCGCCTCTTTCGTGTCGCGGATATGTCGCTTGCCCCGTTTTGAACCGGTGCATCCCGATGCGCCGTATGGCTGCCTGCGCCAGAGGATCATACCACCGGCAGAGCGACTCTTGCGACCCCACGCCGATACAAAACCGCCGGCCTTGACACCTTGGCCGGAAGCTTCCTTGCGATTGTGGCTAAGCGTCATCCTACCTTGGGCGTGAGGGGTTTCGTGGCACCTTTGCGCAGTATATGCCAGTGGCCGGTAAGGAGCCACGCGGCGAAATATGCCTCGCGGGCCGCCGGACCGATCCAATTACGGAATGAAGGAGTCTACAGACATGCATCGTTCTTTCTCGCGCGCTTCGGTTACACTCGCGTTGTTCGGCATGGCGGCCGGGGCGGCAACCGCTCAACCGTTTGCCTATGTCGCCAACAACCACAACAATGACGTCTCCGGTTACAGCGTGGATGCCGCGACCGGTGCGTTGACGGCGGTGACCGGCTCGCCGTTTTCCACCGGGAGCGAATCGGAGCCCACCTCCGTCGCCGCCACGCGTTCCGGCAAATTCGTCTACGTCGCGCGTTATTTTGAGCGGAGCATCGATGCTTTCAGTGTGAATGCGACCAACGGCGCGCTCACCTTGATCCAGGGTTCGCCGTTCACCAATGGGTCGGACTATCCCTACGGCCTCGCGATCTCGCCTTCAGGCAAGTTCCTGTATGCAGCAAACACTCCCGGCAATAGCATTTCGGCCTTCAGCATCGGCGCTACTGGCGCTCTTACTGCCGTGGCCGGATCGCCTTTCGCGGCCGGGACCGGGACAATCTCGGTGGCGCTCACGCCGTCCGGCAAATACCTCTACGCGTCCAATTCGACCGGCGACTCCGTCTCGGCATTCTCGGTGAACTCCGACGGGTCGCTCACCTCGGTAACCGGCTCGCCCTACACCGCGGGCAAGTATCCGGTGGTATTGGCCGTTTCGCCATCCGGCAAGTTCCTATATGTTCCGAACGGCGACTCTTGCGATATCAGCGCTTTCAGCATAGACAGCACGACGGGAGCATTGACCGCGGTCAGCGGCTCTCCGTTCCCCACGCGCTGTGTCTCCGGCACTGGTCCGCAAGCCGTTGCGGTGGCGCCCTCGGCGCAATTCCTCTATGCAGCGGGCGGCGAGGTCACCAGTTCGACCTCGGATGTGTTCGGCTTCAGCATCGACACGGCGACCGGAGCGTTGAAAGCCATCTCCGGATCACCATTCCCCGCCGGCGAATACTCCGCATTCGTGGCTGTCTCCAGTTCCGGCAAGATCCTCTATTCCGCCGACTCTCTGGGCGGGAAGATTTTCGGATACCTTATCAATGCCTCCACCGGCGCGCTCACACCTGTCGCGGGATCGCCATTCACAAACGCCGGCTTTCCGGAATCCATTGCCCTGGTCAATCCCGCGGCGAAGACCTGCGGCGCGCAAAACGTCTCCGCGGAAGCTACCCTGGCGCCGGGACCATTTACCGAACAGTCGCACGGCTCCGGCCTTTGGAACGAGACGCTGACCATCAGCAACGGAGTGACGCCCATCACGGGCCCGCTCTCCGTAGTGCTGACAGGGCTGCCCAGTTCGACCAACATTCTCAGCGGCAGCTATGCGGCAGTCTCCATAACCTACTGCTTTTCGACGGAAGGGAACTACGTGGTTCCCATCGACGCGCTCCTGCCTCCCGCGAACGACGGCACGCTCTTGCCAGGCGAAGAGATCCCTGTACCGTTCGTTTTCCAGGTGACGCAAGGCGGATCACCCGCACAACCAACTGCCTACAAGGCGCTGTTGATTGCCGGAAAGCTGACCAGGTAGGCCGGGCGGCGGGCCGCCAGAATTACATTGTCTTGGAGTTGCGGATAAGGAGATCCCGAAACATCTTCCGGCCGCCGACTCGATGACCGGTGAGGTCTGAGAGCCGGCGCCGACGTCGAGATGGCCCCAAGGCGGCACGGCTGTATGCGCGGACGCCAAATCGGCGCCAAATACCAGGCAGCGGTGGGCAGGCAGAGCCGCTATCCGCGTATGTGACGCGATATCTCCTCAACGGCTGGGCGAAAGCTGTCCGAGGACCGCACCGAGGTCGAAGACATGCAAGTGGGCAACGGATTGCTATTCACTTGCAAGGGCGATGAAAACTGTGCATACCAATGGCTGCGATATCCTGGGAGGGCTTGTACGCGATAGCTCTTATGGTCGCGACTCTTTGGGGGCGCCTGGACTGCGAGCGGCGGAGCGTGCGAAGCGTGAACCGCGACTTACACGGCCTCGCGCAACCTTCCGTATAAACTCGCAGGCGCCGTTCACACAATTCGACCACGCCGGTATTATCGTTGCATGCAGGAATTGCGCGGGCGGCAGCAGCGATTGCATAATCCAGGCCGTCACACCTGGGGGAACTTTATACCAGATGCTCATGACCGCGAGGAATCTGGCGATCCTGGCTACGATGGCCGCGGCTGCACTTCTCGCGCCGTTGGGATTCGCCGGATCCACCGTGGCTATCAACATTCAGACGCAGACGGTCACTCCTATTGCCGCCGGCTTTAGCGGCTACAATGCACCGCAACCCAGAAACGGAGTGGAGTATTACGACCCGAAGTTTGTCGCCGCGGTGACGCCGCTCAAGCCCGGTTGGCTTCGGTTTCCGGGGGGCACATCTTCCATGGCTTTCGACTGGAACCCGGCGAACTCCACGGGCGGCCACATCGACATAAGCTGGATGAACTCTCTCATTACCGGCAACCCGCCGGAGGTGACGGGCCAATCCGCAAGTATCCTGACCGTCTCCCAACAGCTTACCCAAGCCAAAGGAGGCGTCTGGCTTTCAGATTTTGCCACCTTCACCAAGGCTCTTGGCGCCAACGCGATCATTTGTTTCAACGGTTATACCGATACCAACCCAGGCAGTTCCACACAAATGGTGCAGGCGGCCCAGAGCGCGGGGTTGAACGTGCTGGAATGGGAATTGGACAACGAAGCCTACGTTTATCCCCTGATCTTCCCGACGGCCGCAACATACGCCGGAGCGGTATACAACCCCTATTTCACCGGCATCTCATCCGCCGAGCCCGATCCCATTGTGGGGCTATCCATGGGCACCAACAGCATTTATACGAATTGGAACAGCCAGTTGTCGGCCTACGCGCCGCGGTATTGGAATGCGGTATCCATACATTTTTATCCAATTACCACTATTCAAAGTCTGTCCAACACCATACAGACGTTGAACGGTATCCTGGCGTACGGCACCGGCGATTACATCAATTCCTATGTGGATCCTTTGATCGGCTCCGACACCCCGATCTTTATTACGGAGTTCGATTGCTGCTCGCAGGACAACAACAAGTTCCTGACCTTCATTTACAACGGCGTGTTCATGGCGGAATACATAGCGCGTATGTCGGTGGTTCCGAATGTGAAGGGAATAGGAGTCAATTCCCTGTATACCGACAACTACGATTATCACGGCGTGATTCAGTCGGTGGACGACTACGAGAGTTATCTGCTGGGCCAGGTGGCCGCGAACCCGAACTTTTCGACCGATACGGCAACCGACCCGAATACCCCGTTTCAGTTCTACACCTCGGCGCCGGGGCTGGCGCTCACGGTGGCCAATCAGGCTATCAACAATAGCACACAGGCCTGGCCCACCTCGGTAACCGGCGGCCCCATGGTGGCGATACAGGGTTATGACGGCAACCCGATACCGGCCATCTACGCGCAGGCCTACGAGGGGATCGACGGCAGTCACTACTTGTTGATCACCAACAAGTCCTCCGCTACCTGCGTTACGACGATACAAGTCAACGGGGTGCACGTAAGCGGCGCCATGAGCATCACGACCGTGTCCAGCCCGAGTAGTTCCGCGGCCAACACAGCACAGGCGCAGAATAACGTGCAGATCCAGACCAGCACATCGGTTAATCCCATTTCGCTCGGGCCATACAGCGTTACAGTGCTGAACTGGTAGGGCCGCGGGCAGCAAACCGTCGCCGCCGCACATGTCGGCAAGTTCGAAGGAACGGCTTTGCCTCCCGACGCGGTTCGCCCAGCACTGCTTCGGAACTATTGTTGTTTACCTTTGTGCAGGCCACTGTTGGCGCGTCTCCTGCCGCCGGCTTACGCCCAGGGCAGCACTCGGAAAGTGATGTTGCTCGACAGCGGGCCGCCCGGAGTGACTACCTGAACTTTCCCAGTTGTCGCGCCGAACGAGATCGTCGCTTGCAAAGCCGCGGGTTTAAGGGATCTGTTTCGAGAATGATCCAGTATCCCCACTATTTGCTCCTTGCGATTGTCGCGGCCATTTTCGACTTGGGTACGCTCGGGCGGAACGACACCTCCGCCGCCGCGATGTCGGACTCGTTCAGAGGCGGAATCCCTTAGGACTTCGGTTTCTACGAAGGTTCCGACTTGCCGGAAGTGTTGAGGGCGGCCAATTGGCGAACGAGCGCCCGGAAGGCGGACTCTTCAACTTCTCCCCCTTCGTGAATTTCGATCCCGCGGCGTGCGTTTCCGTCGAGACTCGGGTTGAACAGACGGGCCGGATCCTTCGGAAACGCGCCCTTGGAGAAGGTAAGCTTCACGACCTTTTGGCAGGATTCACCAGTGATGATGCCGTCGTGCGACCAAATCGGAGTGCCCATCCACTTCCACTCCTCGACGATCCGGGTCGGTTTCCTTGATGAGTTTGGGCATCCTGCCGAGGGTTTCCCCCCGCCAGTTCGCGAGTCCGGCGATTCTTTTCGGAAGTGAGCTCCGATGCCGGTTGGCCTCGGCTCGCGGCCGACTCTTTCATGTTCTCATCTTGGAAGTTCCGGATATATTCATTTGCAAGTCGTTACTATAGCTTCGAAACTGTATTGCTGGTGTTGTTCGCCACCCAAACATTCGTGCCGTCAAAGACTATGCCATTCGGACCCGCACCTACCCCGAACGTACCCATGTTTGTGCCCGTGTTGGCCCGCAGCTTGGTCACGGTGTTATCGCCCGAATTTGCCACCCAGATGTTGGCGCCATCATAGACAACGCCGTAAGGTCCCGAACCGGTCGGGAACGTCCCCAGCGAACTGCCGTCGACCCCGTTCAGCTTGGTCAACGTATCACTGCCAAAATTGCTAACCCACATATTCGTGCCGTCAAAGGCTATGTCATAAGGCGCATGGCCGACGGGAAATGTCCCCGTCACGGTGCCATCACTGGCGTTCAGCTCCGTCACATTGCCGCCGGAGATATTGACCACCCAGATGTGGAAGCCATCAAACGCGATCCCCGCGGGGTTCAGACCAACCGTGTAATTGGCAAGTACCGCGCCATCGCTCGCGCGCAGCTTAGTCACGTTGTTGTCCAAATAGTTCGACGTCCAGATGTGGGCGCCATCGAAAACCACCCATCCGGGGCCTGCACCGGTCGGGAACTTGCCGAGCACGGCGCCGTCGCTGGCGCGCACCTTGGATACCATGTTACCCGCATAATCCGACACCCACATATTGGCCCCATCGTAGGCGATACCCACCGGCGCCGCTCCCACCTCGAACGTTCCCAGCAGCGTGCCGTCATTCGCGCTCATTTTCGTGACCGTGGTGCCGTTGTTGGAGTCACCGGCGTTGGTCACCCAGATGTTGGCGCCGTCGAACGCCACGCGCTCCGCGCCTACGCCCGCCGCAAAGCTGGTGACCAGGTTGGCCGGGTACCACTGCAGCAGCGCCACCTGTAGCGGATTGCGCGTAAACACGCTCGAGACAACATTGCCCGAACCGCTGGTTTGGGCCGCGCCGCGCCCATTCGAGAACAGCATCAATAGGGCTGCGCTAAGTCCGAACACAATCAGCAGCCCAGTGGTTCTAACTAATCGATTCAGCATGAAGTGATTTTACTCCAAAATCCTCCGCGAGCGAGAAACATATAGGCCCAAGCAAACCCGCGTCAATAATTGGCCGGCGTGGCGTCGAAATGGTGCGCGAACCTGACGATCGCCCGTGCGGACCGGCCGATCCATCCGACGACAGCCCCGCGGTGCGGTAATCCGCCAGATCACTGCATCGAGTGGAGTCATGTAAGTCCGTCGGATCTATGCGGTGTGAGCAAAGAAAAGGCCCGGCTGGCAGGCTGCCCAGCGGGCCCCGATTTCAGTATGGATAATTCCGTGCCGGCGGCCTGGACCGCCGGCGACTTGCGCGAACCCCCCAGCCTTACTACACGGATGCGAGTTCAGATTCGGAAACCGTAATGCCGAGGGCTTCCGCAACGCCGCTCCCATAAGCCGGATCGGCTTTGCTGAAGTGTTCGATCTGCAGCTTGGCGATTCGTTCCGGGATGCCCTTCATATGGCCCGCCAGATTACTGATGAGCGCTTTCTTCTCCGCCGCGGTCATGAGGCGGAAAAGATCGCCGGCCTGTTTGTAATCTTCGTTCCCTGCCCGGTGATCGTACCGGCCGACATCGCCCGATACCTTGTACGGCAGTTCGCGGTAGCGCGGGTCTTGCACGGGCCCGCCGAAGCTGTTCGGCTCATAGTTGGGGCGGTCGCCGCCGTTTTCATCGGCGCGCATAAAGCCATCGCGATTGTACGTATGCACGGGGCACTGCGGCCGGTTGACCGGCAGCGTCTCGAAGTTGACGCCAAGACGGTAGCGATGCGCGTCCGGATAACTGATCAGGCGCGCCTGCAGCATCTTATCCGGCGAATAACCCATGCCGGGGACGATGTTGACTGGCGAGAACGCCGCCTGTTCGACTTCGTTGAAATAGTTCTTCGGATTGCTGTTCAGCTCCATTACTCCGACTTCGATGAGCGGGTAGTCTTTATGCGGCCAAACCTTCGTAAGGTCGAACGGATGGATATTATACGTTTCGGCTTCCGCCTCGGGCATGATCTGGACACACACGCGCCACTTCGGGAACTCTCCCCGTTCGATGGCATCGTGTAAATCGCGCGTGGCGTAGTCGGGATCGGTTCCGGCGATCTGGTCGGCCTGCGCCGCATTCAGGTTCTTGATGCCCTGCAGCGTGAGGAAGTGCCACTTGCAATAGAAGCGCTCGCCCTTGACGTTGGTCAGGCTGAAGGTGTGGCTGGAAAAACCGTGCATGTGGCGGTAGCCATCGGGCGTGCCACGGTCAGAGAAGAGGATGGTGACCTGATGTAGCGATTCGGGAGAGAGGGACCAGAAATCCCACATGACCTTTGGATCGCGCAGGTTCGTCGCCGGAATGCGCTTCTGCGAGTGAATGAAGTCGCTGAACTTGAGCGGGTCGCGGATGAAGAAGATGGGTGTATTGTTGCCCGTCATATCCCAGTTGCCTTCTTCGGTGTAGAACTTGATGGAGAAGCCGCGCGGGTCGCGGGCGGTGTCGGCCGAACCCTTCTCGCCTGCCACGGTGGAGAAACGGGCCAATACGGGGGTCGTTTTGCCGGCATGGTTGAAAAGCTTGGCCGTAGTGTATTTGGAGATATCGCCGGTAACCGTGAACGTGCCGTGCGCGCCGGCGCCTTTGGCATGCACGACGCGTTCCGGAATGCGCTCGCGATTGAACTGGGCCATCTTCTCGAAAAGAAGATAGTCTTCCATCAATACCGGGCCTCTGGGACCCGCAGTGACGGAGTTCTGGTTGTCGCCGACCGGACGGCCGGACGACGTGGTCATCAACGGACAGGAGTTTTGATCAGGTTTATCTGTTTTCATGGGGTGCCTTCCTAATTATAGTGCGCTTCCAGACAGCGGGGAAAGCGGTGGGAGTACGCACTCGCACGCGCATGCGGAGGCTTGCGGCCATCCGTCTCCCCTGAGATGTATACTCGGAATCTGGGCGTATTCTTCACGAAACCCACGGAGAGATTCCATGCTCACGTTCGCAAAACGTTCCCGTTCGGCTCTGTACTCTTTGGCAGCCATGCTTTTGTTCACGACTGCAGGCCTCGCGCAGATTCCCAGCCTTTGCAACACCGGCGAGACGCGCAAACTACCGAACGGATGTTCAGGCACTCTGGTAACACCCAATCCGCCCGGCGGCGGACCCAACCTGGACGCCAACTGGGCAGTGGCCTACGTGGACCCAGCCTCCGCTTCAAAGTCCGCCGATCGGTGCGTACGGAATATTGTCGAGGCTCGGGTGGACACGCCAAATGCTGCTTGGATGCCCGACAGCGCCAGCACCGCGTCGGAATGGATTACGCCCTTTGACGGAGAAAACAACCAGAGACCGGGGTACTATGTCTACGCGACATTCTTCCCGATCTCTGACTCGCCGGCGCCCCTCGGTTTCACCATTAATGGCCAACTCGCTTCCGACAATGCAGTGGTGGCCATCTACCTGTCAACCCCGTCCGGTAACCCCTCGTGTTACCTGGTCTCCGGCCAGACGTTTCCAGTCAATCCCGCGGGCCAGGGCAGCAGCGACTTCACCCAATGGTGGCCTTTCAGCTTCACCAACCCGGTACCGCTGGCGGTCGCCAGTCCGGCAGCTTTGTATTTCGTGGTGCAAAATCCGTATGACCCCAGTGGGCCCAGCGGCGCGTCGCCTACCGGCTTGAGAATCGAGTTTTTTTCGACTTCCTCATTCAGTTATTAGGGCTATCTTAGAAATTCATCCTATCACCGATCGCGTCTGCCGATCCCGCGGTTGCTATGATGACGCTAGGCCTTCCCTTCACTCCATGATCGGCGAAATCCTCGACGCCAAATACCGCATCGACCAGCAGCTCGGCGCGGGCGGCATGGGCAACGTCTACCTGGCTACGCACCTCGGCACCACCCGGGTGGTGGCCGTCAAAGTCATCGCGCCGCGCTGGGCGGCGGACCCGCAATTCCTCGCCCGGTTTCAGCGTGAAGCGCAAGCCTGCGGCCGCCTGCGTCATCCCAACATCGTAAACGTCACCGATTTCGGCATCGCCAAAACCGCCGGCGGCGACATGCCTTACCTGGTGATGGAATTTCTGGATGGACAGACGCTCTCCGAATTCCAGAAAGCCCATACCCACATCACGCTGCCGCTCGTCGCCGATCTCCTGGACCAGATCGGGCTGGCGCTGGCCGAGGCGCACGGACACGGAATCGTGCACCGCGACCTGAAGCCGGATAACATCTGGCTGGAGCCCAATGGCCGCGGCGGGTACACGGTGAAGGTCCTCGACTTCGGCGTGGCCAAGGTGAACCTGCTCGGGGAATGGTCGCCGCGTCTCAAGGACGGGACGGAGGAGAGTGTCGCGCGGACACCCATACCGCGGACCCTGGCCGGCAATGGCGAATCGGAAACGGTTCTAATCGACGCGCCGCATCCAGGCGATGAAATAGAGACCGTCGCCCTGGCGCCCACGCCTTCGGGTCTGTCCTCCGCATCATTCGACAGCAGCGCCGGCGCGCACACCATGCCGGGCAGCGTGATCGGCACGCCGGCGTATATGTCGCCGGAGCAGGCATTGGGCAAGGAAATCGATTTCCGCTCCGACATCTATAGCTTGGCCGTGGTGGCCTACTCGCTGGTTTGCGGCGAGCTGCCTTTCACCGGAAAGACCAGCGACCTCATCGAATTCCACCGCACGGGCAATCCGCGGCCGCCCACCAGTGTCCACAGTAAGTTGCCGCGCGACGTATCGGACGTGATTCTCGCTGGATTGGCGCGCAATCCGGAAGATCGGCCGGCCTCCGCGCTTCTGTTCACACGGCGGCTGCACAACGCCGTGGATGCCGAATTCCTGGCGCTGCGCCGATCCAAAGCCTTTCTGCTGCAACATCTCGGGGCCTATGCCCTTCTTCTGCTTCCCATCTATACCGTGATCCTGGCGCTGACCGCCATTCTGGCAACCTTCAGCCGGAAATTCCTGCCGGCGGCCGTGCCACGCATCGTGCTGGTCCAGGCCGTGGCGGCGGTGCTTTTCATTTTCTCGGACAACATACTGCGCGCTTCCGCGGCCCTGATGGCGCTCGACGAGAAGGTGCGGATCCGCAGATTTTTGTCGTTCCGCGTCTTCTGGAAGCTCATCCGCACGCTGCCGGCGATGCTGAAGACACAAGCCCGATCACTGTGGTTTCCGGGCCCCGGCTGGGTGACCGGCGATTGCCTGTGGCCAGTGATTTGCGTCGTGGAAGGAATATCGGGAAAAGCAGCCATTCAACGTTCGCGCGACTTGATGAACGGTTTGCGGTCTGCCGGGCGCGCTCTGGCGATTCGCCACCTGGCACTGGCGGCATTCGCGGTCGCGGAAGTGCTCAAATCGGTTGCCTTCCTGGCACGCGGCGGCGAGGTGGATCAGCCGAATGCGGTGATTACCGCGACCTGGTTTCCGATCTTTGCATTGTATGCCGCGGCGCCGTTGTTTCTATACGACCGGACCGCAGCCAATGAAGCCGGTCCGCTGCTGCAGTTGGACCGCACGCCGGAGGTGCGCATCACGGCGCGCGCCCTCTCGGTCAGCTCCATGATCTGGCTGGCGGCGGGCGCGCTCTATTTGTTATATCAGCCGATCAAGCTTTGGTTTTTTGGTTCCCGTTGAGGCGGTCTCCGCGCCTCAGCCGGCCCGGCCGACGCGCGCGGCGCCAATCGAAAACGCCACGGCGCCCAGCGCAGCGCCCACCAGGATCGCCACGTTTCCAAGTCCCATCATGGCCGCGCCCAACCCGATCATGGCGCCCATCGCCATTCCAACCAGCGCTACGACCAGCCGCTTCAGCATAGTTTGATATGCTCATGGTAGCTATGCGGAGCGGCATTGTCATCTTTGCGCATGGTTCCAGCGTGCCCTCCGCCAACGATGCGGTGCGCACGGTTGCCGTGGCGACCGCTAAGGCCGGCGGCTTCGAAGCGGTCGAGACAGCCTTTCTGGAGGCCAAACCCGATCTGGAAGAAGGTGTTACCCGGCTGGTGGCGCAAGGCGTGGACCGCGTGTTGGTCGTGCCCTATTTCCTTACTCTCGGCATCCACTTGCAGCGCGATCTGCCCGGAATTGTAACGGGATTGGCTTCGAAATTCCAAAATGTTGAAATCCGCATCGCGCCGCCCCTCGACGGACACCCCGGGTTGGTCCGGATTCTGATTGAGCGCTCTCAAGAGGGTTTATCCGCTTGGAAATAAGGCAAGTATCATTTGCTTGACAATAACACACTAAAGTTTGATAATGGTGTTGTGCTAATGAGCGGCATCAGGAGGCATTAGAATCATGGGAAAAATTATAGGTATTGACCTGGGAACTACGAATTCCGTAGTTGCGGTGATGGAGGGCGGACAGCCCACCGTGATAGCCAACCAGGAAGGCAACCGCACCACGCCATCGGTCGTGGCCTTCACCAAGAGCGGCGAAAGATTGGTCGGGCAGGTTGCCAAGCGGCAAGCCATCACCAATCCGGAAAATACGGTTTTCTCGATCAAGCGCTTCATGGGACGGCGCTACAACGAAGTTACCGAAGAAATGAAGATGGTCCCGTACAAGGTCGTGCCCGGCGATTCGAATGACGCGCGGGTGGACATCAGCGGCAAGAAATATTCGCCGCCCGAGATCTCGGCGATGATCCTGACCAAGCTGAAAGAGGCTGCGGAGGCTTATCTGGGCGGCAAAGTGACCCAAGCGGTCATCACCGTCCCGGCCTATTTCAACGACGCGCAGCGGCAGGCCACCAAGGACGCCGGCAAGATCGCCGGTCTGGAAGTGATGCGCATCATCAACGAGCCGACGGCCGCGGCTCTGGCCTACGGACTCGATAAGAAGAAGAACGAGACCATCGCGGTGTACGACTTCGGCGGCGGCACGTTCGATATCTCGATCCTGGAGGTGGGCGAAGGCGTGGTGGAAGTGAAATCCACCAACGGCGATACGCACTTGGGCGGCGACAATATCGACCAGTGCATTATGGACTGGATCATCTCCGAGTTCAAGCGCGAACAGGGTATCGAGCTGTCGAAGGACCAGATGGCGCTGCAGCGCCTCAAGGAGGCCGCCGAGAAAGCCAAGATGGAACTCTCGACGCTGCTCGAATCCGAGATCAACCTGCCGTTTATCACGGCGGATGCCAGCGGTCCGAAGCACCTCACGATGAAGTTGACGCGGGCGCGCTTCGAGCAGATGGTAGAGGATATCGTGCAGCGCTCCGTGGGTCCTTGCAAGCAGGCCCTGGCGGATGCCAACGTAACGCCCAACCAGATTGACGAAGTGGTCCTGGTGGGCGGCCAGACGCGCATGCCGCGCATTCAGCAGATCGTGCGCGACCTGTTCGGCAGGGAGCCGCACAAAGGTGTGAACCCCGACGAAGTAGTCGCGGTGGGAGCGGCGGTGCAAGGCGGCGTGCTGGGCGGCGAAGTCAAGGACGTGCTGCTGCTGGACGTGACTCCGCTGTCGTTGGGCATCGAGACGCTGGGCGGCGTGTTCACCAAGCTGATCGAGCGCAATACCACCATTCCGACGCGCAAGGGCGAGACCTTCTCGACGGCGGCGGACAATCAGCCGTCGGTCGAAATCAAAGTATTCCAGGGCGAGCGCGCCATGGCGCAGCACAACCGGCTGTTGGGCGTGTTCCAACTCGGGAATATTCCGCCGGCGCCGCGCGGCATTCCGCAAATCGAAGTGACCTTCGATATTGACGCGAACGGTATTCTGAACGTGGCGGCGCGCGATAAAGCCACCAACAACGAACAGAAGATCGCCATCACCTCCTCGTCCGGCTTGTCCAAGGACGAAGTGGACAAGATGGCCAAGGACGCCGAATCGCATGCCGCCGAAGATCGCCAGCAGCGCGATACCATCGAAACCCGCAATCGCGGGGACGCCATGATCTACAACGTGGAGAAAACGTTGAAGGAGCATCGCTCCAAGATCAGCGACGAAGAGGCGCGCAACATCGAAGCCGCCATCGAAGAGACCCGCAAGGCCATGCAGGGGAACGAAGCCGGCGCGTTGAGCGCGGCGATTGACAAGCTCACGGCCGCCAGCCACAAACTGGCCGAAGCCATGTACAAGTCCGCGGCACAGCCCGGCGCCGGTGCGCAACCCGGTGCGGATGGCGGTCCGGACGCGGGCGGGGATAAGAAGAAAGACGACGTCGTAGACGCCGAGTTCGTCGACGTCGACGATAAGAAGTAATGATGATCCGTGGCTGGCAACCGCCAGCCACGATATTTCTATGGCTTCCAAGCAGGATTATTACGAGACGTTGCACGTCGCCAAAGGCGCCAGCCAGGACGAGATCAAGAAGTCTTATCGCCGGCTGGCGCGCAAGTTTCACCCGGATGTGAATCCCGGGGATAAGTCGGCCGAAGAACGTTTCAAGCAAGTGCAAGAGGCTTACGACATACTCAGCGATTCCAAGAAACGCCAGATTTACGACCAGTACGGCTTTTATTCGGATAACATCCCGCCCGGCGGCGGCGCTCCTGGACCAGGCGCTGGGCCGGCGCCCAACATGAACTTCGAGAGCTTCGATTTCTCGGACTACTTCCAGGGCGGCGCGGCAGCCGGCGGACGGCGGGCATCCGCGGGCCACGCGGGCGGCGGTTTCCGGGACATCTTCTCCAACATCTTCAATCGCGGCGAGTCTCCGCAGGCCGCGCCGGAGAAGGGCGAGGATCTCGAATACTCCCTGAACATCGATTTCTGGCAGGCCATCAAGGGCACCCAGATGCGCCTGAACATCACCCGCTACGAAGTCTGCCAGACGTGCAATGGCAGCGGATCGTCCGGCGGCCAGACGGTGACCTGTCCGGAATGCAACGGCACGGGCTCGGTTTCGCAGATGGCCGGCGCCATGCGCTTCAATCTCACCTGTCCCAAGTGCGGCGGCAGCGGCAAACTCAAGAATGCCTGTCCGACCTGTCAAGGGGAGGGGCGCATTCCGCATACCGAGAACGTCGAAGTGCGGATTCCGCCGGGAGCGCGCAACGGATCGCGCCTCCGCGTGCCGGGCAAAGGCAATGCCGGATCGATGGGAGCGCCGCCGGGCGATCTTTACATTACCACCCGCGTAGAGGAGCATCCCTACTTTCACCGCGAAGGGGACGATATTCATATTCGCGTGCCGGTAGCCGTCTGGGAGGCGGGTTTAGGGGCCAAGATTGAGGTGCCCACCATCGACGGCCGTACGCTGTTGAAGGTGCCGCAAGGCACGCATTATGGTCAAAAGTTCCGCTTGCGCGAAAAAGGCGTGTTTAATGCGCGCACCAACCAGCGCGGCGATCAGATCGTGGAGATCGCCTTAGATACACCCAAGGTCCAGGACGAACGCACCAAAGAAATTCTGCGCGAGTTGGCCACACTGCACCCGGAAGACCCGCGCGCGGATCTTTGGGAGAAATTATAGACCCGCTTATGCGCAAGGCACGATCCAAAGCTTCCTACATGATTTCGTCGGTGGCGGAACAATATGCCATCCATCCGCAAACGTTGCGCCTCTACGAGCGGGAGGGGCTGCTGCAGCCTTCGCGCAGCGAGGGCAACACGCGTTTGTACACCGATGAGGATTTGGAACGCCTGGAAGTGATTCTGCATCTTACGCGCGAACTCGGCGTCAACCTCGCCGGCGTGGAAATCATTTTGAATATGCGCGCGAAGATGGCGGAAATGCAATCGCAGATCGAGGAATTCGTCAGCACGCTGAACCGTGAATTGGTGGCGCGCCGCCGGCCGCCCGCGCGCGACGACAAGCAGTCGCTGATTCGCGTGATCGACTATTCCACCACCGCGTCACCTGTTCCCCGCAAGGGCCGCGGCCAAAGCTGACCAGCTAAGCGCTCGTCGTGTCCGACCACGAACCCGGATGATATTGAGCGTCCGGCTGCCCGGTCTGCAGGCCGGCTTTTTCTAGTTGCTGCAAAGTATAGTATTGGTTCGGCTGAATGCCTTTGACGGTTCCGGAATAACCGGGCACTGTGAATGTGTCCGGTCCCACTTGATTATTGCTGGCGATATAGATTGGCTCCGGCCCTGAGGATTGCCCCGGACCACAGTAACCAAGTTGGGCTGACGTATAGGTGGTTCCGTTCAGCGTGACCGGCCCCGGATCCGACCAGTAAGCCGAGGTGTCGATGGGTTGGCCCGAGGCCAGCCGCTGCGCGTTCGACTGCGCCAGCCAACTATCAAAGGCGTTCTGGGCCTGCTGGCTGGGCACGCCCGGTAGCTGCGAGGTGAGATCCGCGGCATTCGTCCCGGTCAGCGTGGCGAATTGATTACCCACCTGGTTCGCCAGCGCCTGCGTATAAACCTGATCCGGACCGTACATGGTATCCGGCGTGTAGAGATCACCCGCTCCCGCCGCCGGTTCCCACGGCGTGGTGGCGCTCAACCCCATGGCCTGATCGCCGGGCAGATTCAATTTTGCCTGTTGCGCATAGAAGCTGTTGAGCCACGACTGAACGTCCGGACTGCCGAGCACCTGACCGCTCGAATCGGCCGGCGCGGCGGCCTGAGCGGTGCTCCGATCGGCGGCCGTTCCAAAAAGCTCGGCGAAGCGAAGGTCGTTCTCGGCCGACGTCCGGCTGGATTGGACCTCGAGCGGTTGGAAAGCCTGCTGCAATGCCTGAATCATGCGATACTCCCACCCGGCAGATTGCAATTGCGGGGCCGCTCCGACGGAATGGCTAACTACCGATGCAGCCGAGGGCGGTTGCCTGGGCCGGCGGCAAGAACTCGGCGATGCCCCGCCCCGCGCTATAAAATCGTCGCGTGATCTCCGGCTAAAATGGAGGCATGCTCCGAGTGATTGCAATGATCCTGGCGGCGGCCGCGCTCCAGGCGCAGACTCCGCCGGAAGCCGCTCCCTGGCCTCCGCCGGAAGTGGATCTGGCCTTGCGCACCCGCATCACGCAGTTCTATCAGTTCGAGGTGGACGGGAAATACCGCCAGGCCGAACAGTTGGTCGCCGAAGATACGAAGGATCTGTTTGTGGGAGCGAGCAAGCCCAGCTTTTATGCCTTTCAGATTCTGAGCATCACTTACGCCGCCGATTTCAAGGGCGCGGAGGTGCTGGTAGTGGTAAGCCGGCATGTCCCGGTGGAAGGATTCATGGGCAAGCCCGTGACCAGCAAGATGCCCAGCCGGTGGAAGCTGGAAAACGGGCAATGGTGTTACTATGTGGACCCGAAGAAAGACCTGCCCGCCTCCCCGTTCGGAGTGCCCTTGCCGCCCGGCATGAACATTCCCCACACCGCCGCGGCCCCTCCACCTGCCGCGCCGCTCACCGCGGCGGCAGTTCCGCAACAGCCCGCGCCCGTCGCCAACGGTATGACGGTTCCGCCCGCCGTGCCCATCACGACCACGCCGGGAGCTCGCCCGCTACCGCCGATGCCTTCCAAGCCGCCCATTCCGACCGTACTGACCGTGGACAAGAACACGGTGCAATTCAAGTCTTCGGCGGCTTCCACGGATCAGGTAATCATTACCAATCCCACACCATTTACGGAGTCGTTGATGCTCACCGATCCAAAGGTTGCAGGCCTAACTGTGAAACTGGACCGTTTGGGCCTGGGGTCCCGCGACAAGGCCACCCTAAGCATCCAGTGGAATGGCAGCGCCGCACCGCCGCCCAAGGCGATGATTATCGTCAAGGTTCCGCAAACCAACCAACTCATCCCGGTGGCGGTTACTTTCGCAAAGTAATCGTCACATGACCGGGATTTCAGACGGATTCCCGTAGACGACGCTACTACCCTGGTAGACGACGATCGCGAGTGGGATATCATTGCCTGTCGCGCTATTCTGCGGCACCTGGAAATCCACCTCGTAAACGCCCACCATGCCGTAAGCGTATCCGGCCCAGGTTGTCAGGGCGCCGCCATTGTCGACGCCTACCAGGATGCCGGCCGCGACCGGCATGGCTCGCGGCACGAAGTTTCCATTGACCAACACGAGCGGATCGAACTCGTCAGTGAACAACGTCGGGTTGGTTTGGCCCAAGCCGGTGACAAACATGCGGATGAGATCCCCCCGGCGCGCCGGGTTTGCGACTGAGACGAAGCTGCCGTCAGGGCGAACCAGAACCGCGCGCACCACTCCATCGCTCATCGTAGTCTGAAAGATGCCGGGACTGAACTGCGACACGGTAACAGGGAAAGGCTCGGAAGCCACATTATTCACAGAGACCACCATGGGACTCACCGTGCTGCCTGAGCTTCCCATCGGGATCTCGCAGGGCACCTGCACCGTGACGGAATCCTGGCCATTGACATTCGCCACATCCAGGATCGGCGCGTACAAGCTGCCCGAATTGCACGGTGACGTTGGCCACCTGCAGCTGTGGCTCGATGAAAGCCGCCACCACGCCCTGCAGTCCCGGCGTCAGGTCGGTTCCGAAAATGGTCGCCAGACTGCACGGCGATACGAACTGGTTGGTGTAACTCGCGGCATTGTTGATGGACACGATGGCGGGAAGCGGAGGACTTACAGTGAGGTTGAAGGTCTGGGAGTAAGTGACTGATCCGTTCTCCACGCTGGCCACCACCGTGACCGGTCCGGGCGTGCTCCCGGCGGTTACTATCACTTGTGCCTGGCCAACCGCGTTGCTAATAACCCAAAGCGCGCTGATGGTGGCCGCTCCACTGGTAACCGAGAAGTTGACCTGAGCGCCGGCGACGGGAGTGGTATTGTCGTTTACCTGCACGACCGGAGGATCGGCGAAAGCCTGGTTCTCGCCGGCGGTCTGGGAATTGCCCGCCACAATCTGCATACCTGTCACCGGGACTACAACGTTAATATTGAAAGCGGCGGTCACCGCGCTGTTACCGGCCAGTGCGACTGTCACCTGCACAGGCCCCGAGATGGGCGTGACGTGCGCGGACACCTGTCCATCGGACGTGGAAGCCACGACCATGCTGCTCAGCGTGGCAGCGCCCGCCGTGACGGTCCACCTGACTGGGGCGCCGACAGACGGGTTACCACCGAGATCGGTCACTTCGGCGACCAAGGCCAAAGGCGCCAGTACTCCCGGAGCGACGCTCTGATTATTGCCACTGATGATTTTGATCACGGCCGGCGGCCCGGAGGTAACTGTCAATGACGCCGGCCCGAAAGTCGCGTAGTCAGCACCGGCGACCGACATAGTAAATTCCGCTGCCGAGCCTGCTGCCGAAGACCGGGGTGCAGGAAGCCACGCCGGAACCGTTGGTCAAGACGGTGCCGGCCTGCTGGCCAGGCTGCGTGGCGCAGGTCGCCACAGGTTCGCCCAGGTCCCCGGATTGTAGCGCCACCTGAACCCCGGGGAGTGGTCCATAGGGCGAGCTGGCGGTGACCACGATGGGCGTGGCGGCGGCCGTCCCGGCGGAGCCGGTGAGCGCCGGGGGGGATGCGGATGAGAGAAGATCGATCGACACCTGACCGGCCGATGACGAGGGCGAAGCCGTGGTCTCGACGAATTGGACGCTGGCTCCGAGCGCCGACGCCACTACGGTGGCGGGGAGAAAGCTGAACCCGAAAAAACACGGGGGGCGTGAACGCAAAGTTGCTCTGTCCGCTGGTGTTCGTAACGGATGTGGCGGTGACGGGTGCGTAGCCTGACGACGTGGCAGTCCAGGTTACGCTGGTGTTGGCCACCGGCTGGCCGGCGGCATCGTTTACCTGCACAATGAGCGGGGCGTACGCACTACCGGATCCGACGGCGCAGTCCGGGCATACTAATTGTCCATTACCGGAGACAATCGATATGGTTTGTGCTTAAACGAAGGCCGGTAAGAAGGGCAGGGCGGCAAGCAGCGTGAGTTTGTGCATTCAGGTCCTCCTGACATGGGAGCGAAACCAAAGGGCGAGACGCGGATCAGTCTGGCACCTTTCGGCTCAGGAGGGAACGGTGACGATTGGCTTGTGTCCGTAGGGCAGGCTGTCAACCTGCCCTACAAACAACCGGGTTACTGAATCGGGATCGCCGTGCCGTTGCCGTAGGTGACGATGTTACCTTGCAGCGCGACAACCGCGAAATTAATGCTGGGACCCGTTGCGGTATTCGCCGGCACCTGGAAGTCGACCTCGTAGACGCCCAACATATCGTAGGCGTATCCGGCCCAGGTCACTGGCGCGCCACCGTTATTCACGCCCACGATGATGCTGGCCTGAACCGGCAGAGGCTGCGGCACCCAAACCCCGTTCTGCAACAGTAGAGGATCGAACTCACCGGTTACCAATTGGGGCGTGGTCTGACCCAATCCGGTAACGAACATCCGGTAAGTATTGCCGGGCCGCGCCGGGTTCGCCTCCGTAACCAATTGGCCATCCGCCGCCCCGATCAAAATGGGGAGCTGTGTGCCGGTGGGATCGGTGGTCATGAAGATGCCGGGGCTGAACAACGACACGGTTACCGGGAAGGGCGGCGAAGCAACGTTATTAACGGAGACTACCATCTGCACCGTGGTGCTGCCGGAAGCCGGCAAAGTGATTTCGCAGGGCACCTGCACCGAAACCGATTCCTGGCCATTCAGGTTGGCCACATAGAGGATCGGCGCGTTAGCGGTTCCGAACTGCACGGTGACGTTGGCCACCTGCATCTGCGGGGCCAGAAGCGACGAAGCCACGCCCGTGAAGCCGGGTGTGAGGCCGCTGCCGTAGATCACGGCCAGGCTGCAGGGCGAAACGAACTGGCTGGTATAGCTGGCGGCGTTGTTGATGGACGTGATCGTGGGTCCGGGCGGATTTACGGTCAAGTCGAAGGTCTGGGTGTAAGTGCTGGACCCCGACTTCACGCTGGCCACGATGGTTATTGTGCCGGGGACAACACCGGCCGTCACGTCGATTTGCGCCTGGCCCTGGGCGTTGGTGGTAGCGGATGTGGCGCTCAGGCTGGCGGTGTCCGCCGCGCTTGTGACGGCGAAAGTGACCGTGGCGCCCGCCACGGGAGTGCCGTTATCGCTGACCTGCACGATCAACGGATCGGCAAAGGGCTGGGTTTCGTTGGCCTGTTGGGTGTTACCCGAAACGATCGTCATGCCGGTAGCCACGATATTCACGTTGACCGTGAAGACCACGCTCACCTTGCTATTGCTGAGAAGCGTGACGGTTACCTGCACAGGCCCGATGGTCGGCGTGACGTCGGCGGACACCTGCCCGCTGGAATTGGAGGTGGTCACCTCCTTGGTAAGAGTAGCGGTGCCTTCGGTAACGGCCCACTTTACTCCGGCGTCGCTGGAAGGATTTCCGCCGATATCGGTCACCTCGGCGACCAAGGCCAAAGGCGCGACCACACCCGGATTGACGTTCTGATTGTTGCCGGCGAATATCTTAAGCATCGCCGCGGTCCCGGCTGTGACGGTCAAGGGCGCCGGCCCGAACGTCGTGTAATTGCCGCCCACTACGATGGAGTAAGATCCGCTCCCGATGACGTTTCCAAACACGGGTGTACATATGGCGGTGCCCGTGGCATCGGTAAGCAGCGTGCCAGCCTGCTGGCCGACCTGGGTGGCGCAGCCTACGGTGGGCTGGTTCGTAGCGCCGGAAGTCATTTTGACCTGCACTCCGGGGAGCGGCCCATAGTTCGTAAATACGGAGATCGTAATCGTGGTGCTGCTGGTCTGTCCGACGCCGCCAGTCAGGCTGGGAGGAGATGTCTCCGGCACCAGATTGATAAAAACCGGAGCGGTCGGGGCGATGGTGGAAGGCAAGAAAGTAGTTTCAATGAAGCTGGCCGTCGCGCCCAAGGCGGTCGCTTGTATGGTGGCGGCAAGATAGGTCAAACCAAAGAAAGCCGGGGGCGTAAAAACGTAGCTGGCCTGGCCGGCGGAGTTGGTGGTGGTTGTCGCGGTGGTATTAAAGCCCGTCGACAGAACCGTCCAGGTTACCGTGGTGTTCGCCACGGGCGTGCCCGCGGAACTATTCACCTGGACGATCAGCGGCGCATAGACTTGCGTGCCGACCTCGCACCCGGGACATACGATCTGTCCGTTGCCGGAAACGATCGCGACAGTCTGGGCCGAGGAAAGTACGGGGAAGAGAAAAAGCGCGACGGTAAAAAAGCTGCCCGCAAGCAGCTTGAAGTTCTGCATAACACGTCCTCCTGACGCTAAGAGACAATTAGGATGGCGGACGCGGAAGACTAGTCTAACACCATCCAGGCGAAAAAAAAAGGGGGAGCTTTTGGCTCCCCCTTTTATCACGACGTAAGCCGTGAAGGTTAGTGAACGAGTTGCTCGCCCGTCTGACCGGTGCAGCTGCCACCGTTCGCAGAGCAAGTGAACGGTTGCGGAGCGCGCGGAGCATCCGGAATGATCAATGCCAGATAGGCTGCCGCGAAGTTGCGAATGCCAGTGTCGCTGACGAACGAGTAGCCGTGAGCGTACTGGAAGTTGCAAACCGCGATGGCGTATCCAACCAAGCCGTAGGTAGCGGTGCTGTTGTAGCCGGGGTCAATGGTGGACAGCGCGAAGGCCCAAGTCGTACCAGAGTTGATAACGCCGTTGGTAAGATTCGAGTCCGTCGTCGAGCTGTATTGGCCGCTGCTACCCAGATTCGTATTGCCCGTGCCATAGAAATTCACCGCGCAAGAGCCTTGCTGCGGGGAAGCTCCGATGCCGGCGCCCAGAGGATCGGTAGAAGTGTTCGAGATCGCGATGCCAGTATCGAACCCGTAGAAATCAGTCACGTACGGGAAGAGCAGGATGGTCTGGCAGAGAGCAACCTGGAACAGGTTGGTCGCGGAAGTGGGAACGTTGACCGTGGTCGAGAATTCCGGAACCGGTCCGTTGGCCCAAGAAGCTACCAGCGGGTTAAAGCTGGCCAGCGCGGTGGCCTCAACACCAGTCGGAGTCGGCGAGCCAGGATTGCCCGGAGCGCCCGTGAACGCGGCGTAAACATTGAAGGTCAGCGAATCGATCGCCGAGCTGTTGGTGTTGGTGATTTCCCACACTACCGTGGCGCTGGTTTCGGTGCCATCGGTGATCTGGGTAACAGTGTCGGTTTCCGGATCGACCGGCGTGCCACTGCTGGTTACCAGGGTGGCATCCGATTCCAGATAGCCGGTGAGACCGGCGCACGGACCGGAAGCGCTCGGGCAAATGGCAGCCGAGGAACGCGCCCAGTTATCGGTCCATAGGGAAACACCCAGCGGGATGTTGCTGATGGTGGCCTGTAACCGGGTGCCCGTGGTAGCCGAGCCGGTTTCACCAACCGCTGTGGATACTTCCAAGCCGCTTTCAGAGTTATAGACGAAGCCGGGAACGTTCTGCACGATGTCGCCCGGTCCGGCGCTCTGCAGCGGGCCTTGATAGGTTCTCACCTTGAATGCAGTTGCGAAATCTTCCGTGAAGTTGATCGTCCCCGCGGTCGTCTGCCCGTAGGTCTGGCACTGCAGGAAGTTCGGGTTGGCGCTCGAGATCGTGGACGTCATACCGTTGGTCACTACGCCGACAGCCTGCTGCGGCGTGTTGATTTCCATCGACGTGCTGCTGCTGGAGGCGATGAAAGCGAACACGGTCTGCAGGTTGGCAACGCCCGTGGCATTGATGCGCAGGTTGGTGATGCGATACGTGCGCGGCACGGAAGCCGACTGCGGCGGATCGATCGGAATGCCCAAGAACGTGACCAAGCCTTGATTTCCGGGGAGGCTGCTGCTCAGGCCCTGGAAGGTGTTGAACTTGGTGGGGGTATTGAACGTTGCGCCGTTGTCGCCCAGAACCTGGCAAGCCAGCGTCGGGTTGATCGGATAGTTGCAAACGTCTTGATTGCCCGGGGCGGGATCATCAATCAGCAAGAGCGCCTCGCTGATGCTGCCGCTCAGAAGCCGGCTGGTGAAAGGCGCGCTCAGGTTGACGGTGATATTGCCCTGTGGGATGGGAACGCCCGGAGCCTGCGGCGAAGAACCCGTCCCGCCAACGCAGCTCAGAACGATGTCGCCGGTCAGCTCGTCCAGGCCCTCATGACGAAGATCGGGTGTCACCGATGCGCTCGCGTTGCAAACAAGGTTATGCCCTGTTGTCGTTTGTGCGCTCGCCGGAGCTACTCCGAGTACCAGGACGAGTACAGCGAGCGCCAGAATCCATCTGCGAAAATCTGCCATTTCCTTCTCCTTGTGAATTGCGAAATTGAATCGGTCGAAGTTCTCTCTCAACCTGAGCCTCTCCGAACTGCGTCTTAACACCTAGGGAACTTCTCCGTGCGGGCGGAGATTTCAAATAAGATTTTGCCGGCGACCCTACACCCTGGTACCGGGTACTGCCAAACTACGCCCTGCGATGGGGCTGCGTTGTCTGTTCTTGTCTTTTGCCAGCTCGCAGGATTGCACGAAAAATTGCCACTTGTCAGCGGACTCAGTAAAGATATTCATAGCGTATGGCTTGGCCGGTGTCAAGAGAAAAATTCTTTCCCTTCAACGAAAAGCCGCGTTTTGAACTCCCTAAAGCACGCATCGAGACGTACGCCCGAATTAGAGCACGAGACCGCCTGGCGAGTCAACGGTTTCACACCGAATCGTCTCATTTTAACGATTTTTAATGATATGGACTGTACGGGACGCTGGCGGAGACCTTTCCGCGGCAGGCCGATTCGCATCCAATCATACCTTTTATCAATGGTTTAGCAAGGGTTTAGCAAGGGCTTGCCGGCCTAGAGGTGAAGCAGATGTCCGATGGTTTCAGAGCCTGTCAATCTCCGTATCGCGAACACGTACCATTGCAACTGGCGCTGGTAGCGGACGGAGGCATGCGGATCTGTCTTGAAATCGACCACCACCCAGCGGTTCTGTTCGATAAAAGCAAGGTCAATGACGCCTTCCAGCAACCGGCCATCATCGAGTTGCAAGTGTACTGGAAATTCCCGATAACAGCGAGTGGCGGCTCGGGCGCGCTGGAGCAGCGGGTGCGCCCAAGCCGCTACCGCGGCGGCGGTGGCTTCCGCCTGTTGGCCGGCGGCGTTCAGCAGCCGGGCATGCACGCCGGCGAGGGCGGCGATCTGGTGGGCGGTGCTCCGCAGGTCCAGGTCGCGGAGAATGGCGTGCACGAGAGTTCCAAAAAGAGCGCCGCCGGCGCGATCCGGATCGGATGCCACCGAGTCGACCAACACGGGTTGCGGTTCGGGCGGATCGCCCTCGTCCCCAGTGGGGGAGACGATGCGGAAGTGCGGTGACCGTCCGGCGATGCCGGTGCGGAAACGCTGTTCTTTCCAATCCTCGTACCTGGCGATGCCTGCGGCCGCACGCGCGGCGGGTTCGGATGCCAGAATGTCCTCCTGGCGAAGTCCGGATCCGGGCGCGGCCTCCAGTTGCAGCGCCAGGGGATCCCACCAAACCAACTGGTGCGCGCCTGATTGGGGCGAGTGCAGACCGGGACGCACGGAATCGTCGGCCGCGCCGCCATAGTCCGGCGGCCGCTCCAGCACCGTCGAGTCGCCCGCGAAGAGGGGGCAACCCGGCCCCGCGGCCTTGTTGCGGCGCTTATCGCGCGGCGGATAGACGGCCTTGTTCAACGGACCTAGCCAACCCGGGCGCTCCTCATCGCCGACGGCTGGAATCACCAGCAGATCGCGCGCGCGTGTGGCCGCGACATAGGCCACGCGCACGCCCTCCGCGGTTTCCCGCGCGCGTTCCTGGGGCTCGTTCTCCAGCAACTCCCAAGGCGCGGCGCCCAATAGACGCATGGCGCACAAATTGCCGCTCACGAAACGTTCGGCGGCTTCACGGGAAAGCTTGGCGGTCATGTCGGCCAGGATGACGACGGGGAATTCCAGGCCCTTGGCGGAATGCACGGTCATTAGGCGCACGCCGTCGGAAGCTTCTTCGAGCACGGGCGCTTCGGTGGAGTCGGCCTTTTCGGCCTGCGCCGCCAATTCTTCCACAAAACCGCGGAACGAGAGACCTCCGGCCAACTCGAAAGTGCGCGCCAGATCGCAGATGCGGTAAACATTGGCGAGAGCCTGGGAGCCGGCGCGCCGCAGCATGAATCCGGCATGCGCGCGGGTCTTCTCCAGCAGTTCGTTAATGGTATCGGCTACCGCGCGGTAATTGCGGCCGCGGTGCAGATCGCGGAGGATGGCCAGAGCTTGCGCGATGGGTTCGAAACCGGCGGGCACTTCCGCGTAGGGATGCAGACGCCGATTGCCTTCCAGGCGGAAGCGCAGCAGCAAACCATCCGGAACGGCGAACAGGGGGCCGCGCAGGGCGCCGAAAACGGACAGTTCATCATCCGGCCATTCGATGGCGGCCAATGCCACGCGAATGGCCTCCACTTCTTCGCGCTGGTAATAAGATTTCGAGCCCACCAGCAAGTGCGGGATGCCGCGCGCTTCCAGCTCCTGTGTGTATTGGCTGGATATGTCTTTGCCGTCGGTCACGAAGCGGCGGAAGAGCACGCATATATGCTGCGCGCGGAGGGGCACGCGGTCCCCCGCGCGGTCGCGCACCAGCCAGGGACTCTCGTGGATCAGCCAGGCGATGAAATTCGCCACGGCCATCGGGAGGCAGGCGTCGATACGTTCGTTGCTTACGCGCTGCACCCCGTACGGCGTGGGCGCGGGCAACACCACCAGGGCCGGCTGGCCGGGATACGCGGGCGCATGCTCTTGGAGCGGCGCGTAGCGGGCCTGGCCGGATGCGCGATCGCCCGTCATTTCAGGAGCGAAAGCGGCGTTCACGAACTGCTGGATCGGTGGCACGGCGCGGAAGCTCCGGGTCAGGTGAATGCGCGCCACGCCGCGCGACTCCAAGGAGGCGCAAAGACTTTCATACAGGGCCACATCCGCGCGGCGGAACTTATATATGGATTGCTTGGGATCGCCGACTACAAACAGTTTGCCCGGTTTGGGCGTAACTTGCAGCCAGTCGGTCTGGGCGGGATCGCCGGCGGCGAGCAGCAGGAGAATTTCAGCCTGGAGGGGCTCGGTATCCTGGAATTCGTCGACGAAGACACAATCGTAGCGTTGCTGCAAGTAGTTGCGGACCTTCTGGTTGCCACGCACAAGGTCGCGGGTAAGCAGCAGCAGATCCTGGAAATCGAGCTTTCCGGCACGCTTCTTGAGATCCTCGTAGCCACGCATCAGGTCCTGCATTTCATTCTGTATGGCGGCGGCGAAATCGCAGTCCGCATCGCGGCGAAAGGCGCCCAGATCGCGCAGCAGCGCCTCGCGGGCATCGAGGACCTGTTGGCGGCCGACACCGGGCGCGAAGCCGCCGGAGCCTTTGTTGGAGTTGCGTTTCAGGTCGCGCTCCAGTTTTAGCAGGCGGGCTTCGAGCGTGTCCGCGTCGCCCGGCTGATTCACGAGGTCCGCGACGGGCCGCAGGCCGCGCACCAGGTTATCGCCGGAGCGGGTACACTGGGCGGCCAGGCCGGCCAACGCACGGCACTGATCGAGCAGGGCTTCCATGCGCGCGGCGCGGTCGAAGGGCGGGCGCCGCCAGGGCGCGTCATGATCGCGCCATTCGATCAACTGTTTGGCGGCGGCTTTCAAAGCCGGCACGGGTGGATACTCGGCCTGGTCGCGGCGGTGATCGCGCCAGGCGAGCCGGGCCAGCGCGCGGCGCAGGGCCGGGCCGCCGGAATCGAGCTGCGCTTGAAACCAGCGATCGAAGGCGCCATCGCGCAGCCGGCCGGCTTCCGGATCGGTCATTTCCTCGAAGGCCGGGTCTATGCGCGCTTCCACCGGCCGCGCATGCAGGATCTGCGCGCAAAAACCGTGAATGGTACCGATGGAGGCTTCTTCCAGACGCTTCAGCGCGTCTTCCAGATGGTCGCGCTCCTGGGAAGTGGAGGCAGCGGCGCGGGCGCGGTCGAGTTCCTGCCGCAAGCGGATCTTCAGCTCGCCCGCCGCCTTGTGGGTGAAGGTGACGGCGACAATTTTGTGGACCGGTGTGCCGGCGGCCAGGATGCTTACGATGCGCGTAATCAGCTCGGTGGTTTTGCCGGCGCCCGCGGAAGCTTCCACAATCAGGCTTTCGTCGAGCGAATGGCGGATGCGCTCACGCGCGGCGGCATCATCGGACTGCGGGCCGGGGATCATGGCATGCGCCTCAATTCCGCCAGGGCTTCCAGCTCGGCCGAATTCTTGCGCGCGGTCCGGCGGGCTTCTCCCGGCCCGCACACGGCCAGATATTCGCAGTGCCCGCACGCATCGCGGTGCGGGGCGGCGGGGAGGAAGCCGCGCTCGATTTCGCCGTCGATCAGTTGCATGGCGCGCTTGAAAAACGTGCGTTTGGCGGGGCTGATGGGAAAGGGTATCTCGCGGTAGCCGCCGCGCTGCGTGCAATACGAGAGCCGGCTCAACTCGGTCGGGATACCCAGCAGAGTTTCGGCCGCGAACGCGTAGGCCAGGGGTTGCAGGAAGGCCCCGCCGCCCACGTAGGCCGGCTCGGGTTGCGGGACCTTGCCGGTCTTGTGATCGGTCACGCGCAGAGTGCCGCGGATTTCATGTTTCTCGATCAGGTCGATGGCGCCGCGCAGCCGTACGCCGTCTTCGAGCACGGCCTCCCGCGCGGTGCTTTGCGGATCGCGGGTTTCATCCGCGGCTACGCCGAAGCCGAATTCGAAGTGGAGCGGCAGCCATCCCGAATCCGCCGCGGCGTGCTCGATCCAGCCGTGCAGATCGCCGCGCAGGTCGTCAATTTCGCTGCGCCAAACGCGCTGAATCGCGGGCGCCAGTTTCTCTTCGTTCTGGTCCGCCACGCTTTGCAGCACGTCGTCGGCAATCGGCAGGATGCGCGGCAGATCCGCCTGGCGCATGGGCAGCAGGCGCGCATCCCGCAACGCGGCGAAGATTTTGAATTGGGCTTCGTGAAAGAGCGCGCCGCGCGTGAGCGGATCCATCTGCTCGAGCGCGACGCTCTCCTCGCGGGGGCGGAAACGATGCACCGCATTCAGCAGGAAGCGGTAGGGACAAGCCGCAAAATGCTGCAAGGCCGAGGGCGAAAAGCTGCGCTGGTCCAGGCGCTGCGCGGCCAGTACGGCACGGGTGGCGGCGTCCGGGTTGACGATGCCATCTTCGGCGAACCAGGCACGCCGGTGACGGCGTCCGTGCCGGCGCAGGGATGCGGCCAGGTACGGATTGGCATCCAGCAGATAATGCCCGAGTCCGCCGGTTTCGGCGGCGGGAAGCTCATGCGCGCGGCCCAGGGTGGCCAGGTCGTACTCGGCGTCGTCGATGGCTTCGCGCGGGTCGGCGGGCGCGGGCCAATCCAGGCGGGATGGCGCGCCGCGGCGGGCATCCTCTTCGAACGTGCGCAGATCGGGCAGACGGCCGTACGCCGCGCGCACGAGCTCGAGCGCGTAAAACGAAGGCACGCGCGGGCGGGACTCGACGGCGTCCACCCGCGGATAGGAAAATACCAACCGCCGGCGGGCGGCCGCGCAGGCGATATGCAGGAGCCGGCGCTCGTCGTCCACGCGATCGTTCTGCACGCGCAGTCCGGCGGCCAGCATGTCGCGATAGACATCCAGCAGGATGGGATCTTCGCGCGGGCGGCTGGGGAACAGGCCTTCGCACAGACCGGGCAGGAAAACCACGTCGAAGACCCGGCCGCGAGCTTCCGCGATGCCGCCGACGAAGACCTGGCCGTAGCGGCGCGGGGACGGCTCGCGGCGCAGGAAGCGCAGGCGTTCGCGCAGCACCCCGGAAATTTCGTCGAGGCCCACCGGGCCGATTTCGTCCATGGCCTGCAACTCGTCGAGCAGGGCCAGCACGGCGCCGGGCTGGCGCAGCGCGGCGCCGGCCAGGTCGCGCAGATGCGCGATCCAGTCGCCCCAGGACGCGCTGCGCGGCAACGCGGCCAGCCGGGCGATCAACGGCAGGGCGAAACGTTCCAGGTTTTTGAGCCGTGCGATTTCGCGCAAGAGGTGCGGGCGGCGGCCTTCCTCTTTTTGGCCGAGGTCCGCCAGGCGGGTGCGGTACTCCTGTTCGAGGCCGCGCAAACGCCGCTCCCAACGGCTGGGTCCGCCGATGACGGCCGCATCCACCAACAGCTTTTCCCAAGCGGCGGGCGATTGCAGCGTGCCGCCGACCACGGCGTCATCCTGGTTCTCTGGCGGCGCTTGCTCCACTTCCGGGGTGGGCTCGGTTCCGGCGCCTTGGTAAAGACGCGCCAGCACTTCGTCATCCGGCGGCGATGCCGGTTCGGCAGCGGCGGCGTGGTCCAGCCGGGGCGCCTGGCCGAGCGACAGATACTCGGCGAAACGGGTGGCCGAGCAGCCCTCGCGGGCGCACGCCAGCAACGCCAGAAAAGCGCGGCCGGCCGGATGCGGCCGGGCCACGCCGCGGCTGAAGTACGGCGGAATTTCCGCACGGTGCAAAGCCTCTTCCACGAGCGGCTGATAACGTTCCGGCGAACGCAACAGGATGGCGATGCGATCGAAGGCCACGCCTTCCGCCGCCAGAGCGCGGATGCGGCGGGCCATCTCGACACATTCGAGCGAGTCGCCGGCCGCGGAGAAGTAGGCGAGGGTTTCGTCCGCATCCGTGGCCGGGAGCGCGGCTTCGGCGAACAGTGAGCGGCGAACCCAGTCGAGAGTTGTGCCGCCCCGCGAGCCGGTGGCCGGGACCATGCGCGCATCGAAGGCGGCGGGCGCCTGCGCCAGCACGGCTTCCAGCAGATCGGCCATCCGCCGCGAGTCTGCATCGATATCCAACAGAACGACCGGCAATCCGAGCAGGCGGTGGCGGCCTTCGCGGGCGACGCGAATCGCGTGCTCGACCACCGATGCGAAATCGGCGGCCGAACGATCCGCAAGCTCCTGTTCGAACAACCGAGTCATGCGCGCCAGATCGCCGCCGGGAAGTCCGGCTTCGGACAGTTTCTCCGGCGGAACACCATTCAACCGCAGTTCCGAAATCGTTCTGGCGACGGCGCGCGCCAGACCGGGGGTATCGGCCACCGGCTGGAAATAAGGGATCGAGCGCGGCTTTAATTGATGGATCACCCGGGCCACCATGGCTTCCATGGCCAAGCCAGTAAGCGGTGACAATCCGGCGAGCGCTAGGGGAGGACCGGCGAGTTCCAGTGCGAGTCCCGTGAGCGTCGTGCGGTGCACGCCGAGGAGTCCACGGTGGCATGCGGAGCGCACGAAGTCGTCCGCCGCGCCGCGTGTATGGGCGAGGACCAGCACTTCGGGATGATCCTGGAGAGAGGTTAGAAAGTCCGTCGCGGCGTCAAGCAACGTAGCGTAGGAGGCGGACTCGAATGGAACCGATTTCCCCACAAACCCCTAGTGCTCGTGCACGTCCTCGAGGTACGTGTATCCCTGCAGGCCCTCTTCGTAAAATTTCAGTAGGCGGCCGGATTCCTCGTAACCCAGACGCCCTTCGCGCAGCGCCGTCTCCACATCGCGGCGGAGGCGGCTGACCAAAGCATCGGCCGAGAATTGCACGTAGTTGAGGACCTCGCGCACGGTGTCGCCTTTGATCACGGAATCCAAAATGACCTCGCCCGAATCGCTCATGCGCACGTGTACGGCGTTGGTGTCGCCGAAGAGGTTGTGCAGGTCGCCCAGAATCTCCTGATAGGCGCCCAACAGAAACGCGCCGAGGTAATAATCGCTGCCATCGAACGGGTGCAGCGCCAGGGTGCGCTTCACATCCCGGCGGTCGATGAACTGATCCACCTTGCCGTCGGAATCACAAGTGATGTCGCCCAGAATCGCGGGGCGGCTGGGCTCTTCGTCCAGGCGATGGATCGGCATGATGGGAAACAATTGTTTGATGGCCCAGCTATCCGGCATGCTCTGGAACAGCGAGAAGTTGCAGAAATAGGTATCCGAGAGCATGGCGTCCAGGCCTTCCAGCTCTTCAGGGAAGTAATCCAGCGAACGTGCCAGCGCCTGTATGCGGCGGCTGATGGCCCAATACAGGTTCTCGCACTGGCAGCGCTGTTCGAGCGACAGATAGCCCAGGCTGAAAAGATTGAGCGCCTGGTCCAGGGCCTGCTGCGCATCGTGATAACTTTCGAGCAGGTTCTTGGTGGTCAGCGAACGATTGGTCTCCTGCAGGTCGATAAGCGGCTGCTCGGCGTCGGCGGGCACTTCGGCGGCTACATCGGATTCGCCCATCCCGGACACTCCCAACACATTGAAGACCAGCAGGCTGTGGTAGGCGGCTACGGCACGGCCGCTTTCGGTCACGATGGTGGGGTGCGGCACGCCGACCTCGTCGCACACGCTTTGAATATGGTAAACCACGTCGTTGGCGTATTCCTGGAGCGTATAGTTGACGCTGGATTCGAAGTCGGTCTGGGAACCGTCGTAGTCGATACCCAGCCCGCCGCCGACGTCAAGGTAGCGCAGGCCGGCGCCGGCGCGGGCCAACTCGGCATACACGCGCACAGCTTCGTTGACGGCCGCCTTGATCTGGCGGATGTTGGTGATCTGGCTGCCGAGATGAAAGTGCAGCAGATGCAGGCAGTCGGCCATGCCCGCGTCTTTCAACTCCTGTAGCGCGCGCACGGCTTCGCTGACCGAGAGACCGAACTTGGATCGGTATCCGCCGGAAGAGCGCCAGCGCCCGGAACCGCGGCTGGCCAGTTTCACGCGCAAGCCGATGTTGGGGCGCACGCCCACGCGCTCGGAGTAGCGCAGAATGAGCTGCAACTCGGTGTACTTTTCGACAACCGGAATGATGTGGCGGCCCACCTTGTGGGCCAGCATGGCCATCTCGATATACTCGTCGTCTTTAAAGCCGTTGCAGATGATGGGCGTCTCATTATCGGCCATGGCCATCACGGCCAGCAGTTCGGGTTTCGATCCCGCTTCCAGTCCGAATTTGTAGGGACGGCCGAATTCGAGCACCTCCTCCACCACCTGCCGCTGCTGATTGACCTTGATGGGGTACACGCAGCAGTAATTGCCCTGGTAGCGGTGTTCCGCCATGGCGGTTTGAAAAGCGCCGTGCAGTTCGCCTAGACGGTGTTGCAGAATGCCGGCGAAGCGGACCAAAACCGGAAGCGAGATGCCGCGCAGGACCAGCGTATCGATGAGTTGCTTCAGGTCGATCGAGCGCTGCGGATCCTTGTCGGGATGCACGCACAAATGACCGTTGCCATCCACCGAAAAATAGCCCTTGCCCCAACTGGCGACATCGTACAGATCGCTGGCGCGTTGCGGCGTCCAGCGTTCGGCAGGCTCCATAACGAGGGAGCCTTTTCTGGCGGTTTTCTCCACTCCACCCTCCAAGATTTCAGTGTCCTAAGAATCCGGGGGAAGGGCAAGGGGAATTTGTGATTCAGCGGCTTGGGCTGCTGAGTGGGCGACGCGGCGAGCGGGCGAGCCAGCTGCGAGCAATTCAGGCGTTACAATGGCGTGACAGAATATCGATAATGAATCGCCCGCTCGCCATTTCGCCCCCTCACTTCCATTTGATGTTGCATCCCGCGCTGGGCCTCTGCTGCGGATTCACCGGCTGCCCCGCGAGCACCGCGTCGATAGCGGCTCGCAGGTCGGCGCCGGTGACGGGCACGTCATTGCGCGGACGGCTGCCATCCAACTGGCCGCGATAGACCAGACGGCGGTTTTCATCGAACAGGAAGAAGTCCGGCGTGCAGGCTGCATCGTACGCTCTGGCGACCTCTTGCGATTCGTCGTAGCAGATCGGATAGGTCAGCGCGAGTTCCAAAGCCATCTGGCGCAGAAGCTCCGGGGCGTCGTCGGGGTATTGAACGACATAGTTCGACGAAACGGCCACGATCCCCAACGGCGCGGCGCTGTAGTCTTTGCCAAGCCGCGCCAGTTCACTCTTCACATGCTGCACGTAAGGACAATGCCGCGAGACAAACATCACCAGCAGCGCCTTTTTGCCGGCGTAATCCGCCAAGCTGACTGGTGCGCCGGAGACTACGTCCGGCAATCGAAAATCGGCGGCGGGCGTTCCCAACCCGACCATAGCGGACTCGGTATGTGCCATGGCGATCTCTCACGCTCTGTGATTGTCCGCCCGCCAGTTCTTAACGGCGCGCTTGATGGCGTCGGCGGGCATATTGCCATCGGCGGCTTTTTTGGCGAGTGCCACGAACTCGTCATCCGGGGCGAAGCGCAGCGCGATGACCTGTCCGATGACCAGGCGGGAGTCGAGCAGCTTGCCCGTCAGCACGAAATGGCGTAGGTTCTCTTCGGCTCGAATGGCACGGTCCTGCGCCTTCAGCGGGAAAGTGCGGGTGTAGTAGAACAGAAAGCCGCAGCAGATGGTGAGGACTACGATCAAAGCGGCGCTGTAAAGACGCTCGTGATCCCCCCACGACTTCCAAAGATTGATCGCGGAACCGATCAGGGTGAGGAACAGGATACCGGCCAGCACGAAGTGGAAGCCAGGAACGAGCCGCACGTGGTTGGAGTAGTTTTGAGTGGGCATGTGGCGATTGTACTAAAAGACGCGCCGGGTATATTCTGGAGCCATGTCGATCACCACGTCGCGAGCGGTGTTGGCCTCCCTGGCCGCTGTCCTTGTCTTGGCCGCGCCGGGCTGGAGCCAGACTTTCAAAGTGCTTTACAATTTTTCCGGCAGCCCGGACGGCGCCGGACCTATGGGCGTCCCCCTGGTGAGCGGTGGAGTGCTGTACGGAACCACCAGCACCGGCGGCGCGTACGGCTATGGGTCGGTCTTCAGCCTGGACTTGAGCACAGCTCACGAAACAGTGCTCTATTCCTTCGATGGAATTACGTCCGGAGCTTATCCCCAGGCGGGTTTGATTCAGGATACGGCGGGAAATCTTTACGGCACGACCTTAGGAATCTCCGGTTACGGCACAGTCTTTGAAATCAGCGCGTCCGGCGCCGCGTCCGTGCTGCACAGCTTTGCCGGTCCCGACGGATTGTCGCCTTACGGAAAACTGGTGGGGGATGGAGCCGGAAATCTCTATGGCACGACCAGCGCCGGCGGCGCCGGCAGCTATGGGACCGTCTTCAAGCTGGACAAGGCTGGAGACCTGACTACTCTGAAAGATTTTACGGGTGAGTACGACGGCGGATCTCCCTTCGATGGCCTCGTCCCCTATCAGGGCCTGCTCTATGGCACAAGCAATGGCGCCTACATCCCCGGTGGTCCGCCTTACCTCGGTACGGTGTTCGCAGTGAGCCCGAACAAAGGGAGTGTGACCTTATATCATTTCGGCGAGGAAGGCAAAGGCACTCTTCCGGTCGCGGGAGTTGTCCCGTACGGGGATGGCGGCAACTTCTACGGCACTACGTTGTATACCCAAGAACTCTTCGGTGGCGATGGCGTGGTTTATCAGTTGAACATCCGCGTCCCGGAATACACTGTATTGCATACATTTGCGGGCGGGCCTGCCGACGGATCCGGGCCCACTGGAGGGGTGGTCGTCGACGCTGCCGGGAATCTCTACGGCACCACGGACAGCGGCGGCACATACGGCGCAGGAATCGTCTATCAGATAACCTCCAATCGGAACGAAACAATACTGCACAGCTTCAGTGGCGCCGATGGTCAAGACCCCTGGGCTGGCCTGACGATGGATGCGCAGGGTATCCTTTATGGTGTGACCAACTCCGGCGGCACTTATGGCGCTGGAGTGGTATTCGCAATCAAACCTTGAGAGGAAATCCGAAGAGATGAGCAGCGTACGCGTACTGGTGGGGACACATAAAGGGGCGTTCGTGCTGACGGCGGACGGCAAACGCGAGCAGTGGGATGTCAGCGGTCCGCATTTCGCGGGTTGGGAAATGTATCACCTTAAGGGATCGCCAGCCGATCCGAACCGGCTGTACGCTTCGCAATCGACAGGATGGTACGGGCAACTGATCCAGCGATCCAATGATGGCGGCAAAACTTGGGAGCCAGTGGGCAACAAGTTCGCCTATGAGGGCGTACCGGGCACGCATCAATGGTATGACGGCACACCGCATCCTTGGGAGTTCAAGCGCGTCTGGCATCTGGAGCCTTCGTTGACCGATCCGGATGCGGTGTACGCGGGCGTGGAAGACGCCGCGCTGTTCCGCTCCACCGACGGCGCAGCCACCTGGCAGGAACTTTCGGGATTGCGCGGGCACGGCTCCGGTCCGCACTGGCAGCCGGGCGCCGGCGGAATGTGCCTACACACCATCATTCTGGACCCCAGCGATCCCGCGCGGATCTATATCGCAATCTCGGCGGCGGGCGCTTTCCGCAGCGACGACGCGGGCGCCACCTGGAAGCCCATCAACCGCGGCCTGCGCTCCAATATGATCCCCGAGCCGACCGCCGAAGTCGGCCACTGCGTGCACCACATCGCGATGCATCCCTCGCGCCCAGGCGTGCTATTCATGCAGAAGCACTGGGATGTGATGCGCAGCGACGATGCCGGGGATTCCTGGCGCGAAATCAGCGGCAACCTGCCGACCGATTTCGGATTCGTCATCGATGTGCACGCGCACGAGCCGGAGACGGTTTACGTGGTCCCTATCAAGAGCGACTCGGAGCACTTCGTGCCGGATGGCAAACTGCGCGTCTTCCGCAGCCGTGCGGGCAGCGAAGAGTGGGAAGCGTTGTCGAACGGATTGCCGCAGCGCGATTGCTACGTCAACGTGCTGCGCGACGCCATGGCCGTTGACTCGCTGGATTCTTGCGGCGTCTATTTCGGCACCAGCGGCGGACAGGTCTACGTATCCGCCGATGCCGGCGACCACTGGAACACCATCGTGCGCGATCTGCCGCCTGTGTTATCGGTGGAAGTGCAGACGCTGCAATGATCCGCGTCGTGCTACCCGCGCACCTGCGGACGTTGGCACAGGTCAGCGGCGAGGTGCAGCTTGAAGTTCCCGGGCCGGTGACGCAGCGAGCCGTGCTGGACGCACTGGAGGCGCGCTATCCCATGCTGCAAGGGACGCTGCGCGATCATGTGACGCAACAGCGGCGGGCATTCGTCAGGTTCTTTGCCTGCGAAGAGGATTGGTCGCACGCATCGCCGGACGCTCCACTGCCGGAAGCCGTGGCCGCCGGAGCTGAGCCGTTTCTGGTAATAGGTGCAATTGCAGGCGGCGCGGGTCGGCCTTACTTGCTGCCTAATCCCACGAAAAACACGCCCACCAGAATCAGGAAGACGCCGATGAACTTCGCGCGCGTGAACGGCTCCTTGAAGAAGATCCGCGACCACAGCAGCGTGAAGATGTAGCCTAGCGCCACCATGGGATACAAAACGGAGAGCTCGCCCGGCGGGCGTATCCCCAGCACGAAGAAGTACGACGAGATCAGGAACATCACCACGCCCGCCGCCAGACGCCAGTTGAAGTATGGCGGCTCCCTGGCGATGACCAGATACATCCAGCCCTTGCGCAATTCGGCCGATCCGGCTTTCAGGAAAACTCCGCCGAACGATCCGATGAATGCCGCCAGCAGCACCAGCAGCATATGGCTGACGGGAGTCTTCAACGCCGGCCTCCTTTGCCGAGCACGGCCACGCCCGTCACGATCAGGACAATACCGATGAGCTTAAAAGGATTGAGAGTGTCGTGAAAAATGAGAAACGACAGCACCGTCACCCACACGTAGGTGAGCGCGATCACCGGATAAAGCATTGACAGTTCGCCGTCCTTGAGGGCCACCACCAGCAGCAGCGTGGAGATGCCGTAAAGCGTGTAACCGGCCATCAACGGCAGGTTGGTCAGCATGCCCAGCAGGCCGGGCTCCGCCATGTGGTTGGCGCCGGATTTCATCAGCACCTGGGCCGCCGCGCCGAGAATCGTGCAGCAGAACACGAGTCCGACTGGCTGGCGGCGTGAGGGCGTGTCCGAAATTTGCGGAGAATCGGTGGCGGCGGCGCTCAAATCGGCTCCGTTTCCATCCAGAATATCAAGGATTCCGGTACAATGGTTATCTGTGGAACCAAAGAAAACAACGGCCGTAGCGGACCTGAAGACTGCCCCACCGCCCGCCGCTCCAGTGGCCAAGACGGATCCGCCGCGCGGGTTTATCGCCGAATGGACCGTGACGATCATCTTGCTGCTGTTCGGCACCACCACGCTGGTGCAGGCGTTCGTCATTCCCACCGGATCGATGGAAGACACGCTGCTCATAGGCGATCATCTGCTGGTGGATAAGCTGGCCTACGCGCCTGGGGGGCCGATTTCCAAACACCTCCTGCCTTACGAGCCGGTCAAGCGCGGCGATATTATCGTTTTCCGCTATCCCGTCGATATCCGCCAGACCTTCGTGAAGCGCTGCATGGGCGTTCCCGGGGACCACATCAAGCTGGTGAATAAGCAGGTTTATCTGAACGGCAAGAAGTTGGATGAGCCGTACGTCTATCACAAGACCGAGTACATTGACTCCTACCGCGACAACTTCCCGAGCGAGCCGAACGTGCATATGTACGATCCGGGCCAGGACATGTTGGAGCATCACGTGGTGAACGGCGAAGTGGTGGTGCCGGTGGACAACTATTTCGCCATGGGCGACAACCGGGATTCATCGCTCGACAGCCGCTATTGGGGATTCGTGCCGCGCGACAACATCATCGGCAAGCCGCTCATCATTTATTGGTCCTACGATGCGCCCACCGAAGCGCTGTCCGACCCGACCATCGGCATGGACCACATCATCGATCTGTTCGAGCACTTTTTCACCAAGACGCGCTGGCGCCGCACCTTCATGCTGGTGCATGGGTACCCGGTCAACTGATGCAGCCTAAAAAATCCAAGAAGGACGCGCCGGCCGCGCCTACGGCCAATGCTCCCCTGCGGCGCGGTTTCGTTCCCGAGTGGACCGTCAACATCATCATGCTGTTGTTCGGCACCACCACCCTGGTGCAGGCTTTCGTCATTCCCACGGGCTCCATGCAGGACACGCTGCTGATCGGCGATCACCTGCTGGTCGATAAGCTGGCGTACGCGCCCTCCGGCCCGATTTCCAAATATTTGCTGCCCTACGAGCAGGTCAAGCGCGGCGATATTATCGTGTTCCGCTCTCCGGCGGATCTCAACATGACCCTGGTGAAACGCTGCATGGGCGTGCCGGGCGATCGTATCCGTTTGGTCGACAAGCAGGTTTATCTGAACGGCAGGAAGCTCGACGAGCCGTACGTACGCCACATCACCGAATTCATCGATCCGTATCGCGATGAATTCCCCGGCGTGCCCGACATGCAGGTCACTCCTACCGGCGTCGATATGCTGGAACACCATGTGATCGACGGTGAGGTTGTTGTACCGCCAGACCATTATTTCGCCATGGGCGACAATCGGGACAACTCGCTCGACAGCCGCTACTGGGGATTCGTGCCGCACGATAATATCGTCGGCAAACCGGTGCTGGTCTACTGGTCTTATGATGCGCCTTCGGAAGCCTTGCTGAATCCCACGGTGGGCGTCGACCACCTGATCGATATGACCGAGCATTTCTTTTCCAAGACGCGCTGGCGCCGCACCTTCCTGTTGGTCCATGGATACCCGGTCAACTGACTCCCGCCACTACGGCCTGATCTTGGCGGGAGGCCGCGGCACGCGCTTCTGGCCGCGCAGCCGGCGGCGTTCCGCCAAGCAGGTTCTGAACATCGCCGGCAGCCGCTCTCTAATTCAGAACACGCTGGAGCGTCTGCGGCCGCTGATACCCCCGGAGCGCCTATGGGTGCTGACGAACGAGTATCTGCGCGACGAGATCGTGCGGCAGCTTCCCGAAATTCCCGCCGCGCAAATCCTGGCCGAACCTGTCCAGCGGAATACGGCGCCGGCTATCGGGCTTGCCGCGCAGATTCTGCACTCCATCGATCCGCGGGCGGTGATGGGAGTTTTCCCGGCGGACCATGTCATCGCCAGGGAAGAAAGCTACCGTCAAGTGGTGCGGCGCGCATTCGCCTGCGCCGAGCGCGGACAGATCGCGGTCTTGGGAATCCAGCCGCGGTGGCCGGAGACGGGCTACGGCTACATCGAGTTTCCGCCGGACGCGGCCGGATCGAAACCGGTCATGATCCGGCGCTTTCGCGAAAAGCCGGATGCGCGCACGGCCCGCCGGTATTTAGCGTCCGGCCGCTTCCTCTGGAATGCGGGCATGTTCTTCTGGCGGACCAGCGTTCTGCTGGATGAACTGCGCCGCGGCTTGCCCCGCACCGCCAGCATTCTGGCGGCGCTGCCGCCGTTTGGCGATCCCGCCTTCGATTCCAAACTGCGGGAAGCCTTTCCTCTATGCGAGAACATCTCCATCGATTACGCCGTGCTTGAAAAAGCGCGGGAGGTCACCGGCATTCGTTGTCCGGAGATCGGCTGGAACGACGTTGGGAGCTGGAACGCGGTCTACGAACTGCTGCCGCACGATGACGATGGCAATGCCCTTCCCGCCGGCGCCATCAGCCAGGCAGCCACCGGGAATTACGTGGATGCCGGCAAGCTGGTGGCTTTGGTAGGTGTCTCGAACCTGATTGTCATTGACACCCCGGACGCGCTCTTGATCGTCGGCCGCGACTGCGCGCAACAGGTGGGCGACGTCGTCAAGGTCTTGGAGAAGCAGAAGCGGGACGATCTGTTGTAGCGGCCGGCAACTCCAGGTTCTGGTTATAGGAGCCGGCCACCGCCATCTTGACCTGCTTGGCGCTGCCCATGTAACCCTGCATCGCGGCCGGGTTCGCATATTCCAGATCGGCGCCGTCTTCCACCACACAAACGGCGTACGTTCCAGGCGCGACTCCGCGCATCTCATAGCTTCCGTCGCTGGCCGTTTCCGTAGCCCGGCTGCCTTCGGAATTCGCCAGCACCACCAGCGCGCCTGGAACAGGCTGCCCATCCCGCTGTACCTTGCCGCTTATGCCGGCGCCCTTGGCGGCGAGCAGTTTCAGGTGTATTGCAGAAACCCCTTCCGCCGACCAGCGCTTGAGGTAATCGTCGCCCGCGCCAGTCAGCGCTACGTGATAGTGCTCGGGCGGAATTCCCTGAATCGAGAATCTGCCGCCCGCGCCGATCGGCGCCGTCTGGCTGGCCCCTGTGTCGGCATCGGCTATCACAACCGCGGCGCCCGCGGGCAGAACAGCGCCGCCTTCCACTTCGACAGTGCCCGAAAGCGACGGGGCTTCGGAGAGCCTGACATTGACATCCACGTCGACCGCGCCGAGATCCAGCGGCTCGCGCGCATACAGGCCGTCGCGCACTTCCAGCGTGTAGTGCCCCGGCGGGACGCCCCAGAAGTTATAGATATCGCCCGCCTCGCTTCCCTGGCGCACGGTCACCGGATTGCCTCCCGGACCCTGCGCGCTGAGCTGGTACCGCATGGTGGAATCGTCACCGCCCTCCACGTGTACGCGCACGGACACCGCGGGCAGCGGGACCAGCGCGAAGTCGGCGGAGATCTCCTGGCCGGGTTTCAGCGCGATCGGCTCCGCCGCGGCGGGATCGCCCGCGCCCCGATAGTATTGAATGCCGTAGCCCGTGTGGGTCATGCTGCGTGCCGGCAAGTCACCATGCGTCTCATTGAACTTGGTGTACCAGGGATAGCCGGATACCGCCAGATAATAGGTTCCCGCCTCCAAGCCACCGAAACGATACTCCCCGTTGTCGGCGGTCTGCTTGACCGAAACGATAGCAAGGCGGCGGCTTCCATTCTGAATCGTGGAACGGAATAACTGGCAGTTCGCCTGATAGACCGGGTCGCCCAACTCGTCCGTCACCCGTCCCGAGATGAGGCCGGGAGCTGCCATCGCCAGGACGAGCGTATCCGTGTGCTCGTCGGGGCCGGCAACTATCGCGCCAGGAAACTTCGCCGTCAGAAAGCCGCGGCGCACTGCGACGATTTCGTACTGGCCCTGCGGCACACCGGCAAAGACGAATCGTCCATCCTGGCCGGTGACAAACGGCAGGCGTTCTTCCGGCCTCGCGGCCGGCGCGATCGTCACGCGCACTCCACTTACCGGCTGGCGACTCACGGCGTTCACTACGATGCCGGCGATGCGGTAACCCGCGGCTTGCGCCCCAGCCGCCAGCAATCCGGCGAGCAGCAGGATCTTCACTGCGGTTCTCCGGCGGGAACTTTTACGGTGATGCTCTGATGGTCGCGCGCAGCCAGTTGAACACTGACAGCGTGACCGGCCCAGGATTGCCGCGCGCTGGGATTGGCGTACTCGAAGGCATAAGGCGACCCGGACCAGGCATATAGTTGATAATCGCCCGGGGCGATCCCGGACAAGCTCAGCTTACCTTTGAAAAGGGAGAACCTGGCGTAGAGATCGTTGCCTGAGTCCGGCATCAGGACGAGCCACGCAGGCGCGGCATCGTCATCGAGCGCGGGTGTTACATCCAGCGTGGCGCCATCCGCGTTGAGGACCGCTTCGACCACTGGCGAGGCGCCGCCGCCAATCAGGAGATCGTTGTGCGCCAGCAGATCCACGCCTCCGGCACGGACCGAAGCCAGATATCCGTTGGCGCAATTCATGGTCAGGCGGTACCGCCCCGGCAACACGTTGTCGATTTCGAATCCCCCGTCTTCGCCGGTGGCGGATTCCAAGACGTCTTCGTACATGGAAGTCTCGGCGGCAGACAGTCCCACCGAACAGGAGGGAGAAACAGGATTCGTATCGGAGGCGGCCGCTACGTGCACGACGCCTTTCAACTGCACCGCGCCTGCCAACGGCAAAAGCAGGTCGTATACATCCGCGGCGCCGATCTGCACGGGCTGTTCGCCGCGCAGGCGCTGCTCGCCGTCACCTTGCGTGGCGCGAAGCGTGTAGCTGCCATGCGGCACGAAACTCACCTGGAAAGAGCCGGTCGCGCGATCGAATGCAGCCGGCGCGGCAGTGGGTTCTCCGTCCGCACCGAGCAGTTCGACCTTAACCGGCTCATGCGCGGCAAAGCCGGCCAATTTGCCTCGTATCCGGAAGGACGGTTCCAAGGTCACCGAGAAATCGGCGCTGATTTCCCGGCCGGCTTCGACCGTCAACGGCGCCGCGGAGGCCAACTCCGCGGATCCGCCGTAATACGCGGGAACGAAGGCCGTGTTCTCATCGGCATTGGTGGCGGGATGTTGGGGGCCTTGCCATCCGGCGGCGCGCAGCAGATATCTTCCCGGCTTGATTTGGGGCAGGCGGTATTCGCCGCGGTCGTCTGTCGTCTGGGCGGCTTCCACGCGGACTTTGCGGCGTCCGTTTCCGATGGCAAACGAAAGCAATTGAATGGCAGATCCCTCCACGGGATTGCCGTCTCCATCCACTACCTTGCCGGTGATTAGGGCCAAGGGCTGCAGACGCAACACCAGATCCTCGCGTGAAGGACCCACGGTCACGCGGGTTCCGGCGGTGATGAAACCCGGCTTTTCGACTTCGGTGGCGTAGGTGCCCGCCGTCAAGCCGCAGAAATGGAAAGTTCCAGCCGCATCGCTCAACGCCGCGGACTCCGGCGTGCTGACCGCCGCGCGGCGTACGGGTTCGCCGCTGACCGCGTTGACCACGGAACCACCGATGCAAAAGGTGGCGTCAGCCGCTGGCAACCGGTTTCCGAGTATGGCAGCCACGGCCAATAGATTCAGCCGAAGCACCGCACGCGAGGACATATCTTCAATTATCCCCCACGCGCGGTGCAAGATCCGACCGGCTCAGTTGGAGGCGGTACCGGTGAGTCCCAGCGTCGTGCTGCCAAGCAGAGGCACCGAATACTTCACTTGGCTACCGGCTCCGCCTGCCTTGGTGGCCGCTGTCAGCGTCTGCGGACTCGGACTGAACGAGGTTGGATGCTTCAATACACTCTTGGGGAAACTGCCTTTGGCGAGCGAAGCAGTGCCCACAACCGTTCCATTGACACCATCAACGTTCACGGTCGCGGTCACCACGATGGTGTCCGCGCCGGAGGCCGGGAGGGTGTACTTCAGCGTGGAAGTTCCCACTGTGCCATATGGAACACCCCCAATGACTACCTCGAGCGAACCCGCCGGCAAGGTGTAGGTTGCCGAGGTGGAAGTGTGGCTAGTGGGCGGCAACGTTGTGCTGACGGTAATAGTCAGAATGCCGCTCTCTCCGTTCGCGCCCAGCGGGTCTGACCCCGCCAAAACCGGGCCCAAGGTGCCGCTAATGGTGTACGTGATGCTGGACGCCGCTAGTAGCGGGCACAGGGCCAACATCAAAACAGTCATAACCAACCATCGTCGTTGTAATTGCATACTGATTCCTTCCCCTCCGTTCGTTTTCGCGCGGGTGCATGCGCGGTCTACGAGTGTATGCCGTATCGCAACGAAAAAGCAAGCCGTCTTCGATCCGGCGCGAAGGGCGGTCTCAAACACGGATGGCGCTGGCGGAAAGCGCCACGACTGCGCCTCCCCATGAGCACGAAACGAAGACGCCCAGTGGCTCCGCTTGACTCAATGGACGGGGATCGCCAGTGACCAGATCCAGCCGGTGGGGATTTTCCCCGTGTCGCGCAATAGGGGGGACGCAACCTTGCCGCGCGCACAATAAACCAATCCCGATTTCCGCTGCAGCCGTTCCAGCGCCCATGTAGCCGGTGTGACTCTTTAGAGCCGTTACCGGAGTGCCGGCGCCGAAGAGGGCTTCCAGAGCGGCGGATTCCGAGCGGTCCTCCTGCGGCGTGCCGAAACCCGCCGCGACCACGAAATTCGGTTTCGAGTTGCCGGCCGCCTGGCATACGGCGCGGCGTATGGTCTCTTCGCTCCACGCCGGGCGCCATCGTTCTTCCACCCCCATCGCGGACCCGGTCCCCGCAAATTCACCTAGAATCGCGGCTCCCCGTCCCGTGGCGTGATCCCAACGCTCCAGCACTAGAAAACCCGCGCCCTCGCCGAGAACCAGTCCGTCCCCCTGGGCGTCGAAAGGCCGGAAGGCCACGGTTGGATCGGCGTGTGAGAGCAGCCCGGCTTGCTCGTAAGCCAGGAAATTTCCTGGCGTGGCGAGGGAATCGTAACCTCCAGCCACCGCTACGTCACAGCGATCTTCGAGCAGATCCAGATACGCAGCCGTGAGAGCCTGCGCGGACGCGGTGTCCTTTTGCGTGAAGTTGCCGTTGGGGCCGCGGATGCCAAACTCCGTCGAAAGCAGCGCCAACCCGCCATTCGCCAATGTGCGCAGGCAGATGTAGCGGTCGATCAGGTGCGAAGGCAGCCCGCCGAGATACTTATAATCCATCTCGCGCCCCGCATCCCACGCCATGATGAGGGAGGGGAAAAAGTCATCGTATTCGACGCCGGTCTGCCCGGATCCCACGTGGATGCCGATTCGCGAGGCGTCCAGTTTTGCGGCATCGATGCCGCTTTGGTCGAGGGCCTCCCGCGCGGCGCGCATGGCGAACTGCACCGCACGCCCCATGAACTTGTAGTTCTTCGGGAAACGCAGGAAGGGCTCCAACTCGAATGGCGCGACGCCCGCCATGGCTTGCGCGGCGTGTCCTTCGACGGGAAAAGCCTGGGCGGGTCCGATTCCGGATTCGCCCCGGCAGCAACGTGCTACGTTCTCCGCGGCTGTAAGCCCTAACGGCGTCACCAGCCCTACGCCCGTGATCGCAACGCGCTGCATGACCCTTCACAGATTCTACCAACAGGAGATTTGGTTAAGCCAATCCGCCGGTACCAGGAGCGACAGAAATAAAGAGGGCCCTGCGCGAGCAGGGCCCTTTGAAGTCAACAGGAGAATGTTGGTGCAGACTGGCAGTTAATTCTTACGCGATCTGCGGCGCAGCAGACCCAGGCCCAGCAAGCCGGATCCCAGAAGAATCATGCTTACCGGCTCCGGAGTGCTGGTGCCGGGGTTGAAACTCTGGCTGAACTCGCTTAATTCGCCGCCGTCTTCAGATATGTTCTTGAAGATGTATATGGGGGATGTGCTGGCGAACGGACTTGAGAAAACCGGCTGATCCGTCTCACCGGAACTCACGGTGATGCTTCCTAGAGAGGGCACGGAGTAACTGCCCGTCGGATCGGTGCAAAGTCCGACTAGCGGTCCGGAAGTGGTGGTGATGGGATTGGCGCAGGCTTGCTCAAATATGGTCGCATCCGATCCGCCCACGGACATGTCCAGTTGGCTCACACCGCCCAAAACTTCAAAGGTGAACTCTTCATCGCCACTGCCCGCCACGTTGGGGTTGAAATTGAGAACCACGGCTCCAGTGCTCGAATCGTAGCTCGGCGTACCAATCAGATCGATGATGCCGGAGGCGCCATTGGTCGGATTCGCTACAATGAAATCCTCAAAAGTGAGGCCGCCGCAAACAACCACGGTGCTGGTGTCGACGACGCCACCGGAACCAAGACCACTCACCGTGCAGGGTATCAGGTCAGCGCTCGCGATACCTAACGAGAGCAGGGAGAGAGCTAAGAGCGCCAGTATTTTTTTCATCGCGTTTCCTCCGAATCGCATTGCAAGATTTCTATTTTTTAAATCTTTACCCGAACGAAAACTCGGGGACAACAAGTGCAGGCCCTTGGCGGACCAATTTGAAGAATACATTAGTCACTGGAAAAATGCAAGAAATTTGTCTGAGATTCTAACAGCTTCCGACCACGTTTGTGGTCTCATTCGTACCATCTTGTCACTAGGTTTTAGTACGCAGACTGGTCGATCGGATACACATACGATTGCAACACTGAATCTAGGCGCGGCGTGAGAGGCGACATACTACATATAGTGTTTTTGTTTGCAGTGTATGTACCAGTACGCCTAAGATATTCGCCCGCGCGCCAGCGTATCCGCCGGGGTGTTGATTTCTAATTCTGGCTCCGGCACGCGACGAGGCCGGATGTCCAGTTTTGAAGCCACAAACGCTTGCCGGTTTCGATTGTACTTTGGCGTACCTGGCGCACCCTGGATAGCCTCCCATTCGGTGGCCGTCACCTCCTGCATGGTGGGCAGGTACTTCTGCAGGTAGTTGCGGATGCGTTCCTGCACGACCCTTTCGGCCGAATTGGCCAGCAGGAAAACGATGGAGCTGGCTGGGGCGTCGGTTAGAATCTGGTAAACATGCGAGGGTTTCCTGGCATTCGGGGATCTGACAGCCAGTTCGAGTTTATGCGCCAAGGTATCCAGATTACGCCACCGGTCGGTTTCGGTCTTTGGTAATTCGAGCGTCTTCGAAAACTCGCTCTTTTCCTTGGCGGTAAGTTTGGCTGTTAAGGCGTGCAGGAACAGGGGCAGCTTATGCTCGATGGCCAGGTTGGCGGATTCGACCAGCCTTTCGGCTTTCTCCAAACGGCTCAAAGCTTGTGCATTGACCTTCGGCCCGGTAAGCGAAGACAAGAAGAGCGTCAGCAGTTTTTCCTGGTCGAGCGCCTGCACGATTTCCGAAGCGTTGATTTCGGCCGCGATGTTCGACAACTCGCCGCCCAAGGCTTGCCCCGGGATCAAAGTCTCCATCTGGGCTACGCGGGCATTGTGATACTGCGCCTGGGTGCGCTCCTCGATCGCGAAGCCCAACCTGAGGCGCAGGCGGGTCAGGCGCAGCAGACGCACGGGATCGTCGTAGAACACATACGGATGAGTGCCGCGCATCTCGCGGTGCCCTAAATCCGCCAGGCCGTTGGTGGGATCGAGCAGCAATCCGCGGGAGGCGCGGTTCAGGGACAGGGCCATGGCGTTGATGGTGAAGTCGCGGCCCCTTAGATCCTCTTGAATGGTGGCCGGAGTCACTTGCGGTTTGCCGCCGGCCTTGGCGTAACGCTCCTTGCGGGACATGGCGACCTGTCCGGTGACACCGTTGGCGAAAACCATCTCGGCGATGCGCCGGTTTTCGTCGAGGGATACGATCCGGGCGCCCTGCTCTTGCAGGGTTCGGGCGACTTTCAGGGCGTTGCCTTCCACGCTGAAGTCCAGATCGCGAATGCGGAAGCCGCCCAACATGTCCCGCATGCCCCCGCCCGTGAGGAACAGATTAACTCCGGCGGCGCCGGCCGCCGCTTGCACCTGTTCCAGAACGCGATTCTGGTCCGCGCTCAGGTGGCTGTCGAGCATGAATATGTAATCACTCATGGCGGTTCCGGTCAGGCCCTCGGGTGATGCTCCTCCACGGTCTTGCGGAGGCGGGAGCGCATGACGTGGGTGTAGATTTGCGTGGTCGAGATGTCCGCATGGCCCAACATGGCCTGCACGCTACGCAGATCCGCGCCACCCTCCAGCATATGGGTAGCGAAGCTATGCCGCACCGCGTGCGGCGTCAAATGCTGGAAAACACCGGCCTTCCGTCCATGCGTGCGCAACAGTTTCCAAAAAGCCTGGCGGGTCATGGCGCCGCCACGCGAGGTTACAAACAGATAGCGGCTGGCGCGGCCTTTCAAAATAGAAGGGCGTCCGGTTTCGAGGTACGCGCGCACGGCCGCCAACGCGATTTTGCCTACCGGGACCATACGCTGTTTGTTGCCTTTGCCTGTCGCGCGAATCACGCCGACCTCGAGGTTCAAGTCCCCGATCTTCAAACCGCATAATTCCGACACGCGCAGCCCGGTGGCGTATAACAGTTCGATCATGGCATGGTCTCTAAGACCTGCGGGACGGGTGGAGTCAGGGGAACCGGAGACCTTTTCAATTTCCTCCAGATTGAGAAACTTAGGTATGGTTTGCCATTGTTTCGGTGAACCCATATACGCGCTGGGGTCCGCGGCGATGCGCCCCTCCCGGAGCAGGAAACCGTAAAGGCTGCGCAGGGTGGACAGGTTCCGCGCGACGGACCGGGCGCCCAGACCCGCGTGATACATAGAATCGACATAGGCCCGCAGTCCCTCGAGGTCCGGAACGGCGCCGGCGGAATGACGGGCTGCAAACCTCTCGAATTTCTCCAGATCGGCCTGGTACGCGGATACGGAACTCGCGGCTAACCCCTTTTCGATTCTGCAAAAATTGAGGAACGACACGAGGTCCGCATGCAGGGGCTGAGCCAAGTGCGGGGACGCGTCGTCCATGGTGCCAATGATACAATAACCCCGACCAATGTTTAAAACAATGTTTCATTTTGGGGATTGATTTGGCCGGCTCCACCTCCAAAAAAGTCCGGATCACCCGCTTTGACCGGGAGCCGCTGATCGGCTATGTGAACCCGCAGACTTATCTCCGGGTGGCGGGCGTGGATCTGCTGACACCGGAGGGCAATTACGCGGTGGTGCCTTATGACGAAATCAAAGCCGTTCAATTCGTAAGGGATTTCGAACCGCTAGACCCATCCGCCGAGCGTAAAGTATTCACAACCCGGCCCAAAATGGACGGCCTCTGGGTACGGGTGAAGTTCCGGGATGGAGAGGTCATCGACGGCATACTCGCGAACAACCTACTTCTGATTGAGCCGCAAGGATTTACGGTGGTTCCACCAGATCCTTACTCCAACAACCAGCGGCTGTTTCTGCCGCGCGCGGCACTGCGCGAGCTGCAGGTTCTGGGAGTAGTGGGAAGTCCTCTACGCGCGCGCAAACCCAAGCCGGTGTCAAAAGAACAGATCAGCCTGTTCGATTGAGCGGCTGGGGCACGCAAGGATTTCGCAATTCCGCCGATAAGCATAGGGAACGAGCACCGTTATGGCGAACCGTGCCATTCCCGCTAACTCCAAAGGACGGATACGCCGCAGCGCCGGGCAGGCCGTGGTGGAGGTGACCATGTTGATTCCGTGGATGGTATTCGCCTTCGTGGCCGCCTTCAATTTCGGCGTCTTTGCGTACAGCATGATCTCCACGGAGAACGCCGCGCGCACGGGTGCGATGTACGCCGCGCAATCGCTGACGGTAGCGCAGGGTGGCAGCATCGTCTCGCAGGTGTGTCCGTATGTGTTGGGCGAACTGGGGGATGCGCCGGGAGTCGGTTCGGGTGTCACTACCTGTACGGGCTCGCCGGTGAGCGTCACGGTGACGGCCAACACGCCGGGCAGCGGGGGCATGAATACCGTGAAAGTTTCGGTTACTTACAACACGATGCAAATGATTCCTCTGCCCGGGCTGATGGCCGGATCCTTGGCTATTACGCGGAGCGTGGAACTGCCGATTCGGAATTGATATGCGCGCCAAGAACAGAAAGGGCAACGCCATCGTCGAGTTTACTTTGGCGGCGATTCCGCTGATTTTCATGCAGATCTCGGTGGTGGAGATTTGCCGGGGCATGTGGGATTACCACAGTCTGGCGCAAGCCGTGAAAGCGGCGTCGCGTTCGGTGGCGACGCGGGGGGCGGGCTGTGCGGGGAGCGGCTGCGCCATCACGGTGGGCCAGATCGCGACCACGATTTCGGCGTATGCGGTGGGCATGCCGGCATCGTCGCTAAACGTCACCCTCACTTCCAACGCGGGGAGCGTGAGCTGTAACCCTCTGAGCACGTGCACGAGCAACAGTACGACGTGGCCGCCGGCGGGGGGCAATGCGCCCGGATCGGACATCATCATTTCGGGGTCGTATAGCTTCACATCGGCGTTGATGATGTTTGTGCCGGGCACCAACGGGATGCAATTCTCGGGAGTCACGCTGACCGCGAAGTCGCGGCAGGCGCTGCTATTTTGATATGCGGACGAGATCTGAAAAACAATCCGGACAAGCGGCTTTGATGATCACGCTGTCGCTGACGCTAATGCTGGGAATGCTGGGGCTGGCGGTGGATCTGGGCTGGGCCTATTACCGGCAGCAGGCCGCGCAAGCCGCCGCCGATGCGGGCGCGGCCGCCGCGGTGCGCGCCGCGGTGAGCTCGGCGCCGGGCGGCCCGGCCTGTGCGGGGGAGGTGTGGTGCGGCGCGGCGAGCAACTGTCCATCCACGGCGCCGGCATCGGCGTCGTCGAGCTTCGATAATGCCTGCATGCTGGCCGCCGCCAACGGCTTTACCACGGTGGGCATCGATACGGTGAGCGTGCAGGCGGGCACATCGAACCCGGTGCCGGGAGTTTCGGGGCCATCTCCGGCTTACTGGGCCACGGTGCGGGTCAGCGAGGCCCTGCCGGCGCTGTTTGGAATGGCATTCGGGCGCGGCGGCTTCAGTCCCGGCGCCATCGCCACGGCCGGCGCGATTTCCAGTCCGGGCGCGGGTTCCTGCATCTACGTTTTGGATCCCAGCGCGGCCGATGCATTCGAGGCGGCCAACGGCGCTTCGGTGCAGATCGGCTGTGGCGTTTATGTCGACTCCAACAATGCTTCGGCGGCTATGTACGTGACGGGCGGCGCATCGGTGCAAGCTTCCACCATCAACGTGGTGGGCGGGTTCAAGAAAGACAACGGCGGCACCACCAGCGTGGTCCCGACCACGGGGGCGCAATCCGTGGCCGACCCATTCGTGAATCTGCCGTCGCCAACCCCGGCGGGCAGTTGCCAATCCGGCAACTTCACGGCCTGGCAGGCAAGTGAGTACACACCGGCTCCGGGCACTTACTGCGGCTTCTCGCTGGGTAACGGCATGTCACTCCAGATGAGCGCTGGAATTTATATCATCGACGGAGGCACATTCAGCATTCAAGGCGGATCGACGGTCACATCTTCGGGGGGCGTGCTGATTTACCTGACGAATGGCGCAACGGTCAACATCGCCAACGGCTCCACGGTTACGCTTGCGGCCGAGTCATCGGGAACTTATCAAGGCGTGCTGTTCTATCAGGACCGTTCCATGGCGGCCCCCGGGGCCAGCACCTTTGCGGGCGGCGCAACCATGAATTTGAGCGGTTCGCTTTATTTCCCGCACGGCACCCTGGATGTCAACAATGGCTCCGGCACATCCGGCACCACCATGGCGATTGTGGCCGACATGGTCAATTTCCAAGGGGGGGCGCACCTTCTGGCCGATGCCGGCGGCACTAAGACCGGACTTAGCGCGGGTTACACCGTGGCGATGATCCAGTAGTTACTTGAACCTCCTCTTATACACAAAGTTCAACCCCACCAAACCGTTTTCGTCGCGCAGCGCAACGGCGGACCAACTGTGACTGAAAGCCCACTCCACCTGGACGACTAGCGGATTGGTGCTGGTTACGTCGGTAATGTAAGTGAAGGTAATCTCCGGGGTGACCTGCTGCTCCACCGTAAGACGGGCTTGCGGGTTACCCTCCACGCCGGTCGTCAACCCGGTGAAACTGGGGTCGATCTTCAGCCGGGTGACACCGAAAAAGCGCTGCAAGCGTCCGGTCACGGGACTGGCAATCGCCTGCCCCAGGAGCGCTGACGCGCCCATCTGCTGCAGCGATTGGGGCGATGCCGGGCTGGCCATCAGCGTGGCGTAGTCGGAAGTGGGCGAGCGGCCGGTCGCCAGCAGAGCGACGATATCGGAGAAAGGCATGGGCGGATCCGATCGCGGCGTCAGGCTCAGTTTGTCGATGGGGCCGGAAATATTGAGGATTACGTCGACGCCGCGGGCCTTGGTGTCCAGATCCACGTTGATCAACGGCTCGATCTTCACCGGATTATAAAACGCGATGGATCCCTGGTTTACTTCGAAGGGCGTGCCGAAGAATACGATCTGACCCTGGGTGATGTTGATACGGCCCAGCACGGACGGGTTTGTGCCGGTGCCGCGCAGGCGCAGGCTGCCTTCGGCCTGCAAGCCCTGCGCGAGGGAGGTTTCGAAGGTGATATCGGGCGCGGTGTCTATCTGCACGTCGAAATGCATATTCGCCACCAGGCCGGTTTGGGCGGAGGGGGTGCGCACGGGCTCGGCGGATTTGGCCAGCACGGAGCTGAAATCGGAATGCGGATTGAATCCGGTGCGCAGAATCGTGATGCGGCCGGATAGCGTGCTGCTATTGCTTGCGCCCGTAAGATTCAGCGTGGCATTGGCCACCGTGCTGAAGTCTTCGGGATAGCGTATGCGCACCTGGTGGGCCGTGGCGCGCACGCGGAACACCAGGGCATCGGCTTCATAGCCCGCGAAACCGGAGAGAGTCAATTTGCCGCCGCCGCTATCGCCCGTAAAACTTTGTATGGTGGCGCGGCTGCCATCGAACACGATCACGCCGTTGGCATTCGAAGCACCTACCGGAATGTCCGTCAAGTTGAATGTGGCGTCCTTGATATCCAGGCGGCCGGCGATCTGCGGCTGCGCGAGAGGACCGCGAATGGTGGCACTGGTTTCGATGGCGCCCGAGCCGGAGATGTCGCTGTTGAAATCCTGCAAGGTGGCCAGATCGAAGCGGCCGCTGACATGCAGGTCGAGCGGAGTCTTCTGTTGCAGGTTGACGGTACCGGAAAGGGAGAGATCGGTGGCGCGGCCCACCAGTCTGGCGCTTTCGACCTTCACGATATCGTGCTCCATGGAGATGACAATGGGCGCAGCATTGTGCAGCGCCAGCGACTTTCCGTTGGCGGCCAGTTCGCCTCCCGGCCCTATGGTGAGTGTGGGCAATTCCAGACGCCCCACCCAATCCTGGGGACGGGCGGCCGGGCCGGCCATCGACAGGGCGCCCTCCGCCGATCCGGTCAGCTCAAGTCCGCCGGGCGGCTTGGCGCCGCGCAGCCAGACGCGCATGCGCTCCAAATCGAGGCCTTTGAAGGTGACGTGCGCGCTGCCGGGATAATCGCCCGCGAGCCGCCATTGGCCATCTCCTTGGATGATCGAGCCGGCCACTTCGGAATCGAAATGCGCGGCCAGTTCGCCGTTCTTGGTGGCGGCGGTCAGATCCACATCGCGCACCGGCGCATCGTTGATGCGCAGGCCGCGGCCGTGCAGCGCGCCGTTCAGGTCCACGACGCGGAAGCCCGGTTTGCCGGGCGCAATGTCAATCGTGCCGCCGGCATGCAGTTCGGCCGTGCCATTGATGCCGGGATACGCCTTACCGACCAATTGAAACTGATCGAGCGGCATGGCATTGCTATCGATTTGAAAACGCAACTGCCCGGTAGTGAGACTGCCGGGCTGATGCCGATAAGCGGCCTGCAGGGTGGCTTGTTTCGCGCCGGCGGCGATGCGCGCGTCCGCGAGTTCGGCGACGGCGCCGGAATAGTGAAGCGTGCCGGTGAAACGGTCGAATGGTTCGCCGGCCAGCGTGCCGTGGGTGGCGGCGATCCGCGCATCAATATGCGGATCGCCGACGGTACCCGATACCTTACCCTCGGCGCTAACCGAGCCGGTGAGCGGAACGCTCTGCATGTCCGCGATAGCCAGCAGATCGGCCGCGGGAGCGTTTTGAATCGCGAGTGCCGCCGAAAGGGGACTGGCGTCTTCCACTTTCCAGTCGCGCAGACCCAGCGAGCCGGCGCCCTGCAAATGCAGCGCCGCCTGCGCGACGGCTCCGTTGCGCACGGTCAATCCGGCGCCGGACAGATCGATATCCCCCGACAACGCGTCGAAGACGCGGCCGGACCACTCCACGCGGGTAGCATGGCCGTGACCCGTAATACGCGGGTCTTCCAGCTTGCCGGCCACGGCGCCCTGGAACTCGACTTCGCCGTGGCGCAGCGTCACGGGCAGAGACTGGATATCGAAGGCCGGCAAGACGTCGTTCAAGTCACGCGAATCCACGTGGACCTGCAATAGGCGGCCGAGCACGCCGGAGAAATCCGCGCGCGAGGAGGGCAGAGTGAGGAACGAGCGGCCCAGGTCCAGGGTGTCGGCGGCGGCATCGTAGTTGGCGTCGAGGTCTCCGTGCACCGGAGCGCCGGAGCCCGAGGGGGCAATCGCCATGCGCGCGGAAATCCGGACAGTATTTGAATCGCCCAGAGACGCACTTAGCTCGAACGGTCCCGAAGCGGAAGCGTCCCAGGGTACGCTGTGGGCGCTATAGACGTGCAGGGTCTTGCGCACGTCGAAACCGGCGACATCGCCCACCACATGCGCGCGCTCAAAATCCGCGATGGTGGCCTTCCCGACGAAAGAGCCATCCAGGATTTCGACGCGGATGCCCTCGGCTTGCAAAATTTTGTGCCGCAGGACAGCGGACTCGATGCGGCCTTGCGACGGAATGGTATCGCCGCGGACAATCGCCGGACCGGAAAACCGCAGCCCGGAAAGCGCGATACGATCCGGATCGGCCGTGAAGGAACCGTCGGCGTTCCAACCGCGCAAAGTGACGCGCGGGTCCGGGCGGAAGGTGACGCCGGATGCGTGGAGTGTGCCGGAAGCCTGAAAGTCCGAGAGGCCATGAAAGCCGACGCGTCCGGCGAGGGCTACCGGCCCTTCCAGTTGCGTGCGCCAGCCTTGAGTGCGCATGAACTCCGCCAGCGACGCGCGCACTTTGTATTGGAGCACGCCGGAGAAATCCGCCAGGTTTTCGACTGCGCCGGAAAATTCGGCCTGCGACTGGGCGGTGGCCAGCCGGCCGGAATCGATTTGCACGCCATTCCTATAGACTGCCAGCGCCAGGCTGAGATCGAGCGGGAGGGAGCGCGATCGGCCCCAATGGACGCCGGCGGGCGCCACGGATAGGCGGCCGCTATAGCGGGGACCACCGGTATGGTACGCAAACTCGGCGCGCAAATTGTGGCCTTGCACATCGAAGGACGTACTGCCCTGCCCCGCGACTTCGAAGCTGCCCTCCTGCAGGCTGAAGCGGGCAATGGCCAGATCGAGAATGGTCTCCGCCGCGTTCGGACCCGCGCCTTTCACCTTGGGCGACGGGAGGTTGGTGTGTCCATCGGGGTAGACGATGACGTACACTTGCGGGCGGCGCACGTCCAGATATTGAATATCCACGGAGCGTTTCAGCACGGAGACGATCTTGATGCCGAGCTGGACGGAGTCCGCGCGCAGCAGCGGAGGGCCGGCGGCAGGTTCGCTGCCGTGAAGCACGAAGCCCTCCACCTGGGCGCGCAGTTGCCGCCAATCGAAGCGGAAGGCGCCGATCTCCGCGCGGCCGCCGGTGGCCTTTTCGACCGCAGCCACGATGCGCGCGCGCACCTTTTCGCGGAACCAACCGCTGCGCAGGATGAGGACGCCGCCCACTGCCAGGGCGAACGCCAGTGCCGCAACGGCGCCGGCGGCGATCCACAGCTTGCGCGCGCGCGTCATACAAAGACCTCGTCGTGAAACTGGATGCGCGTGCGGCGGCGGGCCTGTTTCAGCCATTCATCGACCTGCTGGTTGGCGGCCTGGCTGACGAGGGTCTGCTCGATGGTGGCGCGATAGTCATCGAGCGAGGGCGCCTGGCCGGGATGGGCCTGCAGCAGAATCGGGCGCATATGATCGTTGAAATAGTTGCGGATCTCGTCATCGCCGATCTGGATGCCGGGGCGAAAACGGACATCGATGAAGCGCACCAGGGTGCGCTGCCAGAGCAGCCGAGCCTGCAGATCGTCCTCGGTGATGCCGTATTGGGCCAGGGCGGCGCGGTAGGCGCCGTCATCGGCAAAGCGGCTCTTCTCTTCCTTGATGGCGGCCTGCGCTTCCGCCTCGGAGGGCATCAGGTAGCGGCTGGCCTCGAGTTCGTTACGCACGAGCATCTGATCCACCAGGCGCTCGGCGGTCTGACGCTTGTTGGCGGGGCTGAAATCGGGCTTGGCGTTGTTCTGGAAGGCGGTGATGCGGATCTCACGGCCGAGATCGGATTCGGTGATGACGCGGCTGCCGACGGATACGGCGATGCGATCGATGATTTCGGCGCGCGCGGGGCACAGGAACAGGAGAAGGAGCGGAAAGGCGGTGAAGTTTTCAGGGCTTAGCTTGAACCACACGTTGGCCGGTTTCAGTATAGCAACTGCCGCCGGCTACTGGCCGGGGCGGCCTCCAGGCGGATAGGGGTCTTCTTCGCCTTCATCGAGATAGGCCTCGGGCGGAAATTCGTCGACGCTCTGGTCGTTCCAGACGCGGACCGGTTTGCAGCCACGAATGGTGAACTCGAGGGCGCCCATACGCGTACCGGGGGGGCGCATCCAGGTATCGCGCAATTCGAGTTGCTTTTCGGTGAGTTTGGGCTCGGGGGGCTTGCGACCTTCGGATTTGGGCTTTGCCGGGTTGGGCTGGTCGGCGGGAGGATGGCGGCGGTCCCGAGTGATGCGCAGTTGTTTGTCGAGCTTATCCCACAGGCGCAGCAGGCGGGCCTGTAGCTGATTGATACGGTTGTACATGATGACGTCTTTCTCGGAGTCGGCGGGCGTGGCGTCGGGCTGGCTGTGCGAGACGAGGTAATTGGCCTCGACGGCTTCGGCGCGGAGGGCCTTCCACTTGATGCCGGCGAGTTGATCGACCTTTTCGCGTTCGGAGACGTCGGCGGGCTGATAGAAGGCGAGATACTCGTCGCGGAGTTTTTGGAATTCCGCGGGATCTTCCTGGGGCAGGACGATGGTGGAGGCATAGAGGCCGTCGCGGAGGCGGTTCATGCAGGATGCGGCCTTGCCCTGGTCGGTTGTGGGGCCGGTAGAGAGCTGTGCGTTGCGGCGGTTGGCCGCGGCTTTGTTCTCTGTAGTCATATAGTTACGAATTTTTGTCCATTCGAAGCCACGGGCCGCGCGGGACTGCGGGCGCGCGTGGGATTCGCCTTCCGGTCAGACGTTAGCATTCGGGCAGCGGGTGGGGATCACGCGAGCGGGCGGGACGGGCGGTAAGTGGCTGGTGGCGATGGGTTAGAGGAACGCGGGGTGGTTTCTTGGGGGCGTGACTGATGCTACGGCGGCGCGTCAGGGGGCGCGTCAGGCGGCTTGTGGGGAAGGAATCTTGCCAGATGCTGGAAAATACGGCGGAGGGTGATCGTCGAAAATACGCGGATCGGCTCGCTACGGCGAGTTTGAGGCAACGATCGAGATTGGCACGGGTTGGCGGGTCTGCCGTGAAGCCGTGTATTGGGATGTCATGGAAGTGGAGCCGGAACCGAACTACTGTTTTTTGTGCGGTTCAAGGATGGATTGCGGGGTCGGGTGCGGTTGCGGGAAGATTTGGCAGGAGCGCTTGGGCCGCTGCTCGACACCGGCTTATATTGAACGCGGCGCGGTTGCATGGCCGGGCGAGATGGGCCTCGCGGCAGACGCAATGTAGGCCCGAGGCGGCGCGTGAGCGCAGCGGGCAGGATCAGGCGTCGTGACCGAGGGGGACAGGGGTCGGAGGGCGAGGTGTTGGTCCGAGTCGGGCGAGTACTCGGACGCCGCTTCCGGACACTTTCCGAGCGGCTGACGATTCGCCCGGAGTTGGCAGCCGCCACTTCCACGGTTTGGGCTAATACGGCCAAGTCGCAGAATCAGCGTTGCAAAAAGGATCCTTTAGGCCCCGAGCCGTGATCACATGGGGAGGTGTATACTGTTCGTATGAGACCGCACATGGGAGCGGCGATATTTGTAGCCTGTTTGTAGCAAGTGTGGCCGGTTTCCTTCCGTTGATTCTGTCGGGAAAGCAATGGAGAGCGGCGCAGGAAAGGGCGCGCGCGCGCCGTATGGCTGAGCATAGGATGAACGCAAGACTCCTGAGACTCAACATTTGATGCGTTCCTAAAGGCTCTCCTCTACGTCTCGCAAAGGGTCCCTTGCGCCCCGCGTTGTTGCCTGGTCGTTCATCATGATTGCCGCTTTCGCGTGACCCAGAGCACGGACGGGGCGAAGGGCACTTTACGCACTCGAAATCACGGCGCTTGATCCGGTGGCCACGGAACTCTTGTTTGAACGATTCCGCAGTGAAAGCCGGTGAGAATAGCCGGACATCGACCTCGATCTGCCATCGAAAGACAAGCGGGAGCAAGCAATCTACAGCTTCTTCGACCGCATCGACAAAGCCCACGAAGACGAGGCAGACGCCATCGCCGACGCGGTCAGCTACATGTTCGAAAATCCGAACCCCTCGCAGCTAACTCCCGCACAAATCGACAAAGAGATCGACCTCACCAAACAAGTCCACTCCAAACATCTCCGCCACGGCTACCTCATGCAGAATTTGGCCGAAGAGTTCGGACAGTTCAGGGCCGGCCCCCGCCGCGAAGAACTAAACCACATGCTCTACCTGCCTCAATTAATTAAACTCCGTTCTCATGTCGATTCGGCCAAACCCCGTTCGACGTATCAGCAGAGAGCCAGTGCGAAAGCGAGCAACAGCTATCCAACTGCGCTCTCAATCAGAGTTCACCGGTTAGCCAACAAATAGCTAAACCCGAAAACAAGCCACCCAACCATCGCTCAAACCAAAGGAGATTTCGCAATGCGATTCATGGTCATAGTCAAAGCAACCGCAGAGTCAGAAAAAGAAGGCGCCCTCCCCGATCCACAGCTCATGGCCGAGATGGGCAAGTACAACGAAGAGCTCATGAAGGCTGGCATCCTGCTCGCCCTAGATGGCCTCCATCCCAGCTCCAAAGGAGCGCGCGTCAAATTCTCCGGCAAGTCTCGCACCGTGGTCGACGGCCCCTTCGCTGAAACCAAGGAGCTCGTCGCTGGCTTCTCGATCTTGCAGGTCAAGTCCCTCGAAGAGGCCATCGAGTGGGTCAAGCGTTGCCCCAACTGCCACGCCGACGACTACGAAGTCGAAATCCGGCAGGTCTTTGAGATGGAAGAATTCGCACCCATCCTCTCCGAAGAACAGATCCAGCACAAAGTACGCCTCCGCGCCGAGCTCCCGAATCAGACCACCGAAAAATAGCCGGACTTGCATCCACGGATTGAAGCTGGTGTGATCGGTAGCAGTGTCCGCTACCGATCCACATCAGGCCCTACACAGCACCATCGAAGCCGTCTGGCGCATCGAGTCCGCACGCGTCATCGCCGGACTCACACGCCTCATGGCAGCGGTAATCGCCTCGGGCCTATGCCGCCGTCCGCCAGCTCGATAGGGAAGGTGGCGATCCGCTCTTCCATCTCCTCATCGGTTACCTCTCGTCCATCGTTGCCCCTGGCAAGCCGGATGCTCTCGCAAGAGTGCCGTTCGAGCACAGAGTTCTTCTGCACGTGGAGTTTCGCCAAGTCTGGCTTGCTGAGACCAGCCGGCCGTAGCACGAGACGGAAACGCACATGCTGTTTCCCGCCCACGGGCGGAGAACTTCGCCAGTGGCTTTCCCGTCTCCATCAACCGCTACGAATACGAGTTCGATTGGCTGTTCGCCGGGCGGCAGCAGGCTGTCTTCCAGCCGCTCCAACCTCCGCGCGAGATTCTTGCTGGCCTGCATCACTCGCTCCTCACCCTCGCCAGCCCCCTAGATTCACACGACCGTCCCCCGTGACTCGCCGAACGAGCGGAATAAATTCCGCCAGTTCTCGTTCAGCAGGTTATCAAGACATAGCCCGCCCGATCGAAGAGCGGCAACTTTGGCATTCCCGCGTGCAGGTTGTGCACCTCCAATCTGCGTTCTGCTTGACACTACGGGTTTCCGGTTTGGCCTCTGCATTGCACGTGAGGCATCTCGGCCTAAGACGCTGAGTGCGTCGCCTGTGACCTTGCGATGTTACCCAGGTTCCGGCTACCTGTTGGGAAAGATGGAGAGACCAATGACCAGAATCGAAAGCTCATACAAATCACCGATGTTTGTGCCTTTACTATTTGCCGCTTTGCTTGCAGGCGGCGGTATCGAAAGGGTCTTTGCTGCCGTCGACACCGGTGTTACCGTTGCTCCCGGCACTCTTGCCGGCGCAGCTACGGAACCCACGGTGATTTCGTCAAGCCCAACTAACAGGGCGACTGCCGTACCGACAAGCACAAATACCAGCGATAACGTGGTAACTGGCGCCGCAGTGACCGCAACCTTCAGCCAGCCGATGGACCCGGAAACGGTCAACTCGTCCCCGGCAGATATGCTGACGTTCACGGTCAAGGAGACGACCGGAAACAACGTACCCGGTACCGTCGTCATGAATGCCACAAACACTGTGGCAACCTTTACGCCAACCTCATCCGCTCTGAGCCCGAATACCAGCTATACCGCCACGGTTACGACGGCGGCGAAGAACGCAGGTGGAGTCGCAATGGCCAATCCCATTGAATGGACATTTACGACCGACGGCGTCGTGTCTACCGGACAGACACCAGTGCGCCTTGGAGAAGCGGCTATTTTCGCGATTCTTACCAAATCGGGAATTACGGACGTCTTTCCATCCGCTATCACTGGGACCGTTGGGTCTAGCCCAATCACCGGGGCTGCTATCCACCTGACGTGTGCGGAAATGATGAAAGGGAGAATTCTCTCCGTTAATGCGGCGGGTCCTCTTCCATGCAGTGTGACTGATCCCACCTTACTCACAGAGGCTGTAGGCGACATGGAAACCGCGTACACCGACGCCGCCGGACGGACGCTTCCCGATTTTGTTAACCTGGGAGCCGGACTGATTGGCGGGTTGACCCTCGTTCCCGGCCTCTACAAATGGACTACCCGTGTATTGATATCGACGGATGTCACGCTCTCAGGCGGCCCAGACGATGTCTGGATATTCCAGATAGCCGGAACTCTTACCCAGGCCGACGCTACGAGGGTGATCCTGAAAGGCGGCGCACGGCCCAGGAACATTTTCTGGCAGACTTCCGGCGCTGTGGCCATTGGAACGACTGCGCACTTTGAGGGAGTAATACTGGCTAAAACAAAAATAGCCATGAAGACGGGCGCATCGGCAAACGGCAGACTGTTGGCGCAGACCGCGGTCACTCTTGAACAGAACGCGGTCACGCGGCCCGCCCGGTAAAGACAAACAACCGCAGCCGGACGCCACACTTTCTCTTGGGGGCCGCAACGCGGCCTGAAAGATGTCGGCGCCGGTCAGTCATAACCGCATTAGCGCCGGAAAAGGCCCGCAGCGGCGCCCTGTTCGTAGTCAGCAAGAATGCCGCGTCGTCAGGTGACATCGGCTGTTGACCCGGTTACAACGGCTACCCCTCCCCACGCCATCCCCTTACGCAGCTCTAATCAAAAACGGGATTGGCGTATCAAGAGCGCCTGACTCGAGGACCGATGAAAACACCGACCTGCCTTTTGCTTTGACTCGTCAGAAGAAATCGTGGGTAGACTCGGGCTCGGGCAGCTTGCCAAGTGAGTGATAGAGCGCCAGTTCAAGGACCCGGAAGGTGCGGAAGCCGTAGGATTTTCTCATGGTGACTTTGGCTTTGTTGTTCAGGCCCTCCACGACCCCACTGGAAAGAAGCTTTTGAGCGCGGAAATAGTTGAGGATTAGCTCGCGGTGCTGACGCATTTACCGGGCGATCTTCTTCATGGGTTCGATGCGGGAACGCATCGTCTGCCGGCACCACTCATCGAGGAATTTCCCGGCCCAAGCTGGCGAGTTGTAATCCCAGAGTTGCTGAAAGGCTTCCTTGAGAAGGTAAGCGCGCACGGTCCTCAAGTTATACCGGAGCAGGTCGCGCAGGCGGAACCGCTGTTCGGTCTGCAGATTCTCTTCGCGTTTGAGCAGGAGCCAGCGCGACTTCTTCAGTAGCGGTGTGCGGCCTTCGCTCGCCATGCGGCGCGATTCTCCGGCGCGCACTTCGTCGAGGGCCTTGTTCATTTTGGCCACGATATGGAAACGGTCGAGGATATGCAAGGCCTGGGAGCATTTCTCGCGGATGACTTTCAGATAGGGTTCCCACATGTCCGAGCAGACGAACACGATCTTGGAGGTGATTTCTTCGCCCATGGCGGTGAAGAATCCCTGAAAAGACTCGATCGTTCTCTCCTTGCCGACCCAAAGCAAACGAGTGACGCTATCGATCTGATAAGCCGGGGTCAGGTACTTGTGCCCTTTGGCGTACTGGATTTCATCCACCCCGATGGCATCGATTTGGCCGAGCGTGCGGTGTTCCAGTCCGAAGGCGACCACATGTTCGACGGAGTCGCAGACCTTGTCCCAGGAGGTGCGGAACGCTTCGGCCGTTTCTTTCCACGACAGCCGCCGCGCGCAGCGGGCCAGAAACAGCATGTAGGCATTCGTCAACTGGTGCTTGCCGTTGCCCCAGGGAACTTCTTCGACGACCACGGCGTGGCAGCGGCGGCAATCAACGCGCCGCATGGCGTACAGCAGGAAGATCAGAAACGCCCAGAAAGGGATGAAGTCGTAACGCCTCTCGGCGAGTTGATCATAACCGGGCGCCGGCTGGGGCAGCGGGAACAAACCGCCGCCGAACCCTTGCGCGGACGCACGGCGATTTCGATGCTTTTGTGATCGGAACTGAAGCCAGCATGCTGGTAAACGAAACCGCGGAAATGATGGCAGCGGTTTAAAATCGTGATGAGTTGTAGCATGGCGAAAAAGACAGCGGCGAGAACTCCCATCGTTCACTGCCCATTCCGCATCGCGATCGTCTCGACGGGGTTGATCTTCCACGACTCTGAAGAGTGTCAGCACCTCCTGGACCGGAGGTACGGAACAGTGGTATTTGATGAAGCCCACAGGCCCGGCGGCGTGGTGGTCAGGGGGACAGGAAAGACGAACCCAACAACCTGCTGGACTTCATGCTTCGCGTCTGACGACCCAGAATCGCGGCTCGCACTTCTCTCCAATCCTCTCCGCCAAGAAAGAGGTCCAGCTACATCGGCTTGCGTCCCGTAGCACAGATCCAATTCCTTCCGGACCGGTGCGTAGTCGCGACCTCTGTGAAGCCTGCGTCCGTTAGGAGATCGCGGTGTTCGGCGTCGCTCAGGAATGCGGCGCGGGGCAGCGGCGTAACTATCCCTTAGAGTAGACGGGACGGCCCGCGCACGATGAAAGGGGGTCTTGCCGAACGAGTCTGTCCGCTACACTGATGCTCGAACCTCAACGGACCGGGCGGCGCGGCTGCCAATCATACCCCAAAATAGGCCGTTTCCGGCCCGTCCCAGTAAGACGCACCAATTTCATAGATTCGCGCGGTATGCACCCTTTCGGCTTGGCCACAGTCAGCGAGTATATCGGGACTTCTCTAGCTTCGCGATGGAACTTCAGCCGAAGCCGCTCTTCAAGGAGCGCTCGCAGCGTGGACCCGCTCGGCATCTCCCACCTTCGCGATGATCTGGTAACGGCCGGAATCGATCCGGGCCGGGCGCCCTTCGAGCACCGCAGGCGAACCCACGGCATCGCGTTTTTTCTATGTCGCGTTTTTTTCTTGACAACTTAATTTGTCAATGTTCTAATACTCTAGTGCTGGATGTCGAGGTCATACAGTCTCCGCAGGCCGCCGCCACCGCGCTCGACCCGGTCCGCGCGCGGCTCCTGGCCGAATTGTCGGAGCCCGCGTCGGCGGCCACCCTTGCCGCGCGTCTCTCCCTTCCACGCCAAAAAGTGAACTACCACTTGCGCGCCCTGGAGAGCCACCACCTCGTGCGCCCAACCAGCGAACGCAAGTGGGGCGGCATCACAGAGCGCCTGGTCCAAGCCACGGCGTCGTCTTACGTGGTGTCGCCAGCCGCCATGGGCCCCGCGGCGTCCGACCCTGGGCGCAGCCGCGACCGCCTGTCAGCGGGCTATCTGATCGCGCTGGCGGCCCGTGTCGTCCGTGAAGTCAGCGAACTCGCCACCCGCGCGCGGGAAACCGGCAAGCGCCTCGCCACGCTCTCGATCGACACCGAGATCCGCTTCCGCTCAGCCGCCGAGCGCGCGCAATTCAGCAGCGAACTCACCGCCGCGATCACTCGGCTCGCGGCACGTTATCATGACGCTTCCGCCCTGGGCGGACGCGCGCACCGCCTCGTTCTGGTGGCGCACCCGTTACCCCAAAAAAACAAGGAGACCGCAGTATGAGCGTAAAAAAAGAAGCGAACGGACGCCGTTCGGTGCAGGTGGAAGTGGAAGTACCGGGCACCCCGGAACAGGTGTGGCAAGCAATCGCCACCGGTCCCGGCGTGAGCGCATGGTTTGTGCCCACCGAGGTCGAGGGCCGCCTCGGCGGCGCCGTCACTCACCACTTCGGAGGGGGCATGGACTCCGAGGCCACGATCACCGAATGGGATGCGCCGCATCGCTTCACGAAGGAAGATTCCTGGGGGCCGGACTCGCCCACCGTGGCCACCGAATGGACTGTGGAGGCGCGCGGCGGTGGCACATGCATAGTGCGCGTGGTGCACAGCCTCTTCGCTGATACCGACGATTGGGACGGTCAACTGACCGGTGTTGAATCCGGCTGGCCCTCATTCTTCAGCATCCTGCGGCTGTATCTGGAGCACTTCGCCGGCCAGCCGAGTTCGCAAATCCAACTCTTAGCGATGCCGGCGGCCGCGGGCGCGTGGGAGAAGCTCGCGAGTGCCCTGAATCTCGCGGCGGCAGCGCCGGGCGAGCGGCGCGATGCAGGCGACGGTGCCCCTCCATTGAGCGGCATCGTGGAGTCAGTCAATACTGCCGGGAATCCACACACGCTGTTACGCGTCGATCTGCCGGCTCCGGGTGCGGTGTTTGCCACCGCGTGTCCCGCCGGCGAGAAAGCATTCGTCACAGTGGGCTTCTATCTCTACGGCGACACGGCAGCGGCGGTCGTGGCGCGCGACCAGTCCGCCTGGACTGCGTGGATGACGAATCTCTTCCCGGCGTAAACCCGGAGGGGCCTCATTTGGCTGAGCTTTGCACGCCTTGTGGTGCGGAGCTTCAGCCCCCACCGGCGTCGAGTTGAAAATTCGAGATGACGTATGCAAGATTGATGAAAAACTGGCATACAAAGCAGGTTGAACGTAACCGGAGAGGAGCTTGCCCCTCCGTTTCTCCCTTCTGCCACCCGGCCGGCAGCGGCAGGTTCACCCTTACATGCCTTGATGGAGGCCACGTCGAATCTCGGCGTGACAGCGGATGGAGCAGGAGGGAAAGCGGTGACAACCTACGGCGGCGGAGCGTGTGCTGTGCATTCCAGCCACCCCCTCGGTGACGACGGGGCATATCCTGCCGCTGCCCTCGTTCTAGGGAACAACGGCAAGCGGTACGGGGCGACCCCTGTCGGCGGCGGTTCCGGCGGCTCTCGTTATTGGGGAGCCGTCGGCTGCGGCACTGCCGATGGACATCGACTTCGGCGTAGACCGAACCGTCAAAGATCGTCACGCAATCATTCGAAGATTATTTTAGCAAGGAAAGCAAATTCGACTGGCAACAGCTTCACATCATCATCAACACGCTCGAGGACCATGAGGCTGCGGAAATAGGCTCTCGAGATGACAAGACACATTACCCAACTTGGAGGTCTTTTTCGCGGTCTTCTTTACGGCGGCATTATGGGTCATCAGGGATCTAAGCTGGAAAGGCAAGAGTTTTGGCGCGCCGTACACCAGTTGGTTGAGAGCGGCGCTGGTAGAACATCATGGTCGCGACCTGCATCACGCCAAGCGAATGCTCGAATCGGCTGTGGCAGGCGCCAGGGTACACCATCTCGGTTAAGCCGGGCTGCCGGATGTGCCTCAAGCGCTGGAAAACACGATGATCGACGACATCCTGTTCCCAGGGCGACAACTTCACGAAGCCGTGGATGGGATCACGGATGATTTTGTGCGAACCGATGGTGACCCTGCTCGTCATCGCCGGAAAGAGCGCATCATGGAAGTCCTCGAAGCGGATTATCAACTGGAAGAGTGCGGCGAGTCTGTCGATCGGGTAACGGTGGCCAACGAGATCTTGCGGCGCGGCGAGCTGGAGAGCTGCGACGGCATCAGTTACCTCGTTTCACTAGATGACGGACTGCCGGACATATTCCACCTTGACGCTTACGTGCGCATTCTGAAAGAGAAGGCGTTCCATCGAAAAATCGTCCTCTTTGCACAGGCACTCTCAGACCGTGCGCTGCTCAAAGATGATCCGCGATCTATCATGACAGCCGTCGAGGACTTCCTTCTTTCCGTGCGTAGTGAAGACGACTGCCACGCGGGACCAAAGACTGGAACTGATCTTTGGGCGCGCGTTCTCGAAACGGCGCTGCACTGTGCGGAGCAGTTTCAGAAAACCAGGAAACCCGCAATTGGACTCGAGACTGGCATCAGGGGTCTGGATGAGATCCTGAGCGGGTTCAATCCTGGGCTGCACTTGCTTAGCGGCGGCCCTGGCGTAGGGAAGACGAGCTTAAGCCTTCAAATAAGTCTCGGAATATGCCAGCGTGGTACGCCGATCGTCTACATTTCTTTCGAAAACTCGCCAGCGAATTTGATCCAAGAGATCGTCTGTGCCCGTGCCGCCGTCGAACCGCGAAGCATGGAACGGGGGATTCTTCACAGCGAACAACTAGTGAGGTTTCGCCGTGCCGGTGAGGAACTCACTCCAGCGCTGGCGCGTTTTATCGCGATGGAAGGGCATATGCGTCTTGGGATTGGGGAGATTCGCGCTTGCATAAGGGAGACTCTGAACAGTCGTGGCGCACGCACCTGCCTGGTGGTCTTCGACTGCTTGCAACGTGCCGCACCCGCCCAAGGCTACAAAGAAGTTCGAACGAATGTATCGATGCTAGCCGCGCAACTACGGGACCTCGCAATGCGCTTAGAGTGCCCCGTATTAGCGATATCGAGCCAGAATCGAGCGCAGGGAAACTACGGAGGCGGGCGTGGCAGCTCTAACCTCGACTCCCTCAAGGAAAGCGGTGACCTGGAATACTCCGCCGATAGTGTAATCTCCTTCATCCGAGCGAAAGCCGTACGGCTGTACATCCTTCGATCGCTCTCGATCTTACGATCGCGAAGAACCGCTTCGGGCCAGTGGGAGCGGTTCCGCTGATCTTCCGAGCGAATCTCGGCCAGATGCGGGAAGAGGAACGGTCGATGGCAGCCTGAGTAGCCGGCTCTACAAACGATCCGCCGGTTTAACATCGCGACTTAATCGGAAAAAGGTCCGCCGCTTGGAGCCCTGCAGATCATGGACACTTGGCGGCCGCGGCGACGGACAACGGACAGCTGGCGCCGGAGTTGACCGCCGTGATCAAGACGCGCGGAATGACCGGCCACACGCCGCTTTTGCCACGGTCAGAGACCGCTTCCAGAGTGAATATTGTGCATCGTTGGGTCGGCGAGTTATACTTGAAATCAGACCGGAACATCTGAGTCCAGTCGAAGGGCACCACGCCAAAGGGCGTGCCCTTTCATTTTCTGCCAGTTTCCAACTGGAAGGAATTTGAATTCCCCTGCTGGCGGTTCAGCCTGGCGCATGGAGCTGCTGGGTTTCGCCGCTAGCGGTGCCTTTCATTTCTGCCCGCTTCTAACCTGGAAGAAGCCCCATCCCGCTTTTGGCGGGTAAAGCCGGAGCCAC
>JBEKYC010000036.1:0-69369 GCA_049511415.1 Bryobacteraceae bacterium | reverse complement strand
AGTACAATTAGGCAATTCATTGAGAATGGTATCGTGGCAGGCCGGATCGGGTACGACAAGTTCAGGTTACATGTGAAGCAACCGAAAACAAGGGCGGCGATTGCCTTGCACATCGAAGATATCGCATGAGGCGAAGTCGAGGTCCAAGTATATGCCTTGTTCTGAATAGATGTATATTTGTAGGGCTACCGCTAAGTGAGTGAAGGATAGGCCGTTGTGTCTAAAGGATCGTCGGGTTGCGGCGACTTACAGGACGTGTTATACTGAAGGTGTAAGCTCATCGTGATATTGGAAGCCTGAGGAAGAAGAGATGATTGAGATGGAGAGCACAGGGAGTAGCGCCACGATGAGCCGCAAAGATGTGTGTCGTTTTGGTTGCCGCAGGAGTAACCAGAATGGACGCATTGAATGAAGCACTAATTAGTTGTCTTGCTGATGCTGTTGCAGAACGAGTGCTCACCCGCCTTAAAGCTGAACCGCAGATTGAAAAGATTGTTCTGACTGCTGAAGAAACGGGCGTGATGATCGGGCGCACAGAGCGGGCCGTAAAGCAGATGCATTACAATGGAAAGCTTCCGGGTGGTTTGAAGATCGGCGGCAAGCTTGGTTTTGACAAACGCAAGATTATGGCGTGGTTGGACGAAGAACAGCAGTAGCCTACAAGCGGTTGTGGTTTGCTGTAGCCGAAGGTCCTTCAAATTAAACGAGCTTCAGTTTCCAGTTAGCAGCACTCGCTTTTGTTCTTTGTATTCCGTTTCATCAAGCAAGCCGCTATCGAACCACTTCTTCAATTCCAAGAGTCTCGATTCTATGCTCTCGCCGTTCGTCTGCGCCACGGCAGGTACTTCCATCTTTTCCTGTGCTTCCAAAATCCGTAATGCGGCTCTTTGGGGTTCGACATGGTAGCGGCCATACGTGGTATCTTGAGTTTGGCCCATGACGCTTTTGCCGTCCACAGCGTTGATTTCTTCCGGCATGTAGGTGCGAAACGCCCGCCGTGTGTCGTAAAACAATAGATCGGTCTTGATGTACTTCCGCCCGTTCGATTCCACGTCATGAGCGTACCCGGCTGTTTTACAAGCTTGCGCCCATGAAGCCCGGTAATCGTTTTTGGTCATTGTCTTCCCCGTAACCGGATGGGTAAAAATATGTGTTGCGTTTGGTTGCAGATCTTTTAGGTAGGCTTGCCAAGATCGCATTTCATTGTACACTTTTAGGCGCATGGGAAGGTAACGCTGTTTGCCAATCTTTGCTTGTCTTGCATAAACTCCGATCAAACGCTTGTTCCAGTCTACCTGTTCCCAAGTTAGCCGGAATGCTTCAGCCGGTCTGACGCCCGTGTTCCAAGAAAGCACGAACAACGGACGCACATGGACATCGAGTAGCGGCACTAATCGTTCGTATTGCTCTTCTGTGATAATGCCGGAACGGGCGTTATCTTCTTCGGCGCTTCTAATGATCGTGGTGGAAAAATCTGGAATCTGACTGTGATTTATATGCTTGTCTTTTGCCCCAAGTATAAAGGCGGAACGCAGATAGCCAAGTTGCCGGTTTACGCTTACCTGTGAATGGGTTTTGATCTTGCCATCATGGTATTTCTCAAGCGTGGTACGTGTCACCCGGATTGCCTTCATTTTGCCGAAGAACGGTATCACGTGCTTTTGAACCGTTGCGCTGGCAATCTTCAACGTGTCGCATCCCTCCCGTGTTTTGCGCTTTAGCCTGTCCAGGTATGCCGCCAACAATTCGCTACAGGTGATGTTGCCAGCACCCGGAACGGATTTTTCGCCCGCCAGAACTTCTCTTAGCAAGCCGTCCTGAACGCTGAGAGCTTCACGTATGCTGGTGGTGTGGGCCGGTCTGTCGAAGCGCCTGCCGTGACGCTTTACCCTTGCCCACAGTTCGCCACGCTTCCAATAGATCCCTTTTGGGAGTGTCGAGTCTGATTTGGTAGCCATGTCCATCACAACCTAGCACGTGGTACACCTGAAAATCTAGTGCGCTTTGGTTTAGAAGTGGTACACCGTAGGCCAGATTTCCACAGATTGAGGCAGACGGCGGGATGGCTAAGTTATTGAAAGATAGACTGGTATAGATGGGTTCAGACGCACTAAAATGGATTCAGGTTCTAGTTCTCGCAAGGGAGTGGAGGTTCAAGTCCTCTCATCCGCACCAATATTTTTCAATAAGCTAGCAGGGATATCGAAGCCAGGGCCGTCCGTTTTCCTTCTGCGCCAACGTGGTTTGATTGGGGGACAGTCGGGAAATCTGCCATCGCACCACATTTCATAGCGTATGCCCTATTGAAATACGCTACAAATTGAAGTATCCTGATTGCAGCCTACCGGGAACGGAAGGCGGGACGTAAAGACCCGGCACGTCGCGGGATGCGGGAGGACGATAGCGTTCGGAAGGACGTGAATCGAAGGGGATACCCGGAAACTACTCGCATTGAGGGTTGCTGAAGTTCCGGTTGATCTATTTCTTGGCGATGAGTTCTACGTCTGGGACCAGAAGCTAAAATTGGAGGGCTTCTCTCCCACACTTGACCTCTCGGTACAAAACTTCAAAAAAGACGGCAAGCCATTTTCTCGTCCCGCTAAAGAAAGAGAACGACGGCTCTGTGATATTTCCTCCTTACCGCGAACATCCTTGGCACATGCTTGCTATCACCAGAGAGCGCGTCCATTTGACCCGCAATTCTAAGCTTGCAGCGCGAGTAGAAGGGAGAGGTTCACTTGCACGCCTCGGGCTCGTCGTTCATCTTACGGCGCCCACAATCCATTCGGGGTGGAACGGCAAAATCACTCTCGAGATGATTGATTTCAGCCCATTTCATCTGAAACTAATTCCAGGCCGAACGCCTGTATGTCAGCTAATCGTCGAGATGCTTGAATCGGAACCGCTCCGGGATATCACTACAATCTTCCAGGGCCAAATAAACCCTTCTGGCGAGAAAAAATAAGCCGACAGCAAAGTTCTTTGGTATTTTGGCTTATCCCCCTCTTCCACGGCTCTTTTCCGTTCCTGCCCATACCGTCGCTTCGTCGCCGATCAAGCCTCGCTATAAGGTCATCGACTCCGAGGATTGGCGGCTCGAAAATCGGATGAAGGCATCCGGTACTGTAACCCAAACTGTAACCAAGCCGGGAAAGACGGCGAAACGGGGTGATACAAGCAAACGCGCGAGATCAGCAGGATATGCCACCGCGATACTCGGCGATACAGCCGATTTTGGGTTCAGGTTCTAGTTCTCGCAAGGGAGTGGAGGTTCAAGTCCCTCTCATCCGCACCAGTATAATCAGTAACGGAACTGCGTTGGGTTTGATCCAATGGCCGGTTCCCACTGTCGCATCTCAAGTCCCCTCACTAACTAACGTTCCCCTGCTCATCTAGCACGACTTGGCGGAACTCTGCGCAGAGGAAATGCGACGTGATACCGCGCATAGCGCGCTCGCCAACCCCGGATCAATTGACGTTTCCTTGATGGAGGACTTATTGGATGGGCTGCTTGCAGAACAGCTGATTGGTGTCCACAAGCGGGCGACGGGAGCGTTGTAGTGAATTCCGGGCCTTGTGCCGCACCACCACTCCACGGCTCACACACAAAAAGCGCGACGGACGCCGATTCGGCTTCGCCGGAATCCGCAAAGGCATTGCCCTTTCCGCAACCGCAACACGACAAATATCTCGGACCGAGTCCATTCTCTCGCAGCGCTTGAACCGCCCGGCATCGGCAGCGCCTGGGCAATTCAGCGTGGTCGCCAGGGTGAGGAATAATTGGCTATTTTTGTTGCCTTGTCCGATCGACGATTTGCCGCCATGCTGTCTTTTAGCACTGTTCTTGCCCGACACTGAGCTTCCTCGAACGAATGGGAAACTCCGTGGTCCCCGTGATCGGTGGACCAGCGGAATTCGCCACGAGCATCCTTTTCAGAGACAGTATAGTCCGCCCGATTCCCTGCCACGTCGATAAACGTGAATGCTTGACTCATTTGGCAACTTCACGTCGTGCTTGGCAATAGGATCTGCCGGTCTCTAACCGACAGGCGACGCTTTCGAACGGGTTTTTCGTGCTCCCGTACCACCGCGGCTTCGCAGCTCTCCGCCGTTGGCGCTATGCGGCCGCCTGGAATAACCGAAAATCTGGCGCCGTTCATCTCATCCAGAGCCGCCTGCCCACTTTCGAGTGCTCTGGTTTGGTCCTTGAGCCGGATCGCAATTACCATCGTCTTGACGTGCGGGATGGCTCTCGTCAGCTTCTCGGGGAGGTGGCTTTGGGCCAGTGACGTAGCATTTAGCCTGTCGGGTTTATACGGCTTGTACAGCGATCCCGACATCTGGTGCATCTCGTAAAGGCAAGCCTTTCCAGATTCGGTTTGATCGTCCCACCGGTTCTCGTCGCCGCTTTCGAGCGACCGGAGGATTGTCTGCAATAGGCTCTTGGTGCTGTCGTACAACATAACAAGCGCTTCTTTCTTCTGTTTGACTGTTGCGGAACCGAGCCTGCGCCGCGTTCGGAGGGCGCTCAGGTCTAAAATGGTTGGAAGATGATCCAGTAAGTAGTATAACATGCTTGCGCTCGTGTTATAATAATCTTGGTTTGATGCTCCTGCCAATTATAGGCCGACCTCTAGCATTTGTTTCCGCTACCCTCGTCCACCTCCCAAATTAGCCGTTCTTCAAATCAGAAGAAGGAAACTAAACGTGAAAAATATTTTTGTTGGAAATCTCAGTTTTGACGCTACGGAAGCCTCTGTCCGCGCGTTGTTCGAAACTCACGGTACTGTCGATCGTGTCAACATTGTTACGGATCGTGACACCGGCAAAGCTCGCGGCTTCGGATTCGTCGAGATGGCAAATGATGGCGAGGGCACTAAAGCTATTGCCGCCGTCAACGGCATGGACGTCGATGGGCGGGCGCTGAATGTGAACGAGGCGCACCCAAAAACGGATCGTTCGAGCGGCGGCGGCTTCGGGCGTAAACGGTGGTAGCTGGATCGCTCTACTAAGTGCTTGACGTGTGCGGCGGCTCAGTGCGTTTGCGGATACTGAGCGCCGCCACCTGTTGAACCCACCTGACCCCCTCCTCCCCCGATTCGCGTTCCGTCCGCCGGAACCCGCACGGAATGGCCTGCCGCGGGGTTACGATATACTTCTCGATCAGAAATAAAACATTGCTGCGTCCGCCGCGCGCGTAGCGAAACCAAGCCTATGTGGATAGTCCGCCTCGCCCTTGGCCGCCCGTACACCTTCGTCGTGATGGCGATCCTGATCGCCATCCTCGGCGGCGCTGCCATCACCACCATGCCGGTGGACATCTTTCCCTATATCGATATTCCGGTCGTGAGCGTCCTGTGGGTATATTCGGGGCTTTCTCCCGAGGAGATGGAGAAGCGCGTGGTGACTGGCTTCGAGCGCAGCCTCACCTCGAACGTCAACGACGTGGAGCACATCGAGTCGCAGTCGTACTCCGGGTACGCGGTCGTTAAAATCTATTTCCATCCCAACGTCAAGATCGATATGGCGGTGGCGCAAACCACGGCCACCATGCAGACTGCCCTGCGCCAGATGCCGCCCGGGATGTTTCCCGCCAACATCCTGAAGTACGACGCTTCGAGCGTGCCGATCCTGCAACTCGGTCTTTCCAGCAAAACCCTGCGCGAGCAGGAGATCTTCGATATCGGGAACAACTTCATTCGCACGCCGCTGGGCACTGTGCAAGGCGCTTCGGTCTCCTATCCGTTCGGCGGAAAACAGCGCGCCGTCATGGTGGATCTGAACCTGGACGATCTGTACGCCAAACAACTCTCGCCCATCGACATATCCAATGCCTTGAATCTGCAGAACCTGATTCTTCCCGCCGGCACCGCCAAGCTCGGCCATACCGAGTACCAGGTGCTGGTGAATAGCAGCCCCATCGAACTGAACGATTTGAACGATCTGCCCATCAAGACCGTGAACGGCGCCACGGTCTATATCAAAGACGTCGCCCAGGTGCACGATGGCTTTAATGTCCAAAACAACATCGTGCGCACCAACGGATCGCGCGGTGTGTTGATCACCATAACCCGCAACGGGAAGGCGTCCACGCTGGCCATCGTCAACGCCGTCAAGGCCGCGTTGCCGCGCATCCTGGCCAACGTGCCACCCGAGTTGAAGGTGACCGCGCTCGCGGACCAGTCGGTTTTCGTGCGAGCCTCCATTCAGGGGGTGTTGCGCGAAGCATTGATCGCCGCGGGTCTGACCGGCCTGATGATCCTCCTGTTTCTGGGAAGCTGGCGGAGCACGCTGATCGTCTGCATTTCCATCCCGCTCTCGATTCTCACTTCGTTGTGCCTGCTCAGCCTGCTGGGACAGACCATCAACGTGATGACTCTGGGCGGACTGGCTTTGGCGGTGGGCATCCTGGTGGACGATGCCACTGTGGAGATTGAGAATACCCACCGCAATATCGCCATGCGGAAGCCGATCATTCGGGCGGTGCTGGATGGCGCGTCGCAAATCGCGGTGCCGACGTTCGTGGCCACCATCTCGATTTGTATCGTATTTGTGCCGGTGCTACTGCTCACCGGAACGGCGCGGTACCTGTTTACGCCACTGGCGATGGCGGTGGTGTTCGCCATGCTGGCTTCCTATCTTCTTTCGCGCACGCTGGTGCCTACCATGATGGCTTACCTGCTGGAATCGGAGATCACCGGCGGCAACCGGCGTACCAGCCTGTTTGAACGCGGCCACCATCTTTTCAATCATGCATTCGAGGCGCTCCGCTTCCGCTACGTCGGGCTGCTGGATTGGTCCCTGCGCCACCGCGGACGCACGCTGCTGGCATTCGGAACTTTTTTCGCCGCCTCTCTGGGCTTGGGCTGGCTGGTTGGTGAGGATTTCTTCCCCGCTGTCGATTCCGGCCAGATGCGGCTGCATGCGCGCGGTCCGGCGGGCATGCGCATCGAGGAGACCGAAGTCCGTTTTTCCGATCTCGAGCGCGAAATCCGCGCGGTGATTCCGCCCGGCGAGATCGACATGCTGATCGACAATATCGGAATTCCGAACAGTTGGCCCGCCATTGCCCAAGGCGACATTCCCACCATCTCCAGCGCCGATGGCGAAATCCTGATTTCGCTCAACAAGGAAAAGCACGCGCCCACGCGTGATTACGAGGTTCTGCTGCGCAAGCGTTTGCATCAACACTTCCCGGATATGACCTTTTTCTTCCAACCGGCCAACATAACCAGCCAGATTCTCAACTTCGGCCTGCCCGCGCCCATCGATCTGCAAGTGGTCGGGCGCAACGCCGCGGCGAACTACGCCATCGCCCAGAATTTGGCGCAGCGCATCGCGCGCATCCCCGGCGCGGCGGATGTGCATGTTCACCAGGTCGCCGATCAACCGGTGATCCGCCTGGATGTGGATCGGGCCAAAGCCGCGCAAATGGGCCTCACGCAACGCGACGTCACCAGCAGCATGCTGATCTCTCTCAGCGGCAACGGCACGGTGGCGCCGAATTTCTGGATGAACTGGACCAATGGCGTTAGCTACGGCGTGGGCGTGCAGACGCCGCAATACCGTATCGACTCCATGGATGCTCTATTGCACACTCCCATCTCGCCGAGCACGAACGCTGTCAACAGCACCACGCCCGGCTCAATGGCGGGCGCGTCCATGGCCGGGCCGGCTTCGGTCGGCACATCTCCGGGCGGTTCTTCCCAGGCTTATGGAAACCCCGGCGCGGTTGCCGGCAATACGCAACTGCTCTCGAACCTGGCTTCCGCGCACCGGTCCTACATGCCCGTCATCGTCAACCATTACAATGTCTGGCCGGTCTTCGATGTGTTCGCCAACGTAGACCGGCGCGACCTGGGCGGCGTGGGCGCGGAAGTCACCAAGATCATGCACGAAGAGGAACCACGCCTGCCGCGCGGCACGTCATTCTCGTTGCGCGGACAGGTGGCTACCATGCAATCGTCGTTCTTCCGCCTGGGCTTAGGGATGGTGTTCGCCGTCGTTCTGGTGTATCTACTGATGACCATCAACTTTCAGTCGTGGCTGGACCCCTTCATCATCCTCATGGCGCTGCCGGGCGCCACGGCCGGCATTCTGTGGATGCTGTTTCTTACCGGCACCTCGCTCAGCGTGCCCTCGCTGATGGGCGCCATGATGTGCATCGGCGTGGCGACGGCCAACAGCATTCTGATCGTCACCTTCGCCAACGGCGAACGCGAGACAGTGCTCTCGGCGCGCGATGCTATGCTCTCCGCCGGCTATGCGCGCATCCGGCCGGTTCTGATGACCGCCACCGCCATGATCCTGGGCATGGTTCCCATGTCGTTGGGCATGGGAGAAGGCGGCGAACAGAATGCGCCGTTGGGGCGGGCCGTTATCGGTGGGCTTACCTTCGCCACCGTTACGACGCTGTTCGTGGTCCCTATCATCTATTCCTATTTGCGGACGAATCCGCCGGTCGATCATCAGCGTAAACTGGAAGAACTGAACACGCCATGAGGCGCATCGAATCCGATCAACCCGGCCTGTCCGATCTGCAGCGCGAGAACGAAGATCTCAAACGGCAGATCCAGGAACTGAAAACTGCCGGTAATGGCGTTGCTCCGGATGGGCTGCCGGCGAAGGTGTGGCGGCCCTCGTCCATTACCATTTGGGCGATTTTTCTGACGGTAGTGGTGTTGATCCTGGTGGCATTCGTCTCCGGATATGTGCCGCTACGGAAGAGGCGCGACCTCATAGTTGGCGAGGCGCGCGAACAGGAGCGGGCGTTGCAGCGGGTGGAAGTGATCGAGGTGGGCCGTTCCTCCGGCCAGAGCGTGATTGAACTGCCCGGCAACATTCAGGCGATCACCGAGGCGCCCATCCTGGCGCGCGCCGATGGATACTTGCAGCGCCGCATGGTGGATATCGGCGATCGCGTACGGACCGGCCAGTCTCTCGCAGAAATCGATGCTCCCGAGATGGATCAGCAGATCCGTCAGGCTAAAGCCAACCTGCAGCAGTCGCAGGCGGCTGTGGAACAGGCTGCCGCAAATTATGAGCGGGGCCAGGCGGACGAGGATCTCGCCAAGGTCACCGCTAACCGTTGGTCCGCCCTGTTGGCCAAGGGCGTGGTCTCCCGCCAGGAGAACGACCGCTCTCAATCCGAGTACCGCGCGCTGACATCCGCCACCAAAGCCCTGGAGAAAGCGCTGGCGGCGCAGCGCAGCAACGTGGCGGCCGCGGAGGCCAACCTGGCGCGCCTCGATCAAGTGCAGAGCTACCGGCTGGTGAAAGCGCCGTTCGAGGGAGTGATCACGCAGCGCAACGTGGATGCGGGCGCGCTGGTGAACGCCGGCAATACGCTGCTCTTCCGCATTGCGCAGATCGACACGCTACGCACCTATTTGAACGTCCCGCAGGCGAATGCCAGTGAAGTGCGAGTTGGCCAACCGGCGCGGCTGAGCGTTTCGAACCTGCCGGGGCGCCAGTTCGCGGGCACGGTGGCGCGCACGGCGAGCGCGCTCGATCCGGCCACCCGCACATTACTCGTCGAAGTTCGTGTGCCAAATCCCGGCGGCGCGCTGCTGCCGGGCATGTACGCCCGCGTGGCTCTGACGGGCGCACGCTCCAATGCGCCCTTACGGATTCCCAGCGACGCCCTGATCGCACGCGGAGAAGGCACGGAAGTTGCCGTCGTGCGCGACGGGCACACAGTCCATCTGCAGAAGATCGAAGTGGGCCGGGACTATGGCGATCATTTGGAGGTGGTCGGCGGGCTGCGCGAAGGCCAGACCATTATCGCCAACCCCGGCGATGTGGTGCGCGAAGGCTTGCAGGTGCAGCCCTTGCCGGTTGCCAGGTGAAGAGCTGCCCCCCGCCGGCTCCACACTCATGGTTCGGCTATCGGCGTGTCCGTATGGAAATACTTCTTGTAGGCGGCTATCCAGTTGGCCGCAATCTCCCGTTGCGCTTCCGTCAAATCGATACTTCCGTCGCAAACCATGGCGCGCAGGCGGTTCTCCAGCGCGTCCTTTACCCGTGCATTCCAGACTGTCGTCGAATATGAGTGCGGCCAAAGGTTGTGAATATCGTCCGCTCCGCCCAACGCGGGCGTAACCAGGTAATCGACCTCGTAAGCCCTCGGGTCCGCGCCCCGAATTCCGTATTCTTCAAAAACCTTTTGCCGAACCGAAATCGGGACCGCCTTGTTGTTGGTATCCGGCTGCGCGCACACCGCCGGCCCGCTTACCAACAGGGCCGCGCCGGGTGTGAGCCGGGAATCGGGAACCAGAATCACCGCAGCCTGCCGCCTGGCGGCGCCTTGAGGCCTTAAGCGGAGACCGGCCACGAAAAATCCGATAATCAGGATGGCGCAGATGGCCACCGCCCCTAATGTGCGGGAGACCAAAAACCATCTCGGCTGCCGCTCGGGTTCTTTGGCGGCGAGCTGTGCCATTCTGGCCTTCAGCAATGCGCGCGGACCGGCAACCGGAGGCAGTTCCGTATTCACCTGCCCTTGATACGCACGCACAAAGTCGCTAATCGCATTCTGGAGTTCCTCGAGCCGTGCGCGGCATTGCCAGCAGGCCGCCAGATGCGTCCGCACACTCTTCTCGTCACCCCGGGAGAGTTCGCCATCCACGTCGAGGAGCAATTGCTGGTCGGAAAGGTGGGAATCCGCGTGTTTCATAAACCACTGCTTTCGGCGGAACGTGCAATGCGGGCCAAACTTCGGGCCAAAGAAAGAGATACGGCGCCGAGAGACATGCCCAGGATCTCGGCAATCTCCCGATAAGTCAGTCCGTCAGCCCGCAGAAACAGACAATAGCGATCCTGCTCCGGCAGCGCCTCCACCACTGAAACCAGGCGTCGCTGGGTCTGGCTCGTTGCCATACGATCCTCGGGGCTGGGGGCCGGATCGACCGCCGACTCTCCGATTCCCGCCCCGGCGCTGGCCGCCGTGTCCCGCTGACGGCGTTGGCGCTGCCGCAAGGCCAGATTGTGGGCCACCCGGAACAGCCAACCGCGAACGTTGTCGAGGGATCTGCCGCGATCTAAATGCCGGAACAGGGAAAGGAACACCTCCTGCAGCACCTCTTCGCCATCCGGGAGCGTCAGGCCGCAACTCCAAAGGTACCGAAGCAGTGGACCCCGGAATCGATCGAAGAGAGCCGTGACCTCCTGCTCCAGCTTGACCCGGCGGTTGCCCGGATCATCCGCCGCAGGACTGGCTTCGATCGGCAAGACGATCAAATCCGACAAACGAGACGACATGCAACATCCATATTGTATATTCCACCCCAAGCCCTTTTGTTCAACGTTTTTTTGTGCGATGCCCGAATAGCTTCGAAAAAGCTCTGAACAAAGGCCGCGCTCGGGGAATGTAGCTATATGCACTCTTGCGGAACCCTTCTCACGAAGGGCTCAGTCTCCCTGGTTCTGGCGCTGATAGCCACGGTTGCGCTGCTGCAAGCGCAGCCACCGGTGGGTGAAATCCAGCTCCAGGTCAAAGATTCCTCGGGGGCCGCGATGGAAGCATCGGGAACGCTTCGCAGTCTGACCGGCGCAGTCGAGCGGAGCTTCCGCACCGACGTCCATGGGATATACAAGTTTCGTGACTTGCCCTTTGGCCGCTACCGCCTGGAAGTTTCGCAGGCAGGCTTCGCCACCCAATCAACCCTGATCGAAGTGCGATCCGCGGCGCCGGTTTTGCGCACTCTCACGATGGCTCTCGGCCGTCAGTCTGTCAGGGTAGATGTGGTCGCCACCACGCCGCTTGCCGGCACGGACCTCGCGCCCGAACAGATCGCCGGCCCCGTGCAGACCGCCACCTCGGACGACATCCAAAACAGTGGCGCGCTGGATTTGGCCGACTTCATGAACCGGCGCCTGAACGGTGTGTATTTCAATGAAATGCAGGGCAACCCGTTCCAGCCCGATGTGAACTTCCGCGGCTACACTGCCTCGCCGCTGCTGGGCACCCCCGAGGGAATTTCGGTCTATGTGGATGGCGTGCGCCAAAACCAACCTTTCGGCGATGTTGTGAGCTGGGATTTGATCCCAAGAGATGCGATCTCGGAGGTCACCCTGGTGCCGGGATCGGACCCGTTGTTCGGGCTGAATACGCTGGGAGGAGCGCTCTCGATCACCACCAAGAGCGGTCTTACCAATCCCGGCGTGACCGGCAGCATATTGTACGGCAGCAGCGGAAGGAAGGATGTGGAAGGCGAGTGGGGCGGCGGCCAAGCCACCGGGTTCAACTGGTTTCTCTCGGGCCTCGGATTCCACGAATCGGGCTGGCGCACGGATTCGCCTTCCGACGTGCGCCAGGGTTTCGGCCGGCTTGGCTGGCGCACCAGCCAGACTGACTTCGCGCTCACTATGTCTTATGCGTATAACACACTGCTCGGCAACGGACTGCAGGACTATCGTCTGCTCGAAAGCAATTACTCCAGCGTCTATTCCATTCCGGACAGCACCGCCAACCGCTCGCCCTCATTCGACTTCATCGCCCGGCATACTTTCAACGACAATCTGACGTTCGCCGGCAACGCCTGGTATCGCAACATCCGCACGGAAGCCATCGACGCCAATTTCAACGATGACGCCCAAGGCCAGTTGATCTACCAGCCGACCCCCCAGGAGCAGGCGACGCTCAGCGCCGCGGGTTATGCTGGTTTTCCGGTCAGCGGCGCCAACATCACGAACACGCCGTTTCCCAAGTGGCCCTGCCTGGCGGAAGCGCTGGTGTTGGGCGATCCGGACCAGACCTGCGACGGCGTGAACATTTACTCCAAGGAAGTGCAGCACGAATACGGGCTGTCCGGGCAGATCACCTGGATCACCTCGCCTAAGATTGGGCGGAACCAGTTTGCCGCCGGAGCGACCGTGGACCGCGGCAGCGTTACTTATACGCAGACCACGGATTTCGCTTATGTGAATCCCAATTACACTCTCACCAGCGTCCCGGCCTGGCAGGATGGTTCCACCAGCGCGAATGGGTCGCCCGTCGACACGGCCGTTGGCCTCCATGGCAGCACGCCCAACTGGAGCCTGTACCTCACCGACACGCTCACTCTCTCCAAGACCGTGAACGTCACCGTATCCGGGCGCTTCAACCGGTTCACGGTCGATAATACGGACCTGCTGAATCCTACGGCAGGACCTGGTTCGCTGACCGGCGATTATGTGTTTCATCGATTCAACCCCTCCATCGGAGTTACCTGGAGCCCTGTCCGTGCCGTGAATGCCTACGCCAGATTCTCCCAGGGAAGCCGCGCGCCGACATCCATCGAACTCGGCTGTGCGGATCCCAGCGCCCCCTGCAGCCTCCCCAATTCGTTGTCCTCCGATCCGCCGCTCCAGCAGGTGGTCACCAACACCTGGGAAGTGGGCCTGCGCGGAAAGCCGGAGCTTTCGCTCTTCCACAATCTGAGCTGGAATGTTGGCGCGTTCCGGGCTGCCAATCACAACGACATCCTCTTCATCGCCGCTCCCCAGACCGGCACGGGTTATTTCCAGAACTTCGCCAAAACACTCCGCGAAGGCATTGACGCCGACCTGGATGGGCGCATCGGGCGCGTCACCTGGGGTCTGGACTGGACTTTTCTGTCGGCTACCTACCAGAGCACCGAAACGCTGGATGGCTCGGCGAACGACACCAACAGCTTCGCTTTACAGGGATATCCGGGACTGGATGGAGTCATCACCGTTCAGCCCGGAGATCGCATTCCGCTCATCCCCAAGCAAAGCGGGAAAGCCTACGCGGATTTACAGATCACTCCGCGGCTGGCGCTCGATCTCGACGAAGTGGTTGTCTCGAGCTCTTACGCGCGCGGCAACGAAAACAACGCCTACAGCGCCGATGGCGTCTATTACCTGGGCCCCGGCGTTTCGCCGGGCTATGCCGTCACCAATTTGCACGCGCACTACGATCTGACCCGGCACTTGCAACTGGCCGTCCAGATCGATAACCTCTTCGACCGCGAATACTACACCGCGGCGTGGCTCTCGAACACGGCACTCAGCGCCCAAGGCGCCATCCAGTCGCTGCCGTTCCCGGTCTACGCCACTGGACCCTACGCCGGAAGCGCCCCTGCGCAGAGCGTAACGTTCTTCTCCCCGGGCGCGCCGAGAAGAGCCTGGTTCGAACTGCGGCTCAAGTATTGAACGCCCCGAAATGTCGGTCCGCTCGACCAAGGAAGTTGCCATCGGGCGCGACGGCCATACCGTGGACCGCCTAAATCAGAGAGACCGCAAATCAGCCACCATCCAGACGGCCCCCGTAATGAGGAAAGTCAAGCCGATTTCGGACCAGTTCAGATGGGCTTCCGGGTGGGCGATCAGGCGCGGGACCCAAACCAACACACCAAAGAGTGCCAGCATGAGGGTCATCAGGCGAATCGCAAGCCGTGCCTGGCGATGGATGAGAATGGAAATCGCCGCGAGTGCAAATGCGATGGTCGTGAGGATCGCCCAAAAAGTCTGATTGGGCGGAATCCACTTTGGAACCAATGTAGCTGTCACACGAAGATAGAGTATCTGACTCAGCGTAAATGAAATCGCGCAGGCTCCGAGTCCGAGGCGCGCCACCCGGCCTAAGGCTACCGCCCGTGCCGCATTCGCCTCGGTTGCGGCGTACAGGGCGATCGCGCCACAGAGCGCGCAAAACTGTTCGAAGAAGCTTCCGTAATGCTCATAGATGCCGGGTGCGGCCATAATGCCGGGGATGCAGGCCAGGGAGAAAAGCAAATAGACGATGCCGAGAACTATCGACGCCCAGCGCGCGGCCCTTGTGTACTGCATCCCCATCCCACCGGCAATTTGCGCGAGCATGAGACACCCGCCGATAATGGTTCCAAAAGGCAGGCTCCAGATCTGACGCAGGGTTTGCCAGGTGTCGGAGTCGTGCCACATCAGTGCGATGACGCCGAGCAGCACCGCCGATGCGCCAAAGACGATCCGCCCGTACAACGCTGCTTTCATACAAGAAACGGTAGCACCCTCGCGCAACTCGTGTTTTCCCGCTTTACCGCCGGGCCGGAATGCGCTAACCTCTCCTAATGAATCCGGCCTCCGGCCGCCGCCCGATTCTCGTGTACCTGCTCGTCACTTGGACCGTCAGCTCCCTGTTCTATTTCCTCATCATCAAATCCGCAGGCACTAATTCCGCGGAGGGAGCCTACACCAGGGGACTGATGTGGTGTCCCGCCGTAGGGGCCTTGCTAACCTGCAAGTATCTCGGCCGCCCCATCGCCAGCCTCGGCTGGCAGTGGGGCCAAACCCGTTACCAAGTGATTAGCTACCTGATTCCTCTCGGCTATTCCACCTTTACCTACTCCATCGCCTGGTTGACTGGCATCGCCGCGTGGAACCCGAGCCAGACTGCCGATGCCTTTTCGCGGTTCTTCGGCCTCGGTCCATTGTCCAGACCTTTCGGTGTCGGGCTCTATTTCCTGGTTGTCGCAACCATCGGCGTGATCCAAAACTGCGCTACCACTCTGGGCGAAGAAATCGGTTGGCGTGGATTCCTGGCGCCCGAGTTAGCCAAACACTTTTCATTCACGGCCACTGCCGTAATCTCCGGCGTAATCTGGGCCTTGTGGCATGTGCCCATCATCGTCTTCGCCGGCTACAACATGGGAACCGGCTGGTATGGTTTGGCCGTTGTCTCCGCCAACATGATCCTCCTTTGCTTCGTCCTGACGTGGCTGCGCCTGAAGTCCGGCAGCTTGTGGACCGGCGTCATTCTGCACGCTTCCAGCAACCACTTCATCCAACAGTTCTTCGACCCCATGACCGCGTACACCGGCCGCACGAAAATACATCCTCGGGGAGTTCGGCATCGGATTCACCCTGGTAGTGGCCGTGCTAGCCGCGTATTTTTGGACGCGCCGCGCGGAAGTGGTCCAGCCTCGCAGCTAGTGTGGAAGGGTTGGCGTGCGTCCGTGGCGCGTCGAACGGCGCTACAATCGCGCTTTCTTAATGAAAACATCCCGTCTGACCGCTCTTTTGATTTTGGCTGCCCCGCTCGCATCGGGCGCGCCACCCGACTTCTACCAACGGATCGGCCAGGTTGTTTGGCTTGTGAATGCCATGGATGGCCCTCTGCACGGCTGGTCGCGCCTGGGCCTTTCGGATGTGCACGACCTCGGCAAGGTCGCGCTCACCGGCGCCTATCGGGGCCGGCCCATCGCCGGCCACGCGCGCGTGGCCATGGGACGCTTGGGAAACCTGGCCGTGGACATGATCGCGCCGCAAGGCGGCGGCAGCGCCTTAAACGCCTTCTTGTCGAGCCACGGCGACGGCATTTTCTCCATCGTTTACGAGGCGCCGAGCCAGGATGAAATGGCCAGGGAAGTCCAGCGCATGAGCGCAGCAGGCGTGCAAGTGCTGGAACGTTTGCGCCTCGAAACCGATCGCGGCCCAGCCGAATTTACGTTTTTCGACACCGAGCCAAGGGGTAAATACGTGCTCGGCCTGGTCTACTGGCCGGGCGGGTCCGCGCAGGCCCGCACGCCGGCCGTGGTCTCGCATATCGCCTTTGTGATCCGCGAAGCGCAGCGGGTCTCCGACTATTGGCAACAGATCGGGTTTCCGGCCATGACGGTGGCGCACGCCAGCCCGCGCGAGGACTCCCGCTATCACGGCATGCCCCTGTTGTTGCCGTTCGACGTGGGTTGGCACAAGTACACACAGCCGACTTTTGAGTGGATCATTCCGCCGCAACAGCCGGCCAACTGCTATGCCGATTTCCTGAAAGCCCACGGCGAAGGCGTGCACCACCTGGGACTGCCGGTCGAGGACCTCGACGGCGCCATCGCCAGGTACCAGGGCCTGGGTTACGGCGTGGTGCAATCCGGCGCCTGGGGCGAGGTCGGCAAGAAGGGCTCCGGCCGCTACGCCTACATGGCGACCGACTCCATCGGGGGAGTCACCGTGGAATTGATTCACGCGTATAACTAACCAATACGCCCAGGCCCATGGGCGCGCACTGGTGTAAGCCGCTCCGCCCGCTTCTGCTAGCTTGGAGTTTCGATGATTTCTTTCTCCAACATCAACAAGCAGTACGGCAAGCAGCTCGTCTTCGTGGATGCTTCCTTCCAGTTGAACCCAGGCGAAAAGGTCGGTCTGGTCGGCCCCAACGGTTCCGGCAAAACCACTCTCTTCCGCATGGTCGTGCGCGAGGAATCCCCCGACGAAGGCGAGGTGTCGGTCCCCAAGAAGCTTACCGTTGGCTACTTCCGCCAGGACGTCGAGGATATGAAAGGGCGCCCCGTCCTTGACGAAGCCATCGCCGGCAGCGGGCGCGTGGGCGATCTGCACCACGAACTCGAAGATCTGCACCAGGCCATGAACGATCCCGCGCGCGCCGGTGAAATGGACCAGATCCTGGAGCGCTTCGGCGAAGTACAGGAGGAGTACGATCACCTGGGCGGCTATAGTCTCGAAGCGCAAGCCCGCCAGGTTCTGCATGGCCTCGGCTTCGAAGACGACCAGATCGATGGCGACGCCGGCGCGTTGTCCGGCGGCTGGAAGATGCGCGTGGCGCTGGCGCGCGTGCTGCTTGGCCGTCCCGACGTCCTGCTGATGGACGAACCCACCAACCACCTGGACATCGAGTCCATCATCTGGCTGGAACAGTTCCTGAAGTCTTACCCGGGCGCCATCCTGATGACTTCGCACGATCGCGAGTTCATGAACCGCATCGTCTCCAAGATCGCGGAAATCGACGCGGGCGAAATCATCGTCTACTCGGGCAACTACGATTTTTACGAGAGCGAGCGCGCCATTCGCGAAACCAACCAGCAGGCCGCTTTCGCCCGGCAGCAATCCATGTTGGCCAAGGAGCAGCGCTTCATCGAACGCTTCAGGACGCATGCCGCCAAGGCCGCGCAGGTGCAGAGCCGCATCAAGGCGCTCGATAAGATCGAGAAGATCGAACTGCCCAAGAAACGGCAGGTGGTGAAGTTCGAGTTCCGCGCTCCGCCGCGCTCGGGCGACCAGGTCGCCGTCATCGAGGACCTGCACAAGAGCTACGGCTCCCGCGTAATCTATGACGGATTCAGCCTCACCATCCGCCGCGGCGAACGCTGGGCCGTCATGGGACGCAACGGGGCGGGAAAGACCACCCTGCTCAAAATGATCGCCGGCGCCAGCGCGCCCGATGCCGGCAGCGTGCGGCTCGGCGCCAGCCTGAATATGGGCTACTTCGCGCAGCAGTCGCTCGACGTGCTCGATCCCGATCTCACCATCCTGGAACAACTCCAGCGCGACTTTCCGCAGGACGGCATCGGCGCGCTGCGCACTCTCGCCGGCGCGTTTCAATTCTCCGGCGACGATATCGACAAGCGCATCCGCGCGCTGTCCGGCGGCGAGAAGTCGCGTCTGGCCATGGCGCGCATGCTCTACGACCCGCCGAATTTCCTGGTGCTCGACGAGCCTACCAATCACCTGGACGTGGCCACCAAGGAAATGCTGGTGGATGCCCTGAAGAACTTCGAAGGCACGATGATCTTCGTCTCGCACGACCGCATGTTCCTGCGCGGCCTCGGCTCGCGCGTGCTGGAGTTGGGCGGCGAAACCGGCAAGGATCGCCATCCGCGCGTTTACCCCGGCTCGTACGTCGAATACGTGCAGGCCATCGGGTATGAAGCGCCGGGCATCTACGCCTAGGTTTGGCCGGGTCTTACTTTCTTAATTGCTTGACGAAGAAATCCGCCATCATGTGATTGGCCTCGATGGCTTCAGGCAGCGTGGAGTCGTACCAGAAGGCGTGGGGCAGAGCGTCAAACACTACCAGCCGCGCATCCACGCCAGCGTTCAGGTAGGCGCGGTGCAGGTTGACCGTGCCCGAGAGCAGCAGATCCCGGCCGCTGGTGACGAACAGCGTCGGCGGCAGCCCATGCGGATCGGAGAAGATCGGCGAGAGCACGGGATCCCGTGGGTCGGTGGCCGCCGCGTAGTCTCCGTCGCGAGGTTCCGGCTGCGGTGGATCCAGATGCCCGGAGAAGCCCCGCAACCCATAGATCGCCACCGAGTCGCCGCTGCGGCTGAAGTCACCCAGGCCGCTAAAGATGCCGAGAGCCGCGGGGAGCGGCAGGCCCAGTTGCTGCAGGCGCACGGCCACCTCGGCGGTCAATATGGCGCCTGCCGAAGTGCCATAGATCACGATGTGGCTGGGCTTGTACGTTTTTAGCAGTTCCTTGTACACGGCCACGGAATCATCCACGGCCGCCGGAAACGGATGCTCCGGCGCCAGCCGGTAGAGCACGGCGACCACCGGGATCTTGCTGTAGCCTGCGATGGGAATGGACTCCGTGTAGGAGCCGGAATCCGAGTTGAAGCCGCCGCCGTGCAGGTTGAGCAGCACTAAGTCGCGGTTGGCCTCGGGCACACCTTCCGGTGTGACTTTGCGAACCGGAACACCGGCAATCTTCTCCTCCACGATCTGATTGGGGCACAGGCGGCTCCATTCCACGCGCGCCCGAGCCGTGTAGGCATCCGTGCCTTTGCGGCGGTCGGCCAGAGACTGTGGCGGACCCTGATCGGGCTCGGGCCGGCTCAGGCGGCGCTGCGCTTCGGTGCTGACGGTCTTCGGAACGGGAACCACCCGCGTGACGTGCGCCGTCCCCTGGGCGTCGATGTAGCTGGTATCGTGCGTGGGAGCCTGGGCTGCCGTCGTGGGCGTGGGGGCGGCGGGTTGCTGCGCCTGCGCGGCTGCGCAAGCCATCAACAATGACAGTGAGAGAAAAGGGGCAAAGAGGCGCATATCGGCGACACAGTAAGTTTAACCGATCCTGTAGCGGTCACCGGGAGCGTGCCGGCGCCGCAATAAAGCGCCCCTGATGGCGTCACCTCCCCGGCTTCCCGGTGTAATGCACGGCGCGGTGGACGGCTTCGTGGTCGTCTTGCGCTTCCAGGTGCGTGATCACTTCGGTGGGTTGCCCCAGCAAATCCGGCAACCTTTCCTCCAGCAGCGTGGCCAGACGGTGCGCCTCCGCCACGGTCTCGGAACCGGCGAACAGCAGGTGCACTTCCACCAGCAGCCGCTGTCCGGTGCTGCGGAACCGCACGCCGTGATACTGGATGCCCAACTCGCCGCACAGCGCGTCCAGTCTCTCCCGTAGCAGATTGCCGGTGCGCGGATCGGCCGTGTCCAGCAGTCCGATGGCCGAGCGCCAGATCAGGTGGCCGCCCGACCACAGAATGTTCAACGCTACCGCGAACGCGCAGACCGCATCCCAAGGCCGCCACCCGGTCCACATCACCAGGCCTAGCCCGGCCACCACGCCGGCGCTGGTCCAACTGTCTGTCAGGACATGTTTCCCGTCAGCCTCCAGGATCAGCGACCGGGTCCGCTTTCCCGTGCGCACCAGATACCATCCCAACCCGGCGTTCAGCAGCGCCGTGGCCATCGTAAACAGCGTGCCCACGCCCACATGGACCAGTTCGAAACCGGTCAGGCACCGCCGGATCGTCACGCCGATAATGAACAAGGCGGCCAGCACGATCATGGCGCCTTCGAACCCGGCCGAGAAGAAGGTGATTCTTTCGAAGCCGTAAAGATACCGTTGGTTGGCCGGCCGCAAGCTCAGCCACAGGCTGAACCAGGCGAACACCACCGCCACCAGATGGACCACGGACTCCGAGGCGTCCGACAGGATTGCCGTGGACCCGGTAATCAAATACGCCGCCGTCTTCCCGCCCAACATCAGGAAGCCGAACGCCAGCGAGAGGCGCATCGCGAACCGCATGTCGTGCGCCGCCTTGGGGTCCAGCGCGCCGTTTTGGGACATCCTGGTCTGATTCTACCAGCGCGCGCGGGCTTCCAATATGCGATACTGCGAAACAGATGCGAGCGCGGCTGACAACCTGTTTATCGGCGTTACTGCTGTTCCACGCCATATTCACGGTTCCGGTTGCGCGCGTCGATACCAATCGCGTTTCTTGCTCGGCCGTCTATAGCGAGCGGAGACGCCATCGCGCCGAACAACTCTCCGAAGCACCCGCGCCCCCGCGTCACGCGGCGCCGGCTTTCGTCGCCGGTCCCATGCGTGCCGGCGCTACGGTCCCGCTTCTCGATTCCTCTCTATTCCAGCGTCCGCCACCGGCGCTCTCCTTATAGCGGCCTTCGTCCGTCAACACCGCAATCAAAAGCGCAAAGGGCCGAGGCCCGTTTTGCGCGTGTCCATAGGAGAGCCTATGCTGCAATGGCTGCATACGATGCGCGACCGCGACCGGTCGTGCGTCGAGCAAATCAACGCGATGCGTGCCCGCTTCGCGCGTCTGAGCGACGCCGAACTGCGGTCCGCCGCATCCCAAACCGAGGATCTGTGCCCTTGGATCGCGGCGGTGGCGACCGCCGCTTCCCGCATCCTGGGGCAGGACATGTACGACGTGCAATTGCGCGGGGCGCTGGCCCTGGCGCGCGGCGCCATCGCCGAAATGCAGACGGGCGAAGGCAAGACCCTGGCCGCCGTGCCGGCCATCGCCTGGTTTGCCCGCGCTCGCCAGGGCGTCCACGTCATGACCGTGAACGACTATCTGGCGCGCCGCGACGCCGCCTGGATGGGCGATATCTACCGCTTCTTCGGCTTCTCGGTTGCCCACGTCCAGCAGGGGATGACGCCCACCGAGCGCCGCGCCGCGTACGCCGCCGATATCACCTACGCCACGCCAAACGAGATCGGCTTCGACTTCCTCCGCGACCGGCTGGCGATGCGCCCGGACGAGCAGGTCCACCGCAGGTTCCACGCGGCCGTCATCGACGAGGCCGATTCCATCCTGATCGACGAAGCGCGCGTGCCGCTGGTGATCGCCGGCGGCGCATCCGGCGACCGCGGCGCTGCCTACGTGGCCGATCAGATTGTGCGCGGGTTGCGCGTGGGCGAGCATTTTACGATAGACCCCGGCGGGCACAACGCCGCGCTCACGGACGCCGGAATTCACGCGGTGGAGAGCGCGCTCGGATGCGGCAACCTCTTCGATGACCGGAATCTCGCGATCCACGAAGCCATCGGCGAGGCGCTGCACGCGCATGCCCTACTGCGCCGCGACGTCGACTACATCGTTCGCCACGGCGTCATCGAGATGGTGGACGAATTCAAAGGACGCATCGCGCTCGACCGCCGCTGGCCGGCCGGGCTGCACACGGCCATCGAAGCCAAGGAGAGTGTCACCGCCAAATCGCAGGGTATGATTCTGGGGCAGATCACCTTGCAGCACCTCGTCGCGCTCTACCCGATGGTGTGCGGGATGACCGGCACCGCCGCCACCCAGCCGGTCGAATTCTCCAGGATTTATGGGCTCCGGGTCGAGACGATCCCGACCCATCGTCCGGTCATCCGCGTCGATCATCCCGACGTCGTCTTCCGGACCAAGGCGGAAAAGGAGCAGGCGGTGGTCGCCGAAATTCGCCGGATTCACGCGAGCGGCCAACCGGTGCTGGCCGGGACGGCGAGTGTGGCCGATTCCGAACGTCTCAGCGCGCTGCTCGCGGACGTGCCGCACGAGGTCCTCAATGCGCGCCACGACGAGCGCGAGGCGGCCATCGTCGCGCGCGCCGGGGAGCGCGGCGCAGTCACGGTCTCCACCAACATGGCCGGGCGCGGCACCGATATCCGTCTGGGCGAAGGCGTGGTCGAGTTGGGCGGACTATACGTGATCGGCACGAATAAGCACGAAAGCCGGCGCATCGATAATCAGCTCCGCGGCCGCGCCGGGCGGCAGGGCGATCCCGGTTCGTCGCGCTTCTTTCTCTCCCTGGAGGACGACCTCATGGTGAAGTACGCCGGCCTCGACGAGCGTTACCGCGATGACCCGGGCACGCTGCAGCGGTTGATCGAGGGGCAACATCTCGATACGCGCATGTTTCTTCACGGCTACGAAGTCCCCTTCGATGGCCAGCGGAACAAGATCCAGGCGCGCCACCAGGAGATTCTGGAGAGCGCGATGCCGGACCGCGAAAAGCGCATCACGCTGCGCGCCATCGACGACGCATGGGCGGAGCATCTGGGCGCGGGTTTCCGAATACCGCTCGGGCGTGCAGTGGGTCTCGTTGAGCGGACGCGATCCGCATCGCGAGTACCTGCTCAAAATCGACGCGTGGTTCCGCGAACTGGAAGCGGAGTTGCCGGAAGAAATCGGGCGGCGGGTGGAATCGGACGGCGCGGGGACTGTCGATCGCGGCGCCGTCTGGACATATCTGACAACCGACCAGCCGTTTGAGCGATGGAAGCATGAAGTGGCGCGCCGCCTGCCGTTCGCCATCGCGGCGGCTTGGGGCATGGGGGCCTGAGGGCCAACGTGCGCTACCATGAGCATGCGATGTCCCGCACGGTCGAGATTGCTTGCGCGCTGGTGATGGCGGGCGCCTGTTTCGCGGAGAGCCCGCAGTATCGCGCCAAACTCGCCCTGGAGAGCGGCGGCAATCTGCCTTCGACGCCGCTGTTCACTCCCTCGCCCGCCGGCGTGGATCTGCCTCCGTGCCACATAGTAAACGCGTTCACCGACGGGTTGATCATCTATACGGTTCAGATAGTCCTCGATCCCGGGTCCGACCCGATCGCGCGCCGTTTCGAGGATAAGTGCGTCATCACCATCCTGCTGAAGGGTTACCGGAAGGCCAACGCCACGCTGCATGACGGCGCGGTGATCGTGCTGAAGCAGATCGGCGATCCCGAAGGTTCCACCGTTTCCGTGACCGCTCTGCACGTCCCTAAAGACGCCGCGAAAGCCTATGACAAGGGCCTGGAGGCGATGGGCGATGGCAAGCTTGCCGACGCGGGGAAGCAGTTCGAGCGCGCCATCGCGCGATATCCGGATTATGCCCAGGCCTGGAGCCAGCTCGGCGAGGTGCGGGAGCAGCAATCCGAACCGAAGGAAGCGGCCGATGCCTGTGAACACGCGCTCAAGGCCGATCCCAAATACATCCGCCCTTACCTGCAGTTGATCCGCATGGCGGTGGCCGCGAAAATGATGGATGACGCGGCGGCTCTGGGCGAACGCGCCATACAACTCGACCCGGTGGAATTCCCCGGAATCTACTACTACGACGCTGTGGCCAACTACGAGTTGAAGCACGCGGACGTGGCCGAGCGGACCGTGAACAGGGCCATCGATCTCGACAAAACCCACGAATATCCGGCTGCCGAGGCGCTGCTGGGCAAGGTGCTGGCCGACAAGGGCGATACCCACGGCGCGCTGGAACACTTTGCGAAATACGTGCACCTTGCCCCGAAGGCGGACGATGTGCCCGCCATCCGCCAGCGCATGGCGGAACTGGAACACGGCGGGACGCCGGCGAAGTAGTACAACTATTCCGAGCCGGGGGAGAAGCGGAACACCGTGCCGATGCCGAAGACACCGCCGTAGAAGGTGGTTCCGTAGAAACTCCCGTCGGTTGCTTGAATGAGCCCCGCGTAAGGCTTCTCGCCGTCCAGGCATCCACTCTGCGCACAGAAGCTATATAAGGTCGTCAGACTGCCGTCACCGGTGAACTTGAAGATCGTTCCTCCAGCATGCGCGCCGCCGTAGACCGTCGTCCATAGAGATATCCATCCCTGCCTTCGATCAGCGCCGCCTTCGGATATCCGCCATCCGCGCAGCCGCTTTGCGAGCAGAAGCTATAGAGCCTCGTCAGCGTACCGGCTGGCGTGATCCGATACACCGTACCTTCGCCGTGCGCCCCGCCCTTCTGCGTCGACCCATAAAAGTTTCCGTCGGACGCCTGCACCAATCCGGCGAACGGCGAACTCCCGTCCGCACATCCGGGTTGGGAACAGAAGCTGTACAGAGTCTTCAAAGCGCCGGCCGGCGTGAGTTGGAAAACGGTGCCGTTTTCGGCTGCCCCGCCTTCCGTGGTGGTGCCATACAGGTTGCCATCGGAGCCAGACACCAGCGTCCCGTGGGGATCGTTGCCGTCCGGACAACCGGCTTGTGCGCAGAAGCCATAAACCGCAGATACCGCGCCGCTAGTCGTCACAGCGAACACCGCGCCGTGGCCGTAGAATCCGCCGCCGCCCGCGGCGCCGTACGAGCTCCCGGAGGCGGACTGCACGAGCCCGGCGTATGGAACGGTCCCGGCGTTTGGAGTGCAATCCTGGCAAAAGGCATACAACGCCGTGAAGTCGCCCGCCGGCGTTATCTCGAACGCGGCACCGCCGCCCCACTCCTCGCCATATATGGTCGTCCCGTAAAAGTTCCCATTCGATGCTTGAACCAGGCCCGCATAGGGCCCACCACCGTAAGCGCCACTGAAATTGTGGAGCGTCGTCAGGGTCTGCGCGGGCAGCACGAAGCCGGCGGCGCCCATCAGCACACAAGCAGCACACGCACGATTCATACCAGCAAGTCTACCAAGCGGTTACTCCGCCGGACGGATGCGAATCGCCTGACCGCCGCCCGATACCATCTTGGCTTTGAGCGTCATGCTGCGATCCACCTTCTTGACTTCCAGCACCGTATGGGTCGGATTGTACTGCGCGTCCGGGGCGTCGGAATATACTTCCGCGACGAAGTCTCCCGGCGGCAAGAACTCCAGCGGTATGTCGAGATCCGCGCCGTGCGAGCCGGCGATGCTGCCCACGAACCATTCTTTGCCGTGGCGGCGGCCGATGGTGATGTAGTCGCCGACTTTGCCGTTTAGCACGCGGGTCTCGTCCCAGGAGGAAGGCACCGCGCTCAGGAACGCCAGTTCCTTCTGCCCCTCGTAGGCTTCCGGATCGTCCGAAACCATTTCGAACGGGCTCTCGAAGACCACGAAGAGCGCGGTCTGGTGCGCGCGGGTGCCCATTACCATGGGCGCCGTATTGCGCGGGACGAACTCCGCTGCCGTGGCGTTGCGGAACCCGCCCGGCGTGTAATCCATAGGCCCGGCCAGCATGCGCGTGAACGGCAGCATCACGTTGTGATCCGGCGTCACGCGCGCGCTCCACTTGTTGTATTCCAGCCCCATTACGCCTTCGCGCGTGATCACGTTGGGATAAGTGCGGCTGATCCCGTCGGGTTTATACGCGCCGTGGAAATCCACCATCAGGTGATGCGCCGCCGCCAGCTTCGCTACGCGATGATAGAACTCCACCATCCACTGATCGTCGCGGTCCATGAAATCGATCTTGACGCCGGCCACACCCCACTTTTCGTACAGCGGGAAAGCTTCTTCCATCTGCCGGTCTATATCGGTCCAGTGCGCCCACAGCCACACGCCCACGTTCTTCGATCTGGCGTAGGACAGCAGTTCCGGCATATCGATCTGCGGCTGCACTTGGGTGATATCGCTTCCCGACGAATTCGGGCCGGCCTTCTTGGGCACGGCCCAGCCGGCATCCAGCATGAAATATTCGAAATGCGACTTGGAGGCGAAGTCCACGTAATGCTTTGCGGTGGCCGTGTTCTTACCCGGTTTGAAATTCACGTTCTCGTCGTAAGGTCCGGACCACCAATCCCAAGCGGCTTTGCCCGGCTTGATCCAGGAGGTATCGGCAATCACGGAAGGAGCGTTCAGATTGTCCACGATGTGGGATTCGATCAATCGTCCCGGCTCCGCGGCGATCATCAAAACACGCCACGGCGAAGGCGCGGGCGTGCGCACGTCCACGGAGAGATTGGCATCGTCGATGTGCGGGGCCAGCCGCGCGTCCAGTTCGCGCGCATTCTTCTCGCTGTGCTTCAGATACATGCCCGAGTAATTGTCGATATCGGCCTCCGTGATCGCGACGAAAGCCACACCGGGCACCTCGGTCAATAGCGGCAAGGCGATCAGGGATTCTGGATGGATGCCGCTCAGCGGCACAGTACGGTAGTTGTCTTCCCAGGACGTGCGGTAGTTGCGCAGAATCAGGGGGTACGTAGTGGCATCCTTAGCCAGCACGAACTGGGTCCGTTCGTTTATCAGCTTCAATTGCGGCAGACCCTCCTGGCTGGGCACCAGGTAGCGGAAAGCCACGCCATCGTCATAGGCGCGTGCTTCCACGGTCAGGCGGCGATGCGGTTCCGTGGTTTCCGTCAGATCGATCGCCAGTGTGTTGCAGACGTTGTGTATGGTCCGCGATTTTCCCGCGGGCACGGTGTACGTTTCATCGATCTTGGATGGTTTGACGGCGGCGATCTGGAGGTTGGCTCCCAGCACCGGCTGGTTCTCGATCTCGAGTCCCATCGCCGAGCGGTCGAGCACCGGTTTCCCACGATAGGTCACCTCATAGGTCAACTGGCCGTTGGGCGCGGCTGTCGAAAACGTCAGTTGGATCAGGCCATCCGGGGAGGATACAATTGCGGGGCCAGTTTGCGCAGGCGCGAAGCTTGCCGCGAGCAAACAACCGGCGGTCAGCAGAATGGAATTTCGCATAGGATTAGCCGATCACTCGTGAACCGTAACTTTGCGCCGGCTGATGGTGGGCTCCGGCTGCCCGTCGGCGATGGCGGAGGCTTTCAGAAGGAAGGCGCCGTTCGCCTGCGGGATGTGCAGCTCGAACGCATACGTTTGCTGCCCCAGGCCAGGCACGGCGAACGGTTGCTCCTCACGAACGAGCGGCTCGCCGCCCTCGCGCTCCAGCGTCAATACCATTTTGCCGCGGGACGCCTCGTACGTGTCGTTCACCATCATCACCGCAATCCGGCGATCCGTTCCGGGAGCCAGACTCGGTTGCCAGAAATTCAAATAAACGCCCACCGGCTTGAATGCCTCGCGCACGTAATCCGCAAAATGCGGTTCCAGTTTCAGCGCCGCGAGGTCCGCGAAGTTGTCGCAGGTATACGCGCCCGGATAGCACGCCGTCAGATAGACGAAATGCATAACTGCCGCGTAGTTCCGGTGGGCGCGCCAATATTCGGTGAGGCCGCCCAACAGATACCCATCCAGCGCCAGCCTCTCTTGCGGCTGCGCGTTGGCGCCCAGAAGGTGCTCGTAGACTTTCGCGGTGAGTTCGGTGGGAGTACCGTCGCGCAGGAGCCACAGCCAGCCGTATTCGTTGTTGATCAAAGCGTGCCCGCTGGGCGTGCTCCCCGCGCGGCCCGCGCCCGCCAGACCCTCTAGCTCGGCCGCCTCGAACGGCTTCTCGTCCTTGTCGCTGCCCTTCTGGAATAAATAGGGATGATCCTCTACCGGATCGTCGGGTCCCAGCGCGCCGTTATAGCTGTTCTCCCAGGGGCGGTTGGAAAGATCCAGTCCGCGCACAGCCGGAATAATCTTCTCGGCGAAAACAGGATCGAGCGATTCGTTGTTGGCGTCCCAGATGGCCACGCTCGGATGGTTCCAGTTGTCGCGCATCCATTCCCCGTACTGCCGGATCATCTCCTCCGCGTTCCAGTTCCGGTTGTACTTGCCGCGCCAATCCGGATGGCCGGTCCAAATGAAGAATTCGTTCTGGATCAGCAGGCCGGCTTCGTCCGCGATATCCAACCATCGGTCGGGCACCGGGCCGATACAGAAACGGAAACTGTTCCAGTTCATCCGCTTGGGTATATCGATAAGCAGCTTGCGCACCCAGGCTTCGTCCCAGGGCAGCGCGCCCGATAGAGGATCTTCAAAGAACCGGTGCAGCGTGATGTTCGAGCCGCGCAGAAAATAGACCTTGCCGTTCAGATAAGCGCGGCGGGTGGGTGTGTCGAAGCGGAACTCGCGCATGCCGAAACGCGTGGCGGCGCTGTCGCCGCCCGTGGTGGTATCGAGCAGGTATAGAAAAGGATGCTCGGGTGTCCACAGTTCGACCGCGTCCAGACGGATTGTCTGTGTGAGGATTTTCTCTTCGCCCGCCGCCAGCTCCACGCGCAGCTCCGCGCGCCCGGCTTCATGCCCGCCGCGCCAGGGCCGCACCCGCTGATTTAAAGCGAATCGCGCGGATGCCGCGGTATAGTTTTTCAGCCGGGTCTGCACTGTGATCGTGCGCGTGTCGATATGCGGCGCCACTTGCACGCTTTCGATCACGGGATTGTCGCTCAGCAGCAGCGCCACACTGTCGTAAATCCCTGGCGTCCATCGATTTTTTTCGAAATCGCTGCCAGTGGGATAATCGACCGGCAGGACTCCCGGGTGGGCTCCCACCCGCACCACCAGTTGGTTTTCTCCCTGCCAGTTCATGGCGCGTGTTACATCCGAATAAAAGGTAGTGAAGCAGCCGGCGTGTTCTCCGATCTTTTGTCCGTTCAGCCACACGGCGGCGCCGAATTGCGCCTTGTTGATGCGCAGAATGGCGGCCTGTTTCCGCGACGGCGCGCGGAACGTCCGGTTGTACCAGAAGTAGTTGCGAGCCTGGTGCGCGACGCCGGCGCCTTCCACCAGCGCCGATTCGGGCAGCAGGCCCTTGCGCACGCGGTTGGAGATTACTTCTTTGCTGTCGAACCGATCGACGTCCGCAAAGGCGGGTTGCGCCAGGTGCGCCAAACCGGGCACTGGCACGCTGTGATGCCACTCGCGGGGGATGGTATCCGTCGCGACGCTGTCTTCAATCCGCCATTCACCATCCAGAGAGAGCGTGATCCGCTCTCCGCCCCAGGCTGCGGCTGCCATCGCCAGACCGGCCCAGGCCAGCGCTCCACGCGCATGCGCGGCCATATACGGCAGCCTAACACCCGGCGGCAAACACAGCGCACACCTCGTTAGAATAAGGACAAGACATGAGACTTGGGATAGATTCGGCACTACGCGCATCATCGTGGCGCATGCCGATCGCGGCAATTATCCGCTGGTGAACTTCGAGAGTCCCTCGCAGCAGATGCATGACTGGTTTCCGCCTCTGGTCGCGGTGCATCAAGGGCAGCGCGTATACGGATGGGATATCTGGGAGGCGCAGGGCGAAAAAGACTGGACCGTGGTCCGTTCCTTGAAGCGCTGGCTCAAGGAGGCCGGACCGGAGACGGTCGTACACGTGGGCGGCCAGACGGTGCGTCTCAGCCAATTGCTGGCGGAATTAACCATCGCGCTGCGAACTCAATTGCAGTCGCACTCCAGCCTGCAGGCAAGCCCCGGCGAGCCGATGCAGGTGATGCTGGGCGTTCCGGCCAATGCCAACAGCAACCAGCGGTATCTCACCGCGGAGGCCTTTCGCGCGGCCGGCTTCGAGGTGCTAGGGCTGCTGAACGAGCCTTCGGCGGCCAGCATCGAATTCGGATACCGCAATCCCGCCGGCGGCAAGACCCAGCCGGACGAATGCCTGTTGGTCTATGATCTCGGCGGCGGCACGTTCGACGCGTCGCTGGTGACCATCGACGAGCAGGCGCATGCCGTGATTGCTTCGGCGGGCGTTTCCGCGCTGGGCGGAGACGACTTGGACGAGATCCTGGCGGAGATGGCGCTGGAGGGCGCCGGCATTTCCACCGCGGATCGCGACAGTCTCTCGCAGTCTGAATATTTCCGGCTACACGAGGAGTGCCGCGAGAAAAAGGAATCGCTGAATCCCAACACGCGCAAGGTGACGATCGACCTGGAACGCGTACGCGAGGGATGGCCGGAGGTCTCCATTCCGGTGGCGGATTATTACGAGCGCTGCCGGCCGCTGGTCGAAGAGACGCGCGCCGTGGTGGACGAATTGCTCGCGGGGCATCCGGAACATGCCATCGACACGCTCTATGTTACCGGCGGCGGTTCGGAGCTGCCCCTGGTGGCGCGGGTGCTGCGCGAGACCTACGGGCGAAGAGTGCGGCGTTCCGCCTACATGCGTTCGGCCACCGCCATTGGCCTCGCCGTACATGCCGATGCCCAGGCCGGCTATCGCCTACGGGATCGGTTCATGCAGAATTTCGGGGTCTGGCGCGAGGGAGATGCCGGCCACAACGTGGTCTTCGATCTGCTATTCAGCCGCGGGACCTCGTTGCCGGGACGCGGCGAGGATCCGCTGTCGAGCGTGCGCACGTACCATCCGGCGCACAACGTCGGGCATTTCCGATATCTGGAATGTTCGCAGTTATCGGAGAGCGGCCAGCCGGTGGGGGATATCACCGAGTGGGACGAGATCCGTTTTCCATTCGATCCCAGCCTGCATGCCGCTACGGACCTGGCCCGATCGCCCGTCAAGCGGGGTGTCCCCGTGGGATCGCAGATTGTGCGGGAAACATACACCTGCGACGCCAACGGGACTATTGCCGTGACCATCTGTGACACGGCAGCCAACTATTCGCGCCAGTACAAATTGGGCCGCTGGTCCGCCAGAGAAGCGCAAATCACGCCCGGACGGGCCATGCGCCACCGGAATCGTGCGACGCGCTTTGAGCCGCGCGCGTAGACCGGCGTTCTACGATAGAAAGATGGCGGAAGAATCCGGCAGCACGCGGCAGAAGGCCCTCAAGATCAATCTGGACGCCCGCAAGTTCGGCACTTTTGCGGAAATCGGGGCCGGCCAGGAAGTGGTGCGCTGGTTCTTCCACGCCGGCAAGGCCGCCGGCACAATTGCGAAAACCATCTCGGCCTATGACATGGCAATCAGCGACGGGTTCTACGGACCGGCCAAGCGCTACGTCAGCCGGGAGCGCCTGGAGTCCATGCTGGACTACGAATTCAAGAGCCTGACCGAGCGTCTGGATGCCACCCGCGGCGCGCACACCTCCTTCTTTGTTTTTGCGGACACCTCCGCCACGCAAACGCATTCCAGGAAGCCGGCGGGACATAGCTGGCTGGGCGTGCGCTTCCAAACCGAACCGCGCGGACAGCCGTCCGAAATCATCATCCACGTGGAGATGCTCGATCCGGTCACGGTGCAACAACAGGAGGCCCTGGGTCTGGCGGGTGTGAACTTGGTTTACGGCGCGTTCTATTATGCCGACGATCCCACGCACCTGATCAACTCGCTGATGGACGATTTGAGCCGCCGCCGGATCGAGATCGACATGATCAAATTCTCCGGTCCGGCTTTTGCCCTGGTGGACAATCGCCTGATGAGCCTGCAGCTTGTGGAGCAAGGGCATACCGGCGCCGTTTTGTTCGCCGCCGACGGAGAGGTGGTGCAACCGGCCGAGGTGCTGTATAACCGGCCGATCATGATCGAGCGCGGCAGCTTCCGTCCGGTCACCAACGTGACCATGGACATGATCGAGCGGGCCGTCCGGCAATTACAGCAGGACGCAGGTCCGCTGCAGGATCTGACCTCCGTCATGGAGATGACTCTCAATAACCTGATGTCGGAGCATTGCATCGATCACGAAGACTTTCTGGCGCGGGTCGATATTCTGCGGGCGCTCGGGAAAATGGTCATGATCTCGAACTACACCCGGTTTGATATGGTCACCAGTTGCCTGCGGCGCTACACGCGGAACTGGATCGGCATGCCCATCGGAATTCCCACGCTGCAGGAGATCTTCGACGAGAAATACTACACCGATCTGGACGGCGGTATTCTGGAGGGCCTGGGACGGCTCTTTCAGGGAACGGTGCGGATGTTCGTCTATCCCACCCGGCAAACCGGAGATGCCGATCTCACCACGGCGCGCGACCTGGAAGTGAAGCCGGCTCTGGCTTGCCTATACAAATACCTGGCCGAAAACCGGTTCATCGACAGCCTGCGCGACTTCGATCCGGATGAATTGCACGTGACTCCCGCCGCCGTGCTGGCCGCCATTCAATCGGGTTCGCCGGGCTGGGAGGCGTCGGTTCCGGCAGAGGCGGCGGCCGTAATCAAGCAGAAACGTCTGTTTGGCTATTCCGCGCCGGGGGCCTAAGAAATACGGCATCGGCAGGATATGCGCGGCGGACGAATTCCTATTAATCTATCAGTCAGGAAAAGATTTTCCTGGAGGACAAAGAATTGAATAAGCTACTCTGCGCCATGTTCGGGTTGGCGTGCCTGATCGGCATCGGCTGCTCGAAGAAAGTCGCGGTGAAGGCCCCGCCGCCGGTCCAACCGCAGCAGGCCCAGGCCGCCGCGCCTGAAAAGCCCGTGATCACCCTTTTTGCGGCGTCGCCCGATAGCATCGATAAAGGCAGCCAGGCCACTTTACGCTGGGTCGTGGAACACGCCAGCAACGTCCAGATCGCACCGGCCGTAGGCTCCGTCAACGAGTCCGGGAACCGCACGATTTTCCCCAGCACCGACACGGTCTATACGCTCACCGCCACCGGACCGGGGGGCAATGCGTCCGCTACCACGAGCGTCAGCATCGTGGTGCATACCGCCTCGCGTATGCCGGATCAGGCCACCAAGGACCGCATACAAGACTTGCTGAATCGCATTCAGGACGCCTACTTCGACTATGACAAGCACACCATCCGTCCGGATGCGCAAGCCGCGCTAGCATCCGACGCCAAGACGCTGGGCGAGATCCTGCGGCAGTATCCGGAGTACAAGCTGACCGTGCAAGGGTACTGCGACGAGCGCGGGTCCGAGCAATACAACATGGCTCTGGGCGACAAGCGCGCCCTGCAGGCCAAGGAATATCTGGCCTCGCTGGGAGTCCCGGATTCGCAACTGAAAACGATCAGTTTCGGCAAAGAGAAGCAGATCTGCGACGAGCATGACGAGGCGTGCTGGCAGAAGAACCGGCGCGCACACATTACACAAGAGCAGTAGGTCCGCGTCCAACGAAGTAAAATAGCTGCATGGGATTCGCCAGAACCGAGCAGCCGGCTGTTGTTGTTTCTCCCGTCCGTGCGGCTCCCCCAGGGCCGCACGGCGTTTTGTTCTGGTGGCAGTTGCTGCGATCGCCGGACGGATGGCTGGACGTTCTGACCTGGCTCACGCGCCGCTACGGAGACGTCGTCGGTTTCGGATTCTTCGGCTTTCCCGCCTGCATCATCAACGATCCGGCCGGCATTGAACATGTGTTGGTGACGGATTACCAGAACTTCACCAAGTCCATGGACTACCGCGCGCTGTCGCGCGTGCTGGGCCAGGGACTGCTGACCAGCGAAGGCGAGTTCTGGAAGCACCAGCGCCGGTTGGTACAGCCGGCATTCTTCCGCGACCGGATTCTATCCTACGGCGAACTCATGACCACGTACACCGCGCGCCTGCTGGAAAGCTGGCGGGACGGCGAAGTGCGCGACGTGCATGCGGACATGATGCGCGTGACGCTGGAGATTACGGCGCGCTGCCTGTTCAACGTGGATATCACGCGCGACGCGGGCACCATCGGGCAGGCGCTGGAAGTCGTGATGCGGCACATGCCCAAGCTGGCCGGATTCGCGTTTCTGCCGGATTGGGTGCCGGTGCCGGGACTGGGCGGCTTCCGCCGCGCGCTGGCGGATCTGGATACCATCGTCTACGGAATCATACGCGCGCGCCGGGCAGATGGCCAGCATCCGGGGGATCTGTTGGACATGCTGCTGGACGCCCGCGACGAAAATGGCGCGGGCATGTCGGACCTGCAACTGCGCGACGAAGTGATGACGCTGCTGCTGGCCGGCCACGAAACCACGGCCAATACGCTGGCCTGGACGCTGTATCTGCTGGCGCAACATCCGGAAGAGCAAATGCGGCTGGAAAACGAAGTCCGCGAGGCGCTGGATGGCCGCGCGGCGCAGGCGGGCGAACTGCAGCGTCTGCCCTACACGCAGATGGTGCTGATGGAATCGCAGCGGCTGTATCCGCCGGCGTGGGCCATCGGCCGGAAATCCATCCGCGAATTCGAAGTGGGCGGATACCGCCTGCGGGCCGGCACGAACGTGGTGATCTCGCAATGGGTGATGCATCGCGACCCGCGCTTCTTTCCGGAGCCCGAGCGGTTCCACCCGGACCGCTGGCGCGAGATCAATCTGCCAAAATTCGTCTATCTGCCCTTCGGCGCGGGACCACGGGTGTGCGTGGGCGCGAGCCTGGCGCTGACGGAATCGGCCCTGGCGCTGGCTACCCTGGCGCAGCATTTCCGTTTCTCGCCAGCTTCCCGCGAGCCAGTGAAGGCTTTCCCGTCGGTGACGCTGCGGCCCAGGAACGGGCTGCGCCTGCGCGTGCAGAAGATCTAGCGAGCCGCGGAACCCGCCAGCGCCACGACCTTAGGCTCCAGGCCGGCTTTCGCCAGCACCGCATAGACCACGAAGCCGGTCACGAAGCTGTAAAGCACGGCGGGTTGCACGTAAGTCCTCACCGCATCTCCTACCCGCAGGACCGGCAGAATTCCCACGAAGAAGCCCAGCGCCCACGCCAGGTAGCCGGCCCAGTTCACGCCTTCGCGCGGACCGGCCCAGCGCTTGCCGGAGAGCAGGTAATCCGCCGCCATGGCGCCGCAGATGGGACCGAACGATGCTCCCACGATGGTGAAAAAGCCGATCAGGTTTTCGGCGACGCCGGTGACCGCGAGAATGATCGACACGGTGACGCCGGCCATGGTCGAGGAGATGCGCGGCACGCCCGGGATCATGGTGGAGAAGCTGTTGCCCGCGATAAACGCGCAGAAGCATGCAGGTGCGATGGAGGCGATGGTGAATAGCGCGAACATGGCCGTCGCCAGCACGCCGCCGATGGCCATAATCACATCGTCGTAACCGAGACCCGGCAGACTGTGAAACATGCCCGTCGCGCCGGCCACCGACAAAAGCGGCAGTCCCGCGGCGAATACGATGGCGAGGGTGATGCCAGTCAGTCCGCCCATGCGCACATCTTTCTCATTGCGGCTGTTCATGCCGAAGTCCGCGCCCGCCGCGCCGGCGGTAGCGAAGAAGCCGATGATGATCTGTATCAGCAGCGTGAACGCGACGAACGGCCGCGGATCGCGCGGCGTGTATTGACTGATGCCCGGGCTGGTCCGGAAGAATACCAGCAGCACCATGGCGGCGGGGATCACGATCAGGTAGCGGGAAAGCCTGGCGACATATTGGATGCCCATCACGCCGATGTACGCCATCCCATAGCCCCACAGGATACCGATCACGATGTAGGGCAGGCTTCCGGGTCCAGCCTTGGATCCGACGGTGTTCAGGATGAAGCGGGTGGATATCGCCGTGTTCACCGCGAACCAGCCGACCTGCAACAGACCCATCAGCAGGCCCGGCATCACGTAGCCGCCGGTCGTGCCGAAGGTGGAACTGCCGACCACGTAGAGCGGGAATCCGGTTTTCATGCCGAGCATGGCCGGCGCGTAATAGTAGAGCGCGTAGCTAAGCAGCCCGGCGACTACGATGGCGGCCAGGCAGAGGCCCAGGCCGGCATGCGGGATGGTGTCTTTGGCGATGGAGATGTAGAACGCGATCCAAAGGAAAATGCCGGCGTAGCTGGGCGCGGTATTGGCGTACCAAGGGCCGCGATTCGACGCGGGGTTGGGAACGGCTTTGGCGATGTAACTGGGCAGCATGGCCTCTCCTGGAGAAGCCGCCAGTATAATACGCCGCAGCGCGGACTATGCGACGGAATGCGACAAAATGCGACACTTTTTCGAGTTTTTTGTCGCTTCGCGCCTGACGGCAGGGCGCAGGCCGCCGCATACGTACCAATCCGGGATGAATGTAGCATAGCGAGAAAGGCGGCGCGGGACTGCAAACGGGTCCGCGTCTTTGTTTGTAACCGGATGCGGATGAAAGAAGGTCTGTGATTGCGTACTGACAGTAACTGTCGTCTTATTGAGCGCTTTCCTGTGGCGCCGGCGCCACCAAAGGCCAATCGCCGATGGAATTGGTTTGGCAATATTGCTGCCACGCCTCCGCTTTCCGACGGTCCTTGCGAAGCTCCTCAAGGATGGTTCGGGGATTCAGCCTGGCGCCGTTTTCGCTCTCCAGATAGAACTGCCCGGGCTGGAGATGAAGTTTCCAGCCGTGATCAACGAGCGCCAGCGTCACGGCCTGCGCGATGACTTCGGCTGCGCGAGCGGTGCGCTGCTCGCGTGAAAGCAGAGTGCCTGGAGGGTCGAGGCTTCGGCCCGCGGTTTGGGGAAGGTTCGCAATGGCGTCGGGCACCGTGTAAATCGTGAAAGCAATCAGGGCCGGCGCGAGCTTTGCCACCTCGGTGCGCCAAAGCGGAACGTACACTTCCAATCCGGCGGTGTCCCAGCGCATGGGCTTCCACTCGGAAGGCTTCAGGGCCGGCATCAGCTTGACCAGCAGTTGGAGTTCAAGCGCCGGCAGATCTTCAAACAGGGTCACCGCGGAACGGCTATCTTCGGGGGCAATGGCAATCGCCAAGGCGCGCGCATTCCTGACTCGCGCGTTCAAGGGCGGATGGGAATCCATCGGATTAGTCGCATTGGTTGCCAGTTGCTTTTCAAGCACTGCCGATGCAGCTTTTGCGATTTCGGGAGTATCGAGGAATCGCCCGTATCCATCGGCGAGTTCCGGGCGGTATCCACCGGCGGCTACGGGTCTGACGATTTGATTCCAATACGGAGCGAAGGTGGCGGCGGCCCGACTGACCGAACAGAGACCTTTTTCCAAACTATCGGATCCGGCGAGATAGCAGGCCAGTTCATCGCAACGGTACTCCTGCTTGCGGGAAACGTGCTGCGTGACTCGATTGAAGAGCTTCCACCACAGCGATAAGCCGCCGAGGATCGCCATTCGCAAGACGGCGACGACGACCCAGCGGCTGAGGAACGAAAGCACGGCGGAATCTCTGCCGAGCCGCGTGATTACCTGGGCCATGTTCATCCGCGCACGGAAGACCCAAGGACCCATCCGCGTGTCGCCCGCATAAAAGTGTCCGAATTCGTGGGCCAGGATGGCTCGAAATTGGGATATGGTGAGCAACTGCAGGAGCGGGAGGCCGAGTAACATGATGCGATTCGGCCCACGCTCCAGAACTGCCGCGTTGGCCATGGGAACGAGATAGACTTCGGTGGGCATTTTCTCGTTCAGGGCCTTCGCCAATGCCTCGACTTCCGCGCGGAGGCGGGTTTCGCGGGACAGGTCGATGGGAACTCCATTGGTCTCGAACGGGATTTTTCGAGGCAGCAGGGACCAAAAGACAGTTCCTCCCATCATGAGTGTGAACACGGCGAGGAGCACGCCGATAAAAGACAGGCCCCCTTTGAGCATGCCGAGCAGCAGCAGGAGTCCGCAGAGAAGGCTGGCAAGGCCGAGGGCAAAGGTTATCAAATAACTCAGGATGACCGACAGAGCGGCCAGGGACGCCCACGTAACCATCGACCAACTCTTGGGCGGCAGGCCGCCGGCATGGCTGGTTAGGGAAACGGTTGTGCTCAAAGTGCCTCCGAGTGTGTGCCGGTCAATAAGTCATAGTCGACATCGTGTCTAAATACAATAGCGGATTTTGAGGCGGTGGAGGGACATGAAAACAGCTTAGGACAGCTTAGTGTTTGCACAGGGAAGACGTGGCCGTCAGTTGCAAAACCGTCGGCGTTGGCTCACACATGTGATTCGCTCTCACGGCTTCCAATCACCGGCCACTCCGGCCGGCTGAATTTCTGCGAACGGCCCCGGAGTTGCTGTGGCCGGGCCATGTCCAGATCCGTGATTGCTCTGCTGCCCGTGCTTGTCTGTCTGCCCCTTACCGCGCAGGACGTCGATGCGCAGAAGAAGTTCGCCGGCACGTGGGAGGCGAAGTTTAAGGACAAGGTGATCTGCACCATCAGGGTGAGGCCGGGTGAAGCGCTATCCGGGGAAACGGCCGCTTGCAACATCAGCGTCGCTGAGAACGGCGATCTGAAAGAGCCGGACTCCACCGATCGCCCGGCAGAGCCTGAGCCCATGATCGACCCGAAGGTTTAGGGCGAGACGCTGATGTTCGAAGAGAAAGATGGCGATGACGTCCTCAAATTTGAGATGAAGCTGGTTGGCGACGGACAGGCTGAGTTGCGAATTCTGGAGTCTCCCGTCCCGCTGAAGCCGATTCGCTTCGCAAGGAAGTAGCCGCACCGCTCAAGAATTCTCGTGCCGTCCGCGTTTCATGGCAGAATAACGGGTATGCCGCCGCCTTCAGCCCTGCGCGTGATTCTGGTGGCGGGACTGATTTGCGGCACGCTGGACGCCCTCGGCGCTACGGCAGGCTCGGCTTTCTTCGGTCGGGGACCCGTACGGATGTTTCAAGGCATAGCCAGTGGCGTGCTGGGCTCTCGTGCGTTCGAACGCGGACTGGCCGCGGCGGCGCTAGGACTGTTGCTGCACTTCGTCGTGGCCACAGGCGCGGCCGCGGTCTTTTATTTCGCCAGCCGCGCCTTTCCGTTCCTGATCGATCACGCTCCATGGGTGGCCCCATTGTACGGAGCCGCGGTGCACACGTTCATGAACTTCGTCGTGATTCCGTTGTCGGCGATCGGGCAAAGGCCCTTTCAGCCTCGGGTTTTCGCGACATTCGTGGTGATCGCCATGGTTGTGGTCGGCCCGTCTATCGTGCTAACGGTCCGCTACTATTCGCGCTGACGATTTAAAGACTTTTGTCTGCCGGAGTCGAGATTGTCACGTCAGTCCCAGCACGCACGCGGCCGGGCTCTTGTTTGAAAGTCTGTGATTGGGTCAGTGGCTTCGAACCAGAACATCCTTGGCGCGATTCATGGATTCCGGCAGAAGCCTTTCCCCTTGGGTTTCGTCTGCGACGGGTTTCGAACAACCGTCTGCCGAACTCCTACCAATGTTCACCATCCGGAAAAGATGGGGCCCGACCTCGCGCACCAGAAAGAGTATATCTTCTGATTTCGGGCCCGTCGGCGGGTAGTCCGCCGGAAAGCTGATCTGGATCAGCTTTCGATCGGGTGAGCAGGTCTGGCGAAATGGCAGGTCACCGAAAAACGGCTGGCCGCCGTCCTTTCCGTGCAGTTGTGCATGCCAGTCTCCGAGAGAAGTTCCGTTTTTGGGGTTGGACCAATCGCTCGCGGACCACCACGGTAACGCAATCCACTCCTCCACAAACCCCTCAGCAGTAAGTGCAATTGGCTCGATTTGGAGCGCCGTGCTATCGCTTATGGCATATTTCAAACATGCCCCGGAAAATCCATTGTCACGGAATCTCTGCCGAGCAGAACCCGGAAGTCTTGCTCCTCGTGATACTCGTGCTCGGCGCTCAAGACAACTTGCGGCGATTCGGGATCGAGACCACGCCGAAGCACGTGGTAGTTAATACTGTTCCAGACGCTTCCGCTCTCGGGACAGTAGGATCGGGTCCGCACGATGAAGGCGAAGAAGCGGCCCCGATCATCGCGCGGCGAAATGCCCGCATAGAGCAGCGCCCGGTCGCCCCAAGGATTCTCGAAATCGGTATTGTCGAAGTTCAACAGCAGGTGCCACGCGTCGTCGGCGCGGCGTTCAAAATAGAGGACGGAATCATCCGGCGGGCACAAACCATCGTAGGAGACGACAGCTCGCAACAAGCGTGGTTCGGCAGGAACGTCAGAAATCCCAAGGCCGAGCATTGTGCCGAAGGGATGCAGTTCGTGGTCTTTCGGATCTGCAAGCAGATCGGCTTTTTTGATTTCGGTGAGAAGCGCCTCTTCCAGCGACGCGGGATCAGTATCCGCCGGCGAGGTTGCTATTTTGGATGTGAGCCAATTTCGTATGTCGTGTTTCAAGCCGGCGAGTGCTGGAGGGATAGAAGGATCAATCGTGCCAATAGGGCTGGGAACCGGCGCCGCCCGGAGATCACGCGACAGCCCTTGTGCGTGCGCCAAATCTTGAGCGTGCGTGAAGCTTACGGCGACTGCCAGTGCTAACCAGCCGACAATAAAGTGCCGCCCAACCGCGGGACTGAAGTCCCGCGAGGGCGCAAGCCCACCCCCCTTCACGATTCCAATCCCATCTGCGTCAGCCGGTAGCGCAGCGCATTGCGCGTCAGCCCCAACAGCCGCGCGGCCTGGCTCTTGTTGCCGTCGGCGCGGCGCAAGGCCTCGCGGATCAGATCCTGTTCGTATTGGTCAAGGGTCAGGCCATCGGGCAGAAAGTTGTCGGTTTGCACGCGGCTGCGCGGGGCCATTTCCAGCTTGATGTCGGCGGCGTCCAGGCGCGAGTGCGTACACATCACCAGGCTGCGCTCGATCACGTTCTCCAACTCGCGCACATTGCCGGGCCAATGGTAGCCCATCAGCTTGGCGATGGCGGCGTCGGTGATTTCCTGCACGCGATTGCCGGTATCCGGCCCGAGCTTGGTGACGAAATGCTGCGCTAAAAACGGGATATCCTCTTTGCGTTCGCGCAGCGAGGGGATATTCATGGGGACGACGTTCAGCCGGTAATAAAGATCTTCACGAAAAGTGCCCTGTTCCAGGGCGGCGCGCAGATCCTGGTTGGTGGCGGCCACCACGCGCACGTCGATGTGGCGCGTCACGTTGCTGCCCAGCCGCTCGAACTCGCGTTCCTGCAAGACGCGCAGCAGCTTCACCTGAATGGAGGCGGGCACGTCGCCGATCTCATCCAGGAACACTGTGCCGGTGTCGGCCTGCTCGAATTTGCCGGGCTTGGAGTTCATGGCGCCGGTGAAGGCGCCTTTCTCGAAGCCAAACAATTCGCTCTCCATCAGGTTTTCGGGGATGGCGGTGCAGTTGATCTTCACCAGCGGCCGCTCGCGGCGCGGCGAGTGAAAATGGATGGCGCGGGCGATCAGATCCTTGCCGACGCCGCTTTCGCCCGCCAGCAGCACGGTGGCGCGGGTGGGCGCCACGCGCATGATGGTGGCGAAAATCTCCTGCATGGGCGCGCTGCGGCCCACGATATTGTCGAATTCATAGCGCCGGCCCAGCTCTTCGCGCAGCTTCAGATTTTCGTCGCGCAGAGCGCGGACTTCGAGCGCCTTTTGCACGACCGTCATCAAGTGATCGAGCGAGAAGGGTTTCAGCAGGAAATCGGTGGCGCCGGTTTTCATGGCTTCGACGGCCGTCTCGATGGTGCCGAAGGCGGTCATCACGATCACGGGCGTCTGCGAATTCTGGCGGCGGATGGCGGCGAGTAATTCCAGCCCATCCATGTGCGGCAAGCGCAAATCGGTCAGCACCAGGTCGGCGCGATCGACGATGTTCAGAGCGCCTTCGGCCGTGCCGGCTTTTTCCACTTCGAAACCGGCCGAGGTCAGTTGCAGTTCGATGACGCGGCGGAGCTTCTCTTCATCCTCGACCACCAGAATGCGTCTCTTCATTGTTGTTTTCATCTTAGCGCCGCCGGACACCAAAAGATTCACAATGCGAGCCTTGTATTCGCCCGAGAATTCTGCTAACTTCTCTTAACTATTTCTCGTAGCCATTTCAAGTTTTTATTGTCCGGAATCATACGTACCGAGCGGAGCCGCGAAAGATGAAGAAGAGGCCGGATGACACCTTGCCGTCGAGTCCGAGTGACGCAGACTACTACCAGATGCTGATGGAAAAGCGCGCGGAGGTTGCCTCCGGGTTGGGCGCCAAGTTCGACATGCTGGCCAAGATGGGGCGCGTAGCGGAAGACGACCAGGCGCAGATCTCGCACGACGAATTCATCTCGCTGCGGTTGAACAGTCTGGACTACGGCCAGCTTCGCCTGGTGGAAGAAGCCCTGGACCGGGTACGCTCAGGGGATTTCGGAGTCTGCCTGGCCTGCGAGCAGCCGATTCCGCCCAAGCGGCTGCATGCGGTTCCATGGGCCCGCTATTGCGTGCCCTGCCAGGAACAACTGGGAATGTTCGGGGGAGAAGAACTGCCCGTTGAGCGGACGCGGGGCTAGATTACTCCGCCACGTGCGGCTGGACCATCCGGACGACTTCCGACTTGCCGACCGCGCCCACGCGCTGTTCGACGATATGGCCGTCCTTGAACAGTAACAACGTCGGAATGCCGCGAATGTTGTAGCGGCCGGCCGTGTTGATGTTGGAGTCCACGTCCAGCTTGCCCACTTTCAGCTTTCCGGCATACTCCGCCGCCACTACGTCGATGGTTGGCGCCATCTGACGGCAAGGGCCGCACCACTCGGCCCAAAAATCCACTAAAACAGGGACTTCGGACCGCAGCACGTCCTGGTCGAAACTTCCATCGGTAAATGTCAGCGTATTTTGACCCGCCATTACAATCTCTCCTACTCTCCTTAATAAGATTAGATCGATCCGCACGCCTGGGGATTCAAATCCCACCGAGGCCGCGGTACAGCCGCACGTACTCCGCGGCGGAAACGCTCCAGGAAAAATCCTTGGCCATGCCGGCTTGCATCATCGCCCGCCAGCCTTCGGCATCCGAGAACGCTTCCCGAGCCGCATGCAGAGCGCCCACCAGCGCGCTTCCGGAATATTCCCAGAACTTGAAACCGGTTCCAGGTTCGATGGTATCATCAAGCCCGCCCGTCGCGCGCACCACCGGCACGGTACCATATCGCAAGCTATAGATCTGGTTCAGCCCGCAAGGCTCGTAACGGCTGGGCATGAGGAACAGATCGGCCCCGGCCTCAATCTTATGTGCCAGGGCGTTATCGTAGCCGATGCGCACGGCGATGCGGCCAGGGTGGCGCGCCGCCATGGCGTGGAACAATTCTTGATAACGCGGTTCGCCGGCGCCCAGCGCCGCCATATAGAAACCTTCGGCTACCATGGCGTCGGCGGCTTCCGCGATCAGGTCGGCGCCCTTCTGGCTGGTGAATCGCGAGACGATGCCGATGAGAGGCGCATCCATTGCCTCGGTTGGCAGGCCGAATTCGCGCAACAGATCTTCCTTGCAGGCGCGTTTGCCGGTCAGATCGGCGGCGGAATAGTTTGCGGCGATGAAGCGATCCGTTTGCGGATTCCATTCCGTATAGTCCGCGCCATTGAGGATGCCGGAAAGCACCTGGCTGCGCGCCCGCAGCACGCCGTCGAGACCGAAGCCATATTCGGGAGTTTGGATCTCGCGCGCGTATGTGGGGCTGACGGTGTTCAGGGCATCGGAGTAGTTCAGGCCGCCTTTGAGGTAACAGACCTTGCCGAAGAATTCCAGGCCTTCGGGACGAAAGGTGTCGGTGGCGGCGAGTCCGATATCCGACTGCGCGGCCGCCGGAAACAGCCCGTGGTATCCGGCATTATGTATGGTGAATAGGGTGCGAAGGCCGAAGAAGGTAGGATCGTTGGCGTAGAGGGTGCGCAGATAGACGGGCGCGAGGCCCGCCTGCCAATCGTGACCATGCAGGATTTGCGGCCGCCAAACCTTGCGGCTGAACTCGAGCGCGGCTTGTGCCAGGGCGGCGAAACGGATGTGGTTATCGGGGTAATCCTCGCCGCCCTCGCCATAGAAGCCGGGGCGGTCGAACAGGATGGGGCAATCCAGGAAATAGAAGGGCGTTTCGCGCTCGATCAGGTAGAGGGAGGCATTGAAGCGGCGCGGCGGAACCCACACAGGCAGCAAATCGTAGACGCGCCGCGCGGCTTTCAAATCCACGCCGGCGTAGCGCGGCAGCAGCACCGCCACGTCGTGGCCCAGGGCTTTCAGCGCGGCGGGGAGCGATCCCACCACGTCGGCCAAGCCGCCGGTTTTGGCGAAGGGCGCCGCTTCGGAAGCCAGCATCAGGATTTTCATGCGGTAAGAATCAGTCTAGCAATACCGTTCGGTTGGGAAGCGACCCGCGTTGGGGCTAGCCTGCTACCGCCGCCGGCTGAGCACCAGCCCCGCGAACACGGTGATCAGAGCCGCCAGAGTCGCCAGCGTGCCGACCACCAGGTAATCCGAAGTGGCATGCGGCGACGGCAGCAGACGCATGAGCGCTACGGCGAACGCGGTGAATGCCAGTAGGGCGGCGATGCCAAGTGCTACGGGGCGGGGAAGGCGCGGCTTGGGGGGCGATTCAGGCTTTGGGGTGGGCGCGGTCATATGATCGCTGACTTAAGAAGGACTGGCTGGATTTTCGTGCTCCGAGAAGCTAACTTGTGTCGAAGGCGGCGAAATTATCCTTGTCGCCGCCTTCGCGGTTGGAAGACTCGCTAGTTCGCCTTTCCCTTCAAGGCGAGTTGCACTGCCTCCGATTGATCTGTCCCCGGAGCGGCAATCCCTTCCTTTTTTAGAAACTCGACAAATGCCTTCTGCGCAACATCGCTCTTCTTCTTGCCGAACGAGATGCAATACATTTCGAGGTTCCGGTCCAGGGCCTCGGGTAATAGAAACGTGACCCGCGCTCTGCGGGATTCCGGTGAGTCGGCGAGCACATCGACCGGCTTTTGATCAGTTAATTTCTTCGACACTGTACACCTCCTCCCCAGATCTGCCGGGGGAACGGCTGTTCTAGTAATGGTTGAAAATCAGAAAGCTGCATCAACACACTTTCAACATAGCGCACATTCTCGTTTGATGCAAGCTGAAAATGTGAATAAAAATGCGCAACTTTAGTTTGCCTAAGGTAATACCCGGGGTCGTGATAGTGGTCCTATTACCATGTTAAGTACTTAATTAAACATGAGTTACATATCAGGAAGGGATGTTGAAGGCGCTCTATTCCAAGGGATGTAAATCGGGAGTTTCCGTGATTTACACTATTTATCGAGCGGGACGGATTCAGGAGCGGCGTCTTCGGAAGTTGAGGTCTCGGCTTCCGAAGAGGCGCGCCACTCCCCGTACTCCCCGGCGTCGCTGACAAACTTGAGCCAACGAAGCTCTTCTAATTTTTTTTGATCGCGGACGAGGAGCAGGTATGGAATTTCCAGAGCGATCTTCATTCGAGGCCGGACCCAGTCCGCGCTGACGCGTTCAATGTACTCGCCGGCATCCGCCAATTCGTTCAGTTTGCCCTTGTAGTAGCCCTGGTAGGGCGTACCAGCGGCGTCGGGGTGCGGCGGTCCAAGAAGGTCTTTCTTATCGTAGCCCCATAGGTTGTTGGGTTTGTACCCGAGGCTCCCGGGCACATTATAAAAAAGCGAGTCGACGAAATCTAAACGGTTGATCTTGAGATCGCCTTCATCCCTCTCTCCGGCGGCGCCTTCCTTGTGCTGTTGCTTGGCATAGTGCAGAAGCTCGAGCAAAAGCGCGGCCGTATCTCTGCAGCTAATCGCAGTTTTCACTTCTATTTCGTACAAGAGTGGCTCGCGTTTGCCGGGGCCGGGGGGACGTCCCGGATTACCATGGCTGGCCGCCACAACCACGTAGCCAGCCTCTCGAAGCTCCATCAGCTTTTTGTGAACATAGCTGTATTTAAACGCCAGCAGCTTTTCCAATTCCGGTTGGGTGGCATCCGGTAGGTCTCCGCGCAGACTAGCCTGCTTTTGCTGGAGCTTCAGTATGGCGTAGAGGATCTTAGCCGTGCTACCGCTAAGACGGAGGTATCTCCTCGGTTCTCTGAGCTTTTGGAGGGCTTCTTCTTTCTGCCCTGCCGCGCCCCGCTGGCTTAGGTCTTCCCGAACTGCGGAAAGCAGTGCCTCAAGGTGATAGCCCACTTCACGGTGCGCCCGCAGAACTGCCTCTATGTGCTGCTCGATGCCGTCCTGCGGGTCCGGATCGTCGTCATCCGTGGAAGATTGATTCGCGCCGCCGTAGCGCCTCGGCGCAGGCAGCGGTTCCGCCGTTTCCGATGACGCGTGGGTTTCGCCTTGCGCGGGAGGGGGATGCTTCCGTTTGGTCCTGGCCATGGTCGGGGAAAACGGTCGGGAAAGTTATTATACACGACAAATATTTCCGGGCGGCACAAAAAAGTCTTGACAGGAATTACAACTTGTTGCATACTCACTTTATTGTAGTACAGATTAGTGAAAAGGAAACCAATCAATATGTTGCATTTGACGGAACCTCTACTGAATCTAGGTGCACCGCTACCATTGCTCCCCGGCTTGCTGGGCGCTTCCGAACCCGCAACCGCTGCCCGGCTGTCGTCCGAACAAGCCTGGGAACTCTACTGTCGTGCCGGCCGCGGCGCCAGCATCGACCTGCACGGGTTGCTCGCCCTCGCCAAGGACCTGCAAGCGAGCTGCGAAACGCCCGAAATCGCCGCGCTGATCGACTGCCTGCTCCGGGATTTGAGCCCGGAATCCAACGAACCATGAGAAAAGGAGAGATGAAATGCTTTTGCCTATACCGATCGAACAGCTCAGGAAGCACGTGCCGGAGGGTTGTGCCCTCGACGACGATCTTTTCGTGCGTGGGATACTCAACGGATTTCGCGATTTGCGATACCGCGACGGCACTCTGCTGGTTTACCCAGGGGAGTGGCACCCAGCAATCCCGCGGGAGCATGACCCTTACCGCTCGGGATGGTTGCTGGGCCAGTGGTACCGCCGCTTGCTCAGCAACTAAGCCGCCCGCAAACTCAGTCCAACGCATCTGCGCAGTACCGGCCTCTCCGGCCACGAAAGCCGGAGAGGCGTTCTCATTTTGAAGCCCCTACGCACATCCGCAGAACGCAGGCATGATGGTATCCCCTTCCAGACAGATATGCCGTCAGCATCCGTTCGCATAGCTGCTGCATAGTCACATTCTCCCTGGCTGCCAGAGCGACCATGGCGTGGTAGGTTGCGGCGGAAATCTCCACCGAAATTCGAGCATCCTCTCGTCCAACCACCGCCACGGAAGGGTCCGCGTTAGGTCTTACGGGCCGGTCCTGTGCCAACGCCTCGTTGAGAAGGCGCTGAAGCCGCAAGGTTCTTTCGTGCAGATGCGTCTCATCCGTCATTGTGCGCTCCTCCTTCCCTCGGTTAAGCTCTGTCAATGCGCCGAATCCTCAAGGTCTGTAAGAAAGCTACCTCAGATTTATTGCAATAGCTACCCCTAAGTAGCGCCAACAGTGAAGGCGTTCGAACGCTGTGCGATAGCTCGTTATGCAATGTTGCGGAATTGTTTGCAATAATTGCTCGTTGCGAAGTAACATAGAGCATTCTTTCATGACGACTAACCAACGCGCCGCGGAGTCCACCGCTATTGAAGCCGTTCTTTCCAATGTCTTCCCTAAGGGGCAAGAAAGAAGCATTTTCGTGATCCTCAGTAAGTCACGGCCCGATCCTGTAACCATTACCGCTCTAACCCCGATCGCGAGGAATCCGAGCCCAGTGCTTACCAGAATGAGGCGGAGGCTGGGGGACTTCTTCGCAGAGGGGGCCGGCCGCGAATTGGATTTCATCATCAGCATCACGCGCGGCGAGCCCGCGCTGATCTGTGATCCAAATCCGGAAGCGGAAATCAGGAAGCGCAGGCTCTCCCGGGCCGCGTTTTGGAGTGCCCACACACGTCCTTCGGCCAAGACGCTGATCCTTTACACGGAGGTATTGTTCTTCCGGCAAACCGATCACCGCGCCTTCATCCGGTTTCAGGATTATAACGGCGGCATCGGATCTCTCTCATTCGCGGAGTTCAAAAAAAGTAAGCCCTATCTGGCAGAACATCGGAACAGATACTTCATCAGGTTGTTTGAACTGCGTAAACCAGCCGGCCGGGGCACGGAACACGCGCACAAGGACGAACCTAAAGCCAGCTACCGCGAGGTTCGCAAGTCAGTCCGCATCCGGCGTTACGAGCTTATCCCGATCCGGTACTATGTTACAGCCGGTGAGATGTGCTGCATTCACGCGATTACCGACGGCTTGTCGCGCCAACACGTCGAAAGCGAGTTTCGCGCCGAACACACCGTCCAGGGACTGAAGATCCCGGATGCGGATCTGGTGCTGCTGGGTAATGTCCGAACTCACGGCCTGGTAGCGAAACTCATCGGGCCGGACGCTCCCGATCCGTACGAGCTGTTCCCATTTCGGGTTGAGGAACGCGGAATCGGCAAGTTCCAAGATGACGGCATGCCCGGGATGCGCGCCAAACTGGCGGCATTCGAGGATTACACGGTTCCCTCGGACTCCAAAATCGAATACCTGGTCTACGCCCTTCTGACAAGGCTCAAGGGACCCCTGCCGAACCGCGTCTCGACAATCATCGCCGCGCACCATACCGCGGCTTTTAAGGGGGTTGCAGCCTGCCTGCAATGCGACGAAAGCATGTCGCGGTTGGCTGCTGCGCTTGGAGTTCCGATGGGAGGTCCGTTTCCCGAGCAGTTTCAAGTACTGTTCGCCATCCGGATCACGCGTCAGGAGGAAGAATCGGTCGGCGACCCACCGGTGGCGGTCATCGTCGACAAACACATTCCCGCGGAGTCCGCCAATGGTCACGAACCGCAGGACTTACCAGGTTCCCGTCCGCGTTCGTGATTTATGCTTTGGGGTGGGCGCGGTCATACACCTCCATCAAATCGGTGAGGGAAACCTGAGTATACTTCTGGGTGGTGGAAAGCCGCGCGTGACCGAGCAATTCCTGGATCGCGCGCAGGTCGGCGCCATCCGCCAGAAGGTGCGTGGCGTACGCGTGCCGGAAACTATGGGGATGGATGGAAGAGTCGCCGTTTACCAGCACGCCGTAAAGCTTGACGATCCCGGCCACACCGCGCGGCGTCAAGCGGCCTCCGCGATGATTCAGAAACACGGCCTGTGGTCCGGTTGTGGCTGGGCGCTCGGCGAGATACCGGTCCAGGGCTTCGGCGGCCTTGGAGGCGAACGGCACCTGGCGCTCCTTCTTGCCTTTACCTCGCACGCGGATCCAACGCTCGGCGCGGTCGATATCTTCCAGGTTGAGCCCCACCAGCTCGCTGACGCGAATGCCGCAGCCGTAGAGAAATTCGAATATGGCGCGGTCGCGAGCGGGATGCGGACGCTCGAACTTGTCCGCCGCCACCGTATCGATGAGGCCGTTGACCTGCTCCGCGGTCATTACGTCGGGGAGGCGCTTGGGGGCTTTCGGCGTGCGCACCAGGCGCGCCGGATTCATGGCGATCAGGCCTTCGCGCGAGAGAAAGCGGAATAGCCCACGCACCGCCGCCAGTTTGCGCCGAATGGAAACGGCGCTCAGGTTGTGGGCGTACAGATCGGCCATCCACTCGCGAATTTCCAGCACGTGCAACCCGGCCAGAGGTGGCGGCTCACTACCGGGCGGCGTGAAGTAGTCCAGGAATTGCCGCAGATCGCCGCCATAAGCTTCCAGCGTATGGGGCGATACTTGGGCGCGCGCCAGTTCCGCCAGATAGCGGTCGATTTGAAGCTGCAGATCGGACACCGGACTTAGTGGTAGAAACCCTCCGGTTGGTTCTCCGTGACGGTGTAGTCGGCCGGCGGGCGGAACAGGTTGGGGTCCGGCTCGGCGCGGCTGATGTTGACCAGCTTAACGATGGTGTCGCCGTTGCGCGGATCGGTCCGTTTCGTGAGCACGGTTACTTTCAGTTCCGGCGAGAGCCATCGTTCGTTGACCGTGGAGAAGGGCCGGTCGTTGCCCCACATCGATCCCACGGGCCAGGTGGTGGTCTGCCGGGTACCCTCCACCATCAGCCCTTCCATGGTTTGCGGGTCGAGCTTTTCGGAGGTCGTCTCGGGAGCCTGTTCGGCTGGCATCTCGCGCCGTCCGATAGCCGGCGGGGGTGGTTGCGGCGGTGGCACGGGGCGTGCACTTCCGGAGCCACGCGGTTCCGGCGTCGTCGCGCTCTGCCTCGTAGCGGTCTTGTCCTGGACATTGAGTACGTAGTGGACCTGCGCGACCGGATCGGAAATCTCGATCCACATCGGTGCATCTGAGGCGCGAGGCCCAGCCATAGCCATCGGCCGCTCGGTGCGTGTCCGGCCTAGCGAATCGCGGTACTTCTTTGTGGTGCTTGTCGTGGAAAGGTGCGTCCCATCCGCCAGGGTCTGCACCCGTTCGACGACTTCGTCGGCGGAGTAGGGTGCTCCGGTAACTGGCTGCCCGCCAAATTCTGTGACCGGTCCCATCGTTGCCGACCATCCCGCTTGCGGTGCGCGAAACGCCGGCTGTGCATCTTGTGCGAATGTAGCGACTGCCAAGGCTGTCGGCAGGATGAGAAGCCAAACGCGGTGGTTCATACTAATTCTCTCCGCGATCGTCGCTCTTCACGACATAATCGGCCGGTGGCTGGAACAAGCTGGGATCCGGCTCCGTGCGGCTGATTTTAGTCAGCTTGCGGGTGATGTCGGGGATTTGCGGACCGCTCAGCTTGGAGAGCACGTCAATGCGCAGCTCCGGCGACCTCCAGGCTTCGGAGATTTGAGTGACGGGGCGATCATTTCCCATGTGCGATCCCGCCGGCCACGTCGTAGTGTGCCGCCTGCCCTGCACAACCAGACCTTCGATGATCTGGGTACCGAGATTTTTTTTGGTATGTGTGGGGCGATTGGCTTCCTGGACTTCGGACTGTGCCATGCGCGCCGGAGCGCTCGACGAAGCTTGGCCACCGGTCTCGCCGGCTTGTTGCATCGGCAAACCTTGGCCCGGCGAGAGAATAAACTTATGCACAACCTTTTGTTGGGTGTTGAAGGTGTAACGCACGCGCGCCACGGGATCGAATATTTCAATCCTGACGGTGGGATCCCCGGCGTCCGCCGCAACATCCATGTTTATCTCGGTACGCGTCCGGCCCTCCGAATCGCGATAGATCTTGCCTGTGGTTGTGTGCGTGAGGTGCGTTCCATCCGCTAAAGTCCGAACGCGCTCAGTCACGTCGTCCGCGGAATAGGGTGCTCCAGTGACTGCGCCGGGGATTTCCTGCGCGAAAGCCGCCGTTCCCAATATCGTCACGAAAGCAGGCGCCCAAATCCGAACATTCATACGGGGCCTCCTGTAAGAGTGTAGCCAGACTGTTCCGCGCTGGCAAGGCGCCGATCGAGCCACACCGGTGCCCGGCGGCACACCTCGGGGCGTTGTAGCTGTCGGCCCGTAGATTTTCCTGGCGCAGGCAGGCTTCGAAATCCGGTACGTCCTGGTCGATGCGCGAGCGCGATGGGATCGGCGATCTCGATCAGCGTCGCATGGGCGGTTCGAGTCCGGCCTTGTGAATCGCGATATCTCTTTGCGGGCCAACCCGGCTCCGGCGCGCGAAACGCCGGCTGTGCATCTTGTCCGAATACGGCGGCTGCCATCGCTACCGGCAGCGCGAGAAACCAAACGCGCCGATTCAGACTAATTCTCCCCGCGATCGTCGGTCTTCACGACGTAATCGGCGGGCGGCTGGAACAAGCTGGGATCCGGCTCCGCGCGGCTGATGTTAGTCAGCTTGCGGGTGGTTTCGCCGGCTTGCGGATCGCTCTGCTTTAAAAGCACGACAATGCGCAGCTCCGGGGACCTCCAGGTTTCGGAGATTTCAGTGACGGGGCGATCGTTCCCCATGTGCGATCCCGCCGGCCAGGTGGTGGTGTGCCGCCTGCCCTCCACAACCAGACCTTCGATGGTCTGCGTGCCGAGCTTTTCGCTCGAATGCGTGGAGCCGTTGGCTTCCTGGACCTCGGATTGTCCCAAGCGCGCCGGCGCGCTGGACGAAGTTTGGCCACTGGTCTCGACCGCTTGTTGCATTTGCATCGGCAGGCCTTGGCGCGGTGAAAGGGTCATCTTGTGCACGATCTTTTGTCGTGTGTTCATGGTGTACCGCACGCGCGCCACGGGATCGAATATTTCAATCCTGACGGGGGTTTCCCCGCCTTCCGCCGGCACGTTCAGGTGGGTCTCGGTACGGGTCCGGCCCTCGGAATCGCGATAGATTTTGGCTGTCGTCGTGTGCGTGAGGTGCGTTCCATCCGCCAAGGTCTGCACGCGCTCGGTCACGTCGTCCGCCGAATAGGGTGCTCCGGTGACTGCGCCGGGCAACGGCCGTCGAGCGGCCTCCTGCCCGAATGCCACCGTTCCAATTAACGTCAAAAACGCAGGCGCCCAAATCCGAAGATTCATAACTGGCCTCCTGTAAGAGTGTAGCCAGACTGTTCCGCGCTGGCAAGATGCCGATCGAGCCACACCTGTGCCCGCCGGCACACCTCGGCGTGGCGTGCCCGCTTGTCGCGCCGCAACTGGAGTCGCGTCGGCTCATCGAGCGGCGGCAACAGATCGAAGGTGATATTGGCCGGCTGATAATTCCGGGGATCGGCGCCGGAGATGTAGTGGCACAACGATCCCAGCGCGGTTTCGCGCGGGAAGGGGCGCAGTTCCACGCCCCGCGCCAGATCCGCCGCGTGCCGTCCCGCCATCAGCCCGGTGGCGATGGCTTCCACGTAACCTTCCACACCGGAGATCTGGCCGGCAAACAGAATCTCGGGCCGCGCGCGCAATTGCAGCGTGGGAGTCAGCAGCGCCGGCGCATTAATATAGGTGTTGCGATGGATCTGCCCGAAGCGGATGAACTCGGCGTTTTCGAGTCCCGGAATCAGGCGCAGGATGTGCGCCTGCTCGCCGAACTTCAGGTGGTTCTGAAAGCCGACCAGGTTGTAGCTGTCGGCGCGCAGATTCTCCTGCCGGAGTTGCACCACAGCCCATGGCCGGCGGCCCGTGCGCGGATCCGTTAGCCCCATGGGCTTCATCGGACCGAAGCGCAGCGTATCGCGCCCGCGGCGGGCCAGTTCCTCGATGGGCAGGCAGGCTTCGAAATACGGCACGCCTTCGTCGATGTGCGATTCCACCGTTTGCGCCGCCAGCAGCGCATCCAGGAAAGCATCGTATTGCGCGCGGTCGAAGGGGCAGTTGAGATAGTCTGCCGTGCCATCGAGCGATTTGTCGTAGCGCGACGCGCGGAAGGCGATGGTTTGATCCACCGAATCCGCTTCGACGATCGGGCTGATGCTGTCATAAAAGAAGAGCCGCTCGGAGCCGGTGAGGCGGCCGATCTCGGCCGCGAGCGCATCGCTGGTCAGTGGCCCAGTGGCGATGATCGTGATGGCTCCCGCGGGAGCTTCGCACACTTCCTCGCGGCGGATTTCGATGCGCGGGTGCGCGGTGATCGCGCGGGTCACTTCCTCCGCGAAGATGCCGCGATCCACGGTGAGCGCATGGCCGCCCGGAACGCGCGCGATCGCGGCCGCGCGCAAAATCAGCGATCCCAGGCGGCGCAATTCCTGCTTCAGCAGCCACGGCGCGGAATCTTCCTGCTCGGACTTCAACGAATTGCTGCAGACCAGTTCCGCCAGCCGATCGGTCTGGTGTGCCGCCGTCGCCCGCCCCGGCCGCATCTCGTGCAAAACCACCGCCAGCCCCGCTTCCGCGATCTGCCAGGCCGCTTCCGAACCCGCCAGCCCCCCGCCGATGACATGAATTTGGTTCGGCATTCAGCGCTTCACCCGCCGCGGGTCGGCTTCGTGCACGCGTTCGCGGAACACGCCTTTCATGCCCGCCGCCAGCGACACCGCCGAATCGCCGTACTTGTCGCGCAGCCGGTCGGCCGCGGCCAGCGCCTGCTCCCAGCGCGTATGTTTGCCTTCGTCGAGGAGATCCATCTGATCCTGTACCTCTTCAAAGGACGCGGCATGCACACCGAGCAGACGCACCTTCGCGCCCGGCTTCCAGTTTTTCAAGAAGAGCGCCCGCGCCTGATTGAAGATTTCGGTATCGAGCTGCGTGGGCCGGTCGATCGAATGCGCCCGCGTGATCGTCGAAAAGTCCGCATAGCGCAGCTTGAGCTGCACCGTGCGCGCGCGCAGACCATGCTCCCGCAAACGCCGACCGACCATCTCCGAAAGCTTCGCCAGGGTGGACTCCAACACCACCAGGTCGTTGGTGTCTTCGTTATAAGTATGTTCGTGACTAATGGACTTGGGGCCAACGTCTTCGCCGATCGCCGTGTCGAACCAGCCGCCCGCATCCAGGCCGCGCGACTTACCGGCCAGCGCCAGCCCCCACTTGCCGAAGCGCTCTTCCAGGTAGCGCTCGTCCAGCTGCGCCAGATCGCCGACCTTGCGAATCGAAAGCGTGTGCAGATTCTGCTCCGTGACCTTGCCCACGCCTGGGATCTTGCGCACGTCCAACGGCGCCAGAAAGGCCGCCTCGCAACCAGCCGGAATCCACAACACGCCGTTGGGTTTGGCTTGATCGGATGCCACCTTGGCCACCAGGCGCGAGGCCGCGATACCGATCGAGCAGTTCAGGCGGGTTTGGGATTTCATGGTTTCGTGCAGCGTGTGAGCGGCGCGCAGGGGCGGTCCCAGCAGGCGTTCGGTGCCGGACATATCCAGGTACGCTTCGTCGATGGAAGCCATTTCGACCAGCGGCGAGAAGCGGCCGAGCACCTCGTGCACGTGCGCGGAGCATTCGCGGTAGCGCTCCGGATGGCCATCCACGAAAATCGCCTGCGGGCACAAGCGCGCGGCGGTGCGCAACGGCATGGCCGAATGCACGCCGAACTTGCGCGCCGCATAAGACGCAGCCGATACCACGCCGCGCTCATTGGGACGGCCGCCCACAACCACGGGTTTGCCCTTGAGCGATGGATCGAACAGTTCTTCGACGGATACGAAGAACGCGTCCATGTCCACGTGGAAAATGGTCTTCACAACTCAGCCTGTTCCTGATGGTAGCAGGCTCGCCGGGCTTAACCGAGGCAACGGCGCCCGTCGCGTCAGGCAGTCCAGTACGTACAAATCTCACAAAAGTACGAAAACGCGCAAGATCTAAATAATTTCGAAACTATGCTCATAAGCTTGGGTTACTAAAGCCAAACACCGGGGGTAACGCGCGCCCTACCAACCTGCAGAGTCCCTAATCGCGTTACCCTCTCTTCCCGGGCGAATCCTCCGTTACCGGATTTACATCTCGCGATCACCACATCCCAACCGGACATGCTAAAGTAAAACACCACGGGTACGGGAACCATCATGAAGTCCTCCTGGGTCGCGATTCTCAATGTTTTTGTGTTTGTTTCAATGCTGCCGGCGGGTCAGAACCTGGATCGCGCCCGGCAATTGGAAGCGTCAGGCGATGTCATGGGTGCGCGTGGTTTATTAGCGCGTGCGGCGCAGGCATCGACTGATATTTCCGCGCTCGCCGAGTATGCCGAATTTCTGGATCTTCACGGCGATGCGGCCGCGAAGGAAGCCTACACCAAATTGCTGGCGGCGTTGGATGGGCCCGCGCACCGCGCCGAACGTGTGGCTGTCGCGCGACGGCTGGCGGAATTATCGTTGCTGGCCGGCGACCGGAGCGCCGCTGACAGCTATCTAGGAATTCTCCGGGAGGCGGGTGCGGATTTCACGGCTCCAGTTCCTCCGGCAAATGCCGGTGAAGGCAATCGCGAATACATCGAAATCCCTGGTCCGCTGCACTCATTCAGCCGCATGTCGGCCATCGCCGGCGATGCGCTGCCCGACGACGTGTTGCCTGCTTTGGCGCGCAACGTGGTCACCAACGGATACCAGGCATCGCACAGCAACGAGGCCCTGGAACAGACCGAGTATTTGAAACTCGTGCACCGTTACTTGTCGCAAGCGCGCGAGTTAACCACCTTCGCCGGCGCGGAGAAAATTATCAAGTTGGACACCTGCGATTCGCCCAACACCGGCGAACTGTTGCGCATCCTGGGCTTTCGCATGCGCGGCGGATGCGGCAGTGAACTGGTGCTGGAAACGGTCAACGCTACGCGGGCCTTTCTGACCACCGATTCGGGATTTCCTCTACCGGGCCTGGAACAGGCGCTGCGCACCAACCGGCCGTTTATTTACGATTTCCATCCGGCGCGCGTGCCGGTGCTGTTCAGCGCCGGCTATTGGTTGTCCATAAAAGAAAAGGATGCCGGAGAGTTCATCGATTTGCTGCTTTCCGATCCGGCGCTGTGCCGGCTCTATTTGGGAATGTCCAAGCTGGATAGCGAAACCGCGGCGGAGTTTCGCAAGAGCATTCCCATTGCGCGCCTGAAGGCCTATGCGCACGTGTTGGACTTTTTTGGCGGCATGTTCGAGATTCGCGGCGGCAAAGCCGTGGTTCCGGGGGACTCGCGCAGCGCGGCGGCATGGGGAACACTGGCGGGCGCAGCGCCGGACCTGGGCGGGGCTTTCTTTGAGAAACTGCTCGCCAGGGACGACGGCTGGCTGGCCAGCTACTTTGATGCCTTGGCGCGCATCAACGGCCCCGTAAGAGATTATCTGACCGAGCCGGCCCGCTTGCAGCGCTTTTACGCGGCCATTCGCGGCAAGGTGACCAGTCCGGGGCCGGCGCGCCCGGTCTTTCGCGCCAACGCCGACATGATGCTGCTCACCACCCGGTTCTGGATGGATCCCGACGGCCGCCCGCACGTTCCCGGCAATTTGCAGGTCTGGAAGGATCTTTTCGCCAGCCATCAGCAGGGAAAGTACGATGCGAAGTTGACGCGCGCGGCGGTGGCCTGGAGGGACCCGGACGATGTGCTGGAGGCCTTGTTCGGATTGACCCGAAAAGCGGTGGAGAACGAGCCGTTGAAGATCTTTCTGGCGCTCAGCGACCTGGACCGGTCGCACGCCAAGCCGCTGGCCCCCGAGACCGCCGACCGGCTGGCCCGCGACTACCATATCTATGGCAGCCAATACGCCATCTTCAACGATGCCGCGACGCTGACCGACAAATCCATCGTGCAATTCCTGGATACGGCGGAAGATATCGGGCGCATCAAAGATACCATGCTGCGGGCGGACGCCTTGGGAACCATGCAATCCCTGGTGGGGCTCTGGCAGATCTTTGCGCGCCTCGGCAGTCTGCCGGCCGGCAAGGCTGACGAAGCGTTCCAGGGTATCCTGAAGCCCTTCGCCGATGTGCATGACGATCGCGGCCTGTTCGATGCGGGGCGGGACGGCGTGAAGGTGTTGCTGGCCGCTACCGGCTCGCCGGCGGGCGGTCCCGCGCAGGAGCGTTTCCTCAATCTGCTGGCGGGCGCGGCGAATCCCGCGGACGTGGAATCGCACACCCAGGTGGTCCAGGAGATGATCCGTATCCTGGAATCGCAGCACATTATTTCATTGGACGACCTGCTGGCCTTGGGCAGCCAACTGGAAAACGGACAGCCGGGCAAGCTGAATGCGGCATTGCTGGCGCGCATAACCACTCGTATGGCAGAAGTGCCGCTGTCTCGCGCGTCGTTGTCGCCGATCGAGAAGAACTCGTTGTCGTTCGGCTATTGGACCGACAAGCATGTCGATGCGGAGCGCAAGATGAATCTGCGCGCCGCTTCCGACAAGGCCGGCGGCGACAAGTTGCGGGACCTGCGCGGGCTGCTGGCGCCGGTGCTGCGCGACACGTTGGTGGCCTATAACTACGCGCACTATGCGCCGCCGGGCGCCGAAGTTCTGTACACGAATCCCATGTTCGTGCGCGGGCACGATTTCCTGGGGGTGCAGACCAGCAACCGGATGTGGCGCGGCACCGAGGTTTTCGGCTCGGGCTGGCCGTCCAATGCCGGTGGCCGGCTGGTCGGTTCGCTGACGGGCTTGCCTTATGCGCTGGCGGAAGCCGAGCAGAATTTTCTGGTGCCGGATCAGACCCAGGCTTTGATCTGGGGTGATCTGGTGCCGCAGATTATGCTGAGCGCCGTGGTGCCGCGCTGGTGGAGCGTAACGCCGGCCCAGGTGCATTGGGTGGGCTTGCACATGCGCTATGGCGAGTCGCTGCTGGCCATAAGCGCCATCGATCCGGAACTGCGCCGGCGGTCATTGGATATATTGAGCTCGCAAACATCGCCGGGACGCTTGGGACAGGTCCGGACGCTGCTGGAGAGCGGCGAGGTAGCCGCCGCGTTGAATAAGGTGACGCCTTCGGAATTGTTCGTGCTGGCCGCGAAAATGGGCGACGACGCCAAGAGCGCGCCTTCGCCGCTTTTGGCGGAAATCCACCGGATCGCCGCGGCAGCGCCACAAGAGGTGAGTGATCGGGCGATTTCAGCGGTCTTCGGAAGTCCCAAGCCGACCCTGGCTAACTCCTACAGGCTCGAACTGTTGCATTTGCGGACGTTCCCCACGCTGATGGGCTATTCCAGCCGCATTCTGGCGGAAAGCTGGGAGTCCAACAGCCTGTTCTGGGCCGAACTGGCCGACGAGACTTATACGCCGCCTTCCCAGCTTAACGTGCGCATCCCGGAGTGGACCCAGAAGCTGGTGGAGCACATCTTCGCCTCGCACCTGGAGGATTGGCCGGCGCTGCTGCGCTCGCTGCGCACGGTGGGTGACGATGTTCGCGCCAAGAGCCGCGGGCAGTTGATGACCCTGGAGAAAACTTCGGAGACGCGGCCATGAGCGGGAGTGATGCAAGGGTGAATCTCATGAACCTGATTTCGCGGCGCGGTTTCCTGGCAACCGCTACCGGCGCGGCCCTCTTGAAGGCCCAGGATGCGCAGCATCCCGTGTTCCGCGTGAAAGTGGATATGGTGGTCGAGAGCTTCACAGTCACCGACAGCCATAACCGTTACATCAATGGCCTGAAGAACACGGATTTCAAAATTTACGAAGACGGCATTGTGCAGAAGATGGCCACCTTCGCGGAAGGCACCAAGCCGCCCGTGCAGGTGCTGGCCGACGGCAGCACCCGTCCGCTGACGGCCGGCGAACCCGCGGAAGCGCCCGGCAATCCCGGCATCGATCTGCATAGCGACGCATTCGTCGGCACCAACGTTTTCGTCCTTTTCGATACCAGCAACTTCATGTATCGCGGTTTCGTGTACGCCGAAGACGCCATCGCGGATTTTGTGCGCGGCCTGGACCGCGCCGATTCCGTGGCGGTGTACACTTTCAGCCGGAACCTGTCCCGCGCCGCCTCGCTGACCCGCGACCGCAACGACGCCATCGGCGGACTGCGCCAATCCGTGGCCGGCGACGACACGGCGCTGTATAACTGCCTGCTGCTCACCCTGCGGGATGCCGCTAAGGTGCCTGGCCGCAAGGTGGTGATCGTCTTCTCGAACGGCCCCGACAACGCCAGCATGGTGGCGCCCGACGACGTGCGCGCGGTGGCGGAAGACGAAGGCATCCCGATTTACGTGATTTCGACCAACGAAGTGAATAAGGACCCGATCTCGAGCGGCGTGTTCCGGCGCATTGCCACGCACACCGGCGGCAAAGCCTACTGGGCCAAGACCTGGCAGAAACAGGTGGAAGCCTTCGAATCCATCCGCGAGGATCTGGGTAACTCGTACACGGTCACTTACTATCCGCAGCCGAACCCGAATGAGGGATTCCGCAAGATCACCGTGGAGATCGTGTCGGATGTGGGCAAGAAGTACCGCGTGAGGTCGCGCCCCGGCTACCGGCCGCGCGGCGGATTCTGATTGGCGCGATCCCGGCGTGGCCGATCGATTCATAATTAGCGGGCCGCCGGGCGCCGGCAAGACCACCATACTCCGGCATCTCGCCGCGGACGGCTTTGCCACTGCGGATGAAGCTGCCACGGACGTGATCGCCGCGTGGCAGCAGCGGGGCATTGATCAGCCCTGGACCGATCCCCGGTTCATCGACGCCATAGTCGAGACGCAGAGGCGTCGCCAGATCGAACTGGGCGACTCCGCAGCAATCCAGTTCTATGATCGCTCCCCGATTTGCACGCTCGCTTTGGCCCAATGGCTCGACTACCCGCCATCCGACGCTGTGCGCTTCGAGATGGAGCGGATCTGCCGCGATAAGGTCTACCGGCTGGAAGTGTTCTTTGTTCGCAGCCTCGGATTTATGACGCCGACCGAAGCCCGGCGCATCAGCCTGGCCGACGCCATCCGATTTGGAGAGCTTCACGAAAGCCTCTATCTCGCACACGGCTTCCAGTTGATTTACATCGACCCCGGCACGGCGGTTCAGAGGGTCCAGTCGATTAAGCGGAGCGTAGACGGGATCAAAGCGGACATTGGGAAAGACTAGACTACGAAACCGGACGCTCTGATGCAGGCCCCCATCTCATTTCGCCCCCTCGCCCGATCCGACTTCCCTTTACTTCAGCAATGGCTCAGCGCGTCCCACGTGGATGCCTGGTGGCACGAACGTCTTGATCTCGCGGGCGTTGAGGCCAAATACGCCCCGCGAATTGACGGCGCTGAACCCACCCATGTTTTCATCTTGCAACATGCGGGACGGCCAGTGGGTTGGATTCAATGGTATCTCTGGTCGGACTACCCGGAGCACGCACTGCAACTAAACACGGGACCAGCCTCGGCTGGTATCGACCTCGCCATTGGGGAATACGACATGACGGGATTGGGATTAGGGCCGGCAGCGGTCCGCGAGTTCATCCGGCAAATCGTCTTTGCAGACGCATCGCCGCGGTCATTACAGATCCCCAGGAGGAAAATCTTAGATCGTTGCGTGCTTTCGAGAAGGCTGGATTCGCGCGCACAAACACGGTTCGACTCGTGGGCGAGGATTTCAGACGCCGCGTCGTGCGCTTGGATGGGTCGTTGATGGAAGATACTTGCCAGACTCCCACATCGGCGTGGTAGCCTTATTCAGTTTTTGGCTGAAAAGTACCCATTGTGAGACGAGCGCCGTGAACAGTCAGCAGCAATGACTTTCGGCGTTCGACAATATGAGCATGTCCGCACACCAGCGCACCCGACTGAAACACATCCACGCAGTTCTTGAGCCGCAAGAGGTGCGGGATGTCCTTTCGCGATTGTGTATAAAGTTCGGTTTCTGTCTGCCACCGGTCGAGATCGAGAAGCTTGCCGCATCGCCGCCAACTGACATTGAGAGTTTCACGGAAGCCGCTCTCGTTGCCGAAGGTTACGGCTTCACAAAGTCTGACCCGCTCTGTGCAAAAGCCAGGGAAGTCGTCGCGCAGGCGTTCAACGATCACAGATCAAAAGACCGGCATAGAGGTCGGTCTTCGTGTTGAACAAAGGACCCTTTACGCGACAAGCTGGTGAGGATGGCACGCGGGCTCACGAATGCCAGTCGAGGCGTGATATGATCTGCGCTCCTTGCCCCCCCAACCAGGCCATCGCCGCCTCACGCCGCGTCGCGGACTTCTACGGTCATCTGCTTGCCCAAGGCCGTCAGCGCGGCTTGGATTTTCTTCGCCTTCGAAGCGTGGCCGGGATCGAGCATGCGCCGGATCGCGCGCTCGTGAACCCCAAGACGGCGCGCCAATTCGGAGTTGTTCACTTGCCGCTCACGCATAGCGAGGTAGAGCGCCAGCTTCGGCGCGAGCCAAAGCGGTACCGGCACCAGGCGCTGGCCACGTACCGGGGCTGAGGGCGCGGGAATCTCCTCCCGGCGCGACAAGCGGATCGAAAGATCCGATCCCAGTGCATCCATGGCTTCTTCCATAGCCTCCGGATCGTCCTTGCCGTCCGTGGCGACACGCGGAAGGTCCACGAACTCGACCAGAATGCGGCCGTCAGAGCCAGCCGTGAATTTAGCCGGATATGCAAATGCGGACATTGGTTTGCCTCTCAATAGGTCATGCGGATCGATATTCAGGTCGCGGCACATCTTTGCCAGTAGGTCGCGGCCGATCTCCTTCTTCCGGTCCTTCAACGTCGTAAATTCTCCGCCGAAATACAAACGGCCGTGACTGCCCTTGCCCTTATCGCTCACAAAGTGGCAGGTGACGTCCTTGCGCCGCGCCAACTTCTGAACGCGCCGCTCAAATTCCGCACCCCTCACCCTATTAGTATCGGACAGATATGTCCGAGCGTCAAAACGGTGACCATGCGCCCTCGGAGGATGATTGCCCGCCCGGGCCGCTAATCGACCGACGCGAGTGACCGCGCCGTAGATTCCGGCGTAGTTCTGGTTCGCGCGAACAATGGCATTCATCACTTCTGGAGCGGGCCTTGCCGAGTCAGGATCAAGGTTCACCATCGTGCACCGTTCGGCGCGCAACGTGACGGTGATGGCTGGGGTCCTCCCCTTCGCCGAACGAGAGCACGCCGCCTACCCACTCGTCCTCCCGAAAGGGGAGCGATCGCAGGCATGTTTGGTGAACTCATCCGCATTAGCTCGATCACCCCGCCCACATCCTCCGCTTTGGTCTATATTCAATAGGAAGCCGTCTGCGTATGACATTCCAAAAACTTTCCTGTCTCACCGCGCTAGCCTTCGCCGCCGCATGCCTGGCAACCGCCGCCCCGTCCCCCGAGTCCTGCGAAGCAATTGTCAGGCTCGGTCTGAAAGCCACCACCATCAGCCATGCCGAGTCCGTCGCCGCCGGAGCATTTACCACGCCGGCGGGCAAGAAGATGTCCGATCTGCCGGCCTTTTGCCGCGTATCCGGAGTCATCAAGCCTGCCCCCGATTCGAACATCCTCTTTGAAGTCTGGATGCCGGCCAACAATTGGAACGGCAAATTTCAGGGGATGGGAAATGGCGGTTTCGCGGGCGCCATCGAATATGCGCAGCTGGGCCTCGCCCTCGCCGGCGGATACGCCACGGCCAGTACGGATACCGGACACGAAGCCGGCGGCACGGACGCCTCCTGGGCGCTCGATCATCCGGACAAGATCGCCGATTTCGGCTATCGCGCCATACATGAAACCGCGGTCGACGCCAAAGCCATCATTCGCGCCTATTACGGAGAGCCGGCCAAGCGTGCGTACTTCAGTTCCTGCTCCAACGGCGGTCGCCAGGCGCTGATGGAGGCGGAGCGCTATCCGGGAGATTACGACGGCATCATCGCCGGCGCGCCCGCCAACTACTGGACGCATCTGCTGGCCAACGCCGCCTGGGATCAACTGGCGCTCACGGGCGATAAGGACAGCTACATACCCGTCAGCAAATTGCGCGCGATTCAAGACGCGGCGCTGGCGGCCTGCGACGCGCTCGATGGCGTGAAGGATGGCGTCATCGAGAATCCGGCGCGCTGCCACTTCGATCCCAGTGTGCTGCTGTGCCACGGCGACGAAACCGATAGTTGCCTCACCGCGCCGCAGGTAGCCGCGCTCAAAAAGCTATATGCCGGCGGCCACAATGCGCATGGCTCCATCTTCCCTGGCTACTCGCCCGGAGGCGAGGCCGAGTTCGGCGGTTGGGCGGTGTGGATCACCGGAGGCGCGCCCGAGAAGAGTCTCATGTATGTCTTCGGGACGCAGTACTACAAGAACATGATCTTTGACAACGCCAATTGGGACTATCACACGTTCGATGCGGACCGCGATGTCAAGGCGTCCGACGACAAGCAGAGCCGCAATATGAACGCCACCGATCCCGACTTGAGCGGTTTTCGCAAGCGCGGCGGCAAACTGATCCTCTATCACGGCTGGAGTGACGCCGCCATCGCTCCGCAAAATACCATCAACTATTACGGCCGCGTGGTGGAGCAGATGGGCGCGTCCGAAGCCAACAGTTTCGTGCGTCTCTTCATGGTGCCGGGCATGCAGCATTGCGGCGGCGGATCGGGACCTAATAGCTTCGGGCAACTGAGCGTCTCCACGGGCGACGCGGATAGCGGTATGGATGCGGCGCTCGAGCGCTGGGTCGAACACGGCGTGGCGCCCGAACGCATCATCGCCGCCAAGCGCAAGAGCGATCTGAACCCGAAGAGTGAAATCTTGCGCACACGGCCGTTGTGCGCCTTCCCTCTGACCGCGCACTATAAAGGTTCGGGCAGCACGGACGACGCCGCCAACTTCACCTGCGCCAAGGACCAATAAACATCATGCTGGCTGCGGCACTGTCGCCGATCGTCTTACCGGAAGCCGCGGGCGGCAATGTTCGCCTGGGATCGCTTTGGGAGCGGCAGCCGGCGGTGGTCGTGTTCCTGCGGCACTACGGTTGAATCTTCTGCCGCGAGCACGTCGCGCAGTTGCGCGCACGCGAACAGGAGTTTCGGGACCGGGGCGCCAGCCTGGCGGCCATCGGCTTGGGCGATGCCAGGTATGCGCAGGCGTTCCGTGAAGAGACCGGCATCGCTTTCCCGCTGCTGATCGATGCCGACCGCATGGCCTACCGTGCCGCGCACCTGCGCAGCGCCAACCTGCTGCACCTGCTGCGCGCGGAAAACAACGCCGCGCGCAAACGCGCCAGCGCCGCCGGGCATCGCCAGCACAAGCTCGGCCAGGATCCGTTCCAACTGGGCGGCAGCTTCGTATTCAGTCCGGGCGATGTGGATCGCTATGCCCACATAAGTGCCACCTTCGGCGACAACGCGCCCGCGGAGGCGCTGCTAGCCGCGATCCCGCTTACTCAAACCGGAGTGCCGTCAACGGATCCACGCGGGTAGCCCGGCGCGCCGGAACCAGCGCGGCCGCCGCTGCCACCAGCAACAACACCAGCGCCACGCCTCCGATGGTGAGCGGATCGCGCGCGCTCATCTCAAAGAGCAGGCTGCTGAGCGCCCGGCCGGCCGCCAAGGCCATCACGATACCCGCCGCCAGTCCCGCCGCTACCGGCCGGATGCCTTGCCAAAGCACCATGCGCTGCAGGCCCGCCGCACCGGCTCCCAACGCCATCCGTATGCCCATTTCCGTGCGTCGCCGCGCTACCGAATACGACACCACGCCGTAAATGCCGAAGCCGGCCAGGGCCAGCGCGGCGCAGGCGAACAGCGCCACCAGCATCATCTGGAAGCGGCGCTGCGCCACCGAGCTCGCCATCACTTCCTGCATCGTCCGCATTTGCGGCACGGGCACATCGCCATCCACCTGCCGTATGGCTTCCCGGGTTGCCGTGGCGATACCGTGCGGGTCCATGGCGGTGCGGATCAGCAGCGACGAAGACAGCCGGCCCACGCGCTGCCAATACGGAATGTAGATGATCAGCACGGGATCCTTGTCCAGGCTGGTGCTGCGGATGTCCGCCGTCACGCCCACCACCTCTTCCAGCCAGTTATTCTGCTGCATACGCCGTCCCACCGCTTGACCGGCCCACAAGCGCCGCGCCAAACCCTGCGAGACGATCACCACCTTGCGGTTGCGCTGGCTGTCGTCGAAGCTGGCGCCTTCGCGAAACGCGATGCGCAGCGTCTTGAAGTAATCCGGACTGACGAAGCGCACATTCACCATGGGCCGTTCCCACAGGGGCCGTTGGTCGCCTTCGGCGGAGGCCATATCGATCCAGGTCTCGCCCTGCAGCGGAAGCGTGGAGACAAATCCGGCCGATTCGACGCCCGGCAAGGCGCGCGCCTTCTCCAGCACCCGTTCGAAGAACGCCGCCTGCTGCGCCTGCTCTTTGTACTTGGTGGCGGGCATGGCCAGATCCACGGCCAGCACGCGCTCGATATTGAAGCCTTTATCCACGTGCATCAGCCGCACGAAGCTACCGAGCAGCAGCCCCGCGGCGATCAGCAGCATGGCGCTCAGGGCCGCTTCCACGCCTACGAGCACGTCGCGCAGACGCACGCTGCGCCGGCCTTCCGTGTTCGTGTATCCGCCGGATTTCAGCGCTTCCTGCGGATGCGCGCCGGCACTGCGCAGGGCCGGCAGAATCCCGAAGACCACGCCGGTGACGAGCGAGATCAGCAGCGCGAAGCTCAGCACCCGCCAGTCGACGCTCACTTCATCCACGCGCGGCAGATCCACCGGCGCGGTCTTCAACAGAACCCGCACGCCCCAAACCGCCAGCGCGATCCCCAGCGTGCCGCCCACCAGCGCCAGCAGCAGGCTTTCGGTAAGCGTTTGCCACATCAGTTGCAGCCGTCCGGCGCCCAATGCCGTGCGGATGGCGGATTCCCGCGCGCGTCCGGCCGCCCGCGCGAGCGAAAGATTCGCCAGGTTCGCGCACAGGATCAGCAACACCGCGCCCACCGCCGACAGAAGTACCAGCAAACCGCGCCGCGCCGGACCGACGATGTCTTCCTGCAGCGAAGCGAGCGCCACGTGCAGATCCATCTTCTCGGTAAGGTGCGTGCCGATCTGCGCTTGTATCGCATTCAACTGCGCGATGGCCTGCTGCGGCGAGACGCCCGGGCGCAGGCGTGCGATGCCCGCCCAATTGAAGTCGCCTTCCCAGTCTTCCAGGTCGTCTTTGGAATAGCCCAACGGCCGGAAGATCTCGGTCTTGGGACCCAGTCCGTCGAAGCCCAAGCCAGTCTGCACGAAGAACCGGAAGTCCGGCGCCAGGATGCCCACCACCAGATGCGGCCGTCCACCCAGCAGGATATTCCGTCCCACCAGAGACGGGTCGGCGCCGAAACGCCGCCGCCACAACGAGTCGCTGATTACCACCACCCGATCGTGCCCCTCGGGATCCTCTTCGTCCAGGAACGCACGGCCCAAGCGCGGGTTTACGCCCAGGACGTGAAAGATGTTCGCCGAAACCAGCGCGCCGTTGAGCAGTTCCGGCTCGCCGGTGCCGGTCAGATTGAACGTGGAGGTCCGCACCACGGCTACCGACTCCAGCGCCGCGCAATGCTTGCGCCACTCGAAGTAGTGGTTCAAATTGACCGGCAAGCTCGGATACAAGTGCACCAGCTTGGGAACCACCTCGCGGATGGCCACCAGCCGCTGCGGCTCGCGGTACGCCAGTGGACGCAAGAGCACGCCGTTCACCACCGAAAATATGGCCGTATTGGCGCCAATGCCGACCGCCAGGCTCAACACCGCCATGGCGGCGAAGCCGCGCTCCCGGGCGAGGGTACGAAAAGCGTAACGAAGATCATTCCACATGGGCTTAACTGATAATACGAATTACGGCGCCGCCAGTTCCCACACGTTAAGGATTTTCGGACTCTGCGTCGTTCAAAGATCCCCGGGCATCAGTCCGGTCTTTTTGGCCAATACTCTCATCGCTGCGGGACCGAGAGTGACTCTATCATGGTAGGCGAACAACACATCCGGCCAACCCGGCCGCGCCAGAATGCGGTGCGACGTACCGCTCTGACGTTTGATTGTCCACCCAATGCGGAGCAATCCAGCCAGCGCCGCGCGAGCCTCGGTGGAGGGCCACTTCTGGAATGTCTTTTCAGGCGGCAACGAAAGAAACGCTCATCGGGCCGGGAACAGCTTCGCCATGTTCCAACCGGTCGGCAATCAGCCGCAGAGCCAGCGCCTCTACGGCCGCTGTGGCCTGCCTTCGCGTGCGTCCATATGCGGTCACACCCGGCAGGGCCGCGATGTCGGCCAACCAGCGGCCATCTTCTTCCCGGTAGTATTCTATTGCCAGAGAAAAGCTCATCGGAGCCGTCGGCATGACTCTATGATGCCATCAATCCCGCGCTATGGAAAGGGCAGCATCGCTGCGCAGAGCGCCTCCCGCCCGCTAGAATGAAAGAGTGACAGGTCACGACATCCGGCAACGCTTCCTCGACTTCTTCGCCGCGCGCGGCCACCGCGTGGTGCGCAGTTCGTCGCTCGTCCCGGCGAACGATCCCACATTGCTGTTCACCAACGCCGGCATGAACCAGTTCAAGGACACCTTCCTCGGTCTCGAAAAACGCGACTATAACCGCGCCACGACAGCGCAGAAATGCGTGCGCGCCGGCGGCAAGCATAACGACCTGGAAAACGTCGGCCACACCCGCCGGCATCTCACCTTCTTCGAAATGCTGGGCAATTTCTCCTTCGGCGATTACTTCAAAGCCGATGCCATCGATTTCGCCTGGGAACTGGTCACCAAGGACTTCGCCCTGCCCAAGGATCGCCTGTACGTCACCGTTTTTCGTGAGGACGACGAGGCCGAGCATCTCTGGCAGAAGGTCGCCGGCGTCCCCAAAGATCGCATCTTCCGCCTCGACGAAAAGGACAATTTCTGGCAGATGGGCGATACCGGCCCCTGCGGCCCGTGTTCCGAGATCTTCTACGACATGGGGCCGGAAGCCAACTCGCCGGGCTGCGAACACGAGGTCTTTCCCCACACCAGCGACGACCGTTACGTCGAAATCTGGAACCTGGTCTTCATGCAGTTCAACCGCGATTCGAGCGGCGTGCTTACGCCGTTGCCGCGGCCCTCCATCGACACCGGCATGGGATTGGACCGCACCACGGCTGTGCTGCAAGGCAAGCTGTCGGTTTACGATACGGACCTGATTTTTCCGATCATCGCCCGCGCGGCCGATATGTTCGGCGTATCCTACGGCGCCGACCCGCGCGTGGATACCGCGTTGCGTATCGCGGCGGACCATTGCCGCTTTTCTGATCCACGATGGCGTGCTGCCCTCCAACGAAGGCCGCGGCTATGTCCTTCGCAAAATTATGCGCCGCGCCATGCGCAACGTGCGTCTGATAGGCGTCGAAGAGCCGTTTCTCTACAAGCTCACCGGCAGTGTCGCCGAGCTGATGAAGCCGGCCTATCCGGAGTTGCTCGAAAGCGTGCAGCGCGTGGCGCGCATTGTGAAAGAAGAAGAGCACCGTTATGCCACGACGTTCCTGGTGGCCGAGCGCGTCTTCAACGACGAAATCAAATCCCTGGCGGATCACGCGATTCCCGGTGCTCTCTCATTCAAACTCTACGATACCTACGGGCTGGCGCTCGACGAGCAGGAGGATATGGCCCGCGAGCGCGGCCTGGCCATTGACCGTGAGGGCTTCGACCGCGAAATGGAGCGCCAGCGCGACCGTGCCCGCGCGAGCTGGAAGGTCGGCGTCGCGAAGGGCTCCTTGGCCATAGCCTATCAGCCGTGGGCCGAGCGAGGCCGTACCAAATTCCTAGGCTACGAAGCGCTCGACGCCACCTCGCGCGTCGAGGGGCTGATAGTCGGAGGTCTGCCGCAGCATTCGATAGGTGCCCGGGTCCGCGCCGAGTTGTTACTAGATCAAACCCCGTTCTACGCCGAGACCGGTGGTCAAGTGGGCGACCGCGGCAGCCTGTTCGCCTCGAACGGCGACAAGGTGGCGGATGTGGAAACCGCCTATTACGGTCCCCCCGGGCTGATCGTGCACCGTATCCTGTCCCTCGCCCCGATCCAGGTGGGCGACGAACTGCGCGCGGAAGTCGCCGCGCCCCTGCGCTTATCCACCATGCGCAACCACACCGCCACGCATCTGCTCCACGCCGCGCTGCGCCAGGTGCTGGGGACGCACGTCAAACAGGC
>JBEKYC010000035.1:0-69554 GCA_049511415.1 Bryobacteraceae bacterium | reverse complement strand
CGGAGTTGACCAGATTCTGGACCGCATTCAGCGGGCCTTGATCGCATACTGCTACCACGATGGTCGCGTTGGGCGCTATGGCGCTGGCAATCTCCGCATCCAGGTCCGCCTCGCCGTCCGCGGCGTTAACTTGATCGGTGCAAGCGGAGCTGCCGCTCGGATTCGATTTTGTCACAGTGCCGCCCGTGTACCCGGTGAGAAACGTACTGCGGTAGGTGGCTACATCGGTGCTGTAGGTATCGGAGGACTCCACCACGGTGATGGTCTGGCCTTTGCCGTTGATTCCCTGCCGGTACAGCGGATTCAGGTTGTAGATGGTCTGGAAGTCGGCGGGCACCAGCGCATAGCAGTTGGAGCCGCAGCCGGAAAACGTATAGTTGCCGCGGGGCACCAGGTGCGGGTGCGGCTTGAAATCGTGCATGGACACCACGCCGACGACGGCGGGCGCGAGCGCGCGGGGAATCCGTGGATCGCTCATGTTGGCGAAGTGCGACTGGCCGCCCACTTCGAGGTAGTGAATCTCGGTGTGGAAGGCTTCGCGGATCTGGCCGGCCGTGCCGGAGAACTCCATCACCATTTTGTTGGGCTGGACGCCATCGACCGTGAAGCCGTGAGACTCAAGCCATTGCGTGATGGTGTCGATATCTTCCTGCGCCACGCCGTACTTCTCCCCTTGTTCGAAAGCCAGCATCCAGTGGCGGAAGTTGGGGGAGTTTTTGTCGGTGAGCGATTCGGTGAACTGGGCGAACTCCTGCTCCAGTTGGGGCGCACGCTTCAACTGCAACATCAAGTGCGGCATGGGGAAGCTGTCATCCACTCGGCCCCGGTCGAACTTGGGGTTGGCTTCCGGGCGGGTGTTGCCGCGGAGCCGGACCAACTGGGTTTCGTCGATCTTGCTGGTAATCAGGATGCGGGAGTAATCGCCGAAGACAGGCGTATATAGCAGCAGGCCGAGGGCAACGAGGGCTCCCATCGTGAGCCCGATGGAGAGCCGGCGAAGGTTAGGTTGGCTGAGGTTCATGTTCGCTTTTCCTCTCTGAAAGATCCTTTCATCGCGGCCGGCGGGCTACGACGTTTTCCTGTTCTGGTGGCAGCCGGACTGGGTGGTCTGGACTTTGCCGCAGGTGAGGGCCGAGGTTTCGAAGACACGCTCGTAGCGCACGGCGGGCTTCTGATATGGTTTCTTCGCGCCCGGGGCGATTTCGGGCTGTTGAGTTACCCGGTTGGTCTCTTGGAAACGGCTCATTGGTTACTCCTGTTTGTCTTACGTTTGTTTACAGAACAAATGATGCTTGAGGGCCGAATACTGTTATAGGAAGCGCTGAACACAATTGCCATTCATTATAAGGGGCAAATCCGTGGAAAGCTATAGGGAAGGCGAAGTTTATCATCCGAAATCGACAAATCGGACTGGCCGGAGTTACTAAGATGGCGTAATCACGCGTTTGCCTGTGTATGACAGGGCCCCAGCCCTCTTGTCTTACGGTGATTGCCGATGTCATACGGCTGGCGAAGTATTTATGGCGCCGATTGGGAAGTCTGGACGGCGCACAAGCCGGTGCTGGCGGAGGTGGCGCAGGTTCCGGTATTGCCGAGGGTGGTGAAGTAGATTTGGGACGCGCCCGCGGCGGCGCTGGCGTTGTCGATCACGATGGCGCTGGTGCCTCCGGCTTCGGCGCTGCCGGCGGTGGGGGCGGTGGGCACGGCGCCGCTGGTGACGTTGAAGCCGAAGACGCAGCCGGTGTCCTGGGTGCAACCCTGGTAAGCGCCTTCCACACTCAGGAAGATATAGTCCTTGGCTTGATTCGAATTATAGAACTCGGTAACCGCCGAGCAGGGGTAGCCATCGCCCAGGTAATAGGAACTGACCGACTGGCCACCCATCACATTGGCGCTGATGGGGATCTGATTCAGGGTCTGGACGAAGTCGTAGTCAGTCTCGCCGCAGACATAGAGGTGGCCGGTGGGGCTGGATGCATTGGAAGTCAGATAGATGTTATCGAAAGCCCCGGTGAAGAGCGGGTAATAGCCAACATACACCTGTGTTTCCACATTGGCGAGATCAGTAAAGCTGGTGGGAAAGGAAAAGACGCCGCTGCAACCGTATTCGCCGCTATATTCGTCGTAGCAGTTCGTCTGGCCGTCGTTGCCGGCGAAGGCGTAGGTCATCTGGGCGCTGGAATCGACCAGGGGAGCGTCCCACAGGCCATAGACGAAATCGAGCTGCGCGGAAGCGCCGGAGATAGCAGCGGTGGAGGCGTTCACGGAATAGTAATAGCCGCCCGTGTTGCCGATGAAGATTTTGCCGGAGACGGAATCGAGCACGGGCTGGGAAAGAGAGTAGGCGGCGTTGACGATGACAGGCCATGGGCTGGTGGTGACTTCGGCGGGCGTGCCCTTGAAGACACCGGTGAATTTGTGGAGCGCGCCGGAGTCGTCGCCGATATAGACGATGTCGTTGGCGTAGTCATAGAAAGGCGAAGAGAAGCCGGAGAAGCCGCTATTGGCGTAGGTCAGCGCGGTCATGCAGGGAGCGGCGCACGCGCGATAGGAAGCCGCGGCGGTGCTGGACAATGTGACCAGGGACTGGTTGGAAGCCCACTTCAGAATGACGAGGCTGGAGAGGTCGACTTCGTCGGTGGCGCCGCAGTTCGCGGTGCAGACGTATTGGACGTAGGCGATCTGGGTCCCATCGAGAGAGAGGACCGGGGACAGAAAGCTGTCACCCGCGGTGTTGTACTGCCAGGCGACCGTGGGCACGGAGCCTTGGCCGGAGCAGGCGGCATAGAGATTCTTGTAGGCGACGATGGTGGCTTGCGTGGCGGCGCCCAGGATGCCGGTGGAGAAAGCCACGTAGTCGTTGGCGCAGCTTGCGGCGCTGGTGCTGAAGCTGTACTTGGCGGGGAAGGTGGTGAGTCCCATGGCGCCCGCGCCGAGGGACTCGCTCCAGTCCTTATGCAGGCGGCGGTTACTGGAGACGCCCAAGCCGGCCATGGGGTGGAAGGCGAGTTGGGCACGGCCGGCGAGCAGGCTGGGTTTGAGGGAGGCAGACGCGCGGGCGGCGTTTGTGCCGGGGGCGGGAACGGATGGCGCGAAGGATGCGGCGGGCGGCCCGGCAGTGATGCCGAGGGCGGCGAGCTGCGGGCCGGCGGGTCCTTGCGCGGGCTGGCGGCGCTGCAACTGCTGCAGCACGTAGCGGGGATCGTTCACGATTTTGAGCCAACGGTCGTGCGTGCCGTTGCGGATGGCTTCGTCCTCCGTGCCGGGGTTGGAGAAGACCAGATGGCGGGAGGTCCAGTCGTTGGGGATGCCGGTGATTTCGAGGTTACCCACGGTGATTTTGGCCGGGGAGTTGGTTTGCGCGCACAGCCCGCAGGTAGTGGCGAAGGTCAGCAGGCTGAAAAGAGAAAACGATTTCACGGTTTCTTCCTCCTGAGATCGCGCCGGTTCCCGGCCGGCGCACGGATTAGCAGCCGCCCTGCTGGGGGTTATCAGATACAGGCTAGAAGCCTATCTTACGAGTAACTATTTTGATTCCGGACTTGCTGTAAGTGTAGCTGTCCTGGCTTAGGACTACGGTTTGGTCATTCCACGAAATTGTTACTTGGCCGCCGGCGTTCTGGACCGCGGCCTGGCGGGGGTGGTCCTTGCGCCAGGGCAGCAGAAGGAGCGTCGAAGCGCCGGTGGTGCGCAGGCGCAGGATGGTTTGCTTCTCTTCGAAAGGGCGGCCGTTGGCCTTGGCGAATTCTTTCTGCTCGCGGTTGGGATGCCAGGTGTGCGACCAGGCGGCGGTGACGGTCTGGGCGGGATCGGCGGTGAAGTGGTAGAGATCCCAATTGATGAGCCATTCGCCGCGGCCGGCGGCATCGCCCGTCAGATTCAAGGTGACGATGTGCGGCGCGGGTTGGTCGAAATTGTCGCGGATGACGATGATGGGGTTGGCCTCGTCGGGGTGTATGGAATAGACGGAACGGGTCCAGGTGGCGCCCTTGGATTCGTAGGTGGCGCGGACATAGGCACTCTCGGGGAATGAGGAGAAAGCCTGGACGGTGGCGTGCTGCCAGCGGAATCCGATTTGAGCGAGGTGCGTGGCGGGGGAATCCCAGGCAAAGGGCAATGCACTCTCGGGAACTACCAGGCTATGCATAAAAGCGCCGGGGGATTGCGGGGCGTACATGCTGCCCCAGTCGATGGAGAGGGGCGCGCCGAGGGCGTAAATGGCGACCGTGCCGTTGTCTTCGTGGGCGTGGTCGCGGTAGTAATCGCCATCCACCAGCCAGACGGCGGTTTCGTTGGGAGTGCCCCAGGCGTTGCGCAGGACGGTGTACCAGCCGGGGAAGTTGGCGTCGCCGAGGCGGGGATTGGCGGCGGGAAGGCGCTCGTCGATTTTGAGGAGCGTGGAGCCGTGAAAGCCGGAGTGCATGGCGCCGGATTGCCACCAGGCGGCCATCAGGCGGGCGCTGAGCGCGGGATCGGCGGCGGCGAATCCGGTGGCGAGCTGGCCGTACAGATCGGAGGATTCGGTGGAAGAGTCGCCGATGGAGACGACTTTGCGATAGCCGCCGAAGCGGGGCTCGGGAGGCGTGAGCAGGTTGAGATAGAAGTCGGCGAAGCGGGCCAGGCGGGGCTCGGTGCGGAAGGCGTCGGCGATGCCGGCGGCTTGCAGTTGCTGCAGCGTGGTGAGGATGGGGCCCATGCAGGCGCCGATGTAGTGGGAGGATCCGATGGCGGCGCCGTCCGCATTGACGGTGGCGTGGAGGTTTTCGATGGCGCGCCGGAGCACTGCATCCAGGCTGTGGTTCAGAAGCGCGGCGAAGATATCGCGGTATTGGCTCTGCTGGACGGGCATGTTGGCGGTGCCCAGGTTGAGTCCGTGGCCTTCAAACATGGGGACGAAATCGTTATCCCAGAGCACGGCGTCAAACAGGGCGGCGGCGGCTTTGACTCGCGCTATGTCTTCGGCGGTGGCCTCGGGATTGGTCAGCACGGCGTGAATCCAGACGGCGGAGCGGATCATTTCCAGGCCGCCCATCCAGTAATGGAATTTGAAATGGTAGATGCCGTCGCCGTTCACCAGACCGTCGAGGAGATCGTGGGCGGTGGTGGCGATTTCGGCGACGAGTTTTGACAGGCCTTGGGGCTGCCCGGCCCACATGGCGAGCAACGGCCGCGCGGTGGGTTCGGCATCGTAGAGGCGGTGGTAGTAATCCTTATCGGAACGGACGCGGGCTATGACGGCGTCTACCGCGGACTGGTTCATGAACAGCGGCGGGTATCCGGCGGGCGGGTCGGCGAAGGCGGTCTGGTAGCGATAGACCTTGCTGAGATTGATGCCGCCATGCAGGTTCATCTGGCGGGCTATGTTTTGGACCTGGTTGGGGTCGCCGAGGTCGGCTTTCGTGCCGACGAAGATGCCCCAGGCGACGCGCACGCGCGGGAAGAAGCGGGCGTCGGGCGAATGGCGGCGGGTTTCGAAGGCGATGGCGGCGGCCGGTCCGGGAGCGGTGAAGACGCCTGCGCCGTTGTTTGCCGCGCCGAGAGCTTGCGACGCGGGTCCGGCGAAGATGCCGAGCAAGTGGGCGGTGGATGCGGCGCGCGAATTGTAAAGCTGCCAATACCAGCCGCTATCGTAGATCCAAGGGTCCCACACGGCCATGCGATGGAACGCGGGGGCGCGGTAATCGAGATCGCGGATGGCGTCCATTTCGGGGCGCTCGTGCGACTGGCGGTACTGGCGGCCGTCGGGTTCGCGGCCGTTGTCGATGGAGGTCGAGTGATGGCCGCGGTAGCGGGCCTGATCGGGTTCCAGGCCCGAGTAGATGTTGAGGGCGTAGCGCAGGTCGGTATCGGTGTCGTCTTCGATGAGGATGGAAGGCTGGCCGGACTGGAGTTCGATGGTGGATCGGTAGAAGCCGGCGCCGTGGTAAATGACTTCGACGATTACGCGCAGCGGTCCGCGCGCGATGAAGCGAACGGTCATGCGGGTCGGGCTGCCTGCGCCTTCGAGCGGGTTGGGACCGGTGGCGGTCCAGACGCCGTCGCGATACAGAAGGCCTTGGATGGGCGCGAGACCGGGGTGGCCATCGCGCGGGATGCGCACGCCGGTGAGGCCGTTGGTGATCTCGTAATATGCGGGGGTTTCGGCGATGTGCACGGCTTCCGGAAAGTTTTGTGGCGCGCGGCCGGTGTAGAGTTTCCAGGCGGCCTCGCCGTAAGCGGGCAGGGCGGCCTCGACGGCGATTTTGCCATCGTGAAAAAGCTGAAACGGAACTACCGTGCCGGCGGGACCGAGCATGACGCTGTTCGCCGGATCGATACGGCGGGCGCAATCGAAGTCGATGATCTGGTGCGGGTGGGACACGCCGAAGAGTTCGCGGATGGTGAAGGTTTGGACTGGAATCCAGGCCGCGGCTAGCAGCAGGAGCAATCAGTCACCGGTGACGGCGGTGTGCACGGCGGCGGCGGCACGTTCGGGCAGGGAGACGGTTTCGACCAGGTCGGCAAATTGCGGCACAAGCTGATCCTGGTGAAAGTTTCGGCCGCGGGCCAGCATGCGCGCGTCGGGCACGGTGAGCGTTACGCTGGCGAGCACCCGGCGCACGACCATTTCGACATCGCCATGATTGGCGGAAGACAACGGGATACCGTTGCCGGCGGCGATATCCATGACGTGGCTGGTGGACGGCCCGATGTACAGGACCGGCGCGCCGATACACATGATGTTGTAAATCTTGCAGGTGTGCACGATGCCCACCAGCGGATCGCCCATGACGACTACGTGAAGGTCGGCGGCGGAGAGCGAGCCGGAAAGCTGGGCCAGCGGCTGGTAAGGAAGGCAACGGACGTTCGTCAGGCCGTGAGCCGCGGCGAACTCTTTCACGGCCGGAAACTCACTGCCGCCGCCGACGAAGCAGAAGGTAATTTCCGGGCGATCGGCCAGGCGGCGGGCGGCTTCAAGGACGGTGCGGAGGGGATGGCAGGGGCTGTGATTGCCGGAATACATGACCACGTACTGGCCCTCGAGTCCGTGGCGTTGGCGGAAGGCGCGGCGTCCCTCGGCATCGTAATGCACGACTTCGCTGTGAGCCCAGGGTGGGATGACCGTGACTCGATCTGGAGGCACGCCCTTCTGCATGACGCGCGTGCGCATGAAACGGTCGAGCACCACGACCTCTTCGGCGGCTTGCAGGCTGAAATCGAGCAATCCGCCGAGGATGCGAGCGGTGGTGGAGTCTTGGGCGAGCCAGCCGGCGGCGATGGCTTCATCGGGGTTCAGATCCATCACCCAGAAGATGAAACGTCCGCCTTTGAGTTTGACGTAAAGCGCGCCGAGCAGTGAGATGAGGGGCGGCGAGGTGAGTGCCATGACCACGTCGAAACGGGGAAGGAAGATCAGGCGCAGGATGCAGCTGAGAAAGAAGCTGGCAAAGTTCGCGGCGCGGCGCCACTTGGCGGTCTTGCCGAGCGCCAGGCAGGGGACCCTCAGAATGCGGCTGCCGCGCCAACGCTCTTCTTTAGGGAAGCGGACCTGCGGATTGTCGTAGGCCCGCGTGCTGGCGATGATGGTGACCTCATGACCGCGCGCGGCCAGCGCGGCGACGAGATCGCTGGCATGCTGCGCCGTGGAAACTACGTCGGGGTAGAAGCACTGATTCAACAGCAGAATTTTCATGTGTGCCTCGGGGGAGGAGATGCCCTAAGCCAAAGCGAAGGCGCGCTTGTGCTCGCTCGATTGCAGATTTTCGGATTTCAGCAGGACGTATGGGCCCATGGCGAGCATGTCCATACGGGTGCGCAGGAAACAATCGAGGGCCTGCGCGGGAGTTTCGACGATAGGCTCGTTCTCGTTGAACGAGGTATTCAGCAGGACGGGGACGCCGGTGAGATCGCCGAAGCGGCGGATCAATTTCCAATAGAGCGGACTCGATTCGCGATCGACGGTCTGCAGCCGGCCGGTGCCATCGGCGTGGGCGACGGCGGGGATGTCCGCGAGGCGCTCACTGCGGATGCGGTAGGCGGTCACCATGAAGGGCGACGGATAATCGGTTTCGAAGAAATCCGCGGCGGCTTCGGCCAGGACGGACGGGCAGAAGGGGCGGAAATGCTCGCGATGTTTGATGCGGCTGTTGAGCAGGTCCTTCATGTCTGTGCGGCGCGGATCGGCCAGAATGCTGCGGTTACCGAGGGCGCGCGGACCGAATTCCATGCGGCCCTGGAACCAGCCGACGACTTTGCCGGCGGCGATGGCGGCGGCGGTGGAATCGATCAATTCCGTTTCGGTCAGGTGGCGGTAGGCCACGCCGGCGGTATCCAGTTGGGAACGGATGCCGGCGGAGGTGTGGTCCGTGCCGAAGCTCGAATGCCGCATCACGTATCCGCGGGGCTGGTTGAGGTGCTCGTGCCAGACCGCCAGGGCCGCCCCGATGGAGGTGCCGGCGTCACTGGCGGCGGGCTGGATGTAGATATCGCGGAAGGGCGTCTGGTCGAAGATTTTCCCGTTGGCGGCGCAGTTGAGGGCGACCCCTCCAGCCAGGCATAAGGCTTTCTGCCTGGTGCGCTGGTGAACGTAATTGAGGAGCGCGAAGTAATTCTCCTCCAGGACGGCTTGCACGGAGGCGGCCATGTCGGCGTGGTGGGAGGTGAGTTCGGAGCGGGGCGCGCGGGGCTCGCCGAAGACTTCGATCATCTTGCCGGAAAACAGATTGCCAGAGACGGGCTCGCAGCCATCCCAGGTCATTTCGACGCCCTGGCTGTGATGCGTGAAGTACGCCAGATTGAGGCGCGTGCGGCCGGACTCGGTGCGGACCACGTCGCGGATCTGGGCGGCGAAGCGCGGCTCGCCGTATGCGGCCAGACCCATCATTTTGTACTCGTCGCCGTATTTGGGAAAGCCGAGGAATTGGGTAAAGGCGGTGTAGAAGATGCCGAGCGAGTGCGGAAACAGGACGTCGCCTTCGACGGCGATGCGGTTGCCGCGGCCCACGCCCCATTGCACGCTGGTGTAATCGCCGAAGCCATCCACCGAGACGACGGCGGCTTCTTCGAAGGGCGAGACGTAGAATGCGCTGGCCAGGTGCGCGCGGTGGTGTTCCACTTTGTGAAGCCGGGCGCGGGTCAATTGCGAAAGGATGGTGCCGGGGCGGCTGGTGTTGAGGCGGGCGACCTGCAGGAGATTCGCGGCGCGGGAGACGGCGCGCGGCCAGGAAGCGGGGTGCGCGGCGGCGAACAGCGTCTTACGCGCAAGATGCGCGTAAGGATCGCGGGAGAGCGCCACGTGATCGACTTCTTGCGGATCGATGCCTTGCAGGCAAGCGGCGGCGGCGAGGTTCGGAAAGCCCGCCCAATGTTTGATCCGGTTGAAGCGCTCCTCTTCGACGGCGGCGACCAGACGGCCATCGGATAAGAGAGCCGCCGAAGCGTCGCCGTGGAAGGCGTTGAGTCCGAGAATGTTCACCCTTGTACCCCTTGTTGTTGTAATTCGTCGAGCTTGATATCGATCAGCAGGCGAAACCAGAAGGCGTGCAGAAAATGAAAGATGGCGCCCTGCTTGCCATCCAGAAATCCGAGGCGAATGAAATAACGGTACAGGAAATAGAGAAAGGGCCTGACATACAGGGGCAGGCGCGACCACATGCGTTTCAGCATCAGGGTCTGCTGGTCCGGATGACCCAGCAGGGACGGCTTCACGAGGTGGGCGCGGGCGGAGCGCTTGTTTTCCAGTTCTTCGCGCGCCAGCAGGGTGGCATAGCGGTTATGCTTTTCGATCCAAAAAGAAATGTCGTCCTCTTTCTTGTTCACTTCTAGTAAGTCGGCGGTTAGTTTGATTGTGGGACCGGCTACATAGAAGTGATGGTCGACTAAGTCGCGAGGGTCGATGCCGACCGCGCGGCGGCGAAACAGCTTCAGAAGATACTTAGGGTAATAACCGCCGTGGCGGATCCAGCGGTCGCGGAAGATCTGGCGGCGCTTGATGTAGATGCCGTCCACGTCGGCGACGGCGCCGTCCGCGAGGCCGGCGATTTCGTGGGCCAGGTCCGCGGTAATGCGCTGGTCGGCGTCGAGCGCCAGAACCCACTCCGTGCCGATGGGCAGATTGGCGAGCGCCCAACTCCACTGCTGGGTATGGGTTTCAAATGGATGCGTCACCAGCGTGGCGCCGAAGCGGGCGGCGATTTCGCGCGTGCGGTCGGTGCTGCCGGAATCCACCACGATCATTTCACCGGCCCAATCGCGGACGCTGCCGAGACAAGGTTCCAGGTTGAATTCCTCGTTGTAAGTCAGCACGATGACGGTGACTTTCATGGAATTACAGCCGCGTAGGTCTCGACCAGCTTGCGGCTGACCGCTGCAAGGGAGAACTGCTGACTGGCCAGGCGGAGGCCGTTTTCACGGAGGCGGCGGCGGAGGGCGGCGTCGGCCAGGACGCTGGCGAGGGCTTCGGCCAGCGCATCCACACGGCAGGGTGTGACGAGGCCGGCTTCGGCGCGCGCGATTTCGCGATGGATGCCGACCTGATCGGAGACCACCACGGGACAGCCGCAGGCCAAGGCTTCCACCGCGGCGATGCCGAAGTTTTCGGAATAGGATGGCAGGACGAAGACATCCGCGTCGCTGAGCGCGGTCCACTTGGCTTCGCCGGCGAGAAATCCGGGCCAAGTTACGGCGGAGGCGATGCCCAGGCGTTCCGCTTCGTGCCGCAAGCTTTGTATGCAGGCGGGGGCGCCGCTGCCGGCGAGGATCAGAGTTGCTTGCGGGAAACGGGTCCGCAACTGGGCGAAGGCGGCCAGCAGGAGATCGATGCCTTTTTTTCGATCGAAGCGGGAGAGAAACAGGATGGTCTGGCCGGCGGCGCGTTGGGGCGGAAGTTCGCGTGCGGGCAGATCCACGGCGTTGGGAACGATTAAGGGATTCGCCGAGACACCTAGATCGCGAGCCTCTTCAAGTTCCTGCTCGCTGGTGTAGTGGATCCCGGCGGCGCCGGCGAGGATGCGGCTTTCCAGCAGCCGGAAGGAGAGGCGCTTCAACCAGGGACGGCGGTTCGCGATACCCCAGCGGTTGAGCGTGCCGAGGGGCCGCACGATGTAAGGCACTCCGGCGCGCCGGGCCAGCAGGGCGGCGGGCAGCGAGGCGTAAGAAAAGAGGGCGTGGATGTGCACCAGATCGAATTCGCGCACGTGGCGCGCGAGCCAGCCGGTGAGCGGCCATGAGAAAGTATAGAAGCGGGTCTGCCGCGGAAAATACCAGAACGTGGCGCCGTCTTCCTGTTGGGGCCGGCCGAGGGGGACGCTGAGCCGGCCGGGGCCGTTATCGTCCGTGGTGGCCACATGCACTTCCAGCCCTTCTTGAGAGAGGCCGCGGGCCAGCGTGCGCATCAGGAAGCTGGGGCCGCCGCGCTGCGGGCCGACGGACGGGATCACGTGCAGGATTTTACGCGCGGGCACGCAATCTCCTTACGGCGGTGAGCATGCGTTCGAGATGCGGCTCGACCGCCTGCCAGACTTCGTCAACGGGGATCTCCATGCAGGGGTGGCCGGCGACCGGGCACTCGCTGCACAGACACGCCTCACAGGGCACGGACCGGCGCAGGATCGTGTTGGAATCGCCCAGCGGATCCCAGTGGCCGGCGAAACTGTTGGCGCTCTGAATCACTACGCAAGGAACGCCCACGGCGGCGGCCAGGTGCGAAGTGCCTGTGTCGAGACCCACGAGCAACTGGCAGTGGCTCAATAGGGCCACCGATCCGGCGACCGAAAAATCGCCCGCGGCGTTGATGCCTTCACCGCCTAAAGCCGCGATCATATGCTCGGCGAGGCCTTGTTCCGCGGGCCCGCCCAGCACCAGGATCTCCGCGCAGTTGGTGGCCAGAATGCGGCGCGATAATTCGATGAAACGATCCAGGGGCCACGAATTGGCCGGCTTTTTGCATCCGGGACAGACGGCGATCAAGGGGCGCTCGGGATGTTTGCGCCGGGTGGACATCCAGGCTTCCGCGGTAGCCCGGTCGGCCGCTCCTGGATGCAGCAGTGGAATACCGAGGTGACCGTCGCCCTGGGTGTCGATGCCGCTTTCGCGGAGGCGCTGCAGCAGTATCCGCGCTTCGTTCTGGGTGCGCAGGGCGCGCCCATTCTCACGCGGACGAACCACGGCATCCGGCACGGCGCGGAATCCGATGACGCGGGGGATCCCGCACGTCCGGAAAAACCAGACGTCGCGGCGCAGGGCCGCGGGCGGGCGTTCGCTGGGCAGCAAACTCACCACCGCATCGAAGCGTCGGGCCAGCAAACGCGCCCAGAGGGCAAAAGCGGTGCGCACTTTGGGAACGGCCGACTCGGCAAACTGGTAAGGGATGAATTCATCGGCGAGTTGGGCGCAATCCAGGACTTCGCGGGTGGTCACCAGGCCAGCGTGGCTGACATTATGCAGCACGGCAATGTGCGCGTCGCGGCCGAAGTGAGCGCGAACGGCACGCAGAGCGGGGATGGAGACGATGGTGTCGCCCAGCGAGCCGATGCGGTAGACCAGGACTTTCATGGCACGCGAAGACCTTGCAGAACCGGGACGGGCGCGGCCGGAGCGTTGCTCTGCCTCTTCTGCAAGCGATACAGATAGCGATTCACCAGGACGGCTACGATCAGGCTGGCGGCAGCCGAGGCGGTAACCTCCACAAGCTGGCCGCCGACTTGCAAGAGCGCGATACCCGGCAGGAACCACAGGACGAAGCCATGCAGATCGCTGCGCGCCAGGCGCTCGGCGGCCTGCCAATCGAAAACAGTGACGATTACGCCCATGATCAGGAAGCCGACGACTACACCGATGGTTCCGAAATTGGCGTAGAACTCGAGCACTTGGCCGATGCCCACGCTGGTGCCCTCGGAGAAATCGATTCCGGTAAAGCGCGTGACCAGGTTCCCGCTGCCGGCGCGGATGGGTTTTTCGGGCCAGATGGCGCGCGGGATCAGCGCCAGCAGCGCGTCCCAGAGCGTGTCGCCGTGCGCGAAGTTCTGGTTCTGTGACAACTGATAGACCGCCACCCCGACCAGGTTGTTCTGATTGAGACGGCCTTCCACGCGCTTCAAATGATCCAGATTTTCGGGATCGAACGGCTCGATGGAAAACGCGGTATCCATCAGCCGGTCGATGCGGTCGGAGAGCGATTGCTGGCCCCAAACGGAGGCGCGGATCTCGTCGCGGTCGCGCATATAGCTGACGAACACGGAGAGACCCACATAGATCACCAGCGCGCCCGCCAGTGTGATCTTCCAGGAGGACTGCACCAGGCTCGAAACAAAAATGAGCAGGGTCAAGACCGCGACAGCCCCGAAACCCAGAAATCCTTGCGTGGCGAGCGTAACGGCCGGCATGAGCAGCGAGGCCGCGAGCCAGAACAGCAATTTGCGCCAGTCCCATTCACGCCAGGCTTTCCAGCAGGAGAGGGCGAAGCCCACCAGCACTAGCTGCGAACCGGAAGCGATGATGGCGGAAGCAGTGGGAATGTGCCGTAGAAAACTTGAAGACAAAATGTAGAAAACAATTCCGGCCGCGATGTAGGCCTTGGGCAAGCGGGGATCCGCTTCATGCCCTCCGCTGGCGCGCGGCAGCAGGCCTTTTCTGATCAGCAGCGGGGCAATGAGCAATCCGCCAACGGCGAACGCGGCCACCCCATAGAGCGCTTGTTCGAAACCCATGGTGGTGAAGCGCGGGTCGCGGCTCTGGTAGGCCGGGAACGAATAGATGGCTGCGCCTACCAGGTGGATCAAGGAAAGACTGAGCAAGTAGGCGAAAGTGAGGCCTGTGCCTGGCATCTTCCAGCGGCGGCGCACGAAGACCAGGATGGCCATCAGGAGCACCCAGCCCCACACCATTTGCTGTAAATTCGGTAGGTCCATTACTTGACCACCAGGGCCTCTTTGCGACGGTGCTCGGCGAGATCGGCACAGATGCAGGCAAAATCCGCGCCAACAGTTTCCCAGGTGCGCGGCTGAAATTTGCGATAGGTATTGCGCACCATATCGGCAAGCTCGGCGCGGTGCGTGTCACACCACTCGAGCCGTTCGAGAAATGCTTCCGGGCTGCGAACGGGCAGCACCCAGCCGGACTCGCCTGGACGGATCAGATCCGGGCCACTGCCGTTGGGAGTGGTGAGAATGGGCAGGCCGGCGGCGGCGGCCTGCGCCAACACTACCGGAAATCCATCCTCGATGGTTGGGAAGATAAACAGGTCTCCCCAGGCGTGCGACTTGGGAAGCTCGGCTTGGGGCTGCTTGGAAACAAATTCGGCGGCGCCGCCCAGATCTCGGGCCAGGCTTCCGACCTCGGTGCTCACCGGGCCGACCAGGCGGAAGCGAAAACGTCCCGCCGCGGGGCTACGCAGGATGGCAGCCATGTCCCACATGCCTTTGCGAAATGAGAGCGCGCCGACGAAAAGGACACGCAACGGCTCGCCGGAAAGGATGCGCGCGCAACGGGCCTCCACCACATCGGGAGCGGGCCGGAAGCAATCCAACTCCGCGCCGAGCAGTAACAAGCTTAGTTTTTCGCCTGGGAAGCCTTCTTCCAGAAAGCTGTCGTACGAAAACCTGGAGACCACCATCACGTTGTCCGCCAGCGCATATTCGCGCTCTTCGCGGGCCATCATCCACGTACTGGGGCGATCCAGATTCGCGCCGGTGCGGCGCTGTTCCTCCACCAACAAACGCGCCTGCGTGCGAATGTGGGAAGAGGCACGCTTCACGATGCACAGGGCGGACCGGCAGCCAGGGGACCGCAGGATCTCTTCGGAGACGCCGCTGAAGGGTTGGATCACGTCCCAGTTTTCTTTTGCCAACCGCGCGGCGGCCCATCTGCCGAAGAGGCGGTGCAGGAAGGCTTCGGGGAAAGATAACTTCAGCGTCTTATGAAAGCGCTCGGCCACGCGGGTGAGCACGCCGTGCAGCCAAAAGCTGCGCACCATACTCGGCTCCAGGCCAAAGCGGCGGGCGGCCCACTTGGGATAGTTCGTGAAGACTGTGACATCGTGATGGCGCGCCAACTCGCGCGCGACATCGAACGCGTAGAACCGGCCTTGCACGACAATGGCGATTTTCATGACGGCGACAGATTCAACATGGCGGCCAGACGGTCGCGATAGGTGTTGCGTCCGCCGGTGATGCGGACGTGCGCGTTAACGGCGAGCTGGTGACGCTCGGCGTCGTGCCCTACCAACCAGCGGGCCTTCTCGATCATTTCCGGAATGGAAGCGAAGTAGAGCACGGCATCGCCTTCCGCGCCGAAGATCTCGCGATGCTCGGCGGTGTCTTCGGTGAGCAGGCAGGCGCCCATGGCGGGCAGCTCGTAGGTGCGCATGACGTGGCCGTCGCGATTGGCGCGCCGCACCAGGCAGAGAGCGATCTTGGCCGCGGTCACGGCCTGGCGGAGCGTGGGCAGGTCGGCATGTCCCAGATCGTAGCGGCGGGTTTCTGGGTAGCGCTTCCAGTAACCACCATAGAGGGCCAGGCGAAAGCCGGCGGCGATGAGGGCGGCGATAGGCGGCACGCGGTCCGGGTCGGCGCCACCGGCGAAGATCACGTCGGCGGCCGGGTCTACCGGGTGCGCGCCGTTGGCCAGGTGCTTCGACGGAGCATAGGCGAACGGTAGATACGACACGGCCGCACAGCCATGCTCGCGCAGCGCGGCGAGATTGGCGCGCCGCGGCGAAAAGACATGATCGTAGTGCGGCAGTGCGCGCAGGAACCAGGGCGCGCGATGAGTGGGATTCCAGGGATCGTCGGTAAGAAAATTGAGGCGCTTCACGCCGAGTTCGCCGATTAATCGCAGAGCACTTTCTTCAATGGGCGCCAGGCCGGTGGCGAGCAGCCACGCGGGCCGAAATTCGCGGCAGGCTTCCACGACGACGCCGCTGAATCCGCCCAGCCGCGCCGGCCGATGGCCGCGCAGGCGCCAGTTCCAGCGCGCGTGCCAAGAAGGGGCAGCAAAGGCCTGCTGCGCATCGCAGAAGCGCACGCCAAGGCCGAGATCGCGCGCGCCTTCTTCCAAATGCGCGCCCACGTGAACGCTTTGCGGGTTTCCCACCAGCAGCAGCCTTTCATGAGGCGATTGATTCATTGCGGACGCCTCACTGCCTGAAAAGCCTCGGCGATGCCGGCGGCGGCTTTTTCCACGGTGTAGCCCGCGGCCTTCTCGCGGCAGCGTTCCCGGATGTCGCGGCGATCCACCAGGGGCAAGGCTCGGGCGATGGCGGCGGCGAGACTGGCCTGGAAACCGGCGGTAGCGATTTCGCCGGTCACGCCGGGCTCAATGAGATCGGGTCCACATCCCACTGCGTCCGACACTACGCAGGGCACGCCGTGATGCAGCGCTTCGTTGACCACCAGCCCCCAGGTTTCCGAATGCAGGCTTGGCAAGACCAGTAGATCGGCTGCGTGATAGTAAGGGCTCAGCTCGCTCTGATTGCGGAATCCAAGGAAGTGCGCGCCAGCGGGACTGGCCGACGCCATTTGACGAAGCCCGGTTTCGAGTTCGCCGCTGCCAAGAAAGGCCAAGGTCATGCGGCGTCCGGTTTCGCGGGCCAGGGATTCGACCGCGCCAAACAGCAGGTTCGGCGCTTTGCGCGGACTGAGTTTGCCGGAGAAGAGGATCACCAGGTCGCTTTCGAGGATGCCGAGCCGTTCGCGCGTGGCGGCGCGCAGGTGCAGGCGAGCTTCCTCGTCGCAGCGGAAGGCGCTGGTATCCACGCAATAGGGCGAGAAAACGAGACGATCTTGCGGGATGCCCAGCCGCTCGAAGTGGGCGCGGGAGCGGCGGCCGACGTAGAGAAATCGAGAGCAGGAACGGTAGAGCAGGCGCAGCGCTTGCGTGCGAGCGGCGTCGCGCATACGCCCGCGGCCCCGCGCGTGATCGGTGGTTTCGGCGCGTAGCAGGAGCGGGACGCGCGCGCGCCAGGCGGCGACCCAGGCATTGCGATGGAAGCGCGGGCTATAGCCGGTGAGCAGGATGGCGGCGGGCGAAGCGGCACGCAGGGCTTTGGGTAAGCCGCTGGTAGAAGCCTCCTCGGCGCTCGACGGGCCGCCGTCGGCGACGGTGGAAAGAAACGATGCGGTGTAGCCGGACATCAGATCGGTGTCCCAGCGGAAGCTGGCGCCGAACTCGCGGTCGCGGTAGCCCGCTACGGAGAAGTCGGAGGCGTAGATAGCGCTGACGGGGATGCCAAACCGGGATTGCAGGTGGCTGTACACGGGGGCGTGGTATTGGATGGGGTGGGTTTCGATTACGGCGAGGGCGGCATGGGTGCGCGGCAGCCGCGGCTCTTGCAACGCGATCGGATCTTCCACCCCTGCTCCGTCGGCAATGCGCATTTCAGTTAACGACCTCCAGCCAGATGGAGGACGGGAAGTGACCTGTCTGGTCAGCGTTCATCGGCCGCAGGCCATTCGACGCCGGCTGTGGCCAGTAGCCGGGGAACAGCAGCTTGAGATCCTCCGGCCTCTCGTAGTGCAGGTGGCTCAGGCAGAACAGGATTCGGAAGTTCTCGTTCTGCGTCAGGAAGGCCCGTAGAACCGGGGTCTCGTTGGCGTGCACGAAAGTTTGTAGAAGGTCCCGCTGGTAATTGTAGGGGAGGTAAATATCGTGGAAATGCACGAGCACGCCTGCGCGCAGCCTGGGCAGAATCTCCAAAATGATGTGTTCGACGTCGCTGCCCGCCTTCACGACATGACTCGAATCGATAAACAGAACGTCGCCGGCCGATAGCTCGGTAAACACTGCCAGCGGCACCCGCTGGACAGGTTCCTGAATGAGCCGCACCTCGCCCGCTTCGGCCGCAGCACGCAGAGGCGCGGATGGATGGGGCTCGATACAAGTGATGTCGGAAACTCTGCCGTCGGCGGTCCGTGAGGTCTTCACGGCCTGCTGGCAACAGTAAGTGGAAACGCCGGACCCGACCTCGACGATCCGCGGAGGCTGGTAATAGCGGACGACCGCATAAAGCAGTTGAGCTTCCACGTATCCGAAACCGGGGCCGTAATGTTCCTGGACACCGGTATGGTAATGGCGGTTGTCTTTGTATTCGTCTCGGAACGGGAGGCAGACTCTGGTGAGGTGATCGAGTTGGGCGTCCAGGTCCACTTCGATGCCGGGCAATTCGGAGGGCTTGGCCCATTGGTCGACCGTGCGGCCGAGTTCAATGATATCGGGCTCGGAGCAATAGTAGTGCGCGGGCAGGACGAGGACCCCCATTTTCGCGCCGGTCTTATAGACGCGGAAGTAGAGCTGCTTCAGTGTGTCCTTCGTGTTCCGTCCCAGGCGCATTGGATACTCTACGGCTCCGTGCGGGTTGGAACCGGGTAGGCCGCCGCAGCCCTTGCGGGTAACGCTTCTAGGCGCCTGCGAACCGGCTCGAAAGCGGTTTCGTAGTTCCAATCGGCCAGGATGCGTTGCCGGCCCTTCTCGCCCATCGATCGCATCAGATCCGGATTCTCGAGGAGCCCGCGGATAGCGCAGGCGATGCTTTGCGGATCCCGCGGGTCGCAGGCCAGCCCGTAACCCGGTTCGCCGTACATCACGTGCCAGTCGGGAAGATCGGACATCAGGAAGGGCAATCCGCAAGCCAGATAGTCGAAAGGCTTGTTGGATGCGCCTGTCATGGTCCGCTGATTGGCGTCCCACGCTTCAAGAGGCAGCAGCGAAAGACCTATGTCGCTACGGCGGCACCAGGGCATCAGATCGGCGCGCGGCACAGCGCCAACGACCTCTAGGCGCGCACCCACACCCAGCCGGTTCGCTTCTTTCCGAAGCATCGCAATATAACCCGGACTGCCGATGGTTTCGTAGCCGATCACGCGGAGGGCAACGGTATCGGGCAGCGCGGCTAGAGCCCGGACGATCGTGATAGGCAAGCGCTCAGGCACGATGGAGCCGTGATAGAGCAGGTATAGCATGCGGTTCGCTGGCCCGCGCGGCTGGCCGGCATCTTGAACCGCCGGGCAGTTCCACACACAGAAAAGATCCCGGAGCGTGCCGGTTTCAGTCAGGAAGCGCTCCAGGCGCGTCCGGTTGGGGAGGACACAGCAGTCCGCCCGGCGGGCCAGGTGCGTGCGGGCACGCAGTAACGTTCGCTGGAACGCGCCTGCCGGCGCGCCCGGGGAGTCATGTTCGTGATAGAGCACGCGAAGCCAAGGGAAATAGCTAAAAACAAGCGCGGCCGGAGAAACCAGCGTATCGGACGCGTAGATCCAGTGGGGGCGCCAGGCTACGACCCGACTCAGGACCCACAAGCAGTAGTACAGATAGTGGAGCTTCTGCCGCCAGCCGCCCGGCCAGAAGCTCAGGTATCGCACGGAGATGTTGGGGTGCGGCGGGAAGCGGAGCGGGTCGCCTGGCGCACGCGTGCCCAGAAACAAGACCTGCCACCCGGCGTCGGCCAGAATGCGGGAGCTATGCTCCAGCGGCGGGTAACCGCCGGGATTGGTGTATTGAATATAAATTATGTGTTTTGATCGAGCCACTTGGACGCTTAGTGGGAGGCCGCCGTCTTTGGCGTCTCCGCGAGAGCTTCGAGGTGTGTTCGGCCCAGGTTCCAAAGCCAAGCGTACGACGCAATTAAAAACAGGTCAGTACAGACGAGCACGGGCACTCCAGGCCGCCATACGCCGACTGTGGGATGGAGGAAGATCTCGGACAGGGGTCTTGAACCCAGCCACCGGAACCACAACGTCCGTTCGATCATAGCGGCTGCGCTGAATATGCCGAATATCGCTGTTCTCCACCAGTTTGCCACCCGCGCCGCCGCCAGCGCGCAGATTGGATAAAACGTCATCACGAGGTATGATGCATATGCTTTCTTGCTGGATATCAAGAGGGTCGTGATGATCATTACCAGCGCCCAGAGGACGGCCTGTGCTGGGACGCGAGGTCTCTTGCGCAGGAACCAAAGCCATAAAGCCCCAAGGGCAGTAACTGTGAGCGCATCGAATATTCGGGGCGGAACCAGGACGCCGAAGGGTACCAGGACACCCTGCACCAAGAACGGAATGCCCCCCGACGTTTGATCTGTACCTTGAATCTTCAAGGGCACCAGGATGTCTGTGCCGCTCGCGGCCAGCGTCCCGTAGACGACAGCAGGCAACAACGCAAAAACGGCCACGAACGCGACGCGCCGTTTGTGCCACGAGGCGAAGGCGGGCAAAGCAAAGGCGGCAAGGAATTTGACGAGGACCGTGGGAACACTAAGGACTACGGCTGCTAGCCCTGTTCTCTCCCTCGCGTACAGCCACGCGGCGGCCGCTAGGAGTGCCGATACCCATACCTGATTTTGTCCTTCCACCGCAACGTTGACTAGAGGGGTCGCGCTGGCTACATAGAGCAGCGCGGCGCGCCGTGCATCGATGAGTGGCAGCAGGCGCTCCGCTATATTCATCCAGAGCAGCAGCGAGGCGCCCTCGGCCAGGATCGCCAGCAGGACGATCACCTTTGGCGATGCCCAGACCCATTTCAGCGCGGCACCGATTGCATACGGGAAGAGTGGCGCATAACTCGAGCTAAAGTCACGGTAGACCAAAAGCCCCGCGGTCGCGGCTCTGCCCTCTGAGAAATAAGCGTTGATATCGGATTGCGGGCTGAAGCCCAGGAAACCGTAAACCGTGGTGAACAAGCCGAAGCGGGTGGCGGCCCACAAGCCAAGTACCGCCAGGCGAAAGTTCCTGCGGGAGGCGGCCTTTAGAGGGCCGTAACTGGTCAGCGCGATGCCCAGCAACACGCAGAACGTACCAATCGCGGCCTTTCCCTCAATAACCACAGATGTCCCCCTCCCGGAGGACGCATACGGCATCTATGCGCATTCGGTCAGGATCGCGAAAGCTGGTAAACTTCGGGGCTGAGGATTCCGAAAGGGCGTGGCAACTGTTCCCAAGCGACTTTATCGAAACGGGCGTGCGGCAGTCGCGCGGTTGATCGCGCAGCTCCTCCCGACCGGCATCCTGCGCGACAAGCGTTATTTCGCCATTTGGGAACGCCGCGGCTATCATGTCACGCCCGTGCATTACTACTCGGCCATCCCGAATCTGGCGGAAACCGAAGCGCGTCTGTGGAACGAGCCGCGGCTGCCCGCCGGCATCGATATGCGGGATACCGCTCAACTGGAGCTTCTCGAGTCTGTGTCGGCGGCCTACCGCAGCGAGTACAGCCGCTTCCCCAAGGATGCGCCGGAGGGCGAATGCCCGTTCTTTCTGCACAACGGCAACTTCTTCGACGCCGATGCGGAGATGCTCTATTGTATGGTGCGGAAACATCGGCCGGCGCGCATTGTGGAGATAGGCAGCGGCTTCTCCACTCTGGTCAGTTCGCTGGCGATCGGAAAGAACCGGGAAGACGACCCGGCGTACCGATGTAAGTTCACGGCCATTGAACCGTTTCCCAAGCAAGACTTACTTTCGCGGTGCGGCAACTTATCGGAGCTGATCCAATCGCCCGTGCAGCAGGCGCCGATGGCGCGCTTTTGCGAACTGGCCGCCAACGACATTCTATTCATCGATTCCAGCCACGTGGCGAAACTAGGCAGCGACGTCAATTACGAATTCCTGGAAATTCTGCCCCGGCTTCAGGAGGGGGTTCTGGTCCACGTGCATGACATCTTCATCCCTTTTGAGTACCCGAGAAAATGGGCCGTCGAAGAGGGTTGGTTCTGGAACGAGCAATATCTGTTGCAGGCGTTCTTGAGCTTCAATCGCGCGTTCCGGGTGATGTGGGCCGCGAGGTACATGCATTGGAAATACCCCGGTAAGGTCGCCGCGGCGTTCGATCTGGATGGCCACGCACCGTCTCCTCCGGCCAGCTTTTGGATCGAGCGTATCAGCGGCTGACCTCGCTGAGAGCCGCCCCGTCGGCCGCTTCCGAAGTTTCCCCCGAATAACGCGTGGACCACTCCAGCATGGGGCGCATGACACCCGGCATCTCGCCGGTAAAATCGCCGCGCGCGGAATCGCCCTGCGAGTTGTCGACCACGTGGAACGCCACAGCGTCAGGCTCATGGATGTGCACGTGGAGGGGAAACATGGTGCTCACCGACGCGCCCACGAAGTGCGTGCCTTCCGCCAACAGGTCGCCGGGAATCCAGGCGGTGGTGGAGTACACTCCCGGCACGCGCGGCTTGTGCCGCCATGCCGCATCGTTTTCGTGGGCCGCGAACAGACAAACGCCTTCGTCGTTGTGAAAGATGAAATTGGGCGTCAGGATGTAGCCGGGCGTCAGCACCTCGAATTCCATTTCGATACCGACCGCCTGGCGCACATCGGTGGTTTCGAGGGTTTCGTCCGCGATGCTGCGCACGCGCACGGAGCGAAGCTTGGCGACGGCATTGCCTGGAGCCGAGGCACGGTCCGGCCAACGGCGGGCGGCGCAACTGCCAGTATCGGACCGCAGGTATTGGCCCACCACGTCGTGGGTGGCGCCATATTGCACCAGCCGGCCGGCATCCAGCAGGATGGTCTTGGGGCACAGGCGGGCGATGGCCGGCATGCTGTGCGAGACGAAGATCACGGTGCAGCCGGCGCGTCCCACATCCTGCATTTTGTTGAGGCACTTCTTCTGGAAGGCGGCGTCGCCCACGGCCAGCACTTCGTCGACCACCATGATTTCGGGCTCCAGGTGCGCGGCCACCGCGAAGGCCAGGCGCATGTACATACCGCTCGAATAATGCTTGACCGGCGTGTCGAGGAATTTTTCGACTTCGGCAAACGCCACGATTTCATCGAATTTGCGGTTGATTTCGGCTCTGCGCATGCCGAGGATGGCGCCGTTCAGGTAGACGTTCTCGCGCCCGGTGAGCTCGTTATTGAAACCGGTCCCCACTTCGAGCAGCGAACCGACGCGGCCGCGGATTTCGGCATAGCCTTCGGTAGGCTCGGTGATGCGGGAGAGCAGTTTGAGCAGCGTGGACTTGCCGGCGCCGTTGCGCCCGATGACGCCCACTACATCGCCGCGCGGGATTTCGAAGGAGACGTCGCGCACCGCCCAGATATGATCCAGGTCTTCGACGGGCGGGCGTTTGCGGCGTAAAGCGCGGAACGGAGCCAGGGCCACGTCCGTTATGGATTCGCGCAAGGTCCTGTAGTGGATGCGCTTGCCGATGGCGTAGCGTTTGCCCAACTTGTCGACGCGAATGGCGATGTCACTCAAGCTATTTACCACTGGCACGCAGGCGGCGCCGCACCATGATCGAACACAGGCTGCCGCCGAACAGAAGCCCGAGCATAGCCCAGCGCGGCCATTCCAAGTGCCCGGTCTTTGCCCGGAACAGCAGATAGAACACCAGCCCGGCCGCCCCAATCAAGTACGGTACGAGGGCCGCGCGGGACCGGGCATACTGCTCATCCCAGTTGTGCCGGACCGCATATCCGCCCAGCCACAGGGCGTAAATCGCACTGGCTCCCAAGGCCACCAGGAAGCACAAAGCCATTTGCGCGATTTCCATATCCGACCCTACACAACGTCCGCGAAGGTGCTCTCCGTCTTCCGGAAGTAGCGCAATCCGCCGATCAGCAGCACACCCACGGCGGCTACGGAAACCCACAGCAGCGGTCCCGGCGCGTGCGTCTTGCCGAGCAGCGCCCAGCGGAATCCTTCCACTACACCAGCCATGGGATTGAGTCCATAAAGCGGACGCAGACGCGCCGGCACCAGGCTGCTGGGATACGCGACCGGTGTCGCGAACATCCAGAACTGCGTCAGAAACGGGATCGTATAGCGCACATCGCGATACTTAACGTTTAGCGCGGAGAGCCACAGCCCGACGGCCAGGGCGGTCACCACGGCCAGCAGCAGGAACAGCGGCAGCAGCGCCACGGCGGCGGTGGGCACGATGCCGTAATACAGCATCATCACCAGCAGAACCAGAAAAGAAATGCCGAAATCCACCAGGCCTGCGAGCACGGAGGCGATGGGAATCACCAGGCGCGGAAAATAGACTTTGGTGATCAGGTTCTGGCTGGCCACCAGGCTATTGCTCGATTCAGTCAGGGCGAAGGCGAAAAGCTGCCATGGCAGCAGCGCGACGTAAGCGAACACCGGGTACGGCACGCCGTCGGACGGGACTTTCGCCAAGCGTCCGAAGAACACGCTGAAGACCAGCATGGTCATCACCGGCTGCAGGATGGCCCATGCGGCGCCCAGGGCGGTCTGCTTATAGCGGACCTTGATATCGCGCCACACCAGGAAATACAGCAGCTCGCGGTATTCCCAGAGCGCCTGCAGATCCAGGCGCAGAAATCCTTTGGAGGGCCGCAGGATGAGGACGGGAACGGCTTCGGCGGCCATGGCTACTTCCCTGCTCCGATGACGGCCAGCATCCAGGCGCGGGACCAATGCAGGCGTCCGTTATCGAACTGGTTCCACATGTGCGTGATGGCGCGGCGATTCAGGCATCCGCCGGCCAAAGCCATTTCGCGAAGCTCGGGGCTGTGTTGCTTCATCCACTTGCCGAACGGAAACGAGAAGCCGCGCTTGCCGCGGCGGGCGGCTTCGAAGACCAGGGCGTCGCCGACGGCCTCGGTGAGCAGCGGCTTGTTGCCGGCCGCGCGCGCAGGCGTGGAAGCCAGGCGTCCGGCTTGTTCCACTAGCTGGTGATCCAGGTACGGCACGCGCACTTCGATGGAGTGGGCCATGCTGAAGACGTCGGTATCGCGCAGGAGCTGATCGTGCAGGTAGCGCTGCATCTCCAAGTGGCGAAAGACCGGCGCCGTCAGATATTCTCCGGCCACGGTGCGCACCTCGCGCTCGTCGACATCCAATAACGCACGCACCTGCTGCGGCGCGAAGAAGCCGCGCAGCGCCAGATACAGGCCGGCTTCGTTCACGCCGTCTTCCAGGTTCGACAGGCGCATCCAGTTTTCGCGTCCGCGCAGACGGCCGTAGCCCACGGCGGTGGAGAGCACGGTCTGGCGCAGGAAGCGCGGCAGCGCGGAGAAGCGGCGGATGGAGTTGCCGTGGCGCGCTAGCCAGTGATTGTGCTTGTAACCGCCGAACACCTCGTCGCCGCCGAGGCCCGAGAGGACCACAGTCAGGCCGGCCTGGCGGGCCGCGCGGGAGACGAAGTATGTATTCACGCCGTCGTTGGTGGGTTGGTCCATCACCCGCAGGACGTTGGGCAATTCGTCGATGAAATCCTGGCTGGTAACCCGGATCTCGCGGTGATCGGTATGGAAGCTCTGCGCGATGCGGCGGGCTTCCGCGCCTTCGCTGAACTCGCGTTCGTCGAAGACGACCGTCAAGGTGGTGAGCGAAGGCTTGGCACGGTTGGCGACCGCGACTAGGGCGGCTGAATCCACGCCACCGCTGAGGAATACGCCGAGGGGCACGTCGCTGACCAGATGGCGGCTGACGGCGTCCTGCAGCGTCTCCCGCAAACCGGCCCGCGGCGCGTCGGACCCGGCTGTGTCCGGATCCCAATATTTGTGCGTGGCGAAGCCATTCCGGCCCACCACCATAAAATGGCCGGGCAGCAGGCAAGTGACTCCTTGCACGCCGGTCGCGGGCGCCGGCACCGATCCCAGGAGGAGCAATCCCGCAATCGCATGCGGATTTTTCTGATTGGGGACTAAGCCGGACACTACCAATGCCTTCACTTCCGACGCAAAGGCGATGGAATCCGGATGTGCGACGTAATACAGGGGCTTGATTCCCAGGCGGTCGCGCGCCAGCAGACACACCGGTTGCGCGCCGCGGGTGTCGTAAATGGCGAAGGCGAACATGCCGCGCAGTCGGCGCAGAAGCCCTTCCATGCCCCACTCCTCATACCCGTGCAGCAGCACTTCGGTATCGCAGCGGGAACGGAACCGGTGCGCGGAGAGTTCCGCGGCCAGCTCGGCATGGTTGTAGACTTCTCCGTTGTAGGTCACCCAGACGGTGGCATCCTCGTTCGACATGGGCTGGTGACCGGTCGGCGAGAGATCGATAATGGAGAGGCGGCGATGCCCGAGGACCGCATGCGTGTCCTGGAACAGGCCCCCATCGTCGGGACCGCGATGCCATTCGGCGGTGGACATACGCTCCACGGCGCAGCGGTCCGCGGGACTGGTGTCACCGCCGATACGAAAGATGCCGGCTATGCCGCACATGGGTTTGGATCGCGCCTGCCGAGCGGTTCCAGCTAATCGCCTTCGACGCTGCGCGCGCTTTCGAGCGCGATGGCGTCTTTCTTGCGGCTGGCGCGGCTGCTTCCACCGTGATGGCCGTTGCGGCTGCCGTTGCCATTGCCGTTCGATCCGCCGTCGTTGATGTAGTGGAAGTAGCCTTCGTAGTAATTCTGATAGTAGCCGTAGCCGGGTGTGTTGGGATTCCAGTTATTCAGCACGGTGCCCATCACCTCGATGCCGTCGTCCAGAAATCGCTGCTTGGCCAGCAGGGCGGCATCCCGCGTGGTGTGGGCGGAGCGCAGAATCAGAATCACTCCGTCGGCCAGGCGCGCCATCACGCGCGCATCCGGGATGTTCACCATCGGCGGCGTGTCGATCAGGATGGTGTCATACCGCTGCCGCAGGCCACTGAGCAGTTCCGGCAGGCGTTCGGAGTGCAACAGGCTGGCGGCGTTGACGCGGGCCCGGCCGGCGGGCAGCACGTACAGATTGGGAATGGCGGTGGCCCGCACTGCGCCGCGCAGATCCGCATCGTCCAGGTGCTGCTGTTTCAGCAGCAGTTCGCTCAGGCCGTTGTCGTCGTTCTTCAACCCGAACACGTTATGCATCCGGGGCCGCCGCAGATCGGCGTCGATGATCAGCACGTCATGATTGATTTCCGCCAGCGCGATGCTCAGGTTGCAGACCACCGTGGTCTTACCCTCTTTTGGGCTGGCGCTGGAGAGCACGATCACATGCGGCCGGGATCCGTTGCGGCCGGAAAACAGGATCGAGGTCAGGGTGGTGCGGAACGACTCGGCGATCAGGGATTTCTTGCGCACCCAGGTGACTAACTCCACGCGGTCGTCCAGGCCGGAACTTCCCGCTGCGGCCGGCGCATTCAAGTCCAGCACGGCGGCCGGACGGGGTTGCGCGGAACGCGCCACCCGGAATCCCCGCGACGTGAGTTCCACATTGGCCGTGGGAACCACCCCCAACTCCGGAAGATGCAGGTAATAGGCAATATCGCCGGGGTCGTGCAGCGTGCGGTCGGCGCGTTCGCGCAGCACCACCAGGCTGACGCCGAAACAGATGCCGGCCATGAGTCCCATGGTGACGAAGCGGAAGACATTCGGCTTATAGGGAATGTCGGGCGTTTCGGCGGGGTCTACCACGCGGATGTTGCTGGCGCGGAGGGCGGAAGCCACGCTGGCCTCTTTCATGCGCTGCAGCATGGTTTCGTACAACGAACGCGTGGTATCCACTTCCCGCTTCAGGATGCCGTAATGGGTGGTCTTCTCGGATTGGTCCGAGACCAGCTTCACCTCCGCCAGATAGGACGCCGTCATCAACTTTTCGCGGCGCTGCGCGGCGATGTAGTCGTTCTTGATCCGCGTCAGAATGTTGGCGCGCTCCTGTTTGATGGTGTTTTCCATCAGAGTGATTTGCGCCTGCACGCGGCGCACTTCCGGGTTCTGGGGAGTGAGCGCGATGCGCAGCTCGGCGTATTTCCGGCTGAGCTCGGTCAGGTTGGTTTCGTCGTCCCGCAGGGCGGAATCGTCCAGCACGTCGGGCAGGGCCTCGGGCGGACTATTGGCCGCCATTTCGTACTTGGATTCCTTGGCCACCCGATCCGACTGAGCCTGCAGCAGGTCCTTTTGCAGGGAGCGCAGCTTATCCTCCTCCACGCTGGTCTTTTCGTCCGTAAAAGTCAGGCCGGAAGACCGCGCATAGGAATTCAGCTCGTCGTCATCCTTTTCGAGCTTGGTTTTGATGTCCTGCAGTTGCTTGGTCAGCCAGTTGCCGACGAACTCGGTGCTTTTCCAGCGGGCCTCCAGATTCTGTTCGATGAACTCGCGGGTCAGCGTGTTGGCAAATGCCGCGGCCACCTGGGGCTGTGTGGAGTCGCAGGTGATGTCCACGATGCGGTTGGTGCCGGAGGCGCGCACGCGCACGGTTCCGGCAGCCGTGGCGATGGCCAGCTTCCATAGTTCGTCCTGGCTGGGAGGATCGATCTTCAGGGCCTTTTTCCAGGCCGTCAGCCGGTCGGGCGGACGCATGTTTTCGGGCGGCGCGTTCTTCTCCAGATCGGCCACCACACTCTTGGCCAATGACTCGCTTTGCAGGATTTTGACTTGCGTCTGGATATCGAAGTCGGGATAGTAGTTGCTGGTCGGGCTGACCGTCGGACTGACGTTGTGCAGGCCCAGGAAATCTTCATTCAGGCCTTGCACTTCGATCGTGGTGTGCGCTTGATAGACGCGCGGCTGGGGAAGCGTATATAGGAAGCCCGCCACCGCTCCCAGCAGGGAAATGATGAGCACGGTAGCTTTATGCCGCCGCACCATCTGCCAGTATTCGAGGACGCCAGCGTATTCCCGTTTGACTCCGCCGCGCGCCGCGTCCAAACCGAGAGGCGCGGGCAGCGTGCTTTCCGGGCGGGGCGCCAGGCGCGCGATCTCCCGCCCCGCGCCGTTGGATGATTGCTGATATTCTTCCATCTGGTTGCCTTTAGTGATAGACCCCGTAGCTGGCTACGAACGTGCCCGCCGTAATGGCGGCTTCCAAAGTGCGATAGATCGCGTGCTTGCTGGTGCTGCCCGGAATCACCAGGACATCGCCGGCCAGCAACGGTACGTCGTTGGACTGGCCCGCCATGATCTTTTTGAAATCCACCAGCACTTCCGCGCGCTTCTGTTGTCCGGGCACCGGCCGCAGAATCCGTGCGCTGCGCACGGCCGCCGTGCGCAGCATGCCGCCGGATGAGGATATCGCCTCCAGGACCGACAGCGAGTCGCCCTCGTTCAGCGGCAGCGCGCCGGCGTGCCCAACCTCCCCGATCACGTAAACCATCTCGGCGTGCGGCACGGAAATGACGTCGTGCGGGCGAATGGCGATGTTGAATTCCGGGTTCTTGGCCTCCATCACCGACTTCAGATTGACTTCCGCGATGCTGAACTGATGCGTGGCATCCTCCACCGCGCCGGGTAGCGGGATGCCTCCGTATTCCAGGCGCCGGGTGAGCTTCACCGTAGGGCCGGCATCCTGCCGCAGTCCGCCGGCCGCCGCCAGCATTTCCACCAGGGTCTTTTGTCCCTCCAACTGATGCACGCCGGGATTGGCCACCGCGCCGACCACGGACACTGGCTGGCTGCGAAACTCCGTAATGGTAACAGTGACCTCGGGTTCCTCCAGGTAGACCTTCAGGCGCTTGGCGATCTCCGCCTCTAACTGCTCGGCAGTCCGGCCACCCGCTTGAATGCGCCCGACCATCGGCAGCTTGATCTCGCCATCTGCGTCGACACGGAATGGCTTGTCGCTGATATCGGGAGCATTTTCGGCATGTATGGTCAGCAAATCGCTGGCCCCCAGCACGTACGTCAGGCGTACGCTGTCCGGCTGCAGCGCGGGCGGTGGAGACTGCGCGGCCGCATGCCAGACCAGGAACACCAATGCGGCGGTCCAGATACCCATCGGCCGTCCGGTCATTGGTTGTTCTCCTGCAAGCTGGCCGCTTCCACCCGTTCGGGCACTTGGCCGAGAGTCGCCTCCACGATCTGGCGTAGCTCGCGCATTTCCGTGCGCAACTGGCGTACAGCCCCTTCCAGTTTCTCCATGCGGGGCGCGGCCGGGGTGGCGGAGTCGCCGTTTCCACCGGGTAGTTTACACAAAGCAGCGCGCGCGAACTCAGAGACGCTGCGGGCGCATTCCATGAGCGACAGATCCTTGAGACGCTCGTATTCGTCCTCTGAGAGACGAAAACTTACCATGCGCGTACGCGTCTTGAACACGGGACCTCCTAACTTCCTTTCAGATATATGAACAGTTATCGTTTCTACGATGCGGCACTAAGCATGCCCAGTGATTCGTTGGGTGAGCAGGTATCCAGTTGCGGCGAGACTAGCGGCGCCTTGGATAGCCCGGCTGGGATGTGCGCCTAGGTTCGGGTGGCTTGTTGCAGCGGGACCCATCCGGTACCGTCACTCGACGGACGAATCGCGCGGCGGGGAAGAGTCACGGCGAGTGAGCGCTGCAGAAGACTGACGGACACGACCAGTTGTTCGGCGCCCTGCATCCGCGTCAGTATCCCGCTGACATTGCGCAAAGGCCCCTCTTCAATGATTACTGATTGGCCCACCTTCAGGAAAGGAAATGGTTGCGCCAGAAATCCGGAACGGACTACGGCTTGGACGGCCGCCATCTCGACGTCATCCACTGGCACCGGCGTCTTCCCCAATCCCACGAAATTCACGACGCCCGGAATCAGCAGCACCGGCAGCCGGCGGGTGATATCAAGCTGGCAAAAAACGTAGCCCGGAAAAAGCGGCAGGTCGACGTCCTGATACCGGTCCGACCACCGCCGCCGGCTGCGGAACACCGGAAGGAATTGATCGTAGCCGCGCATTTGCAGGCCGGCACAGACTGCCTTCTCACAACGCGAGGCTACCTTCAATGCATACCATGGATGGATTCCGTCTTGATCCAGCATCCGGTTCAAGCCCTTTGACCACACGACATAAGCGGGCTACCGCCCCTTGAGTCCCGCATCGGTATGAGCAAATACAGTTTGGCGGAGGGTTAAGTGTGAGTTTAAGAGGTATGACAAATGTTTGTCAACCCGTAATGTGAGGTTTTCTTATCCAGATAAGTACGGTACTAGAAGTTCTAAAAGATAAACCAATCTCCTAGATCCACCGTACGTGACTATAGCAGTACCCGTCACTTTGACAACGCGCATTAAGAGCTTGTTAAATCTCGATCACGTGTTCTACAAGCCGCGAAATGGAATCGGCGTAATACAAGCTTTTCCGTGTACAATCGGTAAGATACGCCGAAAACAGAAACGGAATTATTAACCTATGGACGCGGTTTTCTTGCTGATTCGCCTCCTGTTGTCAGGCACATTTGGAATCGCGGGTTTCAGCAAAGTAACTGACCCGGCGGGTACGCGGCAATCGATCCTGGATTTTGGCGCGCCGGCTATCCTGGCCCGGCCGATGGCGTGGCTCTTGCCCCTGGCGGAACTTGCCTGCGCGATCGCGTTGCTTCCCGCGGCCACTTGTGTCTGGGGAGCCGCGGGAGCGCTGGCCCTGCTCCTCGTATTCATTGTGGCCATCGCGCTCAACTTGGCGCGCGGCCGGCGTCCCGATTGTCATTGTTTCGGGCAACTGCACTCCGCGCCGGTCGGATGGACCACACTGGCCCGAAATGCGATTCTGAGCGCACTGGCAATCGCGGTTATCGCGGCAGCCCGGCAGCGCCGCGCGCCGGACTATCTGGCATGGTTCCAAGGACTGAGCTCTCTCGAAGCCGCCATCGTGTGTTTGGCCCTGGCCCTGGCCGCCGTGGCCGCGCTGGGTGTCTGGTCACTGATCCACTTGCTGCGCCAGAACGGACGGCTGCTGTTGCGGCTAGAGGCGGTCGAGACGCAATTGGGAATACGCACGGCGCCGCCGGAGCCGGGCTTGCCCCTGCATGCGCCCGCCCCGGAATTCCGCCTCACGGCGCTGGACGGCGGCATCGTGACCCTCGAGATGTTACACCGGCAGAATGACTCGCTGCTGCTGATCTTCACGGAACCCGGCTGCGGCGGCTGTGATGCGCTGTTGCCGGACGTGGCGCACTGGCAACAGGAGCATGCCCAGCGCCTGGCGATCGTGCTGATTGGAAATGGACGCCTGGACGCCAATCGCGCTAAAGCGTCCGCGCACAATCTGCGCAATTATCTGCTGCAGGTCAACGAAGAGGCCTCCAGCGCCTATCAAGCCGAAGGAACGCCCACCGCCGTGCTGGTGCGCAGGGGCCGCGTCGCCAGTCCGGTGGCGAGCGGCGCCGATGCCATTCGCGAGCTGTTGGCCGTGGCGATCCAGCCGCCTCCGCTGGCAAAAGGCGAATTGGCTCCGGAACTCGTCTTACCCGGACTGGATGGCCGGACGATCGCATTGCGCGGCCTGCGAGGCCGCCACCTGCTGTTATTCTGGAGTCCGGATTGCGGCTATTGCCAGGAATTGCTGCCGGAGATCAAAGCCTGGGAGCAGAATCCGCCGCCGGATGCTCCGCGGTTGCTGGTGATATCCACGGGTGCGCCGGAAGCCAATCGCGCACAGGGTTTCCGCGCCCCAGTTTTACTCGATGAGAATTTCCGCACCGGCAGTCTGTTCGGGGCGGAAGGCACTCCCTCCGCCGTATTGCTCGACGAAGAGGGCCGCATCAGCTCGCATCCCGGCGTGGGCGCCCAGGAAGTGCTGGCCCTGGCGCGTGGCACGCGCCTCCAAGTCATGGCGCAATAAGCGATAAGATTCTATTTCAATCGCATTCGTGAGGCACACCATGGCTCCCCTGAATCGTCGCGATCTGCTGCGCTCGGCGTTGGCGCTTTCCGGCGCTACGCTGGTGGCGCGCGCCGCCCGCCGCGCCCGGTCCGCGTTTCCCCCGGCTGCATCGGCCACCAGTTTGACCGCGGTAGATCCGCGTCAAACCCTGCTCTTCGACTTTGGCTGGAAGTTCACCCCCGGCCACGCCACGGATCCGGCGCGCGATCTGGGATTCGGCCGCGACCAGGGCGACTTCGCCAAGTCGGGCGGCTTTCATTTTGCGCGCGACCGATTCGATGACTCTAAATGGCGCACCTTGAATCTACCCCACGATTGGGCCGTGGAGTTGCCATTCGTGCGCGACGAGCAATTGCAATCGCACGGCTACAAACCCCTCGGCCGCCGCTATCCCGAGACCAGCGTGGGATGGTATCGCCGGACTTTCGACATTCCCGCCGCGGATGCCGGACGGCGCGTGCTGGTGGAATTCGATGGCGCCTTCCGCAGCTCGCTGGTCTTCCTGAACGGCTATTTCATCGGGCGCAACGACAGCGGCTACGCCCCCTTCCGGTTCGACCTGACCGACTTTCTGAACTACGGCGGCAAGAACTTCCTGGTCGTGCGCACGGACGCCAGCTTCGGCGATGGCTGGTTTTATGAAGGCGCCGGAATCTATCGGCACGTCTGGCTGACCAAGACGGATCCGCTGCATCTCGGTCATTGGGAAAGCTACGTACAGCCCGTATTGAAAGGCGGCGTTCCCACGTTGACGCTTGGAACGCAGGTGCGGAACGAAAGCCGGCAGGTGGAGACTTGCCGCGTGCGCTGGCGGATCTTCGATCCGGCCGGGAAGCTGGCGGCTAGCGCGGAAACATCGCCGGGGCCCGTCGCCGCCGACGGATCGGGTATGTTTACGGCCAGCGTGAACCTTCCCGATCCGGCGCTCTGGTCGCCGGAGTCGCCCAACCTGTATTCGGCCGTCGTAACTGTTGAATCGGGCGGCCGGCCGCGCGACGCGGAACGTGTCAGTTTCGGCGTGCGCAGCGCCGTCTTCGATGCGGACAAGGGCTTCTTCCTCAATGGCCAGCCCGTGAAAATCAAGGGCGCCTGCAATCATCAGGATCATGCCGGAGTGGGCGCCGCGCTTCCCGACCGCCTGCAGTATTACCGCGCCGCGGTGCTGAAAGAGATGGGATCGAATGCCGTGCGCACTTCGCACAACATACCGACCCCCGAATGGGTGGAAGCCTGCGACCGCCTGGGTTTGATGATGATGTGCGAGACACGCATGATGAGCTCCAACCCCGAGGGCATGGCTCAATTGGAGGCGATGGTCAGGCGCTTTCGCAATTCGCCTTGCATCATTCTGTGGTCCATGGGCAACGAAGAAGACGCGCTGCAGCACAATCCCCAAGGCCCGCGCGTGGTGGCCGATATGGTGACGCGCACACACGAACTGGATCCCACGCGCCTGTGCTCGGCTGCGATCAACAATAACTTCCAGACACACTTCTCCGATCCTCTGGATGTCATGGGTTTCAACTACAACCTGGGTGTCTGCGACAGCTATCACAAGGCGCATCCGCAAAAACCTTGTGTGGGCTCGGAGACCGCCAGTACGGTCGCCACGCGCGGCATCTACTCGACCGATAAGTTGCGCAACTGGGTCAGCTCTTATGACGCCAACTATCCCGAATGGGCCGAAACCGCCGAACAGTGGTGGAAGTTTTACGCCGCGCGCGAATGGCTGGCGGGCGGCTTCGCCTGGACCGGCTTCGACTATCGCGGCGAACCGACGCCCTATGGCTGGCCCTCGATCAATTCGCAGTTCGGCATCGTGGATATGTGCGGCTTCCCCAAAGACAGTTTCTACTACTACAAGGCGTGGTGGGGCCGCGAGCCGATTCTGCACCTGTTTCCGCACTGGAATTGGGAACAGCGCGAAGGCCAGCCGGTCTCCGTGTGGGTGCATTCCAATCTCGATTCGGTGGAGCTGTTCCTCAACGGCCGGAGCCAGGGATCGCGCCAAGTCGAACCGCTGACGCATCTGGAATGGAAAGTGAAATACGAGCCCGGCGTGCTCGAAGCCCGCGGCACGAAGGATGGCAAAATCGTGCTGGTGGAGAAGCGCGAAACGACCGGTAAGCCGGCCGCGATTCGTTTAACCGCGGACCGGACTGAGATCGATGCCGACGGAGCGGACATCGCCGTGCTTCGGGTCGAAGCGCTCGATGCAGAGGCCCGCCCGGTTCCCACGGCCGATAACATGATCCACTTCAAAGTCACCGGCGAAGGCGCGCTGATCGGCGTGGGCAACGGCGATCCCAATTGCCAGGAGTCGGACAAAGAGCCGCGGCGCAGCCTGTTCAATGGCCTGGCGCAGATGATTGTGCAAGCCAGCCGTACGCCGGGCACGATTACCGTTGAGGCGTTCACGGAAGACTGGCCGCCGCCGAAGCTGCCCAGTGTCAAGCTGACCATCACAACGAAGAAAGTGGATCTGCCGCCCGCGGTGGCGTGATCTTAATCCTGGTTACTTCGCACGCCGGGCCAGTTTGGCGGCGTCCCTCCGGTCGCGAATTCTGCCGGCGGCACGGATTCGCCGCCGTAGTCCACCATTACCTCGCGCCCAAGCAGTCTGGGCGCTGGCCCGCAAATTTATGACAACCTGACCCGATACTCCTGCTACAATTTTACTTCAAGGGTGTCAAAATCGACCCCCGAAAGGGCAGCCAAATGTTTCGATTCGATCAACTGATCCGCCGTGACATGATCGTCCGCGACGTCAAACAGTCGCATCCGCAAACCGTTGAAGTCTTTGAAGAATTCGGTGTCCGGCCGAGTTGCGACGACTGCGATATTGAGACCGTGGCCCGCAAGAACGGCCTCTCCAGCCAGGACGTGGTGGATGCCCTCAACCGCGCCGCCTTCGGCGCGAATTCGCAAACCAAATCATAAAAGTTATGCTCCTCACCAAACCCGCCCGCAAGGCCATTAAAGAAGGCACGCAACCGCTCGACGTCTTCTTCGCACCCAAAACGGTCGCCGTGATCGGCGCCACCGAAACCCCCAACACCGTAGGGCGCACGATTCTATGGAATCTGGTCAGCAGCCCGTTTGGCGGCACGGTTTTTCCCATCAATCCGAAGCGCTCGAACGTGCTCGGCGTCAAAGCCTACAAACACATCTCCGAAGTTCCCGAACCGGTGGACCTCGCGGTTATCGTCACCCCGGCCGCCAGTGTCCCCGCTATCATCCACGACTGCGGCGAAGAGGGCGTAAAGGCCGCCATCGTGATCTCGGCGGGATTCAAGGAAATCGGGCCCGCCGGCCAGGAACTGGAACGCCAGGTATTGGCCGAGGCGCGCCGCGCCAACATGCGCATCATCGGCCCCAATTGCCTGGGCGTGATGAGCCCGCTCACCGGCCTGAATGCCACTTTCGCGGCGGGCATCGCGCGTTCCGGCAACGTAGGCTTCATCAGCCAGAGCGGCGCGCTGTGTACCGCCGTGCTCGACTGGAGCCTTCGCGAAATGGTCGGATTCAGCGCCTTCATTTCCATCGGCTCGATGCTGGACGTCGGTTGGGGCGACCTGATCTATTATCTGGGCAACGACCCACGCACGCGCAGCATCGTGATCTACATGGAGACCATCGGCGATGCCCGCGGCTTCCTGTCCGCGGCCCGCGAGGTGGCTCTCAACAAACCCATCATCGTCATCAAGGCCGGGCGCAGCGAGGCTGCCGCCAAAGCCGCCGCTTCTCACACCGGATCTCTGGCCGGCAGCGACGAAGTGCTGGAAGCCGCCTTCCGGCGCAGCGGCGTGCTGCGTGTCAACAGCATCGCGGACCTGTTCTACATGGCCGAGGTGCTGTCGAAGCAGCCCAGCCCCAAGGGTCCGCGCCTGACCATCCTCACCAACGCCGGAGGCCCAGGCGTGCTGGCCACCGACGCCCTGATCGCCAACGGCGGCGAACTGACCGAGATCGCGCCCGAAGTGATGGAATCGCTGAACCAGATCCTGCCCGCGGCTTGGAGCCACAACAACCCCATCGACGTCCTCGGCGATGCCAGCCCCGAACGCTACGCCAAGGCAGTGGAGATCGCCGCCAAGGATCCCAACAGCGACGGACTGCTGGTAGTGCTGACGCCGCAAGCCATGACCGATCCGACGCTTATCGCCGAGCATCTGAAACCGTATGCCAAGCTCGAAGGCAAGCCCATCCTGGCAAGCTGGATGGGTGGCGCGGAAGTGGCCGCCGGCGTCGAGATTCTGAATCATGCGCGTATTCCCACCTTCCAGTTCCCGGATACCGGAGTGCGCGCCTTCACGTACATGTGGCGCTGGGCCTACAACCTGAAGGGACTTTACGAAACTCCCTCCCTGGCCGAGGACGCCTCCGGCGAGCCCGATCGCGCCAAGACCGAGGAGATCATCCAGAACGCGCGCCGCGCCGGCCGCACCATCCTTACCGAAGCGGAATCCAAGCAGGTGCTCGAGGCTTACGCCATTCCCACCGTGCGCACACTCGTGGCGGCGACCCTGCACCAGGCCGTGGCGCACGCCGAAAGTATCGGGTATCCCGTGGTGCTGAAGCTGTTCTCGGAAACCATCACTCACAAGACCGATGTCGGCGGCGTGCAGTTGAACCTGGGCGATCGCGAGGCGGTGGAGCGCGCCTGGAAGCGCATTCAATCGTCCGTCACGGAAAAAGCCGGCGCCGAGCACTTCCAGGGCGTCACCGTCCAACCCATGATCAAGAGCGGTGATGGGTACGAATTGATTATCGGCAGCAGCCAGGACGCCCAATTCGGTCCCGTGCTGCTGTTCGGTACTGGCGGCCAATTGGTGGAAGTATTCAAGGACCGCTCCCTCAGCCTCCCGCCGCTGAACACGACGCTGGCGCGCCGCATGATGGAACAAACCAAGATCTATCACGCGCTCCAAGGCGTGCGCGGCCGTAAGCCGGTAGACATGGCCGAACTGGAACAAGTGATGGTGAGCTTCAGCCGTCTGGTGGTGGAGCAGCGCTGGATCAAGGAGATCGATATCAACCCGCTGCTGGCCACGCCGGAGCGTCTGGTGGCGCTCGACGCGCGCGTGGTGTTGCATCCGCCCGAGACCAGCATGGAAGACCTGCCCAAGCTGGCCATCCGGCCCTATCCGAAACGCTACGTCTCCGCCTGGAAGATGAAAGACGGCGCTGAAGTCCTGATCCGGCCGATCCGCCCGGAAGACGAACCCATGATGGTGAAGTTTCACGCCACGCTCTCCGAACGCAGCATCTACCTGCGCTATTTCCACCTCATGAACCTTTCGCAGCGCGTGGCCCACGAACGTCTGACGCGCATCTGCTTCATCGACTACGACCGGGAAATGGCGCTGGTCGCCGAGCGGCGCAATCCGTCGAACGGCGAAGCCGAGCTTCTCGCCGTGGCCCGCCTGACGCGCGTGCTCGGCACCAACGATGCCGAAGTCGCCGTGCTGGTCAGCGACCAGTTCCACGGCCGCGGACTCGGCAAAGAGCTGCTGGGGCGGCTGGTGACGGTCGGCGCCGATGAGAAACTCAGCGCGCTCAAGGCCGACATTCTGCCGGACAATCGCGACGTCATGCGCATCTGTGAAAAGCTTGGCTTCACCCTCCGCCACTCCATCGAGGATGAAGTGGTGAAGGCCGAGTACCGGTTCTAAGCCGCGGTGCAAAAGTTCGCGAAGGTTGTTCTAGCGTGTGTCGGCCTTGAGTATGTAGTGCTGGGCACACTGGGAATGGCCGGCGTGATCGCACATTCGGCCGGCCTGCTGTTGTTGTGCTCCCTGGCGGCCGCGTTCCTGCTTTTGACCCCGCTAGCGATCGTAATCCCGTATGGCGGCAGCCTGCATCCCCAGGGCCAACTCCTCATCATCTGTCTTTGCCTGATCTCAATGGCAGGCGGACTGCTGGCTCTCTGGGGCGCTGTCTGTAAGAATAAGAATGTAGGCAACGCCATTTGGATGACTTTAGCCGTGGTCTCGATAGCGACCGCGTCGTGGAATCTCGAATGGTTCCTCGTCGAGCGGCACTCCTCAAATGTGCCCGTCGCGATGTTATCCGTCTTCTGGGCCTTCGTGTACGTAGTAGCCTATTGCCTGGCATTCCGAACTACTAAGAGTGTATTGGCCACCGATGAACACAGATAAACACAGATTAAACGCCCCATCCTTATCCGTGTTCATCTGTGTTCATCGGTGGCCAATTTATTCTTTGTGTGCCTTCTTAAAACACTCCCAACTGAACCCTCCACGGTCATCGTCGAGGTACAAATACGCCTCCTTCTCGATGCGGGTGACGATACCGGTATCCCCTGGCTTCAACCTAAGCTGATCGAACGAGGGCCACGCCCAACCTATCGCATGGTCATTAGGATCGAAGGTTACTCTATCTCCAATCTTAAATGGGTTCGCGTTCTCCACGATTCTCTCCTGACCCGCTTTATTCGTGTTTATCTGTGTTCATCGGTGGCCAGTTTAATTCTTCGGCGCATAAAAGTAATAACTAGCCCGATAATCCACCGATAACTCCCCGCCCGCCGAACAAGCCCCCGCCGGCGGCATCCCGCCTTCCGTATCCACCCGCTGAATATACGTCACCCGGCTGAAACCACCCGCGCCCGACGTGGCCTTCAGCAGCAGCCAGGGAACCGCATCCGCCTGCGGAGCATTCGACCGCTCCTGGACCTGCCCGGTCACCTTGCCGCCATCCTCGGTTTCCCAAGTCGGGCCCTTATAGTGCCTGCCGATCTGCTTCCCCCTCTCGTCAAACAAGCTGGCCTCCGGCCGGTCCAGCACCCACTTGGCGTCTTTGCACAGGTACACCTGTTTGCCTTTTCCAATGGCTTTGAGCAGCACGGTCTCGGTATCGGGCGGCTTCAACTTATCGGGAACCTGCGCCGCGGCGCTCGCCAGCAGAGTGAAAGTGATTAGTAGGAATCGCATCATTGCCCCAGATGTGGACCCGCCAGCCGCCACGACCACATCAGGAACGAGGTCGAAGTCAGATCGATAGCCGGCTCGGTCGTGCTGTATGACTGCACGTTATCCTTATATACCGCATACGGCGACGTCTCATAAGCGCCGTCGTTGCCGTTGAATATCTTGAAAGCGTTGCCGCCGCCCGCCGGACACAGATTCATGCCCGGCAAAGTCCCCGCCGTCGCCCCATAAGCCGGGCCTTCCGAAGCCGCGCCCCACAAAACCGGCACTCCGCCGCTGGTGCCGTCCAGCGCCCCCGCCAGGTTGGCCACCTGGTGCTGGATGCAATCCGGGAACGTGGCGGAGCCATCGCCCACGATGAATGACGATCCCCAGGCATTCGCGCCCAGAATATTGGCCAGCCATCGTTGCGAGTAAGTGTTGTAAGTCGATTCGCTCGTCAGATAATAAGCCTCGCTGGCCATCACCGAGATCCCCGCGCCGTGCGACGTGGTATCCGAGTTCCATGCCGCACCAAAGCCCCAAGCGTCCGTGCCCGCTTGCGTGACGGCGTCATTCACTTGCGCAAGCAGTTGGCTGCGGATGCCGGCTTCCGTAACCGGCAGACCCGAGGGATTGCCCGCCTGCGCCAGCGCCCGATACAGCTCGAAATGCGCCAGGCCGCTGACATCGTATAAGTTGAGTGTGTCGGCATAGCCCGCATTGTATATCTTAGTTATGTAGTTACTGGCAAACTGTGCGGATGCCGACAGGTAAGTCATGGGATTGGTAACCGGCAGTCCCGGAGGCAAGCTCCCCGCCCCGGCCGACAGCGCAAAGTACAGCTCCGCCGCGCCCAGCTCCATATCGTCGTCCCAGACCGTCTCCGGATATCCATCGAATGGGATGATCGTCAACAGGCACCCCGATGCGCAACTGCCGCTCCCCACCGAAGCCGCCGGATCGGCCAGCGACGTGTTCGCCAGTGCAAATATGTCCTCCGCATTCTTCAGGCATTGATTCGCCACCGCCGCATTGGACGTGCGATTCAGTTGATAGCACACCGCAAACGCGGCCGCCAGCCGCCCCGCCAGGTTCGGGCTGATCGGCGACCCGGCCGCCCCAGCCACGAACACCGGCCGATGGCAGATAAATCGCGCCGCGGAGTTGCAGCCGTCCCAATCGTCATCCGCCTGCGGCAGCCGCCAGATATCGTAATCGCTCAACAAACCGGGAAAATTATCCCAGCTCTGGCTGTTGCCCACCTGGTAGTACAGCGTCTTCGTGGAATCGTCCCACATCTTCATCAGGAACTGAATGCCGAACACCGCCTCCGCCGTGAAATTCGACGAAGCCGGTGCGCCGCTTGCCGTTCCCGCATAAGAAATCGCATCCGGCGGCGCTGCCGGATTGGCCGGCGCACTCGCTCCCATCTGGCTGGGAAAATCACGGATCCCGATCTCCTGCAGCGTCACCGTGTAGCTCACAGTCTCGACATATTTCATGTAATCGCCGGCGTCCCACCATCCGCCCGCTGCATTGATGGCCGCGCCCGTGGGAGTCAGCGGGGTGCCGGTGGTCGCGATATTGTCGTTGCTGTCGAGCGGCGGCGTCTGATAAACGTTCGCGTGTGCATCGTTCAAATGTCCGGGCGCACTGCGCAGCGCATTGGGAATATAATTCGGCCCGTCCCGTTCCGTCTCGTAGAAGAACAGCGTGTTCAACAGCAGCCCCGGATACAGCGTCGCCGGACTCTGCACCGGAAACGCCGGTGAAGCCGCAGCCGCCGGACCAGTCACTGTGATCGTGTAGCCGTTGCCGGCGGGCACCGTAAAATCCAGCGCATAGATCGAGTAGCTCAGCGTCGCGCTATTGCTCCATGTGCCTAGCAGCGCGCCGATCCCCGCCGAATACACCGATTGGCCGCTCGAGTTCAACACAGTGAAAACCGCGCCCGTCTCCGGGACGGTCGACATCAAATAAGCTTGAAACGGCGGACTGGCAGCCTCGTACCCCACCTGGCTGACCCGTACGTAGGCGGATTGCGCGCAGGCGGCCGAAGCGCAAAGGACAAAAGCAGAAAGTGCGGATCGCATCTTGAGGCTCAGTATATCCAAAACCGGCTATGATCGAAGAGACGATTCGTCCGATTATGCACGAAATGAGCATAGCCGCGTCCATGCTGGAGACCGTACAGGCCGAAGCCGTCCGGCACAAAGCGCATGTGCGCGCGGTGGGCGTGAAGATCGGCCAGCTTTCCGGCGTCGACACCGAGTCATTGCGCTTTTGCTTCGACGCCCTGGTGCAGGATACGGACCTCGCGCCCCTGAAGCTCGAAATCGAGGCGCTGCCCTGGCGTAATCGCTGCCGGCAGTGCGCGCGCGATTTCGCGGTCGAGGAGTTTCGCACCGAATGCCCGCAGTGCGGCTCGCCCGAGACCGAGTTGTCCGCCGGCAACGAATTGGAATTCGCCTACATGGAGATCGACGAATGACCCGCGTACCCATCGAGCGGAAAGTTCTGAACGAAAACGACCGCCTGGCCGCCGCGTTGCGCCACGGCTTCGAGAAGCACGGGACCCGCTGCGTGAACCTGATCAGCTCGCCTGGTTCCGGTAAGACGATGCTGCTCGAACGCACCCTGGCATCGTTCGAACCCGCCCGGCGCGTGGCCGTGCTCACCGGCGACATACAGACCGACAACGATGCCCAGCGGCTGGCGCGCTACGGTTTTCCGGTCCGCCAGATCACCACCGGCGGAGCCTGCCACCTGGACGCGCGCATGGTCACCCAGGCGCTCGCCGAATGGGCCCCGGACGCCATCGATCTGCTGCTCATCGAGAACGTCGGCAACCTGGTCTGCCCCAGCAGTTACGACTTGGGCGAAGAAGCCCGCGTGGTGCTGCTCAGCGTCACCGAAGGCGAAGACAAGCCCTTGAAGTACCCCGCTACCTTCAACCGTGCCGACTTAGTAGTCCTCACCAAGATCGACTTACTGCCTTATGTTCCGTTCCGCATGGACCTGGCGCGCGATTATATTCGCCGCATGCAGCCGGATGTCGAGATCGTGGAAGTCTCCTGCACTACCGGCGCCGGTCTGGACACCTGGCGGCAGTGGCTGGATACGCATGCCCGCATGCCGGCCTGAGAAACGGCCGCCGTGCACCCGCGCCTGGACTGCCCGCGATCCATCTCACCGCACATCCCGGACGTCTTGACCCATTTCCCGCCGCATATTTCCAGCTCCCCCAAGGCGTGTCCGGCAAACTTAAGTCTGGTCTGCGTTTCAATCTTTGGGACGGCCGCCACTTTGCAGGCGGAACCGTGTTGCAAATGGATCGCAGGCCGGATTGGCCGGACATGCCGCCGGCTGCCGCGCGCTTCGCCGCCTGATCGCGCACCCGGCGTACCACGGCAACCTGCCGCCCGGCCATGCGAACCGTCCGTAGGTGCGCGTCCTGGCGCCACACACCTGAGATAACCAACGTCTCCCGCCGACTATTCTAACGACAGTATGCCGGCCGCTTCCGCGCAGCCGCCTTTTTGGCCAATGGCCGATAAGTAAATCGGTGCTGCGGAAGATGGCCGGTAGGTAAGGATTGCCGGAAAAGTTTACGTGGCTCGGTCGAGTTATAGTGACATGAATCTCTCCAAGCCGTCTGCTTTCAATCTCATGCGATTCACACGCAAGCTGGCCCGGAAATTGCTCCTAGCTGCCGCCTCCACCTGACGAATACGGCCGGTTGCCACACCGGCTATATAAAGATAACTAACGGACGTGTAACGTTAGTTATCCATTGATGAGTTGACGCGCTGTCTTCAGCAAGCAACCTTGGTTCTAGCCGCTGTGCTAACTCCAGTGCCGTGCCGCCGCTCGCCAGCGGCTGGAGAACGGGCTGAAAAGAAGGAACGTCGCTCTCATGCGCACACGAAACGTCATTACTATTCTACTTGCCGTTCTGACCCTCGCCTCTCCCGCGCTCCTGGCGCAAGCGCCGGTCTTGTTCTTTAGCGATATCACCAGCGGACCGAATACCGGCGGCGAGAACGGCAACGGCGCCTATGTCACGATTTATGGCAATTACTTCGGCGCCGCGCAAGGCTTGTCCACCGCCACGGCCGGCTCCGGCGTCATGGTGAACTGCAAAATTTGGGGCGCAACCTCCTCCTGGTATCAGAAAATTACCTGCCAGCTCGGTGCGCAGGCTACCAGCGGCAACCTGGTGGTCACGGTGAATGGACAGCCTTCGAATCCGCTCCCGTTCACGGTCGCGCCGGGCAATGTTTACTTCGTCTCCACTACCGGCAGCGATCACAATGCCGGCAGCTTCACGGCGCCCTGGCAGACCCTGCTGAAGGCCCGCGACACCATGCAGCCCGGCGACATTACCTACGCCATGAACGGCGTCACGCAATCCACCGACGACGGGAGTGGATGGGACGCCGCCATGCTGCTCTCCGGCGGCGGCCAAGGAAACTGGTGCAACCCCACGGGAGGGCCGCGCGCCCTGGTAGCTTATCCCGGCGCCACGGTTACCATAGGAAACGCCACCGGCGGCGCGCCCGATTGGGGTCTGCGCACCAGCGACTGTCAGGGGAATTATGTATTCTCCGGCATCAGCTTTCGCGGCCAGTCGCCCGTCGAGGTGGGCAGCGGCTCCGGCTACCGGTTCGTGGCCAGCGATGTCACTTGCCCGTACACCACCGGTTCGGGCGGCGGCTCCTGTTTCTTAACCTCCCAGGCGACCTACATCTACTTCTACGGCAATCACGTCTATAATGCCGGCGCGTCCGATGCCTCCGCCCTGTTCCAGGGCGTGTACTTCTCCACCGACTCGAACTACGTCGACATGGGCTGGAACCTGGTCGAAAACGTCCACGGCTGCCGCGGCGTGCAGGTGCATTCCTCTCCGCTCGGCAGCGGCGGGCCCAGCGACCCCACCGGCCACGATCAATACTCGATTTCCATTCACGACAACACCATTCACGACACCCAGTGCGACGGCCTCATCGTGGATACCGTGAACCCGTCCGAAGGCCCCGTCTCGATTTATAACAACGTCATCTATAATGCCGGTGAAGGGCCCAGTAACCCCGAAAACACGGGCGGATGGAACTGCATCAATATCCCGGGCAGCACCGAAAATGGTCCGGCCGGCAGCGGCACCGTTGAAATTTTCAACAACAGCCTGTACGCCTGTGGAACCTTTTCGAGCCCTCCCTACGGCAACGACAACAATGGCATCGCCGAAAATGGCGACGAGGCCAAGGGCGCGCCGGCCATATATGTCCACAGCCGCAACAACCTGATCGATTCCGTGGAAACTCCGTTGTTTCCAAACGGGGTCCCTTATTTCGTCATCTGGAATCCCGCAATCGACAACGTTTGCACCCTAGTGGAGGTCTGTCCCTTCTTGTACGGGACGAATAACCTCCTGTGGGGCGCCGGAACACCGCTGCTGGATCTCACCGAGATTTTGCTCTCGGTCAACGCCGACCCCCAAATCGCCAGCACCTCTACCCCCGACCTGCATCTAACGTCGGGCAGCCCAGCCATAGCCGCCGGCTCGGTCATCGGCGGCATCGCCGTATTCGGTGTGAACAACACGGGCTACGATCACGATGGGCTGCTGCGCGCGGCCACGCCCTCCATCGGCGCTTATGAGTTTAGCGGCGCATCCGGCGGAGGCACCGAGGTCAGCGTCAACCCGCCGCAAGCCACTCTCAATCCCGGACAGCCGCAGCAATTCACCGCCACGGTCATCGGCAACGCCAATACGTCCGTCAACTGGTCCATGAACCCGGTAAACGGCACTTTGTCCCCCAGCGGCCTGTACACGCCGCCGGCCAGCGTTTTGAATCCCACCTCGGTCTCGGTTATGGCAACCTCCGTCGCCAGCCCCACGGCCTCCGCCACCGCCACGGTGGCGCTCACCCCGAACCCGGTTTCCATCGCCGTGACACCCAGCGGCGCATCCCTCAGCGGGGGCGAAACCAAGCAGTTCACCGCTCTGGTGACCGGATCCACCAACACCGCCGCCACTTGGACGATCAGTCCCACCATCGGGAGCGTCTCCGCGTCGGGCTTGTATACCGCGCCCCCTAACCTGACCAGCACGCAAACCGTGGTTATCACGGCCACCGCCGCCGCGGACACCACCAAAACCGCCACGGCATCCGTGGTCCTGGTGCCCGCCGGTTACAACCTTTCCTTCACTGTGAGCGGCAGCAACGTGACCGTGAATTGGACGGTTCCCAGCGGCAAACACACCAACGACTGGATCGGTCTCTCCTCGCCGGGGGCGCCGAACTATTGGTATACCTGGAGCCAGATCACGAGCGGCGCATTGACCGGAAGTGCCGTACTGCCGATGCCCACCGCTACCGGCCTGTGGCAGTTCCGCTATTACTTGGGCAATAACAACTACGTGATCGCGGCCACCAGCCCCACTTTGGCTGTGGCCACTTCCGGCTTCAGCGTCAATGCCACGCCGGTCTCGGTCGCGCCCGCCGCCGCCATTACCGTCAACTGGACCGCCCCCGCGGGACGGCCAGCCGGCGACGCCGTGAATCTATACCGTGTCACGGCCAACAACGATCTGTATCCCGTGAATGTCGAGTATCTCAGTGGCGCGAGCGGACAATTCACCATCCGGGCGCCCCAGTCGCCCGGCGAGTATCAATTCCGCTACCTGCTGGGCGGCGGCAGTTGGGTGTCAGCCGCTATCGGAACCACGATTACCGTCCAATAGCCGCGGCTATTTCGTCTTCGGCGGATATTTCTGAAGAGCTTTCCGCACCAGGTCTTCGATCTTGTCTTCGACCTTGATCGGATCTCTCTTTTCCACGCTGGAGACCGCGCGCCATACCAAAGCATTACTTGGACCGCGGAAATCGATCACCAGGGTGCCTTCGGCGAAAGGCACCCGCACGATGGCCGTGCCCCATCCCCGCCATCCGGCCGGATACGCCTCGGTTTCCATCGCCCGTACCGTGCCGAACGTGTACTGCACGTTGATGTCGGCCGGACCGTTTGGCGCCATCGTCATATGCCGGGCGGTCAAGTCCTTGACGATATCCGCCTCGATACGCTTCTTCACCAATTCACCGTTCAGTGCCGGGCTGCGGCTATTCATGCGGCCGTCCCGAATGGCAAATGTATGGTACTGGGAGAAAGTCGCGGCCGGGTCGAATTCCACGTGGACTTTCTGCGCCAGTGCGCCGGCGGCTGTCAGCAGAACCAGAAGTAGAGCTTTCATGTCCCAGACTGTACCACATACAGCCCGCGCAGCCAATCCTCCTGCGCGCGCAGCAGCCGCAGCGCAGTATCCATCGACACCTGTTCAAAACGCGCCTCGTCCCGCGGCCGCAACTGCCCTACGCTATGAAAATCGGCCGAAATCACGTTCGCGATTTTCGCATACCCACCGGTGGTCTGATGCTCCACGAACAGTATGATCGGCTGCCCGTCCGGCGGCACCTGTATGGCGCCCAGCGGCACACCTTCGGTCGGCAAATGTCCAGTGCGGCTCCCCAGTTCCGGTCCGCGCAGCCGCAGACCCATGCGGTCGGAATCTTCCTTCACCTGCCACACCGCGGCGCATAGCGCCTGCGCGCTCGCCGCAGCGGTCACGCGAATAGGCCCCGCGGTCCATGGAGGGCTGCCGCGCAATTTCCCCCATCCGGAACGCACCGCCGCATCCCCAATCGCCAGCACGTCGCCGCGCCGCAGCGCGCGCCCTTCCAATCCGCCCAGCCCGGTCAGCAGGTGCGTGGATGCGCTGCCCAACACCGGCGCCACCCGAATCCCTCCCCGCACGCACAAATAGCCGCGCGCCCCCGACCGCGCATGCCCGCACCTCACGTGTTCCCCGGCTTTGACCTCGACCGCCGTCCACAGCGGTATGCTGGCTTCGAAATCCGCCCCCGTCAGCGCCACCACCGCCGCCGACTCGAACTGGAACCGGCCCCCCGCCAGCGTCATCTCCAGCGCCGCCGCTCCCTCCGCATTCCCCACCAGCAGGTTTCCGGCGCGCAGCGACAACGCATCCGCCGCGCCCGAAGCCGAAATGCCCAGGTGCGCATAGCCCGGCCGCCCCAGGTCCTGAACCGTCGTTAGCAGACCCGCCGAGATTACCTCTATATGATTCAGAGGCTGCCTCTCGGAATGGGCACGAACCGGACATGATCGCCCATGCGCAGCAGTGCCGGCGGATCCGCCTCCGGGTCGAAAAGCCGTAAAGTCGTACGCCCGATAATCCGCCATCCGCCCGGTGAAGCCATCGGATACACGCCCGTCTGCCGGCCGCCGATTGCCACGCTGCCCGCCGGCACTTTGCGGCGCGGCGTCTCTAATCGCGGCACGGCGATCGCTTCCGGCATCCCGCCCAGATACGGAAATCCCGGCGAGAACCCCAGAAAATACACCGTGTACTCGGCGCTGGAATGCATGCCGATCACTTCATCCGGCGTGTGCCCGGCCAGCGCCGCCACCTGCTCCAGGTCCGGACCCCCCTCGCCGCCATATGTCACGGGTATCTCCACCATCCGCGCCTCCGGCAATGGAGCATTCGCCGCCTGCGCCATCAGTTCTCCGGCCGCGCGCTCCAGTTCCGCGTGGCTGGTCGCCAGTGGATCGAAGTCGATCAGCAGCGAGGCGTAGGCCGGATGCACGTTCGTCACCCCCCGCAGCGCTGCCGTCAGCGGCGTCAGCCGCAGCACATCCTGATGCACCGCGAGCGAGATCCTTTCGTCAAACACCAACAGCAGCGACCGGTCGCTGGCGTCGATCACGCGCATGACTGAAGATTATCGCATCCCTCCGGTCACAGCTCATCGCAAAAACTTTGCGACTCGTACCTGTCGGCAAACAATCTAAATCCGCGATGCCCGGCCCGCCCGTCGTGACGCTCACCCCTCACTCATCCCCTACCCTGGAACCGGTATCGAGGTCTACCGCTATGCTGATTTCCACCAAACAACACGAAGCCAACTTGCGCAGCGCCCAAAACTCCACCGGCCCTGTGTCCGCCGAAGCCAAGGAAGCCGTCCGCTTCAACGCCCTCCGGCACGGCCTGCGGGCCCGCCGCGTTCTCCTGCCTAAGGAGAATCCTGAAGAATTCCACCAGCTCTGCGCCGAGTTGGAAGCCGAATGGCAGCCCCGCACCTGTACCGAGCGTCTGCTCCTGGAACAGATGGCCGTCAGTCAGTGGATCCTCGGCCGGCTCGCCGCTACCGAGACCACCGCCTTCTCCCTCACCCAGGCAGACATCGAAAAGCAGTACGCCTTCCTCGATCGCCTCTCTGCACTGCGCGCCCGCCACGAGCGCTCTTTCGCCAACGCCATGCGCGACCTGCAGCATCTCCAGCGCCAGCCACGCCAAGTCGCCGAGCCCGTTCAAAAACCCGCACCGCAGTTCGCTGCGCCAACCGGCGTCGCGCCGGTCCCGGGCGCCGAGCTGCCGCCCGCGCCGGCCCTCAGTCCCGCCCAAACCAATTTAAATCCGCCACTTAGGCTTTGATCGTCACAAAATCGGTTCCCTTCCTATGTTGGCGAATTCCTTCCCGTAGGTTATCCTCAATCCCAGGAGCCCCCATGAAGCTGCTCGTTTGCTGCTTACTCCTGGCGCTCGCCACGGCCGCGCAACAGGCCCCGTCCAGCCAAACGCCGCAATCGGGCCAGAACCAGGCCGCTACGCCGCCCGAAACCAAACCAGAGGACCTCTGCGCCATCGAAGGCCAGGCCGTGGACCTCGCCACCGGTGCGCCCCTTCGTAAAGTCGAAATCACTCTCCGCGGCACGCAGCCCGCCACCGCCGGCGCCATGCCGAATAGTTACACCGCCACATCCGAGGCCGGTGGTGGCTTCATCATAAAAGATATCGAGCCGGGTAAGTACCGCCTCTCCGCGCAGCGTACCGGCTATGTCACCTTGCAATACGGCGCGCGTGGACCCATGCGCGGCGGCACTACACTGACCCTCTCCACCGGCCAGCGCATGAAAGACCTCTCCCTGCGCCTCAATCCCCAAGGCGTGATTACCGGCCGCATCCTCGACGAGAATAACGATCCCGTCGCCTCCGCCTCCGTGCGCGCCATGCGCTACACCTACACCATGGGCCGCCGGCAAATGCAGGCCTCCGGCAACGCCAACACCAATGACTTGGGTGAGTACCGCCTCTACGGGCTCGCCCCCGGCCGCTACTACCTGGCGGCTCGCGAGAACGTGCATGAGTGGGAATCCACCGTGGACGCCTCCGCCAACCCCGCCCCCGACGGATATGTCACCACTTACTACCCCGGCGCCAAAGATCCTGCCGCCGCCGTGCAGATCGAAGTGGCCGCCGGGGCCCAACTCCGCGGCCTCAATCTCACTCTGGCCAAGGCTCGCACATTCCGCATACGCGGCCGGGTCGAAGGCCGCCCCGATGCCCAGATCATGCTCATCCCGCGGGGCCAGGCTCAGTGGATCTCCATCGACCAGCAGAATCACGGCACTGGTTCCAAAGGTACCTTCGAGCTGAACGGAATCCTCCCCGGCGCCTACACATTGACCGCATCGTCATGGTCCCAGAACAAAGTCCTGACCTCCCGCCAGGAGGTGGATGTCGGCGACAGTAACATCGATAACCTCGTCCTGGTCCCCTCGCCCGGCATCGAAGTGATCGGCACGGTCGCCGTGGACGCCGTCAATCCTCCCGCCCTCGACTCCGTCAATGTGATGCTCCGCGCTCGCGACCCCGGCAGAATCATGTATGCATCGTCATCCGAACATCTACATGACGGCGCCTTCACGCTGTCCGACGTGACCCCCGATAACTACTATCTGCAAGTCACTGGCCTCCCCGATGGCTACTGGGTGAAATCCGTCCACATGGGCGACCAGGAAGTCCGCGACACCGGCATCGATCTGACCAGCGGCCCGTCTGGCTCCATCAACGTCACCCTGGCCGCCAACGCCGGCCAGATCGACGGGTCCGTCCAGAACGACCAGCAGCAGGCCGCCCCCGGCGCCACCGTCGTCCTGGTCCCCGAGCCTAAGCTCCGCGACCGCCCGGATGCCTACAAAAATATCACCAGCGATCAGAACGGCCGCTTCTCCTTCAAGAATCTGGCCCCCGGCGATTACAGGCTGTTTGCCTGGGAAGACGTCGAATACGGCGCTTACATGGACCCTGATTTCCTGCGGCCCTTTGAAGACCGCGGCCAGTCCCTCTCCATTCAGGAGGGCAGCCGCGAAAGCGTCCAACTGAATCTGATTTCAGGCGACGCCGCGCCCTCCGGACGAAAGGACAAATAGCCGTGAAACTGGCTGCCTGCCTGATGATTGCGGCGTCGTGCCTGCGAGCCCAGGAAGCCCCCGCCACTACCTGCTTCGTTTCCGGCCGCGTCCTCAACGCCGCCAACAACGAGCCAGTCCGCCGCGCCCACTTGACCCTCCGCCGCAAGGACAATCCCGCGGGCGGCTCGGGCATGTCCGCCGCTTTCGTCACCACCACCGACGATCATGGCCGCTTCGCCATGAAAGACATCGAACCGGGTAAGTACGATTTCTCCGCCAAACACGCGGGCTTTGCAGACACCGGGTACGGCGCGCGCCGCCCCGGCCGCCCCGGCGTGACTCTGTCGCTGGATGCCGGCCAGCAGCTTACCGGCGTGGTATTCCGCCTGGTGCCTCAAGCCGTCATCACCGGCCGCGTCCTCGACGCCGACGGCGACCCGGTTCAAGGTGTACAGGTGACTACAGCCCGCTACCGGTACGAAATGGGCAAACGGCAGCTCCTCCCGTCCGGCTACGCCGGCACGGACGATTTGGGTGAGTACCGGCTCTTCGGCCTGGCGCCGGGCCGCTATTATCTGCAGGCAACTTACCGCGACTTACTCTCCCTGCAAGGGATCGGCGTTACATCTAAGCCCGTTCAGGAGAGCTACGTGCCGACTTACTATCCCGGCGTCACCGATCCGTCCAGCGCCACGCCGCTCGATTTGTCGGCTGGGACCCAATTGCGCGGCATGGATTTCACGCTGACCAAGGTTCGCGCCGTCAACGTGCGCGGCCATGTGATCGTGCCCGCCAGCGCCAACCGCCGCGTCACCACGATCATGCTCGCGCCGCGCGAAATGGCTTTCTGGGGCTCCATGCGCCGTTTACGCGGTACGGATGCGCAAGGTAGTTTTGAAGTCGCCGGCGTCGCTCCGGGGTCTTACACCCTAACCGCTTCCGTGCAGGACGGCCAGAAAACTCTCTTCGCCTATCAACACCTCGAGGTAGGCAATAGCAACATCGACGACGTCACTCTCAGCCTCACTACCGGCGCCGAGCTTCCCGGCCAGCTCCGTTTCGAAGGCCAGCCGCCGGCCAGCCTGAACGGAATTGAGGTCAGCCTGGAAGAGTTCGAGGGGTACGAATTCCGCATGGGACCGCAGCCCTCCGCCGAAATGAAGGACGACGGCACGTTTACGCTCCCCAGTATCGCCGCCGAACTCTACCGCGCGCGCGTCCGCGGCTTGCCCGATGGCTACTACCTGAAATCCGTCCGGCTCGGCGACGACGAACTGAAAGACACCGGTATCGATGCCACCCATGAACTCTCCGGAACCCTGCTTGTTACCGTATCTTCCCGCGCCGGCTTGATCGAGGGCGTAGTCCAGAACGACAAGGATCAGCCCGTTCCCGGCGCGTCCGTAGTGCTGGTCCCCGAGCCTAAGAAACGCGGCCGTTCCGACGAATTTGAACACGTGACCACCGACCAGTACGGCCGCTACATCGTCAAGAGCATCGCCCCCGGCGACTACAAGCTCTTCGCCTTCGAAGACATGGAACCGGGCGAATACATGGATCCGGAGTTCCTCAAGCCCGTCGAGGAACAAGGCGTCAAGATCGGCATCCGCGAGGGCAGCCGCGAGAATACCGACCTGAAACAGATCCCCGCCAAACCCCCGGCAAAATCAGGAGCCAAATGACGGGGATTGACTCCCTCCTCCGGGTTTGATAATTATCTGAATGTCGGGAGGTGGCTACATGACATCGCAACTGGCGCCTGCGCAAAGCGCGGAAGTCCTCTGGCATGAGGACAAAAAACATAAGGGCTGGACCGTACATCTCCACATTGGGGCGGAGGTAATCAAATACTCGCACCCGGATGCCGGCCGCGACACCGCCGACGCCGCCCTGGTTTCGCTCGCCGTCGAAGACGCCAAAAGCGACGGCTACGAATTGAATCCCGCGGCGGTCAAAGTGGCCCGGTCTTCCTAATACAGCAGGAAGCACCACATGCGGTCGCCGGTCGCCGCAATAAGATACTGGTGTCCGTCCAGCATGAACGTCTGCGGCGCATTGGTGACGTCGCCGATGTGCGTGTGCCAGATCGGCTTGCCGGTAAATACATCATGCGCCACCAGGTTGCCGCCGCCGTCGCCCGCAAAGAGCAGCTTTCCCGCGGTGGTCAGCAATCCGCCGCCGCCCCCGTCGCCATAATAAGGCCGCTTCCAGGCGATCTTGCCGGTCTTATAGTCGATCGCCGTCAAAAAACTACCGCCGGATCCGACCTGCGCTTCTTCCTTGCCGCCCAAACCCATCGATCCGCGGGGATCCACGTCGGTAAGATAGAACATCGAGTAACCGTTGTTCTGCGCGACATATAACAGCCCGGTATCCGGCGAGTAAGAAGCCGGCTCCCAGTTAGTCGTGCCGTCCGAAGTAGGCGATACCAGCGATCCGGCCACCGTGGCGTTCTTTTCCGGATCGTATATGGGAGCGCCGCGCTGGTTCAGCCCCTTGGCCCAATTCGTGTCCAGTCCATACTTGCTGGTCACCAGATGTTCGCCGGTAACGCGGTCCAGTGTGAAGTAATATCCGTTGCGCGCCGCGGTCAATAGCAGCTTCCGCTTCTTGCCCTGGTACATGGCATCCACCAGGACCGGCGTCTGGGCCGAGTCATAATCATGCATGTCATGCGGCGATGTCGAATAATACCAGGCGAGTTTACCCGTATCCACATTCACGGCCACGATCGCGCAAGTGAACAGGTTGTCGCCCGTGCCGCGCGTGCCCGTGGTAAACGCCGGAGTCGGGTTGCCCGTGCTGAAGATATAAAGGTTGGTCTCCGGATCGTAGACTCCCGGAACCCAAGCTTGTCCGCCGCCGTGCCGGGCCGCATCCAGGCTACCCCAGCTCTCCAGCCCCGGATCGCCCTTCTTCATGGGAACCGTGTAGAACTTCCATTGCACGTCTCCGGTCTCCGGATTGTACGACTGAATAAAGCCCGGCGCATCGATGTCGTCGCCGGTGCCCACCAATACATGATTGCCGACGATCACCGGCGCCGGCGTCGAAAAGTAACCCTGCGACAAATCCGCGATCGGCTTGTGCCAGCGCTCTTTGCCCGTCTGCGCGTCCAGCGCCACCAGATAATCGTCCGGCGTTTCCATGAACAAAGTGTTGTGCCACATGCCCAGGCCGCGATTGCCGATGTGGGTCCCACCCTTGGTTTTCCAGAAATAGTGCCACAACTCGGTCCCGTCGCGCGCGTCCACCGCCCACGCATTGTCCGGCATGGTGAAGTACAGGACACCGTGAACTTCGAGCGCCGAAGCCTTGATGGTGCCGCCGCCCACATTGATGTCACCCGGGCCTTCGCCGCCCGTAATCACGCTGGCGCGTGTGAATCCGCGCCCGTTGCCGCCGAGGCCGGGAGTCACTTGCGTCATCCAGGCCAGCGTCAGATGCGTGACGTTGGATTGATTGATCTGGTCCAGCGCGCTATAGCGTTTGCCCGTATAATCGCCGCTGTAAGTCGGCCACGCATCCTTGAGCGGCTGCAGCAGTTCGGACGGCTCCAGACCGTCGGCGCCCTGGGCCGTCGAAAACGCGGTGCAGACGACCAGCGGCGCGGCTATAAGTAATTGATGGAGTCTCATTTGAAAGTTACCAGATAGGCCGTGACATCGTGAATGTCTTTGTCCGTATAAACCGACAGCAGATCGCGGTGCGCCTGCATGGGATCGTGCACTTCCACTTGCGGCGTCTCGCCATCGCGGCGAATCGTGCGCACCGAGCCATCCGCCAGCCCCACCGTCACCAGAAAGTCGTCGATGCGGATGAGCCGGCCTTCGATCCGTTCCCCGGAAGGCAGCGTGACAGTCACCGTAGCGGTGCGCCGGCTGGGCGCGGCGGATACCGAGGCAAATCGCCTGCGGCCCCCACCCACCCACAGCGTCTGCAGGGACTTGGGGTCCGTAATTCGGGTGGCGATGCCCTTCAGATCGCCATCCGCGGAATGGCAACTCGCGCACTTCGCGCCAAAATAGGCCTGCCCGGCACCCGCGTCGCCAACCAGAATGCTGGGCGCTTCCTTTCCGGTCGACGGCGGGCGCCCCTGCGATCCGATCATGGCCACCACACTGCGAATATATGCCGCCACGGCCAGTTGATCGTCGGCATTGATGGGAATCGCCGGCATACCCGCTTCCTGCCGGCTGCCTTGGATGATGGGCGTAATGAGTTCGCCACTCTGATCGCTCAGCGCCACTTGCGATCGCAAGAGATTGGGGCCGCCCAGATCGCCACCGCGCAAATCCACGCCATGGCAACCGGCGCAGTTGACGCCATACAGCGCTTTGCCGTGGGCGGCCTGCGCGGGGTCTTCCGGCGCCCGCCGCTGCCCGGGGACGAAGGCGCCCATGCGGCGCGGCGGCGGCGCGGGAGCCGCGGCCGGCGGGGGCGATTGCTGTGCCATGGCCGATCCGGCCAGAATCGCTACTGCGAGTAGTTTTCTGTGCATTTGTTCTGATGAATGTGCCCGGATGAAAATTATCCCCGTATTGTAATCCGTGGCGGCCGGAGATCGCAGACCTTGCCACGGGAACCGCAATCGGCTATAAATAAGTATGCACTCACAAATCAATTTCGGCTACCCTTGGCCGATCGACTACGGCCACCTGATCCTTGCCGCGGTCCTCTTCGCTCTTCTCGCCCTCGCCTGGTTCCGACACTGGCGTAAACCGGTCCTGATTGTGATCGGCGTGGCGTTCCTCTGGGCTTTCTCCGCCGGGATCATGGTCCGCTTCGGGTTCGACATGAACGGCCGCGCCACCCTGCCGACCCAATCCTTCCTGCCATCCGGCGCCGGCCGCGTCCTCGACATGGGCGCCGGCACCGGTCGCAGCACGCTGATGGTCCTCGAATCTCGCCCTCACACCACCGTGGTAGCCCTCGATCTCTTCGGCGCATCCTACGAAGAGCACTTCGGCAAATCCGCTTCGGGTGCCTCCACCATCGATCAGGGCCGCGCCGCTCTGATGCGCAACCTGGCCGCCGCCGGAGTTGCCGATCGCGTTACGATCCAGCCGGGTGACATGCGCCACATGCCGCTCGAGTCCAACTCATTTGACGCCATAGTCAGCGCCTACGCCATCGACCATCTGAACCGCGACGGCATGACCCAGGCGCTGGCCGAAGCCAACCGCGTCCTCAAGCCGGGCGGCCAGTTCCTCCTCATGGTGATCGCCAAGGACCACTGGGTCGCCTACACCTTTGGCCCGTTGCTGATGCACTCCCACATGACGGCCGGCGATTTCTGGGACCAAAAGCTGCGCGATGCCGGATTCCAGATTCTCGAAGACGGTACCCAGCCCGCCACGAAATACATTCTCGCGCGCAAGACAGCCCCATCCGTCTGATGCCACTATGGAGGGAAATGGGCAGAAAGAAAACTATCTCCGACGCCGACCTGCTGGCGGTGGCGCGCGCCGTCTTCGTTGCGGAAGGCTTTAGCGCCTCCACCAAAGATATCGCCCGGCGCGCCGGTGTCTCCGAAGGAGTGCTCTTTCAGCGCTTCGCCACCAAAGACGAGTTGTTCTTTGCCGCTATGATCCCGCCGCCCGCCGATCTGACGCGGATCTTCCACCGCTCCCGGCTGAAGGGCCGCAAACTGATCGAGAAGCTGACCTTATCGATGCTGGATTTCAGCCGCGAGGCTCTCCCGGTCATGCTGCCGCTTATGACCCACCCCGGCTTCAAGCTGGAGGATCTCGCCGAGCGCCACCCGGACTCGCCCATATTCGTCCTCCGCCGCGAAATCGGCCCTTTTCTGCTGCGCGAAAGCCAGGCCGGACGGCTGGGACCCGTCGATCCGCGCGGCGCATCATTATTAATCTGGTGCCTGGCGCAGTCCATTGCGTTTTTCGAGAAACTGGGCGCCCACCACGGCCAGTTCGATCCCGAAATTATCCGCGCCACCATTGACTGCATGTGGCAGGGTCTCGCGCCCAAGCCGCCCCGCCACACATCGCGCAAAGCGCGTCACCCCAAGACCGCGCCCGCCTGAATCACTCCAGCCGATAGGTGCGCGCCGCCACGGGATTGACTTCGCGCGCGTCACGCGCGGCCAAAATGGATTGCGCCCGCTCCTCCACCGCCTTCGCCTCGCTCTTGCGCTTCATCTTGCGCAATGCCTCCGCGTAGTTTTGCAAAACCGCAACGAAATCCGGATCGTTTTGCCGATTCCCCCCGTCCATAATTGCCACCAGGCGCTCGAAAGTCGATGCGGCATCCGTCATGCGTCCCAGCTTTTCGTAGAGCATGGCCAGGCTGATCCATGCCGCATCCGCCAGCGCGTGCGATTCCCCAACTGTCTGCCGCCAGATTGCCAGGCTGCGCACGTAGCAGGGCTCGGCATCATGCAACCGGCCGCCATCGCGATACGCGTCGCCCAGCGCGTTCCATGCGGATGCCAGCGGCGCGCCGCGCAGGTCCGGCGCGTTTTCTTCCACCGCAATCATGGTCCGCAGCAATTCGGTGGCGGCGGTGAATTGTCCCCGGCGGCGCAACACTTCCGTCAATGACTTGAGCACCGGCAGCAAGCGGCGATCCTGGGCGCCGTATGCCCTCTCGCCAATCGCCAGCGCCCGGCGCAACTCCGCCTCGGCGGCTTCGGTGCGGTCCTGGCGCGCCAGCGTCTCCGCCAGTTTTCCGAGAGCCGGCATCACCCGCGCATCGTCCGGTCCCATCGCCTTTTCGTATAGTGCCAGCACATGCCGCGAAGCCGTCTCCGCCTCATTCTCGCGGCCGGTCCCCAGATACACGGTGGCGAGACCGTTCAGGCTGAGTGCCGCTTCGATGCTCTCCGGTCCGAAAGCCTTCGCGCGAATCTCCAGCGCTTGTTTGTAGAGCGGCTCTGCGTCTCCATAACGGCCTTCGAGAGCGTACAACTCCGCCAGGTTCTGCCAGCCCCTGCCGGCTTCCCTGGAGGCAGGCCCGGCCCCCGCCACCCAGATCTCCAGCGCCCGCCGCTCATCCGCCTCCGCCTCTGCGTATCGCTGCCGCCGGGCATTCAAGTCTCCTAAATTGTTCCACGCGACGGCCGTCTCCACGCTGCCCGCGCCGAAGGCTTTCTCCCAGATCGCGAGCGCTTTCCGGTAAGCCGAATCGGCTTCGTCGAACTGTCCTAGCCCCTGCAGCGCGCTTCCCAGGTTGTTCCATCGATTAGCCAGATCCGGATGCATCGGACTCAGCGCTTTTTCGCCTATGGCGATCGCCTGCCGTAACAACGGCGTCGCCTCGGCGTCCCGCCCGCTGGCATGATAGAGCATCGCCAGGCCATTCAGGCAAATCGCGGTTTTGGGATGTTCCGGCCCCAGCAGCTTCTCGTGCAGGGGTAATGCCCGGCGATAGTAATCTTCCGCCTCCGCATAACGCCTCTCTGCCTCGTAAACTGCCGCCAGATTGTGCAGCGCGTGCGCCAGGGTGATGCTCTCGGGCTTGGCCTGCAAATAAGCCAGCGACTGCAGCAGCAGCGGCTCCGCCGCGGCCGGCTGCCCTCGCTTGATAAACAACTCCGCTAAGTTGTCGGTAAGCCGGATACGAAGCGCCACCGCTTCGTCACTCGCGCCCGCAATCAGCCGCATCCCTTCGCGATAAATGGCCTCGGCTTGATCCGCCCTTCCCGTGGCTGCGTACAGCGCGGCGAGATTGCTCCACAAGCCCGCCAGATCCCGGTCCGTCTCCGGAGATACACCGGCCTTCCAGATCTCCAGGGCGCCTCGGTAGTGCCGTTCGGCTTCCTCGTAATGGCCGCCCTCGTAACACGCCGCGCCAAGATTATTCAGCGCATGCGCCAGGCGGCTGCCGCCTATGCCGGATGTCTCCAACAAAGTGAGAGCTTCCGTAAAGATCCGCCGCGCTTCCTCGTAGTTACCTTGTTGCAAAAAGCGCGAGCCGTCTTTTTCTAAGTCGAACCATTTATCGGCCGGCGCGCACACCGCCGGCAATAGACAGGCGAACGTGAATAGACACACTAAGTTTCGGCACACGGCACAACTCATGTCTTTGCTCCTGTTAAACCCGCTGACGGCGGCGCCCGCGACGGCGCTGTCTCACTTACTTACTCCTTCGACGCGACCGGCCGCCAGGTGTTAGGCGCGGAGTTGTAAATCGTCCCCCTGCCCGGTTCGTCCATCGCGTAATTGGTAGACTCATTGAAATGAGTGTCAGCCGGAATCCGTCGGCTTTCCAGATTCGCCAGGCGCTAGTCTCGGACATCCCCGCGCTCCGGGCGCTCATCGAGTTGTCGGTTACGAGGCTGCATGCTGCCGACTACTCCGCGGCCCAGATCGCAGGCTCGCTGGGGACGATATTCGGAGTCGATACGCGGCTCATCGCCGACGGTACTTATTACGTAGTCGAAACCGCCGCCGCCGAAATTGTTGGGTGCGGCGGTTGGAGCCGGCGCAAGACCTTGTTTGGTAGCGACCAGGCGCCCGCCAGAGAAGATGACCTGCTCGATCCCCTTGTCGATAGCGCCAGGATTCGGGCATTTTTCGTACATCCCGATTGGGCCCGGCAAGGGATCGGCACGCAGTTGCTGGAAGCGTCGGAGAGCGCCGCCCGGGCCGCTGGTTTTCGCAGCTTCGAATTGGGCGCCACGCTCACGGGTGAACGTTTATATCGTGCGCGAGGCTACACTCCGTTCGAGCAAATTGAGGTGCCGCTATCCAATGGCGCTTCTCAGCCGGTCATCCGCATGTGGAAAAAGGCCGGACTTTAGTCCCGCGGATTGAGATTTGGCATCAACCGTGCTCTCGGTATCGCCACGGATCTCTGTACCACTGCTGGTTTGGAGAAAAAATGCACTTTGGACGGCGGCTGATGTTCTCGTTGTTCGGTTGTGTGGCGATCGTTTCCTCCGTCTTCGCCATCTACCAGGCCGAAGCGGAGATGCATGCCTTGCGGGACGAGGCCCAACGCCAGGCGCAGGTCCTCGCCGAAAGCCTGCAGCAGCCTCTTGTGCAAGCGCTCGAAAGCGGCTATCCGGGCGATCCGCAGGTGGTGGTGGATCAGTTCACCAGCCATCCGCGTATGGCGGGCGTAGCGGTGTATGACGCCAACGGACGGCAGTTGGCCATAACTCCGGCGTTGGAATCGTGCGCCGCCGGCGCCTTGCACGCAGTCGCCGCTGCACTCGAATCGGGTCGCGGGCACGGCGAGTTCCTGCGGCTCGCCGGACAGCCCATGCATATCTATGCCCTGCCCTTGCACGCGGACGGGCGCAAGCTGGGCGTGGTGGCGATCTTTCATAATGTTTCCTACATTGCCCGGCCTGTCTGGCGGCACGCCATCATCAGCGTCGCACAGACCCTCCTGATTGTCGGAATCACCTTGCTCATCGTGCAATGGAGCCTGGGCCGGCCCCTGCATCACATGGCGCAATGGCTGCGCGACCTCCGCACCGGCGAAGCATCCGCCGACGGCCAGCCGCCCAAGGAGGAGATCTTTCGGCCGCTGGCCACCGAAGTCAAACAACTGGCCAGCAGCCTGCACGTGGCGCGCGCCGCCGCCGAAGAAGAAGCCCGCCTGCGCGACGCCCACCTGGCTCACTGGACTGCCGAACGCCTGCGCGTGTCCATGCGGAACAAACTCCACGGCAGCCGCCTCTTCGCCGTCTCCAACCGCGAGCCTTACGAACACTCCCACCAGAAAGGCGGCATCGTCTGGTCCGTTCCTCCCAGCGGTCTGGTGACCGCGCTGGAACCGGTGCTGCGCGCCAGTGACGGCACCTGGATTGCCCAGGGCACCGGCGATGCCGACAAGGAAACCGCCGACCCGGACGGCCGCCTGGGCGTGCCGCCCGATCATCCACAATACAAGCTCCGCCGCGTCTTCTTGAGCAAAGAGGAACAGGAAGGCTTTTATTTCGGTTTTGCCAACGAAGGCATCTGGCCGCTCTGCCACATCGCGCATACCCGCCCCATCTTCCGCACGCAAGACTGGGAGCAATATCGCGCCGTCAATGCCAGGTTCGCGGCGGCCCTGGACGAAGAGATGCGCGGCGAAAAAGAGCCGCTCGTGCTGGTGCAGGACTACCATTTTGCGCTGTTGCCGCGCCTGATCAAGCAGCGCCGCCCGGATGCGCGGGTAGCCATCTTCTGGCACATACCCTGGCCCAACCCGGAGGCGTTCGGCATCTGCCCCTGGCAGCGCGAGCTGCTGGACGGCATGCTGGGCGCCGACCTGATCGGCTTCCACATCCAGGCGCACTGCAATAATTTCCTGGCCACCGTCGATCGGGCCCTCGAATCCCGCATCGATTGGGAACATTTTGCAGTCAATCGCCGCGACCATCTCACCATCGTGCGGCCGTTTCCCATCAGCGTGGCCTTCAATGGACATGGCAATTCCCAGGAGGATCCGTCGCTGGCGGAGCGCACGGCGCTCTATCGCGACTTGGGCGGCAAGCCCGCATTCATCGGGCTGGGCGTGGACCGCATCGACTACACCAAGGGCATCCCCGAACGCATGCGCGGCGTCGAGCGCCTGCTGGAGCTATACCCCGCGCTGCGCGAGAAATTCACTTTCATCCAGATCGGAGCGCCCAGCCGGACGCGCATCAAGCGCTACCAGGATTTGGCAACCGAAGTCGAAGAGGAAGCCGAGCGCATCAACAAGCGCTTCAGGACCGGCGCCTGGCGGCCGATCGTGCTGCTCGCCCGGCACCACAGCCACGCGGAGATCCTGCCGTACTACCGCGAAGCCGACGTATGCCTGGTCACTTCCCTGCACGACGGCATGAACCTGGTGGCCAAGGAATTCATCGCCGCGCGCCACGACGATCAGGGCGTGCTGATTTTGAGCCGATTTACCGGCGCCAGTCACGAGTTGGCCGACAGCCTGGTCGTGAATCCTTACGATACCGACGAATTGGCCGAGGCCATTCACAGTGCGCTGGCGATGCCGGCGGAAGAGCGTCGCATCCGCATGCAGCGTCTGCGCACCGTGGTGGAGGAGCACAACGTGTATCGTTGGGCCGGAAATCTGATCGGCGAACTGGCCGCCATTCGCGTCGCGGCTCCCGCGCTCCCCGCGAAAGTCCCGGACGCCCGCCCCCGGCGCGTGCCCTTCGGTCCCGTCGGAAAAAGCGCGTAAGCCGACCCGCTGTTCCCAGCGTGATATATTGCCATCGGAGATTCCCATGGTCACTCCGCTCACGCCCCTCGACTTCGCCCGCCGCGCCCGCCGCCTCTATCCCGATGCCGAAGCCGTCATCGATCAGGACCGCCGCTTCACCTACGAGGCGTTCTTCCAGCGTTGCGACCGCTGGTCCGCCGCCCTCTCGTCTCTCGGGGTCAAGCGCGGAGACCGCGTGGCCTACATCGCCCCCAATACCCATGCGCAACTGGAGTCCTTCTACGCTATCCCGCAGCTCGGCGCCGTGCTGGTGCCGATCAACTTCCGTCTGACACCGGCGGATTTCTCCTACATGATCCGCCACAGCGGATCGCGCGTGGTCTGCGCCCACTCCGATTATTTGGAAGCGGTCGACTCGGTGCGCCATGAGTTGACTGCCGTGGAACATTTCGTGGCTCTCGAAGGCAGCCGCGCCGGCTGGCGGGATTATGAGCAAACCATCGCCGCCGCCGCGCCTGCCTTCGACCGGCCGGAGATCGACGAAAACGATCTGCTCACCATCAATTACACCAGCGGCACCACCTCCCGCCCCAAAGGCGTCATGATCACGCACCGCAATGCCTGTATGAATTCCCTGGGCACGCTGCTGCACGTGCATATGACCCCCGCCGACCGGTATCTCTGGACCCTCCCCATGTTTCACGCCAACGGCTGGACGTTCGTCTGGACCGTGACCGCCGCCGGCGGCGCGCATATCTGCCTGCGTAAGTTCGACCCCTGCGGCGCATTGGACCTGATCCGCCGCGAATCCGTCACCATGCTCTGCGCCGCGCCGACCGTCCTGATCGCCCTGGCCAATGCGCCGGCCGAAGCTCGCGGCGATGTCCGCCGCGGCGTGCGCGTGATAACCGCGGGAGCGCCGCCGGCCGCCGCCACCATCGAGCGCATCGAAGGCGAATTCGGCTGGGAAGTCACGCACGTCTACGGTCTTACCGAAACCTCCCCCTTCATTTCCATCTGTGAGCCGCGCCCGCTGCACGCCGCCCTGCCGCCCGCGCAGCGCGCCGCCGTCAAAGCGCGCCAGGGTGTCGAGCTGATCACTTCCGGTGAGCTGCGCGTGGTGGATCATGCAGACCGCGAGGTGCCCCGCGATGGACAGACCGTCGGCGAGATCGTCGCCCGCGGCAACGTAATCATGCAAGGCTACTTTGACGATCCGGGCGCCACCGCGGACGCCCTGCGCGGCGGCTGGTTTCATACCGGCGATGCGGCCGTGGTGCATCCCGATGGCTACATGGAAATCCGCGATCGCCTGAAGGATGTAATCGTCAGCGGCGGCGAAAATATCTCCTCCATCGAAGTGGAAGGCGCGCTGCTGGCCCATCCCGCCGTGCGGGAAGCCGCCGTGGTCGGCGTGCCGCATGAACGGTGGGGCGAAGCGCCCCATGCGTTCGTGGTGCTGAAGACCGGCGCGCAGGCCGGCGAAGCCGAGCTGCGGGAATACTTACGCGCGCATCTCGCGCACTTCAAGGTGCCGGCTGCCTTCACCATAATCGCGGAATTGCCAAAGACCGCCACCGGCAAGATCCAAAAATACGTGCTGCGCCGTGGGCGCGCGGCCATTGCGCCGCAGTGAGCGTGGTCGTTGGAATTTGCGCTATCATGAACCGTGGCTTTTCGCACATCTGTCTTCTTTTTTCTTTTTTCATTAGGAGCCAGCGCCGCCACCAGCACGTCCGAGTGCGCTGCCAAAGCCTCCGGCTTTCTCGAGGGAAAGCTGACCATATGGCAGCAGCGCCTGGAATTACAATCCTGGAAGATCACGGTGGTGATGTCACCTGCGAGCGGCCTGAAGCCCAAGACCTTGGGCAATGTTCACTGGGACACCGAAAAGAAGACCGCCACCATTCGCGTGCTGGACGCCTCCGATTATCAAATGGCCTGCCCGGCGATGCTGCAAGACATGGAATTCACCTTGGTGCACGAATTAGTTCATCTGGAGATTTCCTCTTTGCCCCGGACCATGGCCAGCCGCGGGGAGGAAGAACAGGCCGTCAACCGAATTACCGATGCGCTGCTGGGAGTGGGCGGCGGGGCGATAGCCCACGCCGGGCTTCAGCCCGCGTCATCTACGGAATAAAGTAAAACGGATTCGGCAGCTTAAACGAGCGCTCGGCGCAGCAACCGACCAGGTCGCTGGCTTGATCGCCGATGTTCAGCACGATGTGGTACCCCATGTGCGCGATCTGTTGCCGCGCGTGCTCTTTGAACTCGCTCACGTGTTCCACATGTCCCGTAACTTGCATGAAGAGACATTTCCAATCGCAGTAACCTTCTGCGATCAGATTGACCTCAGTGATCCGGCGCTGATCGTCCGGCCGGCCCGTTATGAAGAAGACCGTGACGCCGAGGCGTTTCGCGTCGTTATAAAGCTTGAGCACTGGAGCAATGGCGGGGTCGATCGGAGGCCGCGGATAGATCCGAAGTTGCGTCGGATAGGAACAGAAGCCGCAATCCGAGATAGTAGCCCAGTTGGAGAGCGCCGTTTCATCGATGTCAAAGACGGCGGCGAGCCTTTCCCCCGGCCGCACCCGCTGCTCTAAGTACTGCCGGGCCTCGTCGGTAACCACACGAATTTCACGATCGTACTCGCCGCTGTCGTGGTATATCACGAGCCGCTTGACTATAAAGTCGTGGTTCTCCGGCTCCTCGGAGCCACTCTGCGCGAAGACAACCGGTAAACAAACGCCGGCCAAAAGTAACGAAGCAAGTCTCATCCGGGCACCTCGAAATTTTAAACTCTGCATTATCGCACGAAAAGGCCTTTTTGGTAACCCTCACGCGGTCAAAATCATGACAAGAAACATAGATATTTCTCCGCAAAAATCTGTTGACTAAGAGCACTCAATTAGGTAATGTTGGATACTATTCTGTTCCAAGCATAGGAGAATATGCTTCGCTACGGGTTTCGGCTGCTGCCGTTCGTGTTCGCATTGCAACTCTGGGGTATGGCGCCGGCCCCGCCATCGTTCACGTACAAACTCGGTTTTTGTCTCGGCAAGGGAGTAGTCCTTAGCTCGAGCGATACCTGCCCGAAGGAGTCTTTTGTAGAGGCAAAGAACGCCGTCGCCATTGCCGTCTCGATTAATGCGAAGATCAAATCAGACCCGAAGCTAAAAGGTCTCACGGCAAAGGCTGTTGGCCGTTTCCAGGTGGTCATATCTTGCGGACCCAACGCGGCTTGCCCGCAAAAAACAGTGGACGATCTGGCCGAGTCGATGGCCCCCGATGTGAGTCTCACCCTGCCCGCCGTGATAACGGAGGTCACCTACAAGCTTGGCTTATGTGATGGCACGGCAGTAGCTTATACCGGCGCTGCCCCGTGCCCGCCCCCGAAGTTTGAACCGGCTCAAAACGCCGCCAGTGTTGCCACGATTCTCGCGAAAACCATCTCGAAATTCAAGGATGGCAGCCAGAATACAGTCACGGCAAAAGTCGACGATGACAACCGGATTGTGATCGCGTGCTCCGGCGCCGCAGGCTGCACGCCGACGGTGTTGGACGATCTCAAAAAAGCAATGACCGAGAGCATCAAGCGATTCGCGGTGCGCGAACCCGCCTACGGAGACGCGCAGACGGTCTCCGACCGCATCAAAGTCTTTTATCCACAGATCGATGCCCAACCCGTTAAGGATGGGAGATTTATCGAACTGGCCAGCATGTCGCCTCTGACTCCAAGACAACGGGACGACATCCGCGGAATCATCCGCACGTCTTTTGGAGCGGTCGCCATTCCCTTGCCGGTCTTTTGTCTCTCGGGAACACTCGATGGCCCGCCCCCGCGGCTCGCCGCGGGGGGGACTTGCGGCGGCCAGACCCCCGTGCCGGCCTGCAACGCGAGTGACATCGCCAGCCTCCTGACTAACGACACGGTCACGGTAAAGCCCGGCGCCAAAGCCCCGAACCAGTTGTCGATAACATGCAAAGGCGGTTGTCGCCAGTCCGACCTAGACTGGATCCGGGAGTCTATCCTCGAATTGGCTTGGCCGATCCCGGCCTACGTCCAGGACGTAGAGGTTCCGTTGGGGGATGCCTCGGCGGCGGCGAAGGCCATCACCGACGGCAACAAGGCCCTGGCAGTAACCGCGGACGCCATTGGCCCAGCCAAGATCCGCCTGAAGTCCGACTCGCCCGTCTCGCAAACGGACGTGAACTCGATTGTGGACACTTACGTCTTTGGCGGCTCCGCACCGCCGTCGTTCCGCATGTTTTATCAGGATGCGCCCACCGTACTAAAGGCGCTCACGCCCCCTCCCGACCCGACGGCCGCCGCTAAGGCCGCCACGGCCGCCGCCAGTTCCCCTGCCCCTGCCGTCAAACCGCCCGCATCCACCGACCCCACGGCTGCCGATCCCAACGCCGTGCAGTTCAAAACCGAATTCGACACCACCACCAGCGTCAAGGACGCCTCCGCGAAGAAACCGGCTGACAACGCCACCCCCACGCCGCCGCCGGCCGCTGACCCAGCCAAAGCCCCCAAGTCCGCGGCTAAAAACACATCCGGTACTGACGGCTCCGCGGATACCAAGGCCACACCCGACACCACCACTAAGACGACCAGTACAGTCACTTACACGCCGCCCCCGGCCAAGAAATCCGACCCTCCTTCGCCGCCGCCCGTCGGAGCCGGCATGAGCGCCGTGAACGATAACGTGGTCTTTACCGATACCACCAACGAAGCCTTGATCTGGCAGCGCATCCGCCTGCTCACCATCCTGGATCTGCCGCGCCCCGAAGTGCTCATGAACATGTGGAGCTATGAGGCCAGTTCTCCGGACGGCAACGAAACTCTTAAGAGTTCCGAAAAGCTGCGCGACTTGGTGACCGCTTATAACGACGCACTGGAAAACTCCATCGGATATGGCTGGGCGTATCTCAGCCGGCAAATGAAAGCCGAACCGCTGACTCTGCCCGAAGCGTCGGCTCTCCCACTGCCTTGCCCGGAGCCCTCCTGTCCGGCCATCCCGCCGCAACCCGCATCTCAAATGCGGTTAAGCGTTGGTCTCAACGGGTCCATAGGACCAGCAGGACCGGTTGATCAAGCCGATCTGCTTTATCCGATGCGCACTTTCTTTGACCCCGATTTTTACAATTACATCACACAGAAATTTGTTGCCGATACCAGGCACTGCGCCGATCCGGACTGCGACCCTGGTAGTCCGTTCCCAAATAGTGAACGCACCAAGTGGGGCTTCTGCCCGCAAGGAAAGTACTGCCTCGGATACACGCAGGCGTTCGAGCCGGTGCGGCCCAACTTGACCAGCATTCTATTAGCGGCGATCGCTGCCAAATACCCGTTAAAGGCCATCCTAACCACGATCGGATGCATGGAGGGCAAGTACGAGGTCTACGGGAACGAATGCTTTCCCGACAGACAAGCAATAGCCAAGGCAATTAATGACGTGAAGAAAAGCGCGTGCTTGGCGGATGCCGGGTGCCTAGAATCGAAACGGCGGATCCAAAAAAATGACGGTGGCGGCGACGGGTGTCCGACGTCGAAGCAACTGAGCCAAGACAATAACAACTGCAGCGACGGCGACGGGTGCCCCAAGTCGAAACGCCGGAGCGGCTCGAAAAGTGACGGTGCCGGCGACGGGTGTCCAACGTCGAAGCAACTGAGCCAGGACAATAACAGCGGCAGCGGCGACGGGTGTCCAACGTCGAACCAGCAGAGCCAATACAACAACTGCGGCGACGCCGACCGGCGCCCAAAGTCGAAACTCCGGAACGGCACGCCGAATTCGACGCCTGCTAAGGAACTCAGAAGGCAGATGCGGGAGGAAGACAAAGACGCTAAACTGCAACACCAAATCCATGAATTAGAGCAATTGGCGCTCCAAATCGAGCAGGCCCGCGACGCCCGTTGCACAGACTGCCCCACCAACCTTGGCGAAAGCCTGAAATCCGTTCGCAATGCCATCGAGAGCTTGCGGCTAACATTAGAATGTCCAGAGTGTAAGGGGACGAAAACGGCCGGCGATCTTACCTTCGATTCCGACGGGGCCCATTTCGACGATCATCAATATTACGGCTATGAAAAAGAAGTGGATCGCCAAAGGGCGTGCCTCATCCGGGAGCGTGGCAAACGTTTGCGCGAGAAGCGCTATAGAGACGAGCTAAGTTGCGAGAAGCTAGATACCATCGCCTTGGAGGCCCAGGAAAGTTGCGGCTTGGCCCAGACCTTTCCCTTAAGCTGCTTCACCATTCAAGCCGCACAGAGCTTCTCTTCCCCTGCCGAATTCTCGACCTTCAGCCTCCAGGACCTGAATAATCTGGCGGAAACCCGGCTCGCGGACCTTCCTGTCCCAGAAGGCGGGCTTCCGGGATCGCCCTATAGCGCTCCGCGCGTCGGATTGCTCCGTGCCGCGGTGGCCGACTTCCTTTTCAACTATAAAATGTCGCAGGAGTTCCCAAAGGAATTCGTCCCCTACGATCTGCAACATTCCGCACAGGAACTGAACGCCGAATTGAATCCCCTGGTGGTGGCGTTCAACGAGGATGTGGCGGCTTTCTCGCGCAACCTGCAGAACAAGATGGAAGGCGTTTCCCCCAACCAGACCAGCTTCTTCCAGTTGTGGCGCAATCACAAAAGTTTCATAAGCGACGGCATCATCACGGTGCGGGGCATCGGCGGCGATCAAAGTACCGTGGATACAGTCACGCAAAACTATTTCGATGCGACCCAGCCGCAGTCTTTGACGGATATTGTGAACGCGCTTACTGGCCAGGGCGGGTCCGGCGCATCCCCGATAACCGGGTTGGAGAGCGGGGCCAGTGCGGCCACAGTCCTCCCGGCTGTGGCGGCATTGCTGCCTAAACCCACCCAGGCCAAGATCGGCCGCGAATTGTATCTTCAGATCACACCGCACACTCTACCCGGTGCATCTTCGGCTGAGCTCGATGTCACCCTGAAGGCTGACGAATCCGGTGAACCAAGCTTGTATCAAAGCGGGACGAACGTTGGCACGGACAATCTGTCACGAGTAGCGCGCCATGACGTCACCACCAAGGTCCGTGTGGAATCCGTCAAGCTCTTCGAATTGTCGTCCTTCTCCGCCTTGCTCCAGAGGCCGCGCGCTAAACTGCCGCTGGTGCCACCCCTGGTGCAACTGCCTTGGATCGGCAGCCTCGCCAGCCTGCCCCTTCCGGGGGCCAGGGAATACCATCGCAGCACCGCCATCGTTAGTGCGGTGATTGTTCCCACGGCGGCGGATCTGGCTTATGGCATCGATTTCTCCCACGACCGGTTTATCCCGCGCGAAGAGCCGTTTAGCTACGGCCACGGCTTCCAAATGCGCAGCATCAAATCGTTTTCCGAACTCGGACGGGCACCCATTCGGGCCTTTCACAAGGCAATGACGGTTTGCTTCGCCACTAATGGCCTGTTGACCGTTCCGCCCGGGGTGCAGTTTCAACCTGCAACCGCCGGGGAGACGTGCCACAACTTGACGTTCCGAAGTGTGCCGCCGGAGTTTTGACATGATGGCGATCCCCAAGGTAAGTAACTTGCGCTTATCCCTTATCTGCCCCTGCGCCGCCGTACTGGCCCTGGCGATCCTGGCACCCGAGGCGAAATGCCAAGTCCAAAATGACGGCTCCTGCCGACCCCTCCATGCACCCGATCCCGCCAACTTCTCCGGTCTCACCTTCACCGCCGTGGGCGACCTGATAACAGCCAATGGCGCACCCTCCTCTGGCGTGAAGCCAACAAAAGGCGGCAGCGTCGGTAT
>JBEKYC010000034.1:0-101309 GCA_049511415.1 Bryobacteraceae bacterium | reverse complement strand
GAGATGGTGATGCCGGGCGACAACGTGAACCTGGTGATCGACTTGATCACGCCCATCGCCATGGACAAGGGGTTGCGGTTTGCCATCCGCGAAGGCGGACGCACGGTGGGCGCCGGAACCGTCACGGACATTATCGAATAGGAGCGCAAAGGGGCGCGCGTTCGAGAAGAGAGGACGAAGATTATGCCGCGCGAGATCATCACATTTCAATGCACGGAATGCAAGAACCGGAACTATTCCGGCACCAAAAACAAGAAAACTACCACGGAACGGCTGGAAATGAAGAAGTTCTGCCCGTATTGCCGGAAGCACCAGCCGCACAAGGAAATCAAGTAGAATAGAAAAGGCTAGGCATGTCCCGCAGGTGGTTGACCGGAGGGGCGTAGGTTTAACGGCAGACCAGCGGTCTCCAAAACCGCGAGTGGGGGTTCGAATCCCTCCGCCCCTGCCAATCCAATTTGACAGCCGGTACAGTCTGGAGTGAGGTTGCATGGAAGGCAATAATTTGGTTCAGAGCATCACCAGTTGGCCCACGCGCACGCGCGATTATTTTAACGAGTTGAAGCTCGAAATGCGCCGCGTGTCATGGCCCAACCGTAAGCAAGTGGAGGGCACTACCGCGGTGGTGGTCCTGACGGTGTTCGCTTTCGCGGGCTTTTTCGCGATCGTGGATGCGATTCTGAACGACACGATTGTCAAGTTGTATCACGCCATGTCGCGATAATATATGGACGACGAGAACGGTAACCCTGCAGAACACGAAGAGGTAGAGAGCGCTGTCTCTCCCGAAGATCAGCCCACGCCGGGTGGAGAAGCCGTCGCACCGGCCGCTCCAGCTGCGGGCGGCTACGATGAATCCTCGCCCAAGAAGTGGTACATCATCCATACGTACTCCGGGTTTGAGCAGAAAGTGGCTGAGTCCCTGCGCACCCGTGCGGACGCCTTCGGCTTCGCCGACAAGATCGGCCAGGTTCTGATCCCCACCGAAGAAGTGGTTGAATTGCGCGGCGGCAAAAAGGTGACCAGCAAGCGTTTGGTCTATCCCGGCTATGTCCTGGTGGAAATGGATATGAATCGGGACAGCGAGGAAGCCAAACTGGAAGCCGACAAGCTGTGGCACGAAGTAAAGAACACGCCGCGGGTCACCGGCTTTGTGGGCGGCGGCACGCACCCGATTCCGTTGACCGCCGATGAGGTCAACTCCATCCTCTACCGCCAGGCTTCTTCGGCGGAGCGCCCGCGTCCCAAAACCACCTACGAGAGGAACGACGGCGTCCGCATCATCGATGGTCCGTTCGCCAACTTCCGCGGCAAGGTCGATGAGGTCAATGCCGACCGCGGCACGCTGCGCGTCATGGTGATGATTTTTGGCCGCGCCACGCCCGTGGAGTTGGAGTTCCTGCAGGTTGAAAAAGAATAACGAATAACGATTCGCAAGGATTTTAGAAATGGCAAAGAAAGTCACCGGTTCCGTAAAACTGCAGATCCCCGCCGGCAAAGCGACCCCGGCCCCGCCCGTGGGCACCGCCCTCGGTCCGCAGGGCGTCAACATCATGGATTTCTGCAAGGCGTTCAACGCCAAGACTTCGGGCAAGGATCAGGAAGGCCTGATCATCCCCGTCGTCATTACCATTTTTTCGGACCGCTCGTTCACCTTCATTACCAAGACGCCGCCCGTGCCGGTGCTGATCAAGCGCGCCGTCAATCTGGCCAAAGGATCGCCCGAGCCGCACAAGACCAAGGTCGGCAAGATCACCGAGCAGCAGGTGGAAGAGATCGCCAAGATCAAAATGCCGGACCTGAACTGCTTCACGCTGGAAGCCGCCATGAATTCGGTCCGCGGCACCGCACGTAGCATGGGCGTGGATGTAGTGGTTGAGTAGTCTTTAGCTTGCGGCCTTGTGCGGGTCGCGTCCACACCTCAGTGGCGTGTACTTCGCGATGACGTCGGAATCCCGGTCCTGATGCCAAACCGGCGCTTCGGTGCCCTTCGCGATAGACCTCCGCGGCATTTAGAAACAAGCCCAGCGGCGCCGGGTCACTGAGACAAGGCAACGCCAAAAAGCGTTCCTGAAACGCCGCGCTTTCCCGCCCCTGACGCAAGCCCTGCAGGACCCGGAGCCTCCATGCGTCCGCCTGTTAGCTCGATCCAGACCGATGTGTCCACCAGAATTGACGCCGGCTCCGCGTACGCCGTGCCGGGTGGGCTTCGCGCATTCTGGAGAGGTTCCCCTCAACCTTACGCATCCGCAACACTTCCTTCAACGCATAGTTGATCGCGGCGGAATACGTCTTCATGCCCAGCTCCCGCGTGGCCTCATCCAGGAGTTGCTCATCGAGCACAAGATTTGTGCGTTTCATGTGGAGAGAATACCATGCGTGGATGATTCTGTAGCTCACGTTCTACAGCGAGTGGATCCCCTGGCCGCAGACCGCCCGCCGCAATGTGCTCGATGACCACCATATCCACTGCTGACAGCTCTAGCGCTTGGTAGTGCTGATGAAGACTGTGATTCCCCCATTGTGCCCAAGGCGACGCCAACGCTTCCGTCGGCGGGCAGCAGAAGGTCTGGAATACCGTCGCCGTTCACGTCGCCCACTTGGAGCGGGAAGCTGATCCAGAAACGGAAAGGGGATGTTATTATGAGCGTCGCTTGACTGTCGAGATCCTGGTACCGGCGCCAGACCCGGATGTCGTTGTCAACGGCAATCGCCGCGATCTAGCGTCCGGCACGTAAGAGGAACAGCTTTTTTCGAAGAGCGAAGAACTACCGCAGCACATCCAGCGCCTTCAGTATGCACGGGTCACGCTGCGCTTCCACTTCATCGCCTTTCGCGACTCCCAGTGTCTGATTGAATATCTCGGTCTTCAGCCGATTAGTAATAAACTCCCGCTCGCTCGACCAATCATTGACTCCCGGCTGTATGTCGCGCTGCCACAAGAAGGCCTGGAAGTCATCCAGAATCGCCGGAGTTACTTCGAAATCCTCGGTGACATGATGACCCTGAACATATCCCGTGGCAAAGGTTGTAAACGAGCCGCTGGCATCCAGCACCGCGCGCAAACGGGTAGGCGGCGCCGGCTGCACGATATAGTCGGGAACGATGCCGCCGCCGCCGGTCACCCGCCGGCCCGCGTCCGTGCGGAATTCGGATTCGCCGTTGGGATGCGCGGTGGCGCCCGCCAAAGCAAACTGCGTGGGATCGAGCGGTTTTTGGATCGAACGTCCGCTTGGTGTGTAATAGAGCGCCGTGGTCAACGCCAGGCCGGTGCCTTGCGAAAGCGGATAGATGCTCTGCACCAGCCCCTTGCCGAAGCTGGACTCGCCGATCACGGTGGCCCGGTCATGATCCTGCAGCGCGCCGGTGACGATCTCGGAAGCGCTGGCGGTCTTTTCGTTCACCAATACCGCCAGCGGGAATTCGTAGGGGGTCGCGCCCGGCGGCACGGCTTCGGACTTCTCGGCGACGTTGCGGCCGCGCACGGTCACGATGCGCGCGCCCGGCTTCAAAAACAGCGCCGCCGTGTCCAGCGCCGCCGTCACCATGCCGCCGGGGTTGTTGCGCAGATCCAGCACCAGCCCCTTCAGATTCTGGCCGCCCAATTTCTCGATGGCGTCGCGGATCAGCCGGCCGGTCTTCTCATCGAAGCTGGACACCCGCAGGTAGCCGATGCCCGGCTTCAGAAAAAACGCGCGCTCCACGCTGGGCGCCTGCACTTCTTCGGGCGTGAGGATGAAGTTCAGGAAGCGGGCATTGCCCGGCCGCCGGATCACCAGTTGGGCCTGCTGCTGCCGCGATTGGCCCAGTAACGACACAAGCTGCTCCATATCCAGGCGGCTGAGCTGATAGCCGTTCACGGCCAGAATTTCGTCGCCCGGCGCCATCCCGGATTTCGCGGAGGGCGTGCCCGGCATGGTCTGCAGCACGATCACGCGGCCAGGCAGTACGGAGACCACGCTGCCGAAGCCCTTCTCGGTGGAAGTCTGCAGCTTCTTCAATTGTTCGAACTGGCCCGGATCGAAGAATACGGAGTGCGGGTCGAGGCGCCGCAGCATGCCTGGAATCGCGCCTTGGAAGAACGCCTGTTCGGCGGAAACCGGATCGGCGGCGTTATCCTCCAGAATCGCGTAAGCCTCCGTGATGGCCTTCACGCTGGATTCCATGTCGTCTTCCTGCGCCGGCGACGGCAGGCACAGCAGGAGCAGGAGAGCCAGAGACCCGTGGAAGCAATAACGCATGGATGCTTAGATTCATTTTAGCCTGTATTACAATCTTTCCTTATGCTTCGAAATCCGTTATGCGCCACGGCGGCTGCCGCGCTGGTCCTGGCGGCCTTTGCCCAAGCGCAGCCTGACAGCTCCAAGACTCCCGCGGGTGCGGCGGCCAAGGAAGAGAAAGCCGACAAGAAACCGCCCGAGGAAAAGGCCTCCGAGACCAAACACAGCATCCAGATTGGGGGCAGGGAACTCAAGTATACGGCCACCGCCGGGACCATGCTGCTGAAGAAAGAAGACGGCACGGCCACCGCCAGCATCTTTTATATCGCCTACATGAAGGACGATGTGCCGGATCACACGCGCCGCCCCCTGACGTTCGCCTTCAACGGCGGACCGGGATCTTCGTCGGTGTGGTTACAGATGGGAGCCCTCGGTCCCAAACGTGTGATGATGGATCCCGAAGGCAATGCGCTGCCGCCGCCGTACCGGCTGGTGGACAACGAATACTCCATCCTGGACCTGACGGATCTGGTGTTCATCGATCCCGTCAGCACGGGTTTCAGCCGCGCCATTCCGGAGCAGGACGCCAAGGATTTTCACGGCATCGAAGGCGACACCGAATCGGTGGCGAACTTCATTCGCCTGTTTACCACGCGGCAGAGCCGCTGGACCTCGCCCAAGTTCCTGGCCGGCGAAAGCTACGGCACCACGCGCGCGTCCAATCTCTCCGGTTATTTGCAGCAGCGGCAGGGTTTCGCGCTGAACGGCATTATGCTGCTCTCCGCCGTGCTGAATTTCCAGACCATCAGCTTCGACCGCGGCAACGACCTGCCCTACATTCTCTTTCTGCCGACTTATACGGCCACGGCCTGGTATCACAAGAAGCTGCCGCCCGATTTGATGGCCAGCCAGGAGAAAGCGCTGCGCGAAGCCCAGCAGTTCGCCACCCACGAGTACAGCCTGGCGCTGATGAAAGGCGACACCATCCTGCCGGAAGAGCGCGCCGAAGTGGTGAAGAAACTGGCGCGGCTGACCGGGCTTTCGGAGAAATACGTGGACGCCAGCAACCTGCGCGTGCCGATCTTCCGCTTTACCAAGGAACTGCTGCGCGATGAACGGCGTACCGTGGGCCGCTACGACAGCCGCCTGGAGGGCATCGATTTCGACCCCACCAGCGCCGCCCCGGACTATGACCCCAGCTACGCCAGCGTGCAGGCGCCTTTCACCGCCGCGTGGAATCAGTACGTGCGGGCGGAGTTGAAGTGGGAAAGTGATCTGCCGTACGAAATTCTGACCAACCGCGTGCATCCGTGGAGCTGGGGGGACTTCGACAATCGCTACGTGAACGTCTCCGACAGCTTGCGCACCGCCATGACCGAAAACCGCAGCCTGCGGGTGTTCGTGGCCAACGGACGATACGATCTGGCGACGCCTTTTTTCGCCACCCAGTACACGTTTGACCATCTGGGTCTCGACCCGACGCTGCGCGATCACGTCAGCATGGATTTCTTCGAAGCCGGTCACATGATGTACACCTACAAACCGGCGCTGGAGAGGCTGAAAGCGGACCTGGCGAAGTTCATCCAGTCCGCCACGCCGTAGGTCGGGACCGGCACCTGGGACGCGGCGCGTGCGACCTTCTCACGCCCCCGCGCATCGAAATGTCATGGTTAAGCCGGTTCTGTTGACGATCGACGACGACCCGGAGGTCCTGAAAGCCGTCGAGCGCGACCTCCGGCGCCAATATGCCACCAATTACCGGGTGCTCTCCGCCGCATCCGGCCCGGCCGCGCTGACGTTACTCGAAAGGCTGCAACAGCGCGGCGAAGCGGTGGCCCTTTTCCTGGTGGATTACCGCATGCCGCAGATGAGCGGCATCGAGTTCCTTTCGCGCGCGATTCTTACGTTCCCGGATGCGCGCCGCGTGCTTCTGACGGCCTATTCCGATACGGAAGCCGCCATCCGCGCCATCAACGAGATCAAGCTGAATCATTACCTGCTGAAGCCCTGGGACCCGCCCGAGCAGAACCTCTACCCGGTTCTGGACGATCTGCTGGAGGACTGGCTGGCATCCTACCGGCCGCCCTTCGAAGGGCTGCGCGTGCTGGGCACGCGCTGGTCGCGCCGGTCGTACGAGCTACGTGAGTTCCTGGCGCGCAATCAGGTGCCCTATCACTGGCTGGATGCCGAAGACGCCGGCCGCAACCCGGACGTGCAGGGCATCCTGGACCGTTTGGGGGACGAACACCGCATTCCGGTGGTGCTTTTCCAGGACGGCAGTTGCCTGCCGGATCCGCCGCATGCGGAACTGGCTGCGCGGATCGGGCTGAACACCCGCGCCTTAGCCGCATCCTACGATCTGATCATCCTGGGTGGCGGCCCGGCGGGGCTGGCGGCCGGCGTTTATGGCGCATCCGAAGGACTGCGCACCGTGATCGTGGAGCGCGAGGCCCCCGGCGGACAGGCGGGTTTAAGCGCGCGCATCGAAAACTACCTGGGCTTCCCGTCGGGCTTGAGCGGCGGCGATCTGGCGCGTCGCGCGGTCACTCAGGCGCGCCGGTTCGGGGCCGAAATCGTGGCCCAGGAAGCGGTCTCGTTGCGCGTCGAAGATCCGTATCGCATCGTGCGGCTGGGGGATGGCAGCGAGATATCCGCCGAAGCCCTTTTGGTCGCGACCGGCGTGCAGTGGCGCAAGTTGGATGTGCCCGGCATGGATCGCCTGACGGGTGCGGGCGTTTATTATGGCGCCGGTTCCACGGAAGCACTCGCCTGCCGTGACGACGATGTCTACATCGTGGGCGGCGCCAATTCCGCGGGCCAGGCGGCCATCCATTTGTCGCGCTATGCGCGTCGCGTAGTCATGCTGGTGCGCGGCAAGTCCCTGGCCGCATCCATGTCGCAATATCTCATTGATGAGATCTCACGCACGCCCAATATTGAAGTTGAGTACCAGACTCAGGTTGTGGAGGTGCATGGCGAAGAGCATCTGGACGCCATCACCATCGAATGCGGCCAGACGAACACGCGCGATCGGGTGCACGCCGGCGCGCTGTTTATCTTTATCGGCGCGCAGCCCGGCACGGCCTGGTTGGACGGCGTGGTGGAGCGCGACGAGCGCGGCTTTATACTCACGGGGCAGGCGCTGATGCGCGACGGCAAGGCGCCGCATGGCTGGCAGCTCGACCGCCCGCCCGGCCTGCTCGAAACCAATGTGCCCGGCATCTTCGCCGTGGGCGATGTGCGCCACGGATCCGTGAAGCGCGTGGCGTCGGGCGTGGGCGAAGGATCCATCGCCATCCAGTTCGTGCATCAGTATCTGAGCAAGGCGGCCGTATGACTGAACTTCCTCTCACAGACCATAACCAATCAACGGCGGTAGTTGCGCCAATCTCGCTTGCCAAAGAGCTGCGCACCGTGCCGACGTTTGCCGATCTGGCTCCCGAGGATCTGGAATGGCTGGCCTCTCGGATGACCATCATGCATTTGGAGGCGGGAGAAGTCTACATCCACGAAGGCGATCCCGCCGACCGCATGATCATTCTGCTCGAAGGCGAGACCCGCCTGCGCATGGAGTCCAGCAATGGCGAGTCCGCCACGCGCGTGTTCCAGGGACCCGCCATCACGGGCATGCTGCCTTACTCGCGCATGACGCGTTTCCCGGCCACCATTCGCGCCGCGGTGCCCAGCCGTATCGCCACGTTTCCGGCCGCCCGTTTTCCGGAAATGCTGGAGCGCCTGCCGGTGCTGGGTCCCCGCATGGTGGGCTTGCTGACGGATCGCGTGCGCGAATTTACCAAACTGCAGGATCAGCAGGAGAAGATGGCGGCGCTCGGCAAGATCTCGGCCGGGCTGGCGCACGAATTGAACAATCCCGCGGCGGCGGCCCAGCGCGCCGTCAGCAGCCTGCGCGATGCGTTCCTGTATTTCCGGGATGCGGCGGCGCGCCTCAACGCACACCCGCTCTCCGCCGAACAACGCAACGCGGTCCCGGTATTGGAGCGCGAGTTAGCTGTGCGCCCCGCCGCGGCCACGCCCATCGACACACTCGAGCGTAGCGACTGCGAAGAACAGATCGCCGAATGCCTGCTGCATCACGGCGTGACTCACGCTTGGGAACTGGCGCCGGCCCTGGTGGATGCCGGTTGCGAGGCCGAGTGGTTCGATCGGATCTACACGCAGTTCCCGCCCGAAGCTTTCCCCGATCTGCTGGCACGCATCGCGGCATCACTCACGATCGGCAATCTGCTGAACGAAATCGAGAACTCCACCGGCCGCATCTCGGAATTGGTGCGCGCGATCAAAGAGTACACCTACATGGATCAGGGTCCCGACCAGGAAGTGGACATCCATAAGGGCCTCGAAAGCACGCTGCTGATGCTGCGCCACCGGACCAAGAAGGGCATCACGGTAAAGCTCGACTTCGACCGCACCTTGCCCAAGATCTGCGCCCGTGGCAGCGAGTTGAATCAGGTCTGGACCAACCTGATCGACAACGCCATCGATGCCATGCAGGACCAGGGTGAATTGCGCATCCGCACCGCGCGCGAACTGGATCATCTGCTGGTGGAGATTGCGGATAACGGATCGGGTATCCCGCCGGAGGCGCACAGCCATATCTTCGAGCCGTTCTTCACGACTAAGGGCGTCGGCAAGGGAACCGGACTGGGCCTCGAAACCGCCAACCGCATAATTCGCGAACACCGGGGCGAGATCAGCTTCGAGTCCGTGCCGGGCGACACGCGCTTTCAGATTCGCCTGCCGCTGCCGAACCATAATCAGTCAGGAGCCGCATCATGAAACGCTGCACGCACACGGACCAGATTCAAGATGTCACGCCGCACACACGCGGTTGCGAGGAGTGCCTGAAGATGGGTGATACGTGGGTGCATCTGCGCCTGTGCATGATCTGCGGCCACGTGGGATGTTGTGACTCATCCAAGAATAAGCACGCCACCAAGCATTTCCATCACACCAAGCACCCTATCATGCGCTCGATCGAGCCAGGCGAGGACTGGGGCTGGTGTTTTATCGATGAGGTGGAGCTGGAGTTCTGATAGGATCAGGTCGTGATTCGAACTCTCCTACTCGCTTTGCCGTTTGGCGCACTGCTGATGGCCCAGGACGGCCGCATCACCGCCCGCCAGGTGATCGAGCGCATCCAGAAGAACGTGGGCGTCGCATGGCGCAGCCAGACGGTGGACACGTTTAAAGCCGGAGATCCCGATACGCCGGTCACCGGCATCGCCACCACCATGATGGCGACTTACGACGTGCTAGTGCGCGCGGCGGCCGCCGGAGACAACCTGATTATCACCCATGAGCCGACGTTTTACGGCCACACGGATGAGACCGCCGCTCTCGAAAAGGAGAACGATGCGGTGCTGGCCGCCAAGCAGGCCTTCATACAGGCGCATCACCTGGTGGTCTGGCGTTTTCACGATCACTGGCACATGCGCAAGCCGGACGGCATACAGACCGGCATGATCCGCGCGCTGGGTTGGGAGAAGTTCCAGAACGCGGATAACAATCATTTGTTCGTGATTCCCGAAACCACGGTGGGCAAGCTGGCCAGCGACATCAAGCAGCGGCTCGGCATACGCACGCTGCGCGTGGTCGGCGACCCGTCGCTGCGCGTGACGAAACTGGCGCTGGCGCCCGGCTATCCGGGCTTTCCGGGCGAGCGGCATTGGCTGCAGCGCGACGATGTAGAAGCGCTGGTGATGGGCGAGGGCCTCGAGTGGGAGACCATCGAGTACGGCGCGGATGCCGCCGCCGAGGGCAAGCACAAAGCGCTAATTATTCTGGGTCACATTCCCAGCGAACAGGCCGGCATGGACGATTGCGCGCAGTGGCTGAAGACCTTCGTGCCGGAAGTGAAGGTGGAGTTCATCGCCACCAAGGAACCGTTCTGGCCGGCGCAGTGACTCAGTTGGTTAATGCCTGGCCGATGCGTCGCAGACCTTCGCCGAACATCTCCGTGTTGACGCCCATGCCGATGCGGAAATGATTCGGCATTTCGAAGAAGTGGCCGGGCACGGCCGTGGTCTCGTAGTCCGTGCGGAGACGCGCCAGGAATTGATCGACAGGTTCGCTATGCAGCCGCACAAAGGCGGTGGTGCCCCATGCGGTGCGCGGCGCCGATAGCGCCGGCTGTCGATCCAGAAACTCGGCGAGCAGCGCGCGATCCGCTTCCACGACGCGGCGGGCGCGCGCGCGGATGAAATCCAGATGCTCCAGCGCCGCGACGCTCAGCACTTCCGCGGGATGCGCCGGGATGGACGCGAACAGGTCGTTGAGCCGCCACATAGCGCGCGCCAGGTCCGGCTGCGCCAGAATCCACCCGCAGCGCAGGCCGCTCAGACCATAGACTTTGGTCAGGCTGTTTGTGACGATGAACTCGTTGCCCAGGTGCAGAGACGTGCGCGGGCTATTCTCGTAAACTGCATCCAGATAGACCTCGTCGACAAGCACATGCGCGCCCACGCTGCGCGCCAGATCGCCGACCTCGCGCAGCACGGAATCCGGCGTGAGCGCACTCGATGGGTTGTGCAGGTTGGTGAGCACGATCAGCTTCGTCTTGGGCGAGAGCGCCGCACGCACCGCCACCGGGTCCACTGCGTAGCCGTTTTCTTCGCTGCGCGCGAAACGCTTGACCTCCGCGCCCAGGAACAGCGCGGTGGAGACCAGCAATTCGTAGGCAGGTTGCTCGATCAGAACTTCATCGCCCGGATCGATCAGGCTTGCGATCGCCAGGTGATTGGCCATGGAAGTGCCGGCGCCGGCCACTACACAGTCCGGATCGACCCCGCACTTGGCGGCGATGGCGCGCTGCAAGGGCGCGTAGCCATAGGTGCTGTCGCCGCAGATTTCGAGCGCCGGCAAGTCCGGCAATTCGGCCAGCGGGAACGATCCCACGCCGCTGGTGGCCAGGTTGAATCGCGCGCGGCTCTGGGTCTTGGCCCAATGCATGTAATCGGAGTGCCGTTGTCTCATGGTTTACTTGGCTTCGGCCGCCGGCTCCAGTACCAATATACGGGAATGCCTGCGAGCAGGATCAGCAGGCCAATGGCGCTGTTGGCGGGATAAGCGGCGATGGTGCTGGCCACGATGGCGATGCAGGCCAGCACGAAGGCGGCGGTGGTGTAAGGATGTCCGGGCGTGAGATAAATGCCCTCGCCGCCGCCGCGCCGCCGCAAGACAAACAGGGCGGCGGCGGTGACGGCGAACGAGATGAAGTCCACCGAGATGACGTAGTTCAAGATCTGCTCGTAGCGTCCGGAAAGCGCGATCACGGTGGCGAAGACGCCTTGCAGCAGGATGGCCACCACGGGCGCGGCGGTGCGCGGCGAGAGCCATCCCACGCGCGCGAAGAACAGGCCGTCGCGCGCCATGGCGTAGTAGACCCGCGGCGCGGTCAGGATGCCTTGGCTGAGAAAGCCCAGCGTGGAGATGGCGATGCCGACCGCCAGGAAGGTGGCTCCGCGATCGCCGAGCGCGGCCTGCATCACGGCCGAGGCCGGCGTGTGCGATGCAGCCAAGCCCGCGGGTCCCAGCACGCGCAGGCAAACGAAACTCACGGAGAGATAGAGCACGATCACGCCTATGACGCCGGCGATGAGGCCGCGCGAGAGATCGCGGCGCGGATTGCGCATCTCGCCGGCCACGAACGTGGAGGTTTGCCAGCCGCCGTAGGCGAAGGCCACCGGGATCATGGCTGCGCCGATGGCGCGCAGCAGGCCGAAGGAGACGGGTTGGTCGAGCAACGGCAGGGGATGCAGCTTGTTGCCTCCCCAAATCAAACCGGCAACGACGAGCACCGCGATGGCCGCCGACTTCATGAGCATCATGGCGCTCTGCACGTTGCTGCCGGCGCGCACGCCCAGGCAGTTGATGGCGGTCAGGCCCAACAGCGCGGCGGCGGCGATGGGACCGTCGCCGGTCTGGAGTCCGGTGATCTCGCGAAAGTAGCGGGCGAAGGTCACGGCCACGGCCGCCATGCCGCCGGTCTGGGTGACCAGCAGCAGCACCCATCCATAGACAAAGGCCACCGCTGGATGCCAGGCCTCGCGCAGGTACAGATACTGGCCGCCGGAATCCGGCAGGCGCGTGGCCAGTTCGGCCCAGATGAAGGCGCCGGCCATGGCCAATGCGCCGCCCGCCAGCCAGACGCCCAGGATCAGCAGCGGGGTGTGCACGCGCTCGGCCACGACGTAAGGATTGATGAAGATGCCGGAGCCGACGATGCCGCCCATCACGATCATGGTGGCGTCGAAGAAGCCGAGCTGGCGGCGCAGGTGGGGGGCGGACAAGTCGTATAAGGTAACATGCGGACCGGTGACGACTATGAAGCACGGAAGCCGCGGCTACTCGATCGCGTTCCGGGCTCGCCCTGCCCAACCATTCCGCCGCGCACGCCAAGTCCTTCCGCCGGAAGCACAGACCTCCCCGTGATCCGCTATTGCCGCGTCCAGATCGCCCTTCGAGAAAGCTCGCTGCTGCTCGGAGACGACTAGTTGAACCTTACGGTTCCATATTGATAGAGAATACGTACCCGGGCGATGAGTTATCGTAGCAATACTCTGTAGGCGCCACAAGTGCTATCGCGAAATACATCGTACCCGACTGAGTAACGGTCGGCAACTCCAGGTTGATTTGCCCCAGCACAAGATAGCCGGGGCTTTCCCCCGCGTACCTAATGACAGCGCTCCCCGTAGCGCAATCGTATACGATGTTCGGACCACTCGCGCAATACGGAGCGGTGCCTCCAATGATCGCGTTCTCGGAGGATGAGTAGTATACGTAATAATCGAAGTCGCCGGCCTGAAACCATGCGAGACCGCTGTCAACGTATCCAGTGGTTTGATCAGGAGAAGTTTGCCCTCCGCCGTTTATCCACAAGCTGACATAGCTCCCCGAGGCTAATGCCTGACCGGTGTACAGTGTGCCGTTCTGGAGTGTGATTATAGGCGTCCCATTGTTCAGGTAGTATGACGGGGACGCCGTATAGTTCCAACCCTCATATGATGCTCCAGGACCACTGAAGTCAGCCGTGCCATACGGGGATGTAACTATAACCTGTCCAGTGAGATCCAGGGTCCAAGGAATCTGCACGTTCAGTTGGGTAGGGGATAGGTATACGAGCGGGGCATACTCCCACCCCGAGCTTGTCCCGAACTGCACGCTAGTTCCGCTCACAATATTTGGGTACGGGTTGCCAGTTGTGTCTTCGGTGACATTGGCGAGGTTAGTGCCATATATCGAAGCCAGCTTACCAGTTCCTACCGGCAATCCTTTAAAGCCAGTCGCATCCTGAATGGCTGCGACTGTAGGTTGGGTAGCGTGCAAGGAGCCTGCTACCATGAACGTCGCGAGTATTAGTGTTCGTCGCATAAGCTCTATATAATCCTGCCTTCGCTTTTGATATTCTCCCCGGCTTTCCGACTTCGCGCAGCTCCGAGCCAGCTTGGAAGGGATAACGAGCTTCCGCGTCGCCTAACCACCTGATGAAGTCCTGTAAGCCGAGCATGTAGTGATTTTCGAATCTGGATCGAATTCTATGCGGATCACAAGTTCGCGGGGCTTCCTGTCTTTGTGCACAGAAGAATTGGCTGGGCGACGCGGTCGAAATACGTCGTGATGAGCTCATGGCTGATCTTCATTCCCCGCTCCGGAGCCCTTCGAGAGTTCCACCGGATACCGACCTGGCCTTTCTGAGCCTAGAATAAGAACGAATTATACGTTGCGGTTGGACTCATGTCAAGCTCGGTTGGGCATTTAAGAGAGTCGGAACGCGCGAGTGCAACGGGGCCGTGTTGTGCCCGGAGATCCCGTGCGGCGAGTGGCTTGCTCTCGAATGGAGCGGCCCGGATGAATCGACCAGCCAGATTGACGTTTCCAAGCGGTTCCGCCTCAAGAGGCGGCTGCGGCCAAGACTGGCTGCCCCACGACAACCTAAGTGACATTCCCCGGAGGGACAGAAACTATGAGCCCGCCGGCGCCGAAAGAGTAATATAGGCCGGGGCGCTCAGGTCGCCATCCTGCGAGACAGTTATAGCAGTTACTTGCGGGCCGGCGATCGAGTGGGTGAGGGCGAGCTGGATCAGCAGATTCTGGGAGCCATCGTTGGCAGTCGTGATGGTGAAGGCCGGAATGTTCACGCCGCCTTCAGTTACCGTCACGCGGCTGGGATTCGCGACTACGGCCGGATCCATGCCGCTAACCGTCAACGTGACATAGACGCCGGGCGCCAGAGTAGTTCCCGTAAAGGGAACCGCGCTCAGGATCACGGGCGGCGGCGGGTCTACCTGCAGGACCAACGGATATGCACTGATGGTCCCGTTGAAGAGAGTTAGCACGGACGGCCCGGTGGGCATGGACACGCCGGAGGCCAGGCGGGCGGGGACCACGAAGACGACCTGGGTGGGAGAGGAGAAAATGACCTGCACAGGCTGCGGCGGGCAGGCCGGGCAGGTCAGGGTGATCGTGGGCGGTGTCGTGCCAGTAGCGGGCGCCAGATTCTGACCGGTGATGGAGATATACGCGCCGGGGAAGACGCTGTTGTATTGCGGAAACCAGTTCGAAACGGGCAGATTGACGATGGGCACGCTGGGATTGGCGGGCATGACCTGGAAACCCACGCCCTGTTCGTAGACCTGGAATCCGGAGATCACGCTGGCGACGGTGGCGCGCTCGAATGCATTGGGAGACACCGTCACGTTGGCCCACATCTCGCCGGAGTTCCGCACCCACAGATGCCGGACAGTCACATCGCCCGAGCCAAAACCGAGAGTGGTCAGGCCATCCATGAACTGCATGTTGCCGCTGGTGACCCGGACCATGGCCGTGACGCCCTGCGGCAAGGCCGACATCGAGATGGCGGCTGCCGGCGGGGTAGAAGGAGGATAGGTGAACGTATTGGGACTCTGCGACTGGACAAACATGGAGTTCTGTCCGTCGGAGTTGAAGACGGTGAGAGTGGCGGTCTGGGAACTCGCCCCGGGCGGCGGCACCGCGGTAATAGTGGCGGATTGACCGCTGGCCGCCGCCGTGTAGTTAGTAATTGTTCCGGGCAAGCTATCGAAATATACCTGACTGCCAATATTGAAATTAGTGCCGCTCACCGTAACCGAGCCATCGCCGTTGGGAGTTACACCGGCAATCGACGGCGGCGGATTCGGCACCATCTGGATGGCCTGCGGCAGCACGAAGATGTCATCCGGCATAGTGAACAGCAGGTGCTCGGGGCCGAGGCCCGGCGTGCTCTGATAGTTGAAGTACATGGCCAACAGCAGGAGGTTTTCATCCGCATAGACCGCCTGCGAATAGTCCGGCAGATAGCCGCCCCCCGGAGCGCCGCCCAGAGCCGTGGCGGTTTGCACGGCTGTGTTATTGCCGGATAAGATGCCTTGTCCTTGTGCCTCGACGGTTTGGACCGGTGTGCCGGCATTCAAATAAGCCGGCTGGTTGTAAGTGCCGGCAGAGGAATAAGAATAAGACGTGACATCGTAGACTTCAAAACCCGTGCGCGGCAAAACCGAGAAATTGATATTGGCGGAACCACCCTGAGCGATGGCGACGGCCGCGAACTGACTGGGGTCCCAGGTGTTGGGGCCGGGAGAGAAAGTACTGACGAACGGCGCGCTGGCGTTGATCACATTGCCGTTGACGTCCCAGGGACCGGCGATGTTGGCAGTGGGCGGCACGGGGTGGACATATACCCAATAAGTGCCGGGCTGCAGGCCGTCGATTTCGTAAGTGCCGTCGGGCAGAGTCAGGCTGCTGACGGCCGAGCCATTGGGTTGGATGGCGACCACCGAGGCCAGATTGACCGGGTTGCCGTTCATGATTACCTGGCCGGTGATGGCGCCATAACCCGCGGGGAATCCGGCGGCGGGATAGAGCAGCGAGACACTGGCGATATCGTCGTCATCGAGCGGGCGCGCGTGATTGGTGGCGCGGGAGACGGCGGTGGACATGGCCGATGCTGTATAGGTATGTTGCAGTCCGATGGCGTGGCCAATTTCGTGGACCAGGGTGGTGAAGAATGTCTCCGAGTAACTCGGACCGGTAAACTCGTCGCTCGAATCGGAGGTCGGCGGCTGCGCGAAGTTCACGTTCAGATGAATCGAAGATGTCTGGATGGGCCAGAAGGCGCTGCCGGCCGGAACGGTCTGGGGAACCTGAAAAGTGGCGTAGGCCAGCACGCCGTTGAACTCATCGAAGACGATTTCGCCGGTGGGCACGCTCTGCGGCGTGTTGGCGACTTGCAGTCCGCCGAAAGCGACGCGCAGGCTGGAGGTGGAGACCGAATTCCACACCTGGGTGGCGTTGCGGATCTGCGCCAGCAGCGAGGGAAAACTGTCGTTGGGAGTGTAGGTGGTCGGTCCGCTATCGGAGACAAAGAAAGTGACGGTGCTGTCGGGGAGCTGGGTGAGATCGAATCGTTCGTAGATGACCGAATAGGGAGACGACGAATTCAGGAAGTGGGCGTAATGATAATAGGCCGCTGACGGAGTTACGGCGATGGCCAGGATGCTCGCGGAAAGAAGCAGCGTCTGGAGGCGGGTCATGGTCAGTTCCCCCCTCCGCCAGTGATGGCCGCAACCAGTTGCGCGAGCGGCATACCGATGGGCGGATCGTTGACGGGCTGGCCGGTACGGAGCGAGATGACTGTTTCCGTGGTGGGCATCTGCGTGGCGACGAATGCTCCGGGTGCGCCAGTGAGATTGAAGACGCCCTCGGTAAATCCGAGGGTGGAGATGACGCCGGTGCGGGAAGTCCACAGGAAGAGGACGTACTGCTGGCCGGTGGTGAACTGGGGCGCGCCGGGAACGATCTGGCGCATCCCGTTGGCGGCTCCGCCGGGGATCTGCACGTCGAGGGTGGTTTGGGAAGCGCCTTTCCATTGCTGGAGGACGCTGACTTTGTAGTGCGTATAAATGGTGGAACCGGTGTAAGAGGCGGTAGAGCCGGTGACTTTAGCCTGGACGATCAGGGTGGAACGGGCGATGAGGTCGTTGAGCGAGAGCTGCTCCAGAGTGGCGCCCCAAACGGGCGCGAGGCCCAGGCAAAGGCACAGCGCAAAACGTATGGGTTTCGGCACGATGTGCTTTGGAGCAGGTCGCATACCAGGTCAATCCGCTGATATTAAAGCACTTAGTTTATATTAAGGCAGGTCCTCTGGGTTGCTTGGACACTCCCTGGTGGCGCTTTGTCACACCTATTTCCGGACGATCAGGAGGGGCACTCGAAGATCGTGGCGCACTGGATTAATTGTATTACCGAATATGAGATCTTTCAAACGGCGATGGCCGTGGGCGCCCATGATGATGAGATCGGGCTCTATTTCCGAGGCATAGCGGACGATTTGGCGGCCGGGGTGGGGGGCGTGCCGGATGGCGGTTTCGACCTCGATTCCCTGGGCGCGGAGGGATTCGGCTACGCCTTCGAGATACGACTGGCCGGCTTCGACTTCGGCGGTGGAAGAAAGTTGTCCGTAGACGCGGCTGGTGACGCCCTCCTCCACATGCAGCAGATATAAGGTTGCGCCGTGCATCTTGGCCATGGCGGCGGCATGGCTGATGGCTTTCTGGTCGAGGACGGTATGATCGAGCGGAACCAAGATGCGGTGATATTCCAGGGATGCGGTAGGCTCGGCGGCGGCATCGGGAATGGTGAGCGAGGCGCGGCCGAAGCCGTGGCGGACCCAATGCGTAATCATGGGATCGAAGCTGATCCACAGGAGCAGGCCGGCTACGGCTGCGCCCAACAAGGCCAGAGGGAGCCAGACAATCGGGCGGCTAGCGGATGATCCCAGCAATTGGCGTGCGCCATCGACCAGGAGCCAGACGTTGAGTCCCAGGATGAGCAGGGCGGCGATCCAGGAGATGATCTTGACCCAGAGCCGGTTGGCGAAGGGGCCCATGCGGCGGCGGTCGCTGGTGAAGTGAATCAGCGGGATGACGGCGAAGGGCAACTGCATGCTGAGGATCACCTGGCTGAGGATGAGCAACTGGTAGGTGCCTTTATCGCCGGAGACGTAGATGGTGATGGCGGCGGGAATGATGGCGATGGTGCGGGTGATGAGGCGGCGCAGCCAGGGCCGCATGCGGAAGTTGAGGAAGCCCTCCATCACGATCTGGCCGGCGAGGGTGCCGGTGAGGGTGGACGATTGGCCGGAGCAGAGCAGGGCGATGGCGAACACGATGCCGGCCGCGGCCGTGCCGAGCAGCGGCACCAGCAGCAGGTGGGCCTGCTGGATCTCAGTGACCACGATGCCGCGGCGGAAGAAGACGGCGGCGGAGAGGATCAGGATGGCGGCGTTCACCAGCATGGCGGCGTTGAGGGCGATGGCGGAATCCCAGAGATTGTAGCGGCAGGCGAGGCGCCGGCCGGCCTCGCTGTGGCCGATCTGACGGGTCTGCACCAGCGCCGAATGCAGGTAGAGATTGTGGGGCATCACGGTGGCGCCCAACATGCCGATGGCGACGTAGAGGCTCTGGGCATTGACACGTGGGACGATTCCCCCCAGAATTCCGGCGGCCGCGGGCTTAGCCAGAACGATCTCGATGCAGAAGCAGGCGGCCATGACGGCGATCAGGGCCAGGATGAAGGCTTCAATGAAGCGGATGCCGAGGCCCTGGAACCAGAGCAGCAGGAGGGTATCGGCGGCGGTGAGGAGGACACCGATCAGCAGGGGGATGTGGAAGAGGAGGTTGAGGGCGATGGCGGCGCCGAGGACTTCGGCGAGGTCGCAGGCGGCGATGGCGATTTCGCAGAGGACCCAAAGGGCCAGGGTGACGGGGCGGGGGTAAGTTTCGCGGCAGGCCTGGGCGAGGTCGCGGCCGGAGACGATGCCGAGGCGGGCGCTGAGGGTTTGGAGGAGGATGGCCATCAGGTTGGACATGATGAGCACCCAGAGGAGGGCGTAGCCGAAGCGGGCGCCGCCTTCGAGGTCGGTGGCCCAGTTGCCGGGGTCCATGTAGCCGACGCTGACGAGGTAGGCGGGGCCGGCGAAGGCGAACATGCGGCGCCAGATGGAGTAATGCTCGGTACCGACGGAGGAGTGCACGTCGGCTAGGGATCTGGCGTCGGCGCGCGTGGTACTAAGCATAGTGAAGGCTGAAACTTAACTACAGTTAACATAGCGGTTAGGAAGATGTCAAATTTGTGCACAATTGGGCGGTTTTGGGCGGTTTTGGGCTGGCGGTGGGGGGTGGCACCTTGGAAAAGCAGACCCATTTTGGGCGGATACCCGCATTTGTGCCGGACGATACCCGCAAAAGTTTGGGTTCGCTTTGAATTCGTCCGCGGTCGGTTCGGAGGCGCGTGGGATCGGCATACCTGTGGATTGGTGGCGAGGCGGGCGGCAGTTTCTCATGGTCCACCATTGTTAGCGGGCATCAAACAGCAGACCGCATGATACGCTACAGAGAACCGGGGAGGACCGAACGGAAATCCCCGAATCCAAGCACTGAGGAAGCCAACGGAGGATTTAGTTATGCGGCAAATCTGCCAAGAGAAAACGATCTATGCGAGAGCGAAAACGGGGGCCATTCTGAGCTGCTGCCTGGCGTTGCTGGCATCGGGTATGGCCTATGGCCAGGCGCCGGCCGGACCGAATCGCCCGGCGGGCGTGCCGGAGGGTTATGTGATCACTCCGTTCGGCTATTTCCATCCGTCGTGCGTGCGACAGCTTGGGAACGGAGATACCGTGCTTGGCGGGCGCGTGATCCAGCACGCGGATGGCACGCTCGAGACGCTGGCGGTTTGCGAGCAACCGCGTTACACGGCGAGCGGAGAGCTGGTCATCACCGGTCCGGAAGGAAGCGAGCCGCCGACGATCGGCCATAGCTGGATCGAATCCGCAAGCACTACCACGAGCACGTCGTACGGCGAGCTGGTGGCGACCTGGACAGTGCCGCCTGCGCCAACCTCGAACAATGGCCAGACGGTCTATTTGTTTCCGGGCATGGAGGACATTAACGACGTGGTGAGCATTATTCAACCGGTGCTGGGATGGAATTCCGATTTCGGCTCCGCGTGGGGTATTGCGAGTTGGAACTGCTGCCCGAGCGGCATCACGGTAGAGAGCACGCCCGTGCGAGTGAACGCGGGCGACGAAATCAAAGGCACGATGCGGGACCTTTGCAGCGCGGGAACGCTCTCCTGTGCGAAGTGGAGGGTAATTAGCGAGGATGTGACGACAGGGCACAGCACCACCCTGAACAATTCGCCGAGTGAAGGGCAGACATTCAATTGGGCGTTTGCGGGGGCGTTGGAGGTTTATAGCGTCTCCCAATGCAGCGATTATCCGTCGAACGGCGCGCTGGCGTTCTCGGACCTCGCGCTGTTCGACTATAACTTCGACCGGATCGCGAGTCCGGCGTGGTCGATCAACCTATGGGCCACGGGCCTGACGCCGCAATGCAGCTACGGTGGAGTAGTCGCCGCTAAACAAGTGACGCTGGACTACTGAAGACATCCGCGCATGGCTCAGGACACATTCCGGGGCTTTGCACTTCGCAGTTCCACATCTGGGCTAATCCGGTTCGCTACTGGCTCTTACGAAGCTCACAATTGCCAGGATCATAAAGGCTACCGTGGCGCACGCGCACACCCAACGCAGGCCACCTTCGCGCAGAAATGTCGAGGCCACCAGCGAAGCCGAACCCAGCGCAAGCATAGCACCACCCAGTTGTAGCTTGCGTTTCTTGCGATTTTCCATAGGGGATAGATTAGCATGGCGGATTAGCTCCGGCCGCGGTTGGTCCGGGTGATTACGGAGCCTCTTTCAGGAAGCGGGCGGCGAGATCCAGAGACTGGCGGCCTTCGGGCACGAAGGCATGAAAGAGTTGCCAGACGTGCGAGACCGCGGGCCAGACGGTGAGATCGACCGGCACGCCCGCGGCGCGGGCGCGGGTGGCCAATTCGGTGGAATCGTCGCGCAGGGTTTCGTCGGCGCCGACATGGATGAGCAGGGGCGGCAGGCCGCGGAGATCGGCGTAGAGGGGCGAGGCCAGAGGATCGCGCGGATCGCCGCCGGCGTCGCCCATGTAGAATTCGGTGGCGCGTCCCAGGCCGGCGCCGTGGAACATGGCGCAGCGGCGATCGTTGACTTGGCGGGATGGGCCGATGCCGATCAAATCCGTGAGCGGGGAGAATAGCGCGGCGGCGCGGGGCAGGGGATCGCCATCGGCGCGGAGCTTGAGCATGGCGCCGAGGGCCAGCCCGCCGCCCGCGGAATCGCCGGCGATGAGCATGGGCACGGCGCCGGCTTCGGCGGCGACGGCGCGCCAGACGGCGACGGCATCGAGGAGTCCGGCGGGGAAGGGATTTTCGGGGGCGAGGCGATAGTCGGGGGCATAGACGCGGAATCCGCGCTGGGCGAAGGCGGTGGTGTAAGGGCGGTGGGTGACGGTGGAACAGGCGAAGTAACCGCCGCCGTGCAGATAGACCAGGATGCCGGCGGTGGCGCCGGATACGGGTTCGACCCACTCGCCGGGTACGCCGCCCAATTGGGCCGGTGTGATGCGCACGTCGTGGGGAAGGCGCAAGGGCTTGCCGTTCATGACGGCGCGGGCCTGGTGGACGTCGCGGGCGCGGGCCAGGCGGCGCTTGAAGGTGTGACGCAGAACGAAACTCAGCGTGTGGGCTTGCCAGCTTGCCATGGTTGCCGATTGTAACGCAGACGCACGGCGGCGTTCACAACCGGTCGCGGCGGGCCTGCGACTCGGCCAGTCCGCGGCGGGCATGGTGGTGGATCTCGCCGAGATTCAATCCGGTGAGGGCGGTGGCGATGGCGCCGCCGGCCAGCAGGGGCAGGGTCAGAGCGAGAAACAGCACGAGCGAAAACGTGGTGGCTTCATCCGGCTCCACGCCGAAGACGTTATGCAACGCGACCAGACAGGCTACGTTAATCAGTCCGATGTTACCCGGCGCGTTAGGAACAACGGTCCCCAGGCGCACAATCGCCAGGACGGCGGTAGCTTGCCAAATCGAAAGGTCTAACTCGAACGCCTTCATCAGCGCCCAGTATGAGAATACCTGGAGCAACAAATAGAGGAAGCTTACCGGAACAACCTTCGCCAGTGTGCGCCAGTTGCCCATGGTATGCAAACCGTCCACAACGTTGCGCAGGGTCGCGGCCCAGCGGCTCTCCCTGACGAGGGCGTGCGCGTGGCTCTTGTGAATCATCATGTAGGCCAGGGTGGAAGCGCCGCCGACGACCAGGAACTCCATCGTGTGGACCGTATTGGTCAACCAGTAGGGAATTCCGGGTAGATTTTGCGCGGCGACGATGAACGAGAGGATCATCCAGAAGCCATCGATGACGCGTTCGACGGCGGCGGAAGCGAAGACTACGGACAGCAGCTCGTCATTCCAATGGGCCACCAGATAGCAGCGGATGAGTTCGCCGACGCGGAGGGGCAAGACTTCGTTTGCGAACAGGCCGATATAGATGGCTTGCACGGTGCGCCAGAAGGGCAGGCGGTCCACGGGGCGGTAGAGCAGGACCCAGCGCCAGGCGTGACAGATGTAGACGGAAAGGTCGAGGGCCATGCCGAGGGCCAGCCATCTCCATTCGAGCTGGCCGAGTTGCTTCAGGTCGCGGATATTGTAGCTGCGGAAGGCCCAGATGAGGCAGCCGGCGGAGAGGCCGTAGCAGAAAACCTGGGGCACCCAACGGGGGATTTTGGGCCGCATCTGCCAGGCGCGGGGTAGCCAGGATGGCGGGCGGGCGGGAGTGGAATCGTCGGGCGGGTGCGCGGTTGGCGGGAGTCCCAAGTGCCTATCATAGCTGGGTAGTGAAACCCCAGGCGAAAGCTATTGGCCGCCAGCCAGGGCAGAGAGGCGCTGGACCACGGCGCGGAGCATTTCGGATTGAGCATTCAACTGCTCGGCGGCGGCGGCGCCTTCCTCGGCGGTAGCCGCGGTTTTCTGGGTTACCTGTTGCATCTGGGACACGGCGGTTCCGATCTGCTGAATGCCGCGGGCTTGCTCCTGGCTGCCGGAATGCACCTCGCTGACCAGCGCCTGGATACGCGCGGAGCCGTCCATGATGTGGTGAATAGCGCCGGAGACCTGATCGACTTTAGCCTGGCCGGCGCGGGATTTGCCGATCGAGTCGGAGATCAGGCCGGCGGTGTCCTTGGCCGCTTGGGCGCTGCGTTGGGCCAGGTCGCGCACTTCATCGGCCACCACCGCGAAACCCAGTCCGGCTTCACCCGCGCGGGCGGCTTCCACGGCCGCGTTGAGCGCCAGGATGTTGGTCTGGAAGGCGATCTCGTCGATCAGCTTGATGATATTCGATATTTTGCCGCTCTGGGTGCTGATTTCGCCCATGGCCGCCACCATCTGAGCGAGCGTTTGGCCCGTTCCCGTAAATTCCTGCTGAGAATCGGATACCAGGCTGGCCGCCGTGCTGGAACTCTGGCTGTTGCGGCGGGCCATGGAGTTAAGCTCTTCGGTGGACGCGGAAATCTCCTGAATCGAGGCTGCCTGTTGCGAAGCACCCTGTGCCAGTGACTGACTGGAAGACGAAACCTGAGATGCGGCACTGGCCACTTGCCCGGCGCCGTCGGAGAGATCCGAAAGCGAGCGGCGCAGTTCCCGGTTCACGCTGCGCACACTGAATCCCACGAAGGCGCCGCCGGCCGACAGTGCCAGGAGCATCACGATCCACGTCATGCTTCGCCCGCGGTTCGCGGCGGCCAGCGCGGCGGCCGAGTCGGAGCCGCTGCGCTGCTGCTTCAGGTCGACCAGGCCCAGCAGGACCTTCTTCAGTTCGGCATGCACCGGGTCCGCCCGCCGCAGATACTCGTCGCGGGCCTGCGCCGTTCTGCCCTTGCGGCTGAGCGGCAACACGGCGCTCTCGATAATCCGCACATAATCTTCGTACAGGGGCCGCGCCCGTTCGAAGAGGACGCGTTCTTGCGGCGTGGCGATGGTTTTCTGGTACTCACGCAGATGCCCGTCGATCCTTTTCTTCAGCAGTTCCTGATTTTTCTCGATTTTGGCCTGGCCCTCAGGATCGGCGAAGGCGATATGTTTCCAGGTATCGCCCCGGAATTGAAACACCAACGAGTCCAGTTGCGAGGCGTGATAGATGCCGGGCAACGGGTCGATGACTATGGTTTCCAGGGAATGGGTCAGGACGGCCAAGGAGTAGAGTGTCACGGCGCCCAACAGCGCCATCAGTGCCATGGGCAACGAACCGGATAAGACGAATCGCTGGCCGATCGTCATTGGCGATCGCATCGGGCAGTCATAGCCTCCTGAAGGTTAACATCGGCCGTCGCGGTCCGCGACATAAGGCTGAGAGGATTTGGGGAACCGGACGCGGGAATGTAAATGTCAATTCACTCGGCCAAGGTGACCCGCGCGGGCCGGGAGCGTGCCCCGCATTCGAGCCGCAGCCGTGGCGGCCGCGAAATTCGGATAGCAGCCCGGTGTTACACTCCGGGCATGGTTCAGTACCGTATTGAACGCGGCTCCCGGAAGTGGGGCGGCCGCGGCGCGCGCATCACTCTGATCGTGCTCGCGGTGGTTCTGCTGATCGCGGCGCGCTCGCTGGCAAGCTTCTCCATCGAGTATCAGTGGTGGAAAGAGTTGGGCCAACTGGATACCTGGGTGGCCATGATGATCTACGGATTCGCGCCGCTGCTGGCGGCCACGCTGATCGCGTTCGGAGTGCTGTGGGTGGCGCACGCGCGGGCGCTCAAGTTCGCGCGGACGGCATTGTCGGAGCATCCGCTGTACGCCTGGCTTTCGAGCCTGGGCCTGCTGTTGCTGGGGTATATGATCGCCGCCGGATCGATCGAAACATGGACGGTGGTGCGGTACATCGGCGCGCGCGGGATACCGGCGGAGGCCAACGCGTGGCGCGACGCGGTCTTCGGTTTGCCGCTGCGGTTCTATCTTTTCGATCTGCCGTTTTATTCGGATTTGCGCGGGTACCTGCTGGCGCTGATCATCGTTTCGGTGCTGGTTTACTGGATCGCGGCGCGGGGGTGGCAGTTGCGCTACCGGCTGCCGGAGCTACAGGGCATGCACCAGATCGATCCATCGATCTTCCGCCTGGAGGGTGGCCTCGAGAGCCGCTTTCTGCGCGGCGCGATGGTGGTGTTCCTGCTGGCGCTTTCGCTGCGTTTTTTCCTGGCGCGGTATGAAATGGTCTACGACGATCACGGGTTCATGGTGGGGATCGATTATGTGGACCTGCACTTTGCGCTGCCCTTGCAGTGGCTGGTGATCGTCTGTTGCGTGGTGGCTGCCGGGCTGGTGTGGATGCGGCGCTGGATCATGGCAGCCTTCATGGCGCTCTCGCTGGTGCTGCTGTTCGCCGTGCCGCGGCTGGTGAATTCGCTGTACGTGCGGCCGAACGAGATTTCGATCCAGCGGCCTTTCATCGACACGCACATTCACGCCACGCGGTCGGCTTATGGGCTGGAGCGGCACATGACCGAAACCGAGTTTGCGGTGCATCCGAACGCGCCCATCGATACGGCGGCGCACAAGGGCACGCTGGACAACGTGCGCCTGTGGGATGTGGGCGCGTTCCACAACACGATTACGCAGATCCAGGCGCTGCGGCCGTATTACGTTTTCTCGGACACGGACGTGGACCGCTACATGATCGACGGCGCCTACCGCGAGGTGCTGCTGACGCCGCGCGAACTGGATATCAATCAATTGCCGGGGGGCTCCAGCACGAGTTGGATCAATCCGCACTTCGTGTACACACACGGGTATGGCGTGGTGCTGGCCCCGGTGGCCAAGCTGACGGCGGACGGGCTGCCGGTGCTGTTGATCGAAAATGCGCCGCCGGAAATCAAGACGCCCAGTTTGAAGCTGACGCGGCCGGAGATTTATTACGGCGAGGTGGTGCAGGAGCCGGTTTTTGTGCGCACGGCGCAGCCCGAGTTCAACTATCCGTCGGGGGAAAAGAACGAGCTTTCGCGATACGACGGCACGGGCGGGATTCCGATTTCGTCGGCGGCGATGCGGGTGGCGGCGGCGGTGCGCGGGGGAGACATCAACATTCTGCTGAGCAATCCGATCACGGACGAAAGCCGCATGATGATCCGGCGGAATATCAAGGAGCGGCTGGAGACGCTGGCGGGGTTCATCGCATGGGACAAAGATCCGTACCTGGTGATCACGGATGCGGGGCGGCTGGTGTGGATGAACGACGGGTATACGTATTCGGATTCGCATCCGTACTCGCGGGCCGTGAGCCTGACGGACCTGGGCGATGTGAACTACATACGGAATGCGGTGAAGGCCACCATCGACGCCTATGACGGCACGACGCGGCTGTACATTTTCGCGCCGGACGATCCCATCATCCGCGCGTATCAGCGGCTGTTCCCCACGCTGTTCCACGCGGCAGCGGAGATGCCCGCGGATCTGCGCCGGCATGCGCGCTATCCGGAGACGCTGTTCCGGGTGCAGGCGGAGATCTACCGGACTTACCACATGCTCGATCCGCAGGCGTTCTATAACAAGGAGGACATGTGGGACCTGGCGCGATACACGGCAGGGCAGGAGGGCCAGCCGGAGCCGGTCTCGCCGACTTACATCGTGGCCAGCCTGCCGGAGCAGAATCAGGCGGAGTTTTTGCTGCTGCTGCCCTTCACGCCGCGAAATAAAGACAACCTGATCGGGCTGATGCTGGCGCGCTGCGATGGCGCGCACCTGGGCGAGATTGTGGTGCTGCAATTATCGAAGCAGGAGCTGATCTTCGGACCGGCGCAGATCGCGGCGCGGATCAACCAGGAACAGACGATTTCGAAGGACCTGACGCTGTGGAACCAGCAGGGGTCGCACGTGCTGCGCGCGCAGACGCTGGTGCTGCCGGTGGACAGCACGCTGCTGTATGTGGATCCGATTTATATACAAGCGAGTTCGGCGAGCATGCCGCAGTTGAAGAAGATCGTGCTGGCGGAGGGCAACCGGCTGATCTACACGGACACGTACGACGAGGCGATCGCGCAGCTTTCGGGCGGCGCGCAGGAACTGGTGAAGCAGGCGGAGGCGACTGCCGCGCCAGGAGCGCCGGGTACGCCGGCTGCACCGGTGGCGGGGCAATCCGCGGCGGGATCGGATCCGCGGATTGCGCGCGTCCGGGAGCATTTGCGGCGCTACCGGGAACTGGCGGCGCAAGGCAAGTGGGCGGACGCGGGCAAGGAGCTGGAGGCGATTGAAGCGGAAGTGAAGTAAATGGTGGCGGCGGAGCGACTCGAACGCTCGACCTACGGATTATGAGACCGTCGCTCTAACCAACTGAGCTACGCCGCCTGTCTCTAATGAGTGTAACAAACCGCTGGCGGGTGACGGATGGCGCTGCGGCTGAAAGGCTTATTTGGCCACGGATGGACACGGATAAGAATATAAAAAGCCGGCAACGTCGCGGGCGTGTTTGTGCCGACGGGATGGACTAGAGTAGAGTTCCGCACAACAGGCTTGTAGTCGTACAGCATTATCTGCTTGTGATTTCACGGCATGATATGATTGTGATGACACAGCGCAATAAGCTTGTAGAATCCCGGTGACCCTTCGAGATTCGTAATGTCCAAACCGAACGAAAAACTGGCCGAATCGCTGTCGGCGCTTCGGGTGCTTCAGAAAAGCGGGCGGCGCGTTTTCCGGTCGCGCGAGTTGAGCCGCACACACAGGGAGCGGCTGCTTCGCAACGGCTTCTTGCGGGCGGTAATGAAGAGTTGGCTGATGTCCTCCAGCCCAAACGCGCGCGAGGGCGACAGCACGCCATGGTATGCGTCCTTCTGGGAATTCTGTACAGGCTACTGCGACGACCGGTTTGACGATGCGTGGCACCTCTCTCCCGAGCAGTCGTTTCTTCTGCACGCGCAGAACACCGTAATTCCAACACAAGTGGTGGTCTACACCCGGAAAGGCACGAACCACACGACCAACCTGCCCTTCGGCACGTCCCTTTATGATCTCAAACAGCGGGAGATGCCGCCCGCAAGTGACGTGTCGGTAAAGGATGGGCTGAGGCTGTTCGCACCCGCCGCGGCACTCGTGAAGGTTTCAGAGGCTTTCTTCACCAGGCATCCGATCGATACTCAGGTCGTGCTGTCGGGCATTCTCGATGCATCGGACGTGCTGCGGATTCTGCTTGACGGCGGCCACTCGGCGAAAGCGGGGCAAATAGCCGGAGCGCTCCGGCACGTTGGCCGCCCGCAGATCGCTGACGAGATCGTCAGGACGATGAAGTCCGCAGGATACGATGTGCGCGAAACCGACCCATTCACACCGATCCAGAGATTCAGCGTTTTGGCCGCCGTCACAGCGCCCATTGTCGGGCGCATGCAGACGATGTGGGAATCCATGCGGGACGTGGTTGTTGAAATGTTCCCGAAAGCGCCTGGTCTTCCGCGAAACAGGAAAGCCTACCTGGGCTTGGTGGACGATATGTACCAGAGTGACGCCTACCACTCGCTGTCCATCGAAGGGTACAGCGTTACGCCTGCGCTGATTGAGAGGGCGCAGCGCGGAGATTGGGACCCGGATCATCACAACGACGATAGCCAGAGCCGCGATGCGTTGGCGGCGCGCGGCTACTGGCAGGCTTTCCAGGGAGTGAAGAAAACCGTGAGCGAAGTGATCGCAGGGGGTAACGCTGGTGTTCTGGCACGCACAGCCCATAAAGAGTGGTACCGCGAACTGTTCCAACCCTGTGTAACGGCTGGTCTGATTAAGGCCGGGGCGCTCGCAGGTTACCGCAATGAAGCGGTCTATTTACGCACATCGCGGTATGTGCCGCCGCGCTGGGAGGCGGTGCGCGATGCGATGCCAGCGTTTTTCGATTTGCTGGAGCATGAATCCGAGCCCAGCGTCCGCTCCGTACTGGGGCATTGGATCTTCGGCTACATCCATCCCTATCCGGACGGGAACGGGAGAATGGCTCGCTTCCTCATGAACGCAATGCTAGCGTCTGGCGGCTATCCGTGGACCGTCATCCGGCTTGAAGATCGCACCGATTATCTTTTGACGCTGGACCGGGCCAGCATCGACATGGATATCGAACCCTTTGCGGGATTCATAGCGGAACGAGTGCGGCGCGCAATGAAGCCGCCCTCGCTACGGCGTTAGCACAAAGCCCAAATAGAAATCAGACCCCGCGTAGTAATAACCCGTGATCGACCGGTTGATGCTGAAGGCGAAGGTGCTGCCGTCGAACGCGGCGCCCGGACCGGCAAACTCCTGGATGTCGCCGGAGGGTCCCCGTTCGAATCCCCAATTGGCCTTGGAACCCAAGACGTAACCCGCCACGGCGCCGGCCTGGTTGATGCCCCAGGCTAGCGTGCCGAGGTGTGCGGACGTGCCGGCGTGCGGAGCATCGAACGTCGTAACGACCCCATAGGGGCTGCGCACGAATCCGTGATATACAGCGCCGGCGTCTACATAGAACCCGGTGATGGCGCCTGCGGCGTTGATGCTCTGGGCTTGGGTGCCATAGGGGTAACTCGTGCCCGCGCCGGGGGCATCAAAAGCGGTAAGTTCCCCGGAGGCGCTGCGCACGAAGCCGTGATTGACGCCAGTGGAATCGGCGAACCAGCCGGCGATGACGCCGCTGTTATTGATGCTGGCCGCCTGGGTGCCTCCGACCGCGCCGGGGGCATTGAAAGTGACCATGGCGCCCGAGGCGCTGCGCACGAATGCGCCCGCCGACCCGCCGTAGTAATAACCGGTGATGGCGCCCTGCGCATTGATACTGGTGGGGATGGTCGCGTCGAGGCCGATTCCGGGAGCGTCGAATGTCGTGAAGGCGCCGGAAGGACTTCTCACGAAGCCATGTCCGATGCTGCCGGCATCAAAATAATCGCCCGTGATTTCCCCCGCGCTGTTAATGCTGGTCGGCCATGTGCCTTGTCCGAGGCCCGTGCCGGCGCCGGGGGCATCGAAGGTGGCAAAGACGCCCGACGGACTCCGTTCGAACCCGTGTACCAACGAAGACGTGTCGATGTAGTTTCCGCCGATGGCGCCAGCATCGTTAATGCTCACGGCATAAGTCTGATAAGCATTGGGGGCGCTAAAGCTGGTCAGAGTGTTGCCGCTACCCGGTTGCCCCAAAGCCAAGTGGCAGAGGGCCAAACCAAGGAGGCTCGAACAGGCCGGCGCGAATCGTTTGGACATAAGGTGAGCGACTCCTCGACTGCCGGGCATGGTAGCATGACCGCTCGCGGGAGGCAACGGGGCCGCCCCACTGTATACTGGTGGGAAGTGAATCGACGTCATTTTCTACTTGGAACCCTCGCCGCCCCGGCGATTGCGGCCAGCAAGAAGCTGGCCACCAGAGCCACGCCGGTGGAACGGCCGAATATTGTACTGGTGGTGGCACAGGATTTGGGCGCATATATGGTAGGCTGCTATGCGAACACAGAGATCCACACGCCCAACATCGACCGGCTGGCGCAGACCGGCGTACGCTTCGCGGAGAGTTTCGCGGGCACGCCCGCGCGGCGCGATGCGGGGCCTTTCGCGGCGGCCGGATTCAATATCGGCAAGGCGGACTCGGGAACGCAAGCGGTCGAGTTTCTGGATGCGCAGGCGGCCGGCAAGCCGTTCTTTCTGACGATCGAGTGGCCCAGTCCCACCACCGTGACGCCGGCGCAGACGAACATCGATCTGTACGCCGAGACGGGATTTGAATCGGTGGGGTGGGAATCGACCGCGCTCAACGCCACGCACAAGGACATGCTGCGCAACCCGCAGGGGAACCTGCGCAAGTACGCGGCTTCCTTGACCACTCTGGACGATACGATCGCCCCCTGGCATGCGAAGCTGGAAGGGCGCGGCTTGCTGGAGAATACGCTCATCGTGTTCGCCAGCACGAGCGGTTTCCTGGTGGGCCATCATGGATTGTGGGGCGGGGCGGCAGCATCCAATCCGCCGAACATGTTCGAAGAAGTAGTGCGGACGCCTCTGATCTGGTGCTGGCCCAGCCGCTTTCCGCCGCAGACGGTGCGCAACGATCTGGTGAACAGCTTCGATCTGATGCCGGCGTTGTGCGAACTGGCGGGGGTGGCCGCGCCGGCGGGCAGTTCGGGCGCGACGTATTTGCCGTTCGTTTACGGCCGGAGTCTGGGGAAGAAACAGGTCTGGGCGGACATGGCGTACGGCAAGTTCCAGGATACCGAGATGGCGCGCGACGACCGCTACAAGCTGGTGCTGCGCAATGGGGGCAAGGGGCCGAACGAGTTCTACGACCTGATCGCGGATGTGCGCGAATTCAACAACGAATACGACAATACGAAATTCGCGAACAAGCGGGATCGTCTGGCGGGGCAACTGGCGGCCTGGCGGGGACAGAAGTAAGGCGGCGGGACTGAAGTTCCGCGCGGGCTAAAGCCCACCCCCCACGTTACGCGTGAAGACCTGCAGCGATCCCCAATAGTAAGGCAGGCGGTTCCGTCCGCCACCATGCAGGAGCGCCAGTTTGGCGGCGCGGAGGGCGCGCGCGGGTGTTTCGCCGGCGGCGATGCCGGCATACAAGCGGCGCATCAGATCCACGGAAGCGGCGTCGTCTTCATCCCACAGCGTGGCGATCACGTTCCGCGCGCCGGCGTAAAGAAAGGCCCAGGCAAATCCCATCAGACCCTCACCGGAGTAAGCTTTGGGGCCGGCGCTTTGGCAAGCCGAGATCGTAACCAGATCCGCGGTAAGCGGCACGGGTGCGACGTCGCGGGCATATAGCTTGAAGCTCTCGCCCTGATGCGAGAGGATGATGGCGGAGTTCAAGGGGCTCTCCTGGTTGGCGGCGGCGTGCGTGGCGAAGTGGATATGGGTGAAACCCGCGGGCGACGATCTGGCGTATTCGGACGGCACCGCGGCAGCTCCCGCGAAGGCGACCCGGCCGGCAACAGGGAAGTGCTCTTCGACGGCGGCGATCTCGCGCTTGACGTTGGGCAGCGGCGCGAACTCGGGGTTGGTCAACACGGGATCGCCTAACAGGAGCAGGCGCGGCGCGCGGGGTTTGGCGTCGACAGCCTGCAGCACGCGCAGGGAAGGTGCGGTGGCGAGGGTCACGTCTTCGATCCAGTAGTGCGGCCGCGGGCCGGGCACCACCAGGGTTTCGAAGTTAAGCTGATGCAGCGCGCCATCGGGCACGACGATGACGTTCGAACCGGTGGGAATCAGGTTTTGGATGGGCTGCAGCAAGGTTTCGTATAGCGCGGCGGATGGCGGGGAGGCCGTTAGCGGATCCTCGCCGTTGGTGACGGCGGCGGTATAGGCGCCGACCAATTCGTTCACCTTTTTGGCTGGAGGGAGCGGACGATAGGCGAGGCCGCCCGGTCCGATTACCCATACCGCGGAGTGATTCGGCGCGAGCCAGTAGGACAGGATGACGGTGTGGGAGGCGCGGGCGGCGGCTTGCAGCCTGGCGATCTGGAAATCCGGGGGCAAGGCTTCGGCGCGCTCCAATTTCTCGCTGAGAACGCGCGCGCGGGACGATTCAGCTACTTGGAGCGCCTGCGCGGTCTGGCCGCGCTCCAGCAGGAAGGCGACGTAATGCTGGAACAACTCGATGAGGTGGGCGGGCGCCAAGAAGGCTCCCTTGAAGTCGAGATTGGTCAGCTTGCTCCATTCATGATCGAGAGTGTCGATGGCGCCGCGGAATTGGGCTTGTGCCAGTTGCGGCCGGCTGGAGTCGCGATAGAGATCGGCGAGCTGGAACTGGGCCGCCCACAAAACGTCGAGGGCGGGCGCGGCGCGCGACGTGCGGATCACGGTGGCGTAATCGGCTTCGGCGGCGGCAAAATTCCGTTGGCGGCGATGAATATCGGCGGCGTTCAGTTCGGAGTAGGCCAGCGACCAGGGATTGTGAAGGCCGCGTTTTATATCGAGGGCCTTATCGTTGAAGGATTGCGCGGCTGCTAAATCTTCACGTTTGAGGGCGATCAGGGCCAGGTTGTTGAGTGCGAAAGCCTGCCATTCGTCGTTTCCGGCCTGGCGCGCGAGGCCGAGGGCGCGCTGTTGATATGCGGCGGCGCGGTCGAAGTCGCCGTGATCCATGTAGATGTTCCCGATATTGATCTGCCAGCGGTGTTGGGCGTCGCGCAATCCGATGCGGGCACTGAGGGCCTCGGCCTGGGTCAGCGCGGCCATAGCTTGATCCAGGTTGCCCAGGTTGATGTAGCACCAGCCGAGGTTACCCATGGCCCAGACCAGGATGGACTTGGCGCCGGCTTGATTGGCGGCGTCGCGGGACTGTTCCAGGAAGGGGATGGCCTCGTCGAATCGCGACAATCGGAAGCGGTTAAAGCCTTGATCGAGACGGGCCCAGGCGATGAGGTAGGTATCATGCCGCCGGGTGGCATCGGACAGGGCGGCCTGGTAATAGCCTTCCGCCTCCGCGAAACTGGCGGCGGTCTGGCCGCCGAGGTACAGGCGGATGACGGAAGGCAGCGTGGGATCCTGCGCGCGCAAAGCCAGGTCGAGGGCCTGGTGGAGGAGGGCGCGCCCTTTTTCCGGACTGGCGGCGAGGAGAAGGCGGGCGCGATCCATCATCCATCGCGCGCGCAGATCGCCGCGGGACGGTTCCCCCGCACTCTCCAGCAAAGCCCGGGCCTCACTCTTGCGGCTTAGGTCGAGCAAGTTTTCCGCGCATAGAAGCCGAAAGCTCCAGCCCCAATCGCCGGCCGGCCACCGGCGAAGATCCATCTGGGCCGCAGCGAGCGAAGCGGTATAGTCGCCGGCTCGAAACGCCGAAAAAGCGTGTTGGTAGGAAGATCGAGCGGCCCGTTCACCAAACCCGCAGCCGCCAACGCACAGGAGACTCGAAAGCAGAACCGCGGAGGCTAGCCTGGTGTTCCGCCGCCGCCCTGGCCGCCGGCGCCAGATCCGCCTCCGGTCTGGGGACTGCCCAGCGCCATGCGCACCATGGATATCTGATGGATGGGGAGCCAATCCTCGCTGGGTAGGAGTGTCCATTCGCCGAAGAAGATCCTACCAAAATTCTTGACGTACATGAAGCGGGACGGGCTGCCGGCGATGGCATCGCGAATTTCAGCCTCCATGCCGGCGTCCGGATCGGGAGCTTGCAGGTACGCTTCACAGCGGTCCTTGGAATACTGGAACGGCGCGGGTAGAAAGTTGGGAATGGGGACGCCGTTGATGCGGAGGTTCACGATCTTACAACCATACGGCACCACGCGCACGCGTTTGGCATGCGGTTTTCCGCTGTCAAACCAGTCGCGGCCGTAGACGCTCACCATGCCCAGGGTAATTTCGTCCGCGGTGAAGACACCGTTCTCCACATTCAGGTTGTGGAGCGTGCTGGTGACTTCGGTGCGATAGAACCCTTTGCCGTCCGGTTCCCGGGCATCGACCGAGGAGGTGCATCCCTCGTGTGAAACCAGGTTGGCGATGGCAAAAGGCTCGGCGGTCGCGTTATATGTTCCGGAGTTTTTGTCGGGCAAGCCGCAGCGGGCATGACCGTCGATTTTATGGGGGCCGGGCTCCCAGATGTCGGCCTCGAAGCCGAGAGCCTGCCCGTGGTACAGAAACTTATCCATCGGCATCAGCTATCTCCTCTCAACGTGTAGTTTGGAACCTGGACTTGGAAGCGATCTCGCCGGACGGCAAGCCATGCACGATCAGGGTATGGACTCCCGGCGCGAGGGACCCAACGGAAACCGTCAGGCGTAAGTTTGTGTCTGGAGCGGCGGGGGCGGCCAGCGAGCCGGACAGCTCACGCCGCGCCTGGCTATCGAGGACTTCGTAGGAATAGGATGAAGTTGCAATGCTGGGAAAACGAATTTGGTAGACCGGCGTGCCGCCGGGCAGGGTATGCAGGTCTGCGCCACGCGCGGGCCCTGGGGCGAAGTACTCGTCGACGGTCCACTGGGCTTCGGTCCACTGCGCGGGGGCGGGCTTCCGGGCGGGGGTGACCAAGAGGAAGACAATCGCCGCGGCCAACGCGCAGTTGGTAGCGAGGGACAGGGGCAACGCAGGCAGCCAGCGGGGCATCCAGGACAGTTTCGGCGGCGTGGCCGGGACCGATGGCGCGGGCGCCGGTGGCGGTTGGGGCCACTCCATGGGCCGGCGCACGGCCGCGCGTCCATTGGCTGCAAAAATCTGTTCCCAGCGCACTTCCTCGGCGCACTCGGGACAATCAAAAAAATGGGCTTCAAACGCATCGCGCTCCGTGGGGGGGAGTTTGTGCGCTACGTAGCGTTCGGCGGCTTGCGATTGAATCGCTTCTTCGTGCTCCACCAGTATCCTCAAATTAAATTGTGCGCCGGGCACCCGGATTCGTTACAAGTTTATGATAAAACCTCTGTCCCGCGCGGACTAAAAGATCCGCACCCCTTTTCGGGGTGTAACAATATTTATATGCCCAAGGTCACCGAAATTACGGTAAACGGAACCCGGCGGCGCATCGAGGCGGAGCCGGATGCCAAACTGCTCGGCATTTTACGCGATACGCTGGACCTGACGGGAACCAAATATGGATGCGGCGAAGGCCAATGCGGCGCCTGCACCGTGCTGCTGGACGGCCAGCCCGTACGCTCCTGTATTCTACCAGTGCGCGCCGCCGCGGGAAAACAGATCACGACTATTGAAGGCATTCAGCATCCGCTGCAGGACGCTTTTCTGGAAGAAGACGCCCTGCAGTGCGGGTACTGCACATCGGGTATGATCGTTGCCGGCGTGGCTTTGCTGAAGAAGAATTCTAATCCCTCGCACGACGAAATCGTGCGCCATATGAACGGGAATATTTGCCGCTGCGGGACTTATCCGCGGATTATGGCGGCGATCCGAAAGGCGGCCAGCCATGCTTGAAACACAGGATCGGATCGCGCCGGAGCGGTACGAGATGAAGGCGCCGCCGGCCTATCGCTTCGAACTGGACCGGCGCGATTTTATCGGCTTGCTGGGCGGCGGCTTACTGGTGGTCTTCGCGGCGGGCGCGCAGGAGTCGGGACAGGGGCGCGGACGCGGACGCGGGGAGGGCTTGCCGCAGGACTTGGACGCCTGGCTGCATATCGGCGAGGACGGCGGAATTTCGATATACACCGGTAAGACAGAAGTCGGACAGAATATCCGGACTTCGCTGGGCCAGGCGGCGGCGGAAGAGCTGCACTGCCCGCTCGAGCGGGTCACGATGGTGATGGCGGATACGGCTCTGACGCCTTTCGATATGGGGACATTCGGTAGCCGCACGACGCCTACGATGGCGCCGCAGGTGCGGCGGGCGGCGGCGACAGCGCGGGAAGCGCTTTTGGATCTGGCGGCGGAACAGTGGAAGGTAGATCGCGGCAAGCTGACGATTCAGGGCGGCAAAGTCGTATCAAGCGATGGACGAAGTTCGGCTGGCTTCAGTGAACTAACTAAAGGACAAAAGCTGACACGTACAATTGCGCGCGACGTGGCGGTCGCGCGCCCGGTGAAGCAATCGGCGGGCAAGGTCGCGGGGCGCGATATGGTCACGGGGCGGCATAAATATACGCCGGATCTGACGCGCCCTGGAATGCTGCATGGGCGGGTGCTGCGTGCGCCGGCTTTGGGCGCGACGCTGGAAAAACTGGACGCACCTTCGGGTCCCGGTGTGACGGTGGTGCATGAAAAGGAGTTCGTAGGGGTCGCGGCGCCGGATGCGGCGCAGGCCGCGGCCGTGCTCGAACAGATCAAGGCCGAATGGAAGCGCCAACCGGGGGCCGTAGCTTCCGGCCCAGCGCTTTACGAACATCTGAAAAAAACGGCAGCGGCGGGCGAGCACGAAGGGCACGGGTCCGTGGAGGACGGTCTGGCGGCGTCGGCGGTGAAGCTGCAATCCACATATACGGTGGCTTACATCGCGCATGCGCCGCTGGAGCCGCGCGCGGCGGTGGCGGAATGGGTGGACGGCAAACTCACGGTCTGGACCGGATCGCAGCGGCCGTTTGGGGTGCGGTCGGAACTGGCGGAGGCTTTCGGCATTACCGAAGACCGCATCCGGGTGATCGTGCCGGATACTGGGTCGGCCTATGGCGGCAAGCACTCGGGCGAATGCGCCATCGAGGCGGCGCGGCTGGCCAAGGCGGCAGGCAAGCCCGTGAAACTGGTCTGGTCGCGGGAGGAGGAATTCACGTGGGCGTATTTCCGGCCCGCCGGTTTAATTGAGGTTTCGAGTGGCGCCAGCCCCAACGGGAAGATCCTGGCCTGGGACTTCCATAACTACAATTCGGGCGGCTCGGGCCTGGTGGGGCTGTACGACATACCGAATCAGCGGAACGTGTTTCATCCCTCGGAATCGCCGCTGCGGCAGGGATCGTACCGCGGGCTGGCGGCGACGGCCAATCATTTCGCGCGCGAGGTACACATGGACGAACTGGCGCATGAACTCAAAATGGATCCGCTCGAATTCCGGCTGGCGAATATCAGAGATGCGCGCCTGCGCGGGGTGCTGCAGGCGGCCGCGGAGCGCTTCGGTTGGGGAAAGGGCAAAGGCATCGGCCTGTCGTGCGGGTTTGAAAAGAACGGCTACGTGGCCACCTGCGCGCAGGTGTCGGTGGACCAGGGGCGCGTACGCGTGCTGCGCGCGGTGGAGGCGTTCGATTGCGGCGCGGTGGTGAACCCGGAGCATCTGAAGAACCAGATCGCCGGCGCGGTTTCGATGGCGATCGGCGGCGCACTGTTTGAGCAGATCCGCTTCGCCAACGGGCAGATCCAAAACCCGCGGTTCTCCGAATACCGCGTGCCGCGGTTCAGCGACATGCCGGAGATCGAAGTGGTGCTGGTGGACCGTCCGGATCTGCCGTCGGCCGGGGCAGGCGAGACGCCCATTGTGGGGCTGGCTCCAGCTGTAGCCAACGCGGTATTTCAATTGACCGGAACGCGGCTGCGTGCGATGCCGCTGGAACTGCCGGGCGGCGCATCCACGTAACTAACTTAGCGCCCACGGGCGCGTCACAACCCAAGGAGAACCAACATGAAACGCTTGTTACTCAGCCTGCTCGCCGTGCGCCTGATCGGTTTCGCCGCCGATATATCGGGCGATTGGGAGTTCACCGCGCACCGGTTTAACGATGAAATTTATGCCGGCGTCAATCTTAAAGTAGAAGGTGAGAAATTGACCGGTAATTTGAACGAATTGAAGTTTGAAGGGACCTTCAAAGGCGACGTGCTGGACTTCAAAGCAACGCGGCCAGGAGGGCAGGAGTTTGGCACGTTTCATGGGGTGGCACAAGGCGGCACGCTGTCGGGCGATGCGGTGTGGTTTGGCAAGGAAAAGGTGACGTGGACGGCGAAACGGCCGGCGCAGCGGCCGGCGACTCCGACGGTGCACGATTTCGAACCCACCGAATTTCACCGGCAGTTCTCCGGCGCGATACCGCCCGTGATGCACATTTTCCCGGGCGATACGGTGCGCACGTGGACGGTGGACGCGGGGGGCGTGGATAAGAACGGGGTGCGGCATTCACAGGGAGGTAATCCGGAAACGGGTCCGTTTTATATTGAGGGAGCGTTTCCGGGCGACACGCTGGTGATCCATCTGAACAAAGTCCGCCTGAACCGGGACAGCGCGCAAAGCGGCAGCGAGATCGCCGGCAATGCGGTTACGCCGGATTACGTACGCGATGCCAAGTACGACGAGAAGTTCGATTCGGAGTGGAAGCTCGACCGGGAGCACGGTGTGGCGATGCTGGCGAAGCCCTCCGAGCATTTGAAGAACTATACGGTCAAGCTGCAGCCGATGCTGGGGTGCATGGCGGTGGCGCCGAGCAACAAGCAGTCGTTCCGCACCGGATACCTGGGCAGCTTTGGCGGCAACATGGACTACAACCAGATCCGGGAGGGAGCCAGCGTATACCTGCCGGTGAATCAGCCGGGCGCGCTGTTCTTCCTAGGCGACGGGCACGCGGCTCAAGGCGACGGTGAGCTGACCGGCGACGCATTGGAAACTTCCATGGATGTGGAGTTTACAGTTGATGTGGTGAAGAATTACTCGACGGGTGGGCCGCGGGCCGAAAACGGCGATTACCTGATGTCGATGGGGATTGCCGGATCGGTGGGCGACGCCATGCAGCAGGCCACAGCGCAGCTAGCCGACTGGCTGGCACACGACTACAAATTGACGGCTAACGAATCGGCGGTGGTGCTGGGCACGGCGATGCGGTATGACATAGCCGAGGTGGTCGATCCGCAGTATCATGTGGTTGCGAAGGTGGCGAAGAGCGCTTTAGCCAGTTTGACGAAAACCGATACGGGCCACCGATGAACACCGATCCACACCGATTAAGCCGGCATGCTGAATCCGGAACAATGGGCTGAAGTCGAGCGGTTATTTGTGCGCTGCGCGGAACTGCCGCTCCACGAGCAGGCGGGCTTCATGGAGCGGGAATGTTCCAATGAAGATCTGCGGCGGGAGGTGGCGTCGCTGCTGGAGCACGCCGGTGAAGGGTTGCCCACGGCCAAGGGGGCGATCGCTTCGGTGGCCGCTTCTCTAACGGGCGATCCGCTGGTCGGAAGCTGGCTCGGACCCTACAGGGTAGCCAGCCTGCTGGGCGTCGGCGGCATGGGCTCGGTGTACCGGGCGGTACGCGAGGACGATCAGTTTCGCAAGCAGGTGGCGATCAAGGTAATCCCGCGAGTGCTGGCCGGCACGGAGGCGGTGGCGCGGTTTCGATCGGAAAGGCAGATTCTGGCGAACCTGGAACATCCTGGGATCGCGCGGCTTCTGGATGGAGGAACCAGTCAGGGCGTGCCCTACCTGGTGATGGAGTACGTGGAGGGCGTGCCCATTACGCAGTACGCACGGGATGGCGGGCTATCGATTCCGGAGCGGCTGGGCCTGATGCAAAGCGTTTGCGACGCGGTACAGTACGCGCACCGGAATCTGGTGATCCACCGGGACCTAAAGCCGGCCAATATTCTGGTGACGCCGGACGGCGGCATCAAGCTGCTGGATTTCGGCCTGGCGAAGCTGGGCGATCCGGCGCTGGGTGACCCGGCGCTCACCTCGCGCCTGATGATGACTCCGGAATACGCCAGTCCAGAGCAGGTGCAAGGCGGGCCTGTGACGACGGCGAGCGATGTGTACTCGTTGGGTGTCATCCTCTATGAATTGCTGACCGGCGAGCGTCCTTACCGGATTGCCAGCAACAGCCTGCAGGAGATGGAACGAGTCATTTGCCAGTCGACACCGGTGAAGCCGAGCACGCTGGTCAGCCTGCCGGCGCGCACGCGCAAACGGCTGGCGGGCGACCTGGACAATATCGTTCTGAAGGCGCTCGAAAAAGATGTGTCGCGGCGGTATGGTTCGGTGGAACAGTTGGCGGAAGACATCCGGCGGCATCTGCAGGGCCTACCGGTGCGGGCGCGGGCCGACACACTGATCTATCGCAGCGGCAAATTTCTAAAGCGGCACAATACGGCGGCGGCGGCCGGATTTCTGGTAGCCGCGTCGCTGGTGACCGGCACGGTGATCGCCGGCCGGGAGGCACGCGCGGCGCGGGAACGCTTCGATCAGGTGCGCGAGTTTGTGCGCACGGTGCTGGTGGATCTGCACGGCCAGTTGAAGGATATACCAGGCACCGCGAAGGCGCGCCAGACGCTGGTGACGTATGTGGACGATTACCTAAAGCGCCTGGTGGCGCAGCACGCCGGAGACGACGCGGCGCTGGCCACGGAGTTCGCCACCACCTATTTGCGTCTGGGAGAAATGCAAGGCGGCAGCGCGGACGCGGTGGCCAGCTTCGAAAAGGGCGGGCGGCTGCTGGAGCGACGAGGCCGGAACGGTGCGCCGGCGCCCGGCGATCGGTTGCTGCTGGCGTGGCTGCGGGCGCGAGCCGGCTCGGTGCTGGTGGATCTGGGGCGGGCACCGGAAGGGGCTGAAAATTTGCAGTCGGCCATCGCGCTGGCGGGCAAACTGAGCCAACCCAAGATTTGGAACCGGAATGTCGAACAGGTGAGGGTATTCGCGGAATGGCGGCTGGCGCGGCTCTACCGCGCGCAATACCGGCTGCCGGAAGCCGCGGAGCACGCCGGGGCGGCCATTGCGGCGGGAGAGGAGATCCTGCGTCACGGACAGCAGACGGCGGAAGACTATCAGACTCTGACCGGGGCGCGCCACACGCTGGGCGGGGTGCTCCTCCGGCAGGGACACTGGCAGCAGAGCATGGAGATGTACGAGAAGGCGCTGGCCGATACCGAGCAGCGTGCGGCCGCCAATCCGGGAAGCGCCGGTCTGCAGCGGGAACTGGCGCGCTGCCACTGGCTGCTGAGCGATATGATGGACCGGGCGCCGGGCCATGGCCGGAGCGAGCTGCGCCTGCACGTGCGCAGCGCCATCGCTATTGCGGAGCGGCTGGCGGCGGCAGACCCGTCCGATAAGACCGCGCAGATTGAATTGGGCGAATATCTTTCCGATGGGGCGGACGAGCTCTCGAGACCCGAGGAGACAAGAGAAGCCCTGAGTTACCTGCGCCGCGCGATGCAGATCTTCCGGTCGCTGCGTGAAGCCGAGCTCGACAACGCCGACCTGCAACTCTACGAAGGGTTGAGCGAGGCGCAGATGGGGAAGCTGTTGGGGAGAAAGAATCCCAGCCGGGAGTCGATCCTTTGGATTCGGCGGGGACTGGCGGATCTGACGAAACTGGCGGCGACCGATCCGAAGAACACGGTCCACCAGTTCGAGGTGATCAAGGTAGAGCGTTGGCTGGTGGACAACCTGGCGCGGTCCGGCGAGGAAAAGGAATCGATGGCGCTGGCCCAGGATGGGATCGTCAAGTCGAAGTCAGTGGCCGGGGACATGCGCGCCAGCCCGGATGCCTGGCGGGAACTGCCGCGGGCATACGCGACGATGGCGGCAACCTGCCGCACGTTTGGAAGGCAGGCTGAGGCGCGCCAATGGTATCGGGCGGCGTTTGAAGCCTGGCAGAAAATGCGGGCCAACGGCTACGGTTTTCCCGAGAGCGCGGCGGAGATCGAACAGGCCCGGAAGGGCGCGGGGATCTAGCCCGGCGCGGGCTAAAGGGCGCCTGGCTTCGGCAGTTGCGAGACGCTCAGGAGGTTGCCGTCCGGATCCTTGAACCAGGCGACGCGGGCGCCCGCGTGGACGCGGGCGACATCGGGGCCGCTGGGGGAAGTCCAGATGCCGTGGGCATTCTGATCTTTCATCCACGGAAAGCGCTCGAACGTCACGCCCGCGGCTTCGAGTTCCGTGACGGCAGCTTCGATATCCGGCACATCCCACCCCAATACCGTGAACTTGGGCGGCGTCCAGTCGGGCACGGGTGTGAGGCGCAGGGTGGTGCCGTTGGCGTCGAAGACCATGGCAAACTGATCTTCGCCCAACAGACGCAATCCCAATGTGTCGCGATAGAATTTCCGCGCGGCGTCGCGGTCGCGAATGGCCGCAAATGCTACGAGTTTATGTGTCCCCAGCATGGAGTGCTCTCCTGTTTTTGATTCGTGGGCGGCCCGGTAAACCGCCTGGTAGGCCGTGATCCACGTCTTTCCATTATCGGTGGATTTTCGCCACCACACGTCGACTTTTCGATCGGCGCCGCGCGCAATACTCATGCGGTGCAGCACTTCGCGGCCGGTCTCATCCCGGCTTGTGCCGGTGTACTCGACGCGGTCATTGCCCGCTGTGCCCACGAAGGCGTGTACGTGCCCGTGGTTATCCACATACAACGCGTGCCAGCGCTTTTCTTCGGCGCTGTAGGCATGCACGTTGATGCCGCCGAAGCTGCCCGCGGCTTGCCAGGTCTCGGTCACCGTACAGCCGTCCATACCGATGGCGACCTGACTGGTTCCGGCGGACCTCCCATTTTGGTCCAATACGTCCCAGGCTCCCAGAAAGAATTCGAGATCGGCGTGCGCGGCGCCGCACGGGCCGGAGGCGGCGGGGAGGGCGCTGGCTGCCAGAATCGCAAGACCCAAGTGCCACAAACGGGAGTGCATGAACACAGTCTGGCGTATGGGGGCCGGTGTCGTAAAGCCCGCCATGCGCCATAATATATCGCTGATGCGCCATGGCTTCATTCGCGATTACGATCCGCGGCCGGGAGTCTCGATTTCCACGCTGGCTTGGGAATACCCGCCGGACTTCCACGTGCCGGAGCACGCGCACGGGGCGGCGCAGGTGATTTATGCCACGCGGGGCGTGATGGAGGTTTCGGCCGGACAGAGCTTCTGGCTGATCCCACCGCAATTCGCGATCTGGATTCCGGCGCGGACCACGCACCGCATCCGCATGCCGGCCGCGGTTTCGATGCGCACGCTTTATTTGCGCCGGCATCTGGCGGCGGGTTTGCCGGAATCATGCACGGTGCTGCACGTCTCGCCGTTATTGCGCGAGCTGATTCTGGAAGCCGTGCGTATCGGAGAGCTTCGCGCGCGGCAGGCGCTACACGGGGCGCTGCGCGACCTGATCGTTGCGCAGCTTGAAAGAGCCGAGCATGTGCCGGTGTCTCTGACGCTGCCGAAAGATCCGCGGGCGCTGGCGGTGGCGCTGTCGCTGATTGCCCACCAGGCGCACAATCCGCCGCTCGAATCGCTGTGCGCGGCCGCGGGCGCCAGTGTGCGCACGATCGAACGGTTGTTTCGCGCGGAGGTGGGCGCCGATTTCGCGACGTGGCGGCGGCAGGCACGGCTGATGCGGGCGCTGGAACTTCTGGCGGGCGGCAGTTCGGTGAAGCTGGTGGCTTACGAGATCGGCTACCGCCAGCCCAGCGCGTTTGTGGAGATGTTCCGGCGCACCTTTGGTACCACTCCACGGGCGTGGGCGGTGGCGCGGAACGTCTGAAGTGTACCGTTACGAATCCCGGCTGTACCGGTACATCCTTCCCTGTCGGCTGCAGCGGTTCGCACCCTAGAATTCTCATATAAAGCCATGAAGAATTCGATGACACGTTTCCTAATTTGCGCCCTACCTCTGGTACTTATATCGCCGGCGCTGGCGAACCTTGTGAATGTGACGAACACCGCGGAAGTTACCCTCGGCAACAACGACAGCCTGCTGTTTTACATCACGGACCCCGGGGCGAGCCCTTGCCGGCCCACCTACCCGAGCGAGATTGAAATGGTGATCGGCAGCCTGCCGCTGGGCGGTCCGGTGGAGTCGATCCCGGGCACGTCGGGCGGATATGTGCAAGGCTGGCTGTTCAGCGCGACGCTGGTTTCGGCCGACGGCTCCGTGTCGATTCCGTTATCCGACCCGGATGCGACGCGGCTGGGGTTGCCCGCGGGCACTCTGTTACTAACGCCGGGATCGGTCAGTGGCGGTTCTTACTCCGGTCCGATTGATCTAGTGTCCGCGGATGTGAGCTTGACGCCGCACCAGGCTGCGGCGCTGTTCGGATCGGGGGAAGCGATGATCGAACTGACTAATATCGGCGATGGGGTGACGTTCGGCTATCCGGGAACGGAGATCAGCAACGACTTTTCGGCTTCGCTACTGAGCGACAACGGCGCGCAAAGCGAGGGCGCGCGGGTGATGCAGGTGGACTGCCGCAAGGCCTCTACGACGCCCGAACCGGGTACGGTGGGCCTGCTGCTGATCGGTTTGGCGGTAATCGGCGCGCGGTGGCGGCGGGTTTCCGGTAACGGAACCGGTTCCCGGCGCGGCAGACTACACCGAATATGCGCCAAAAACATTCCGTCGTGCTTCTCGCCGCAACGCTGATTGCCTCGTCAACCATGTGGGCACAGACTGGTGCCTCTATCGTCAACTTGGGATACCAAACGGCGCGGTCGCCCCTGGTAGCCCCCGGACAGGTCTTGCACCTCACCCTGCACGGGCTGACCACCTCATTCGATGCCACCCAGGTGGCGACCGCGCTTCCTTTGCCAACGAACTTCAACGGGCTATCCGTCTCCTTACTTCAGTCCGGCGCCTCCACGCCCATTCTGTTGCCCTTGCTGGACGGGTCTGGCGTGCTATCGTGCGATCGCGGCTTTGCGGTGTCTTTCATCGTGCCGGCGAACCTGGTCGCCTGTCCTACTGAAGACGCGACTTTCGACCTGGTGGTGCAGATCCCCTTCAACCTCATGCCCAATCCACCGGGTATCGACAATACCTGTCCCGCGCATCCTTGTCCGGGAATCAACGACGCAGTCTTGACCATCTCAGAGAGCGCGGGGACCGGGGCGAGTCTGCGTGTTTTCCCCGTGGAGGATCAGGTTCACATACTCAACTCCTGTACCGACAATGTCCCTACGGTCACGCTGGGCGGCGGCAGCGTGTACTCGACCTACCCCTGTTATCCCGTAATCACTCACGCGAATTATACCGGTGTGTCACCGGACAGCCCGGCAACCCCGGGCGAAGTGTTGACCGCGTACGCCTTTGGTTTGGGTGTGCCGGACACCACCGTGACGACCGTATCGGGAACTCCGGCATCGGGTGTTCCGGTGAGTCGGCCGTTCACACTTTCGTTCACGGGAGTCACGGCGCCGGGATACAGCAGTCCGAGCTACGTGGGGCTGGTCGGCGGCAACGCCGGGTTGTACCAGATCAATTTTCAAGTCCCGGCGGTTCCCACAGGATTGCCGAAGTGTGACGCGCAGCATCCGTCCAACCTGACGATGACGATCCAGGGGACGGCCTCGGTAGACCAGGTCTCGTATCTGGGTGCAACCTTAGGTTGCCGGCGTAAAGAACACCTAACCACGGGCGATCCGCTTCGTCTTACTAATGTGGCGCGGCCACACGAAGCGTGAGCCAGACAAACTCAGACAGACTCGAGTTGCTGCAAGGGACTCTGGACCTGATGGTCCTGCAGACCCTGGCGGGCATGGGTCCGCTGCACGGCTACGGCATCGCGCGGCGCATCGAGCAGGTGAGCGGGGATCAGATCCTGCTCAACCAAGGCACGATTTATGCGGCGCTGGTGCGGCTGCAGCAGCGCGGCTGGATTGCGGCCGAGTGGGGCACTTCGGACAACCATCGCAAGGCCAAATTCTACGCCATTACCCGCAACGGACGCCATCAGTTGGCCAGCCACGTGCAGCAATGGGAGAAATTGGCCGCGGTAATCGGACGCGTGCTGGCGCTGCCGGTCGGCGAGCAGACATGATGGACCGCTGGCGCGAGGCGCTGGAAAAGGTCCGCTTTGCGCTACGCAAGAAAGAGCTGGATGAGGATCTGGACGCGGAACTGGCGGCGCACCTGGAGCTAGCCGTCGCGGAATACGTAAAACAAGGAATGCCGGCGCACGAAGCGCGGCGGAAAGCGGTGATGGCATTGGGCGGGATAGAACAGACCAAAGAAGAACAGCGGGATGCGCGCGGACTGCCGATGATGGATCGGTTGATGCAGGACCTGCGCTACACGATGCGCACGCTCAAGAAGGACCGCGGATTCGCCGCGTTTGCGATTCTGATTATCGCGCTGGGGATCGGCGCCAGTTCCACCGTTTTCAGCGTGCTGGATGCGCTGCTGATGAAGCCGCTGCCGTTCAAGGATCCGGGCAGGCTGGTGTGGATCGCGAACCGGACGAAGATGGACGGCGATCTGTCGGGCGCGACTTTGCAGGTGGGCCGGTTTCTGGATTTCCGGCAGCGCAACACGTCGTTCGCGGACGTGGCGGGATACTTCGCTTTCTATGGCGTGGGCGACAGCAAGCTGACCGGCAACGGCGAGCCGGAGCGGCTGAGCACGGTGCCGGTTTCGCAGAACTTCTTCCCGATGCTGGGCATCCAGCCGCAGTTGGGGCGACAATTCACGGCGGATGAATGCAAGTGGAACGGGCCGCACGTGGTGATGCTGAGTCACGGACTGTGGGAGCGGCGCTTTGGTTCCGACCCGGAGATTGTGGGCAAAACGATCCGGCTGGACGATGCGGACAGCACGGTGGCCGGAGTGCTGCCAGCGTCTTTTGATTTCGCGGCGATTTTTGCGCCGGGCACGCATATCGATCTGTTTTCGCCATTCCCTCTGACGAAGGAAACGGACCAGTGGGGCAATACGCTGGCGGTTTTGGGACGTCTGAAACCGGGGGCCCGGATGGGCCCGGCCCAGGCGGAAGCGGATGTGCTGGGCGCCCAGATCACGCGCGAGAATCCACGCAGTAACGGGCTCGATCCGAAACTGACTTTTCTGCCGGAGCATGTGAGCGGGCGGACGCGGCCGGCGCTGGCGGTGCTGGCCGGCGCGGTAGGAGTGGTGATGTTGATCGTGTGCGCAAACCTTTCCAATCTGCTGCTGGCGCGGGCGGCCGCGCGGCAGAAGGAAGTGGCGATTCGCATGGCGCTGGGCGCGGGCCGCGGCCGGCTGATCCGTCAACTGCTGACCGAGAGCCTGGTGCTGACGGGGGCCGGGGCGATTTTGGGACTGATGCTGGCTGTTGGCGCCACGCGCGCGGTGGCGCATCTGGATGCGCTCAACATTCCGTTGTTGAGCAGCGTGCAGGTCAACGGCATGGTGCTGGGCTTCACCGTGCTTGCGGCTTTGGCGACCGGCCTGGTGCTGGGCATCGCGCCGGCGCTGCAGACGACCGCGGTTTCGCTGAGCGCATCGCTGGGGCAGCGGGGAGCGGCCGGTAAAGGACACATGTGGGCGCGGGCGGCGCTGGTGGTTTCCGAGATCGCCTTCGCGTGCGTGCTGCTGGTGGGCGCGGGACTGCTGATGCGGAGCCTGGTGCGCGTGCTGGAAGTGGATCCCGGATTCCGGCCGGAGAACGCCGCGGCGTGGCGCGTGGATCCGGGGCCGGAATATAAGAACCAAGCACAACAGAACGCCTACTATGACGAATTGCTACGGCGCGTGCGAGAGATCCCCGGTGTGCAGGCGGCCGGTCTGACGGACGTTCTGCCCCTGGGTCACAACCGCGCCTGGGGCGCGGGAGCCAAGGGCCAGACTTACAAAGACGGTGACTATCCCAGCGCATTCGTGCGCGTGGTCAGCGACGGCTATGTGAAGGCCATGGGCATGACGTTGAAAAAGGGCCGCGATTTTACCGAGCGCGATACGATAACTGGCGCGACGCCCGTGATGATGATCAACGAGACGCTGGCGCGGCGGCTGTGGCCCGGGCAGGATCCCATCGGCAAGGCCATTGTCGGCGATTGCGTAAAGGAGGACCGGCAGGTGGTGGGAGTGGTCGGCGACGTGCGCCATGTGGCGCTGGAGGAGAGTTCGGGCTCCGAAATGTACATGCCGATCCGGCAATGCCAGGACTGGGGATCGGTGGACGTGGTGGTGCGCTCCACGCTGCCGCTGCCGGTGCTTTCCGAACGCGTGGAGGCGGCGCTGCGTCCGCTGATCCCGACTTTGCCCAAGGCGAGTATGCGGCCGCTGGCAAGGCTGGTGGACCACGCGATTTCGCCGCGGCGCTTCATCGTGCTGCTGCTGACCGGCTTCGCGGCGTTCGCGCTGATGCTGGTGTCATTGGGAATCTACGGGGTGGTTTCATATTCGGTGACGCGGCGCACGCAGGAGATCGGCATACGCATGGCGCTGGGGGCACAGGGAGCGCGGGTACAGCGGCAGATCGTGATGGAGACACTGGGGCGGGCGGGGATCGGGCTGGCGATCGGCACGGTGGCGGCGGTGATCGCGGCGCACGCCATCAGCGGACTGCTGTTCGGCGTGACTTACGGGGATCCGTACACGTTCCTGGCCGCGGCTTTGGTCATGGTGTGCGTCGCCGGGCTGGCGGGTTACTTGCCGGCGCGCCGCGCGTCGCGGATCGATCCGATGGTGGCGCTGCGGGTGGAGTAGACGTTGGCCGCCCGAGTTTCTGGCTCTTGCCGATTCAGCACCAATTCCTTTTGACTATAGTCTCGGGCCGACTCCGCACGGTTGCAGGAAAGTCGGCGGCGGCCAAAACGGTTCGATAGTCAAAATGGGCGGGTCTGACGGCTTAGGCGGCTTCGGGAATATCGGGAACCCCGGAGCGCGCACCCACTCGATCCTGAAAGTCGTGGGCCGCCGATTGGACTAAGGCGTTGGCGGGGCCAGTCGGGTGGCCTGCGCCGGGTTTGCAATTCCCAGAAACGGAATGTTCTCGATCCCGCTCCCAACGCCGGCAGTGGAGACCCGCATCCGCAGTTATTGTTTACCTCCGGAGCCACAGGCCGTCGCTGGAAGTCCACCAGCCACGGACGCCAACCAAGTTGCAACGCCGTACTGATCGGCCCCTGCTGGAACCGGTGCGGCGCCGGCCCACTCATTGGTGTCTTTCGATGTCAGACATTTTTCCCTGCTCCGTATGATGCTGAGTTTCGGACGGAAACCCTTGGCTGTTGTTGAAGGAGTATGCGAACCTGTTACATCCCCAACTTCAGTTTTTTGTTTTGGAATGCCCGAACAGGCACATTTTTGCCAGTGAGCGGAAGATTCTTGCGTAATGTTTGCCGGGCACGGATCACTCAACAGCAGGGAAGCGAGGAATACAATATGCTTGTCTGGCGCCGTTTTCGATGGTTACTCGGCCTCGGAGGCCTTAAGGCCCTGGCCGTCACGGTTCTATTCTTTTACACCAAACACAAGGCGGCAGGTCCGCCTGCGCACGCGGCAGCGCCGGCTCGCGAGCAAGTGGCGAGCCGGATTCATCCGACGAAGTCAGGCTCGGTTCCGGCGCTCGGATCAATCCGCGACGCTCTGCCCGCCGGCAAGTGACCCGGCAGCCCCTCCGCGGGTGGCGTCGCTCGCACCACCGCCAGGAACCGGTTTCTTCGCGCCGTCGCCAAATGTTTACCCAGGGCGGCCGGCGGGCCAAAATAATCCATGATCGCCCTGACCTTGCCGGACGAGTAACGGCATTTCAGGGCTGCAGCCGGCTGGCATGGCTCATGAGCGGCGCCGTTCCTATTGGGCATGGCTTGCGCCGCCGTTGCCTGAGTGCGCGCCGGGATATTCTCGTCGGAGACATTACGTTCAGTTCGGGCCGTCTGCCTCCCGCGGCTCAGGTCACGGACATGAGAAGCAATTCCGCGAGCTGGGTTTGAGCGCTTGCACTGAAGCCTGCGCAGCCTCAACGGCCGATCTGTTCGAACGGAATATTCCCGATCGCGTAAGCCTTCCAATCCCGGTAGTCGTAGTGCCACCATTCGGATGGATACACGGTGAATCCCTGCTGCTCCATCGCGCGGCGCAACACTTGCCGGTGGGTGCGCTGCTCCTGGGTGCCGCCCGCGTAATCCGGATACGACCGCGGGGACATTTCGTCGTAGCCGCCGGTCATCTCGATTTCCCGCCCGGTCTTCAGATCGTACAGGGAGAGGTCCACCGCGCATCCGCGGTTATGGCGCGATCCATCCGCCGGGTCGGCGACAAATTCATGCTTGTCCGGCGGCGTGGCGTCCCAAAAGATTTTGGTGACATACCAAGGCCGGTAAGCGTCGAAGATCAGCAGGCCGTAGCCCTGCTTCATCAGCTCGCGATGCGCGCGCAGCATCGCTTCGGCCGCGGGCCGCTGCAGAAAGGCGCGCGGCGCGGTGTACACCGGTGTGCTCAGGAAATTGTCCGCAGTGGCGTAGCGGATATCGAGCTTGATGCGGGCATCCAGCACCGCCACGTCAACCAGATCGGACGGACGAAACGAACCCGATTCAGCAGGCGGCCGTGCGGCCAGCGCTTCGGCGCGCAGCTCGGCAACAGGCCGCACAGGCTGGATGCGGAAAATCCCCGGACGGTTCTGGGGGGCGGCAGTAATGGCGAGAAGCAGGGCTGGGACGATCCGTTTTCGCAAGGTCACCCTAAAATGCTACCCCGTTATCGCTTCCCGCTGCCGCCAAGTTGCAGTATTCGCAGGTAGTGGCGCCGCTGACACTCAACGCCGGGTAATCGTTCTAAGCGTTACCGCCCGTTGCTATCCTCGGATAACACTTACTTCGTCGTAGATTCATGCCAGACTGTTAACGTGAAATCGGGCCGAAGGCTGCCCGCGGTGGAAGTTTCATGTCATCGACTGCATACGAGCCACCTTATACCCGGACCAATCCACTCGGCGCCAAGATGTCTCGTGCCGATTACTGTCGCGTATTAGGTGTAGATCCGGATGCTACATGGGAGGTGATCCGGCAGGCTTACAGAGACCTGGTACGGGTTTGGCACCCGGATCGATTTCAGTCCGATCCGGAATTGCAGCGCAGAGCCCAGCAGCACCTGCAGAGCATCAACGATGCTTACCTGGCGCTGAAGAATGCGCATCTTTTTGAAGCGCGCCAGGAGGAGTCCCCGCCCGCGCCTCGGCCGAAGCCGACCGAACCCGGACCAGCCGGCAACGGCCGTCCGCGCGCCCGCGGCGGCGCCCGGTTAGCGTGGAATCTGTTTTATCGTTGGCCGATCAAGGTTGCTTGGCTGTGCTTGGTTCTGGCGCCGCTGGCCGTCGGCGGCCTGCTGTTCAGCAAGCTGCGAGTGCCCACGCTGGAGTCCGTGATTACACAGAACGGCCAGACCAGACCTGCGATCCTGTCGCCCTCGGATTTTGTCAGTCCGAGGGGCGACCGGCAAGCCGCGGCGGCAGAGCTCTCGCACTGGGCGCGCGGCGAAGTTGCGGACCTCTGGAAGTCGATCCCGAAGATCGGAGAGCAACCGTCCGAGCGATCCGCGCCGGCGGCGAACGGCCCCGCCCCAAGTCACGATGCGGCGCCGGGTGAACAGGCGCGAGCGGTTGCGCCGGGGACGCCGCTGAACGGAACCGAATTGCTGCGGTCGCCGATGTCGGGCGGAAGCCAGTTGTGGATTTCCAATCAGGCCAACCAGGATGCCGTGGCCACGCTAGTTACGGCGGACACGGCAGCGCCGGTAAGAGTGGTCTACATTCAGGCGAAAAACAAGGCCTGCATCCGGCATATCGCTCCGGGGCTGTACAATCTTCTGGCGGAGACGGGGGAGAATTGGGATCGGCAGCACGTCCGTTTTCAGGCCGGGCGGCAAGAACTCGGAAAAAACGGGCCGTTTCAGTGCCTCGACGTCACCGCCGGCCGCGTCATCTCCGGACAGTGCCTGGACGTAAGCGCGGCGGACGGCGACTCCCGGCCCGCGGGCAATATTGTGTTGGGCGCCCGCTGAATGTATTGGATGAAGAATCAGTTTTAAGGAGCATCAGAATGCAGATCAAAACACTCGCTCTCCGGGCATTGCCGCTGGCCCTGCTTTGGGGTGCGGTCAACCAGGTATGCGCCGAACCGAACTTCAGCGGCGAATGGAAGATGAACCCGCAAAAGAGTAATTTCGCTCCGCTGCCGCAGCCGGAGAGGATGGCGCGCAAGATCGTCCAACGCGACACGCATTTGAAGATCAAGACGACTCAGTTTGGCCAGGATCGCGAGATCGTGACGGACCTGGCCTACACTACGGATGGCGCGCCGTGCAAGAATATCATCCGCGGGCAGGAGTTCAACGGCAGCGCGCGATGGGATGGCGACGCGCTGTTGATTGAAAGCCGGCGCGAAGTGCAGGGGATGGCAATCTCACAGAAAGAGCGATGGATGCTCTCCGCGGATGGGCAGACGCTGACCATCGGCAATCATGTGGAGACGCCCCAGGGCGGCTTCGACATTACCATTGTTTTGGAAAAGCAGTAATCAGACAACCGCCGGCGGTGCGGGCGGGCCAAACAATCTCGCAGGCTGCTACAATCGCCGCATGCGGCCAGTATCCCTGTGCCTGGCGTCAGTGGTGATCGCGTGCTGCGCGCCGCTCGACGCCGCTTCGTATGTATATAACAACGGGCCGGCGGACTTCATCAACGGTTTTGAAGATGGCCTCCGAGTCCTGGCGGATGACTTCACCGTCACCGCTCCAACCAGACTGACTTCGCTGCGCTTCTGGGCGATCGAGCAGAGCCAGTCTTCTTACAATGGCTCCATCTCCTGGTGGATCTACACCAACAAAAATGGAATTCCCGGCGTCCAGGTGCCCGGCTTTGCCGGCAACAGCGCCGCCGCTGGAACTTATCTCGGGCTGGGTCCCAACCCGCTCGCGCCCTATCGGTATGTTTATGATCTTCGCCTGGAGACACCTTCGGCGCTGCCCCCCGGCACCTACTGGCTGGTGCTGCACAACGGACCATTGAGCGATGACTCATTTACCGGCTTTTCCTGGGCAATTACGGCGCCCAATAGCACGCTGATTTCGCAGCAATCGACCATTGTGGATGGCGCGTTTGGGTCGAATTCCGGATGGGAGACGAACGGCGTGCAGTTAGCCTTCGAACTTTACGGCGTCGAGGGTTCTGACCGGACTGAGTGACTTGCTTGGCGGCCCAGTCGCCCGCGATGTACAATCGTCGCCCTGCCCAAGTTTGTCATCGAGCGGAATATTCCTGGCGTCGGCAGTCTGCCAGCCGAAGAATTCCAGAGCATCTCACAGAAATCGTGCGGCGTGCTGCGTCTATATCGCGCCGGACGAAGAAACTGTTCGCGAGCACGCGGGCCGCGGCGGCTTTCCAGCCGATCGAGTCAGCGAAGTGACCAGCCTGATTGATCCGACCACTGCGGAGACACATGCGGCCTCGGCCGGCAGTTAAACCGGAATGTTGCCTGCCTCATTCACGGCCAGGTTGCAAAAAAGCCCGGCCAGAGGCGGTTGGACTTGTGTCATAAGCCGGCAAAGTGGATGGTCATCCGTTCCAAAGCTCGTTTATGGCCTTGGGTGACGGCACGCACAAACTACCCGTCAAAACGGAATCCGCCGCGCCATCGGCACGGCGCCAAAAAGTACGCCGCCAAGTGCGCTATACTGAGATCTACTGGAAATTGATCCACAACCCCTCTCCCTCCGTTAGGTAGTCGGCTCGTCGGCTCTTCTCCGCAAAAACTAAAAATGAAAAGTTTCTCTGAACTCCCCCTTTCTGCTCTGCTGAAGAGCAATCTGACAAAGAACGGCTTTACGGAGCCGACGGCCGTCCAACTTATGAGCATCGAGCCGGCGCTGGCGCGGCGTGACGTGGTTGCCACGGCGCAGACCGGCACCGGTAAGACGCTCGCTTTTGTCCTGCCCATTCTCGAAATTCTGACCAAGGAACCCGCGCGCGGCGGCGTGCGGGCTCTCATTTTGAGCCCCACCCGCGAACTTGCCATGCAAATCCACGAGACTTTCGTCAAGATGGCCGCCGGCAGCGCCGTGCGCGCCGCCGTGGTAATTGGCGGCGTGGGCGAGAATCCGCAACTGCAATCGATCCGCAAGGGCGCGCAGGTTCTCATCGCCACACCCGGCCGGCTATACGATTTTCTCAGCCGCGGGCTGGTGGCGCTGGGCAATGTCCGCATTCTGGTGCTGGACGAAGCCGATCGCATGCTGGACATGGGCTTCCTGCCCACCATCAAACGCATCCTGGCTGTGCTCCCCGCGGATCGCCAGACGCTATTTTTCTCCGCCACCATCGAAAGCTCCGTCAAGCACCTAGTCGAGACACACGTGCGTAACGCCGTGCGCGTCGAAATCGGGTCCACCACCAAGCCCGTCGACAAGATCGAGTTGCACCTTTACGAAGTTGAGCAGGACCGCAAACTCGGCCTACTGCAGGCCATGCTGCGCGACGAGCAAGGTTCGTTTCTGGTATTCGCCCGCACCAAGCACGGCGCCGATCGTCTGGCGAAACGGCTTTCCGGCGAGGGCGTAAAGACCGCCGCGATCCACGGCAACCGCAGCCAGAATCAGCGTACGCAAGCGCTGCGCGGCTTCCAGGACGGCTATTATCGTGTCCTGGTGGCCACCGACATCGCGGCGCGCGGCATTCACGTGGAAGGCATCGCGCACGTGGTGAACTACGATCTGCCGCAAGTTCCCGAGGATTTCATCCACCGTGTCGGCCGTACGGGACGCGCGGGCGCCGGCGGAACAGCTTCGACCTTCGCCACGCGCGGCGAGCGGTCGGAAATCGCGCGCATCGAACGCATCCTGGCCACCCGCCTGGAGCGCCGTCAGGTGCCCTCCGATGTGGCCCGCGACGCGCACAGCCCGGCTCCGGTCATCGAAATTCCGCGCCGCAGGCAAGTGCGCTCCTTCGCTCCCCGCCGCCGCGCGTTGTAGTCTGATCGCGAAACAGTCGCGACGGATCTATTGCCTCGACAGAGCCAGTTGAAGGTTGCCTTGGTACCGCGGATCGTTGGGGCTGAGCGCCAGGGCGGCGCGAAACTGGGCGATGGCGTCGGCGCGGCGCCCTGGAACGGATAGCAGAACGGCGCCAAAGTCATTGTGCGCTGCCGCGAAATCGGGCGCCAGGCGCAGGGCCGTTTCGAATTCGGCGATGGCTGCCGGCGCCTGCCCCGGAGTGCGGGACAGCAGGACCGCCAGGTTATTGTGCGCCTCGGCCATGCTGGGAAGAATACGCAGTCCCGCTACGTACTCGGCGATGGCCTCCGCTTCGCGTCCAGGCATCTGCATCATTGCGTTTGCCAGATTGTTGTGCGCGGATGCGTCGTTGGGGTTCAAACGCAGCGCGGCCTTATACTCGGCAACGGCTTCGTTCAGGCGGCCCTGATCCGCAAGAAGAACGCCCAGGTTGTTGTGCGCCATCCAACTGTCCGGATTGCGCGCCAGTGTCTGGCGATACAGCGTTTCTACATCGCGGTAGTCGCCGCTTTGGTGGAACGTCAGGGCGCCGAGCATGACCGGCAGCACCGCGGCGGCCGCGGCCCGTCTGGCTGGCCTAAGACCCGCCATGGCGCGGGTGGCTACCACTGCCGCGGGCACGAGGATTGCCAGGCTGGCCAGATATTGAAAGTGATCGGCCACGAACGAATATATAAATGGGTAGACGTTCAGGAAGCCAAGCACCGGGAACAAGGTCCCCGCGAATAGAAGGAGAACCGCCAGCGGAGCGCGCTGTGCTTGTTTCTTCTGGGCCAAGTAGTAAAAAGCGATGGCCGCCGCCAAGACCCCCAGGACATACAGGTACTGCCAGGGTGCGCTCGGGTCGAGTTTCCAGCGTGGATAATTGAACGTCAGGTTGAAGGGCCAAACCAGCTTGGCGGCATAGAAGCAAATGGCCCGGCCGGCCAGCAGAATACGCTGGATCGGACTCCACGCGTAATCCGGACCTTGCGCGCCTACAAAATGGCGCTCCATCCATGCAGTCAAAATACCCGCCATCGCGCCCAGCGCCAGCCATGGCAACAGTGGCCGCACGTCGCGCCGCCCACTGAGCCGCCTGCGCTGCCACCAGAAGATGACCAGCAAAGCCCCGGGAAGCGTGGCAGTGACTGTCTTGGTGAGCAGGGCCAGAACGAACAGGCCCAGCGCCCAGAAGTACGACGAGCGCCGCCGGGTCTGATCGAAGCTCAGGTAGACCAGCGCCGAGGCCAGATAAAAGACCGCTGAGAGGGTGCTCTTTTGTTCGGAGATCCAGGCTACGGCTTCAACACAGACCGGATGCAGGGCGAATAACAGACCGGCAAGCCAGGCTCCGGGCAGCGCCAGACGCCGCACAATCAGCACGACCAGACACGCGGCCACGGCATGTTGCGCGAGGTTGGCGAGATGATAGCCCAGCACCGCGTCACCCCAAAATTGATGCTCGACCCAGAAAGCGCTGTAGAGCAGCGGATAGTATTGCTGGGTTGTGCCTGGCGAGAACCAGATCCGCCACAGGCCCTGGAGTGATTGCAGCGCAGGTTTGGTGACGTGGGCGGAATCGTCCCAGAGCATGCCGCCGCGCAGGGCCGGCCAGTATGCCACCAGGACGGCGCCAAAGAGAGCCGCATAGATCAGGTAGGGCCGGCCGGCGACGCCGGGGCGTTGCGGCGCGGGAATCGCGCGGCGTGTAGATCGGGCTGCGCGGCGGTGCGCGGATGTAGTGGTGGATTTCATCGCTGGTGGCGCCCCGGATCGCGGCGATTCCGGAAACGACCGATCTCCGACGATCCTACCAAATCCAATCGCCTCTCCTCCAGGCTTTCAATCCGACCCGCCGCCCAGCAACAAAGCGCATCCGAGTATACTGAAATGTTCCAAACATCTTGGACATTTCCATGAGTGCTCTTGCAGCTTCCAACCCACTGAATCGTTCCATCGGTTTCTATCAGGCCACCATCGGCAAGAAGGCCGTAATGGCCGTTACCGGTGTCATCCTGTTCGGATACGTGCTGGCCCACCTGATCGGCAATTTGCAGATCTATTCGCCCGACCCCGAACAGATCAACGGCTATGCCAGGTTCCTGCACTCGCACCCCATCCTGCTCTGGATCGCGCGCTCCGTGCTGCTGGCATCGGTCGCGCTGCACATCACCGCTTCGGTGCAGTTGTGGCTGCTCAAGCAGAGGGCGCGTCCCCAGGCCTACGTGAAGAAGGACGACGTGCCCGCGGGTTACGCCGCCCGCACCATGATCTGGAGCGGACCCATTATCGCGGCGTTCGTCATCTTCCACGTGCTACACCTCACCACCGGCAGCATCGTGCCCATCGAAGAATTAAACGTGCGCGCCAACGTGATCAGCGGATTCCAGCATCCGGCCATCGCCATCTTCTACATCATCGCCATGGCGCTGCTGTGCATGCACCTGTATCACGGCCTGTGGAGCATGTTCCAGTCGCTGGGAATCAATCACCCGCGCTACACGCCGCTGCTGAAAAAATTCGCCGCCGTATTCGCCTGGATCGTGGCGATCGGCAACATCTCCATCCCGGTCTCGGTGATGCTGGGCATTCTGACGCTATAAGAGGAGCGCATATGGAACTCGATGCCAAGATACCCGCCGGCCCGATCGAGACCCTGTGGGAAAATCAGAAATTCAATCTGAAGCTGGTGAATCCAGCGAATAAACGGAAGTACAACATCATCGTGGTGGGATCGGGACTGGCCGGCGGCAGCGCGGCAGCTACGTTGGGCGAACTGGGTTACAACGTGCAGTGCTTCTGCTACCAGGATTCGCCGCGCCGCGCGCACTCCATCGCCGCGCAGGGTGGCATCAACGCCGCCAAGAACTATCATAACGACGGCGACAGCGTCTACCGGCTGTTCTACGACACGGTGAAGGGCGGCGACTTCCGCGCACGCGAGGCCAATGTCTATCGCCTCGCGCAGATCAGCGTCAACATTATCGATCAGTGCGTGGCGCAGGGCGTGCCCTTCGCGCGCGAGTACGGCGGCCTGCTGGACAATCGCTCCTTCGGCGGCGCGCAGGTTTCGCGAACTTTCTATGCGCGGGGCCAGACGGGGCAGCAGTTGCTGCTAGGTGCGTACCAGGCGCTGGAGCGCCAGATCGGCGCCGGGCAGGTGAAGATGTATCCGCGCCATGAAATGCTCGACCTGGTGCTGATCGACGGCAACGCCCGCGGCATCGTGACGCGCGATCTGATCAGCGGCAAAATCGAGTCGCATGTGGCCGACGCGGTGGTGCTCGGCACCGGCGGCTACGGCAACGCCTATTATCTTTCCACCAACGCCAAAGGCTGCAATACCACGGCCATCTGGCGCGCATATAAGAAGGGCGCGTATTTCGCCAATCCGTGCTTCACGCAGATTCACCCGACCTGCATTCCGGTGAGCGGCGAGTATCAATCGAAGCTGACCCTGATGAGCGAGTCGCTGCGCAACGATGGCCGTATCTGGGTGCCGTTGAAAAAAGGCGACAAGCGTGCGCCCAACCAGATTCCCGAAGAGGAGCGTGATTACTACCTGGAGCGCCGCTATCCCAGCTTCGGCAACCTGGTGCCGCGCGATGTGGCGTCGCGCAACGCCAAGGCGGTCTGCGACGAAGGCCGCGGCGTAGGCGAATCCGGGCTGGGCGTGTACCTGGATTTTCGGGACGCCATCCAACGGCTCGGCCAACACGTCATCAAGGAACGCTACGGCAACCTGTTCGATATGTACGAGCGCATTACGGGCGAGAATCCGTACGAGGCGCCGATGCGCATTTATCCCGCAATTCACTACACCATGGGCGGGTTGTGGGTGGATTACAACCTGATGGGCACGATTCCGGGATTATTCGTGATCGGCGAAGCGAATTTTTCGGATCACGGGGCAAACCGGTTGGGCGCCAGCGCCCTGATGCAGGGTCTGGCGGATGGCTATTTTGTCTTGCCGTACACCATAGGCGACTATCTGGTCGCTTCCAAGCCTCCCAAGGTGGACACCAGTCACGCCGCCTTCCGCGAAGCCGAGACGCAGGTCGCCAGGCGCACCAAGCGTTTGCTGGAAATCAAAGGCACGCGCACGGTGGATTCTTTCCATCGCGACTTAGGCAAGCTGCTTTGGGAATATTGCGGCATGGGGCGGACGGCCGAAGGCTTGCGGGTCGCGCTGGAAAAGATTCCGATGCTGCGCGAGGAATTCTGGCGCGATGTGCGCGTGCTCGGGTCGGGCGAAGAGATGAACCAGTCGCTCGAAAAGGCCGGCCGCGTGGGCGATTTCTTCGAACTGGCCGAATTGATGTGCCGGGATGCGCTGGACCGCAATGAATCCTGCGGCGGCCATTTCCGCGAAGAGTATCAAACACCGGATGGCGAGGCGCTGCGCAACGATGCGGAGTACGCCTATGCGGCGGCCTGGGAGTATCGCGGGGAAGGGCAGCCGCCAGCGCTGCATAAGGAACCACTGCATTTCGACTATGTGCATCCCAGCCAACGGAGTTACAAGTAGATGAGACTGACTCTCAATATCTGGCGCCAGCCGAACGCGAGCGAGAAGGGCCGCATGGTGCGCTACGAACTCCCGGACGTCAATCCGGAGATGTCGTTCCTGGAGATGCTCGACGTTTTGAACGAGGGCCTGATTGCGAAAGGCGAGGAGCCGGTGGCCTTCGACCACGATTGCCGCGAGGGCATTTGCGGCATGTGCGGTTTCATGATCAACGGCGTGGCGCATGGTCCGCAGCGCGGGACGACCGTTTGCCAGTTGCACATGCGGCATTTCAAGGATGGCGACGAACTGTACCTGGAGCCTTGGCGTGCGCGCGCGTTTCCGGTCATCAAGGATTTGGCGGTGGACCGCAGCGCGTTTGATCGCATCATCGCGGCGGGCGGCTATATCAGCGCGCCGACGGGTAGCGCGCCGGACGGCAATGCTATTTTGGTGTCGAAGGAAATCGCGGATATTTCCATGGATGCGGCGGCGTGCATCGGCTGCGGCGCTTGCGTGGCGATGTGTCCGAACGCCGCGGCGGCACTGTTCACCGCCGCCAAGATCACGCACCTGGGAGTGCTGCCGCAAGGGCAGCCCGAGCGCTATAGCCGCGCGGTGGCGATGGTGGCGCAGGGCAACCAGGAGGCGTTCGGTTATTGCACGAATGTTGGCGAGTGCGAAGCCGTGTGCCCGAAGAGCATACCGCTCGAAGTGATCGCCAGGATGAACCGGGATTTTCTGAAGGCGGTTGTGACCGGCCGTGGCCAGTGATCAAGGTGACAAACGCTTCCTTCGCGGATCAAGTTAGCTAACGTTCTTTCGTTTGGTCCCAACCATCCACCGCTTGAATTAGAGAACCTGAATGTTCTCATCGGGCCTAACGCGTCCGGCAAATCTAACCTCATCGAAGCGTTGTCGCTGATGCGCGCCACGCCAGTCCCGCCTGCGTCCAACGCGGATCTGCGCGGCGCCACCCGGCGCGCTGGAGGCGTCAATGAGTGGATGTGGAAGGGAGGACGGTGGGGCCAGTTACCGTCGAACTGGTCGTAATCTGCCCGAAAATGAAACCGCCTCTACGGCACTCTCTTTCTTTCGCGCCAGCTCCCAAGGCCTCGTGCTGGACGACGAGCAAGTCGAAAGACTGCAACCGCGCATCGGGCCGTACCCTCCCGCCCCCAAGCCGCCCGTCGTACAATGTAAATAATTGGAGCGGCTCACTATGCGTATCGCGGTCGCGTTAATCGTTCTTTTTGTCCCCATCCTCCACGCCACCGAAAAACTCACCGAACAGGATCGCATCGAACTCATGCGCGGCCTGGTCGCCGAATACGCTACCGTCAAGCAATTTCTGCCGCGCTCCAAAAAGGCTCTGCCGTTCGAATCCAGCGGCACGTTCGACAAGAAAGTGTGGGAAGCCGCCTCGCGTGAATACGGCCCCGCCGGCCGCGTCGGCGACCTCGTCCACATCACCAAAGTCGGCATCGAGTCCGATCGTCTCGTGCTACAGATCAACGGCGGCTTTAGCGGCGGCCGCAGATGGTACGATGGCGCCCAGGTGCAGGGCGGTATGGGCGGCGGTGGCTCCGCCCACACCTTGGGCCGGGGCGATTCCAACGCCCCCGGTGGCACCACCATCGAACTCCTCTTTCACAAACCGCTTGAGCCCATCAAAGCCTCCGAAGTGAAAAAGATGCTTGCCTCGGTCCTCGATTTTGAAAAACGCAGCGCCACCGAGATCTACGCCGAAGTTCTGCCCGCCCCCGTCAAGCAGGCCATCGCCGAAAAAAAAGTCATCGAAGGCATGGACCGCGATCAGGTGCTCCTCGCCCTCGGCCACCCTACCCACAAATCGCGTGAGGTCAAGGACGGCATCGAACTCGAGGATTGGGTCTTTGGCCAGCCTCCCGGGAAGATCGTCTTCGTCACCTTCAGCGGCAGCAAAGTGACTAAGGTTAAGGAAGAATACGCCGGCCTCGGAACCGAAGTCGCCGATCCCAGGTTACCGCCGCATTGAACTGCTAAGTCCGGAAACGTCGAGCCGCCCTCGGGGCCGTGTACACTGGCCATCACCGAGAGAGGTCGCATCCCGATCTCAAACTCCAACCACGAGGGGACCCGCTCTTTTCGGCGAAAAGGGGCCTAATATTATATTCGGCCCTTTTTATCTCCCTTGCACCGGATAGTGTCCTCCTGATATCCTTTAAAGTAATCCACACACTCAATACTCTAGGAGAAGAAATGGCTGTAAAGGTTGGCATCAATGGCTTTGGCCGCATAGGCCGTAATGTGGTCCGGGCTGCTCTCGGCCGGAACGATATCGAATTCGTGGCGGTGAACGATCTTACCGACACCAAAACTCTGGCGCATTTGTTTAAATACGACTCCGTGCTCGGTACCCTCCCCGAAGAAATTCATGCCGAGGGCGACACCATTATCTACGGCGGCAAGAAAGTCAAAGTCTTCGCCACCAAGGACCCCGCGGAGCTCGATTGGACCTCCGTCGGCGCCCAGATCGTCATCGAGTCCACCGGCAAGTTCACCGATGGCCATGACGCTTCGAAGCACCTGCGCGGCAGCGTGAAAAAGGTCATCATCTCCGCCCCCGCCAAGAACGAAGACGTTACTCTCGTGCTCGGCGTCAACGACCATACTTACGATCCCGCCAGGCACAACATCCTTTCCAACGCTTCCTGCACCACCAATTGCCTTGCGCCGGTAGTGAAGGTTCTGCATGATACGGTCGGCATCCTCAAGGGATCCATGACCACCATTCATAGCTACACCAACGATCAGAACGTGCTCGATTTTCCGCACAAGGATCTCCGCCGCGCCCGCGCCGCCGCCCTCAACATGATCCCCACCACCACCGGCGCCGCCAAAGCCATCGGCTTGGTCATGCCGGAGTTGAAGGGCAAACTGGACGGCTATTCCATGCGCGTCCCCACCCCCGATGTCTCCGTCGTCGATCTGGTCGCCCTCACTGCCCGCAATACCACTGCCGAGGAAGTGAACAATGCCTTCAAAGCCGCCGCTGCCGGCCCGATGAAAGGCATTCTGGCTTATACCGACGACCCGGTCGTCTCCACCGACATGCTGCACAATCCCAACAGCTCCATCGTCGATGGACAAATGACTAAAGTGCTCGACGGCAATCTCCTGAAAGTCATCTCCTGGTACGACAACGAGTGGGGCTATTCCTGCCGCGTCGTCGACCTCGTCGCATTCCTGGCCGCCAAAGGCCTCTAGCTTCCGAGCCGCGCGTTCCGAGCCGCGCGTAAGCAAGCGGTTTTCCGCAGCCTGCATGCGCCCGCACAGCTTATCGGGGGGTGGGCTTCAGCCCGCGCGGGAATTCAGTCCCGCGTCAATCCGCTTTAGCCCTCCCTCGCCGTTGTGTTACCTTATTTCTTTCGTACACTTCAAAAGGAGTTCCTGAATCCCATGTCTGTAAGTTTTGGGGCGCGGTTGGCTGTGGCCTGCCTTGCCCTCGTCCCTCTCAGTCAGGCCGCCTACAGCCAGACCAAAGTCGGCGTTGTCAGCCTCCAGCGAGCCGTGCTCGCCACCGCCGAGATCAAGAAGGCGCAAGCCGAAATGGAGGCCAAGTACCGGCCCCGCCAGCAGGCTATGGAAAAGCTGCAGCGCGAGATCGATGGCATCAAGCAGCAGTTGCAGGTCAACGCCGGCAAACTCACCCCGGCCGCCGAGACCGACTTGACCTCCCAGGGCCAGTTCAAACAGCGCCAACTGCAGCGCATGAACGACGACCTGCAGGCCGATGTCAACGCCGAACGGCAGCAAATCCTGGGCGGCAGCAGCCAGCGCATGCAGGAAGTGGTGCGCAAACTCGCCGATGAAAAAGGATTGGACGTCGTCGTGGACGTCCAGGGCACCGTCTTCTTCAAGCCCGCGCTGGATATCACCAGCGATGCCATCACGGCTTACGATAAGGCTTACCCGGCAAAATAATCGACGCCATGCCTGGCTATCTCGACCATTATGGGGCCGGCGACGAACGGCGCGAACGGCGCAATAAGCTCATCCTTGTTTTGGGAGCCGCCGCCCTGGTCCTCTTGTTCCTTTGGTTCATTCTCTTTGTTTGGGACAAGACCGAGATCCTGCGCATCCAGCCGGTAGCCAGGCTGTCGCAGATCCTGCGCAATCACCGCCAGGAGAGCCGCGTCAAGAGTTTCTTCAATCTCCTCCAGCGCCAGGATTACAAGGCGGCCTATGCGCTGTGGAACTGTACGGCAGAGCATCCCTGCCGTGACTATGCCTTCGCCGAGTTTATGAAGGATTGGGGTCCTGGCGGCGCTCGCAATGGCCGCCAGTATGCCGTCGCCAGGAGCCGCTCCTGCGGTTCCGGCGTGATCGTCACCGTGGATTCGGGCCAAAATCAGGACGACGCGCTGTGGGTCCAACGCAGCGATCTGACCATCGGTTTTTCGCCCTTTCCGGTCTGCCAGGTCGGCTCCTGATCGCCGGGTTCCCCGATCGCCACCGCGCGTCATAGAATAGTTAAAGAGAGACTGGAGCAGCATGGGAACAACAGTGGCCGGTTTGGAAGGTGTCGTCGCAGGCGAGTCCGAGATCTGCTACATCGATGGATACGCGGGAGTCCTCAGCTACCGCGGTTACAACATTCATACCCTGGCGGACAATGCCTCCTTTGAGGAGGTCATTTTCCTGCTGTGGAACGGCTGGCTGCCCTCCCAATCCGAGCTCGATCAGCTCCGCAAAGACCTCGCCGCCAATCGCGGCATCCCGCCCGAAGTGGTGGATTTTCTCAAAACCGTCCCCCAGGCGAGCCCCATGGACGTGTTGCGCACCGCCGTCTCCATGCTCGGCATCTACGACCCCGAAACGGCCGACATGATGCCCGACGCCAACAACCGCAAAGCCCTCCGCCTGATGGCGCAGACTTCCACCATCGTCACCACCTTCGACCGTCTCCGCAAAGGTCTCCACATCGTCAACGGCGATCCCACCATGACCTTCGCCGAAAACTTCCTCTACACCCTCACCGGCAAGCGCCCCGACGAGATCATGGAGCACGCCTTCGACGTGGCCCTCACCCTGCACGCCGATCACGAGCTGAACGCCTCTACCTTCGCTGCCCGCGTCACCGCCGCCACGCTTTCCGATATTTATTCCTCCATCACCTCCGCCATCGGCGCCTTGAAAGGCCCCTTGCACGGTGGCGCCAACCAGGATGTGATCAAGATCCTCCTGCAACTCTCCAGCGAGGAAGCCGCCATCGATCGCGTCAAGAGCACCCTGGCTCGCAAGGTGAAGATCCCCGGCTTCGGCCACCGCGTCTACCGCACCGAAGATCCCCGCGCCACGCACCTCCGCGTCTTCTCCGAAGAATTGGGCAAGCGCACCGGCCACGAAAAGCTTTTTCGCATGTCCCAGGCCATGGAACAGACCGTCAAGGCCGAGAAAGGCCTCATCGCCAACGTGGATTTCTATTCCGCTTCCACTTACTACGCGCTGGGCATTCCGGCCGACCTCTTCACCCCCGTCTTCGCCGTCAGCCGCATGGCCGGCTGGACCGCTCACACGCTCGAGCAGTACAAGAACAACCGCCTGATCCGCCCGCGCGCCGAATATAAGGGCAATCCCGACGGCATGCCTTGGATCGCTATGGACCAACGCTAAATGGACGAACGCGCCTATTACACCGAATCGCCGACTACCAAGCCGGCATCGCTGCACTGCCCCTTCTGCGGCTCTGCCGAATCCTACGAGCTGCACTGGATGGTGCGCAAGAAAAAAGACCGCCTGCCTCCCGGCGGCGATGAACGCGATCGCGCCCGCTTCGCCAAGTCCCAAAGCTACATGGTCCTGCTCGACGACAAGGTCGCCTGCAAAAACCTCCGCTGCCGCAAACGCTTCGACATCTCCGGCGTCAAAACCATGGCGTTCCTGTAACGATGCCGTCGCGGCGTATCCTGCAACTCGGTGATCCTATGCTCCGCGCTATCTCCACGCCCGTAAACAGCCCGGCTGATGCGGCCCCCGTGTTTGCCGGCCTGCGCGACACGCTCCACGAATTTCGCCGCACGCACGGCTTCGGACGCGGCATCAGCGCTGTCCAGATCGGCGTTCCCCAGCGCCTCATTTACATCGAGTTCGAAGGCGTCGCCTACGCTCTCCGCAATCCCGTCTTCGCATTCCAAAGCGAATCCAAATTCCGCCTATGGGACGATTGCTTCTCTTTCCCCGATCTCCTGGTCCACCTTGAGCGCAGCCAAAACGTCACCGTGAATTACGAAGATGCAGACGGTCAGCCCCGCCGCATCGAAGCCGCCGGCGCATTCTCCGAACTGTTGCAGCACGAAATGGATCACCTGGATGGCGTCCTGGCCATCGACCGCGCCCTCGACCGCCACAGCCTCTGCACCCGCGAAGAATATGTCAGACGATACTCCGCATAGCCATCGCGCCGCTGCCATAGTCGCGGCGGCCGTGGCGCTGATGGGCACAGCCCTGTTGCTCTATTCGCAATGGCGTGCGTTTGCCTGGGATGAGGGCTTTCACCTGCTCACCGCCCAATTGATCGATCGCGGCAAGCGGCCCTATCTCGATTTCTGTTTCTCCCAAACGCCCCTCAATGCCTATTGGAACGCCTTCTGGATGCGCATTTTCGGCGACACCTGGCGCACCGCGCACGCCGTGGCCGCCATCATGACCTCGTTGGCGGTCCTGCTCACCGCCGGCTACGTCCTCCGCCGCTTCCCGGTGCCGCGTTGGCGTCTGGCCGCCGCGCTGTCCACCGCCTGCTTCGTAGGCATGAACTCCGCGGTCTTCGAATACGGCGCCATCGCCCAGGCCTATGGGCTATGCATCTTCCTGATCGTCAGCGCCTATCTCTTCACCGTCGCCGCCGCCGATCGTCCCGGATTCTGGCAGGCCGCCGCCGCCGGTTTCCTGGCCTCCGCCGCGGCCAACGCCTCCCTGCTGACCGCGCCCGTCGCGCCGGTCCTGTTCGTCTGGCTGTTCTTCTGCAATAGCAAGGGAAATCGCTGGGTCAAATCGACGGCCTTTCTGGCGGCTGCCGCGGCCGCCTGCATCCCGCTTCTCCGGCTGTTCCTCGCCGGTCCGCGCCAGACCATCTTCAACGTCCTCGAATACAACATGCGCTACCGGCAGCGCAATTGGGATGGCGCGCTCGAGCACAATATCGACCAGTGGTCCGCCTGGATCGCTTCGCCTCAGGCTTGGCTGCTCGCCTTGCTGGCTCTGGGAGCGTTGCTGTTCATCCGCCGGCACGAGGCCTGGACCCGCGCGCTGCGCCAGGAGTTCTATCTCTGCGCCTGGCTGGCCGCGCTGCTGATGGTGCACATCTCCACCGCTCTGCCCACCTTTACGCGCTACTATCTGCTCGCCGTGCCGTTCCTCTCCATTCTCGCCTCCGCCGGACTCTACGCCGCCGGCTCGCGCCTGGCCGCGCCCGATCGCCCCTTCTGGCCGGTCTTCGTCGCCGTCGCCATCACCTTCCTGTTCCTCGCCCGCATCGTCTACGGCGGCCGCGACGATTTCAAGTGGTCCGACATCGAAGCCGGCGCCGCCAAGGTGAAGAGCGTGACGCCCATCGAAGCGCCCCTCCTGGCCGACGAGCTGACCTACTTCGTCACCCGCCATTCGCCGCCGTCCGGCATGGAGCTGGCGGATTCCCACAAACTCAGCTTCCCGCCGGATGTCGAGGCGCGCCTGCACGTGATCTCGCAAAAGGAATTGGACCGCCGGGTCCAGGCCAAAGAGTTCGCCACGGTGGAAGTAGCCGAGGACGAGGACGAATCCACGCGCCTGGGCCTGGCGCGGCTCTACGCGCATTCCGCCAAGGTCGGCGAAGTCCAGGTCTTCTGGTCCCCGCACTAGGTCCGTCTGCCGCGCTTGTTATGATGAAGGTTCCCCGTCATGATCGTTGAAGCCCACGTAGCCCGCTTCGATTCCATAGCCCTGGATGGCGGCACCACGCTCGCGCCCGTGGATGTGGCCTACGAAACCTACGGCACGCTGAACGCGCAGCGGTCGAACGCCATCCTCGTCCTGCATGCGTTCTCCGGCGACGCACACGCCGCCGGCGTCAGCCCGGAGACCGGCAAGCCCGGCTGGTGGGACAACATGATCGGCCCGGGCAAGGCCTTCGACACCAACAAGTACTTCGTGATTTGTTCCAATATTCTGGGCGGCTGCCGCGGCACCACCGGCCCGGCCTCCATCAATCCCGCGACCGGCTGCCCCTATGCCATGTCGTTTCCGGTGATCACCATTCGCGATATGGTGCGGCTGCAAAAAATGCTGATCGACTACCTGGGAATCCCGCGCCTGCTGAGTCTCTCGGGTGGGTCGATGGGCGGCATGCAGGCGCTCGAATGGGCCGTCTCCTATCCGGAATCGGTGGTGTCCACTATACCGATCGCCAGCACCGCGCGGCACAGCGCGCAGCAGATCGCCTTCAACGAAGTGGGCCGCCAGGCCATCATCGCCGACCCCGATTGGCGCGAGGGCAACTATTACGAATCGCAGCCGCCCGCGCGCGGCCTGGCCGTCGCCCGCATGGTCGGCCACATCACCTACATGAGCGACGACTCCATGCGCGAAAAGTTCGGCCGCCGGCTGCGCGGCAAGAACAGTTTCGGCTACGATTTCGAGGTCGACTTTGAAGTGGAGAGCTACCTGCGCTATCGTGGCCACGAGTTCGTCAGCCGCTTCGACGCCAATTCGTACCTCTACATCACCAAAGCCATGGATTACTTCGACCTGTCCAGCGGCAACGGATCGCTGGCCGCCGCTTTCGAGCGCGCGCAGGCGCGTTTCCTGGTGATCAGTTTCAGCTCGGACTGGCTGTATCCCAGCTACCAGTCGCAGGAGATCGTGCGCGCCCTGCGCAGCCGCAACGTGGACGTGGCTTATTGCGAACTGCCTTCCAACTACGGTCACGATGCGTTTCTGGTGGACGTCGGCGAGCAGACCGAACTGGTGCGCGGCTTCCTGGCCAGCACCTACGAAAAGGCGGCCGCGTGACGGCATCCGCGCACAAGCCGTTCGTCGGCGAACTGCTGGGCCGCAGCGATTACGCGATCATCGGCGAGATCGTGGAACCCGGCGTTAAGGTGCTCGACTTGGGTTGCGGCGAGGGCGAACTGCTGGAGTGGCTGGCCGCGCACAAAGGCGTGGATGCGCGCGGCGTGGAAATATCCGGCGCCAAGGTGCAGCGCGCCATCGCGCGCGGAGTTTCGGTATACCAGGGCGATATCGATCAAGGCCTGGCGGATTATCCGGACCAGGCCTTCGATTATGTGATCCTCAGCCAGACGCTCCAGGAGACCCGCCATCCGCTGGGCGTGTTGCGCGAAATGCTGCGCGTGGGCCGGCGCGCCATCGTGGCGTTTCCGAACTTCGGCCATTGGCGCGTGCGGCTCTCCATGTTGACTACCGGCCGCGCGCCGAAAACGCGTCTGTTTCCGTATGACTGGTACGACTCCCCCAATATCCACTTCTTGACCGTGGACGACTTCGAACAGTTAGCCCGCCAGGAAGGCTTGACCATCGAGCGCCGCTTCTTTCTGGATGGCCACCAAAGAATTGGCAAGCGCCCCAACCTGCGCGCGGAAGTGGCCGTCTATCTGGTGCGCGGGGCAAACACCGGCGCTGCCGCTCGATAGGAAAGCTGGGTAGTGGGTGCCCAACTGCCCCGGTCCCCCTGCTATAATCCCTTCGTTCACCCAAACGTAACGGGGCAGCCGGCGAAATTACCGGCTGACTGGAGAAAACCTCGTGAAACTCGTCTTTGCCATAGCCCTTGTCGGCGCCGGCCTCGTCCGCGCCGCCGACCCCACGCCGCTGAATCTCAAGGTTGGCGAATGGGAATACAGTGTCACTATGAAGATGGAAGGCATGCCGCAAATGTCGTCTCAGATGCCGCAGATGCCGCAGATCCCGCCGGACCAACTGGCTAAGCTTCCACCCGAACAACGCGCCCGGATTGAGGCTGCCATGAAGAATGCCGGCAACCTGGCCGGCGGGAAACCCACGGTCAGCAAGCATTGCGTCAAGAAAGAAGACTTGACCAATTTCAACCCCAGCGGCATGGCTCGGTCCTGCAAGACCACCGTAATCGGTAGTGCAACGATCCTGATAACAAGACCACCAGCACCATCGTCGCCGAGGCGCTCGGCGCCGAATCCATGAAGTTCAGCATGGTGACCAGCGGCACCGACGACGGCCATCCCATGAACATGACGATCAATGGCACCGGTAAGTGGATCGGCGCCGCTTGCTCCGACACTAAGTAAGAGACCGATGCGCCTGAGCGATTACGCGCCCCGGCCCGCGCACATCAAATGGCTCCTCGATTCCGACCCCGCCATCCGTTGGCAGGTCATGCGGAACCTCACCGGCGCAGCCCCCGCCGCGATTGCGGCCGAGCGGTCCCGCGTCGCAACCGAAGGCTGGGGCGCCCAGCTTCTCGCCTTCCAATCTCCGGCCGGCAACTGGGGCTACGGCCCCCCCGGATGGCGAGCCGACTTGCCGAAGCCGGACCGCGCCCTGCTGATAACCCTCTACGCTCTCGTCGTCTTGAAGGATCTCGGTCTCGACCCCGCCAGCCCGCAAGCTCGCAATATGATCGGCCGTGTCGACCGGCGGCTCGTGTTTAAGCGCCTCGACAACCGGCCTTTCCTTCACGGCGAAACCGAACCCTGCATCAACGGGAGAATCCTCTCCATCGGTTCGTATTTCAAGGAACCGAACGACGCGCTGGTCAAGCGGCTCCTGGGCGAGCAACTCGATGATGGCGGCTGGAACTGCGAAGCACCAAAAAGCCGGCGCTCCTCGTTCCATACCACCATTTGCGTGCTCGAAGGCCTCCTCGATTACGAACGCGCCGGACGCCCATCGGCGGCCGTCACTAAGGCCCGCAAACGGGCCGAGAACTATCTGCTCGAGCGCCGCATGTTCCGCTCCCTGGGAACCGGCGAAGTCATCCGGAAAAGCTGGCTCCGCTTCTCGTTCCCGGCGTTTTGGCACTACGACGTCTTGCGCGGACTCGACTATCTGCGGAATGCCGGAATCAAGCCTGACAGCCGCGCGAGTGAAGCTATCGAAATCGTAATTACGCGCCGCCATCAGAACGGGCGCTGGCCGCTCAACCTGCTTCATCCCGAATACATTCCGTTGGAGATGGAGACCGGCGTCGGCAGCGCCAGCCGCTGGAACACGCTGCGCGCGCTCTCGGCCCTGCGTTGGTACGGCAACGCAGCGTTACCCCGCGCCTGACGGCTCACTCCCGCCGGAAGACCAGCGTCATGGGCGGGCCGCCCGGATTACTTACAGACGCCGCTAACAGGCCGTCCGGCGCCAGGCTGTAACGCTCCACGGCCGGGATCTTATCCACGGTAGTGGTAACCACCAGTGTGGAACCATCCCATCTGGCTTTGTACTTCACGGTCTTGCCATCATGGATCGTGGAACCTTCGCCGCCGTCGATGCCGACAGTGTACGACGTAACGCCCCCCGCGCCTTGGATATCGAACGTGCGCGAGACCGTGATGTTGTGTTCGCGATCCCAGATTGTGACGTTGCCACTTTGTATGGCAGGCTGGGATCCGAAGTTACACCGCTCCGGGACCAGCACCCAGGTCCCATTCAGTTCGTGATGATTGGCGGCAATTGCCGCGGCCACCGTGATTGCAGCCATCAAAAAGGTATTTCGCGATACGACACGCATGATTCTTCTCCACTGGTTTGTCTTGCACGCCGATTGCCGGGTCAGCGGCCGATCAGTTCCAGCAGCGGAGCGTTGGACTCCGGAGTGATGCGGCCGGCGGCATCGTCCCAGTGCAGGCGCGTGATGCTGGCCGCGCCTTTCTCGTAGGCGTAAGTCTTGCCGTCGTCGTCGTACAAGGTGAAGTCGGCATTCGCCCCGGCATAGACGCGGATCTTCGCCAGGTTCTGGGCTTCATTAGTGCTCAGCACCGGCGCGCCCAATGGCACGATGGACCCCGCGCGCACAAACAGCGGCAGCCTGTCGATGGGCGCTTCGACCACCACCGTCTGCCCGCCATGCATGCGTTCGTTGGTCCACCAGTTATACCAATCCGCTCCCACCGGCAGGTACACCGCGCGGCTGGTAGCGCCCTGCTCCGTCACCGGCGCAACCAGAAACGCCGGACCGAACATGTACTCATCGCGGATATCCGCGGCGCGGGCATCGTCCGGAAAGTCCATGAACAGCGCGCGCATATAGGGCGCGCCGGTTTCGTGCGTGCGATAACCCAGCGAGTAAATATACGGCAGCAGTTGATAGCGCAGCTTCAGATACTTCTCCAGCACCGCCTCGGCGGCTTTGCCATACGACCAGACCTCGTTGGTTTTGCGGCTGCCGTGCGCGCGGAAAATCGGCAGGAACGCGGCATACTCAAACCAGCGCGCATACAGCTCCGGATAGTCGTCGTAGCCGCCGACATTGTCGCGCGCGTCCTTTGGGTCGAGCAGCGGTGTATGCGCCGGACGATGCTCCGCGGGCAGATACTGCCAGCCGCCAATGTCGTTCGTCCAATAGGCGAATCCGGACGCGGCGAAGTCCAGGCCCGTGGGAATCTGCCGGCGCAGCGTGTCCCAGGTGCCGTAAATATCCGACGACCAGAACATGGTCCCGTTGCGCTGTGCACCCAGGTACGCGTCGCGCGAGAGGATCAGCGCGCGCTGCTTTTGGTCGCGGCGGAAGCCGTCATAAATCGCGGCCGTGTGAAACAGCGGGTAAACATCGAAATAGCGCGTGCCCGGACCGATGTGAAAGTAGCTGCCGTTGGGCGGCAGATCCGGCTCGGTCTCGTCGGTCCACAAAGAGTCGAAGCCCAAGCTCAAGATGTTGTCCCGAATGGTCTCCCAATACCAGCGCGCGGCCTCCGGATTGGTGGTGTCGATATCGGAGCCGGCGCGATCGTAGGGCAGCCCATTGGTGGGCGTGCCGTCGGCGAGTTGCTCGAACCAGCCGTTCTTCAGCAGCAGATCGTAGTAGCGCGTGCCGGGCACGAAGCGCGGCCACACGCTGATCATGGTCTGAAAACCCATGTCATGAAGCTGCCGGTTCATAGCGGCCGGATCGGGCCACTTCACCGGATCCATGTCGATCTGGCCCATCTTCGTCCAATAAAACCAATCGACCACCATCACGTCCGCGGGCAGATGCCGGTCGCGATAGCCCTTCGCCACGGCCAGCACCTCATCCTGCGAGCTGTAGCGCTGCTTGCATTGAATGTAGCCGTAGGCGGCTTTGGGCAGCATGGGCGTCGCGCCGGTGAGCAGCCGGTATCCTGCATAGATCTCGTCGGTAGTGTCGCCCGCGATGACGAAGTACGACACGCGGTCGCCTACATCGGACGTCCAGCGGGTCTGCTCGTTGAAGCCCGGCTCGATCACGGTGCGCGAAGGATTATCCCAGATCAGGCCGTAGCCGCCGTTGGTCACCGCGAACGGCACGCACACGCTGGGGCCGCCTGGCGCGGTGTAGTTGTGCCGGCAATCCACGGTGTGGCCGCGGTGATCGAGGAAGCCTTCCTGATTCTGGCCCAGGCCGTAATAATGCTCGCCCGCGGGCGAGACGAACGTGGCGCCCACTTGATAGAACGCCGCATCTGAGTCGCGCCGGTCATGCAGGATGCCGGCGTTGCCATCCTTGTAATTCGGCACGGACATGGACCAGCCGGGCATATCGAGCAGCGTCTTGCCGCCGGCGGTAGTGACGACGATATGCGCGGCGGGCGTCGAGCCATTGAAGAACTTGGCGATGTCCAACTCGGTGGGCAGCGGCTTGCCTGCGTGGTTTGGCTCCAGCCGCACGATCAGCCGCGCGGAGCGATAGATGTCGCCCTCCCGGCTCCAACCTTGCGCGTCGGGATGCGCCACGAATCCGTAGCCGGGCGGCGCCGTGGCTTCGGCCGGAATCAGACTCAAGGTCACGCGCACGATGTTGGGCGCATACGGCTCAATGGCGATCGCCGCGCCTTCGCGGTTGAAGACCACCGGCTGCGCGTGTGCGGCCCCGGCTGCGGCGAGCACCGCTGTCGCCAGCCCGAGTGTGCGATTCATAGTTTACTTCCGCTTGGTCAGCAGGACCTTCACTTCCACCGGGTCGCTGCCGCGTATCACTTTCACCAGCACTTCGTCGCCGGGCTTTTTGGCGCGCAGGGCATAGGTGAAATCATAAAGGTTCTGAATGGCCTTGCCGTCGAACTCCACCAGGATGTCGCCGGCTTTCAGGCCGGCTTTGGCCGCCGGCGACCCCTCGCGGACATCGGCGAACTTCACGCCCTTGACGCCCTCGCCGAAGTCGGGAATGCTGCCGAAATCCGGACCGTAGCCCGAGTGACCGCTGGAAGCCGCGGCATCTCCGGGGTGCTCCGGCTCCTTCACGCGCACGAACTGCGGTCGGTCCGGCGCTTCGCGCAAATCCTCACCAACCTCGGCGACCAACTGCAGCACGGTGGCCGCGTCCGGCGCGTCGATCTTGTCCCAGGTGTCGCTGGGCTTGTGATAATCCGCATGCAGGCCCGAGAAGAAAAACAGCACCGGCACTTGTTTGGTGGTGAACGACGTGTGATCGCTCGAACCGTAGCCGGCCTCCGAGTAGTCGATGTGCAGCTTGTACTTGGGAGCGGCTTCTTCCAGGAATTTCCGCAGCGTGGAGCCGGTGCCCACGCCGCCGATGAACAGCTTGCCGTCGCGCACGCGGCCGATCATGTCCATGTTGATCATGGCCACGTCCTGGCCCAGCGGCAATTCCGGATGATTGACGTAATAGCTGGAGCCCAGCAGGCCCAACTCTTCGCCCGCGAACGTCAGGAACAAGATGCCGCGTTTCTGTTTGGGCTGCGCGGCGAACCATCGGGCCAGCTCGATCACTCCCGCCGTGCCGGAAGCATTATCGTCCGCGCCGGGATGGATGGTGCCCGCCAGCGACGGCGCCATGGAGAATTGTTCGCCCAGGCCCAGGTGATCGTAGTGCGCGCCGATCACGATGTATTCGTCCGTGCTTCCCGGCAAATAACCGGCCACATTGTGCGCGGTCTTCACCACGCGCTCCACGTCCAGGTTGGCTTCCACCTGCAGGGAATCCGGGAAAGCGAACGAGCGCGGCTGCAGATCCTGATCGATGGCTTTTTGAATGTCGGCGGCATTCTTGCCGGCAATGCCGAACCAGCGTTCGGCGATTTCGTAGCGCATCTGCACAAAGGGAATGCCGGCATCGTCGGGGCCCGCGGCCGCGCCGAATTTCTCCAGCACATCCTCGTCGCCTGGATGCGCCGCGCGGTCGTTCACGATGATGACGCCGCGCGCGCCGTGCATCTTGGCGTTGATGGCCTTGCTCGCAAGCTGCGCATGCTGCGTGTAGACCTTGCCTTCGAACACGCTCTTGTCGTCGTACTCCTGCGGCTCGTGCCGCAGAACCAGCACGATCTTGCCGGTTGCGTCGATGCCCTTGTAGTCGTCGTAATTGTACTCCGGCGCCGTGATGCCGTAGCCGGCGAACACTACCGGGCCGCTCATCTTGTCGCGCGCGGAAAAATTGAGCGGCAGGAAATCTTCGGGAAACGAGAGCTTCACGCGCGTGCCGGCGGCCTGGTAGGCGAAGCGATTGTCATTCCCCAGCTTGGCGTTGGTGGTCACGCTGAAGGCCTGGTAGTAGCTCTTGCCGTCGATGGGCTGCAGCCCGAAGGAGCGGAACTTGGCGGCGATGAATGCCGCGGCTTTCTCCAGTTCGGGCGTGCCGGTGCCGCGTCCTTTCAGATTCGGCGAAGCCAGGAACTTGATATCGTCCATGTACCGGGTGGTATCGATGGTGGCGGTAGCTCCGGACAGCGCAACGGCCGCACACAGAGCGATTAAGAAGCGTGGCGAGCGGGAATTGGTCACGTAATTAGTTCAGTTTCGGAGCGGGCAGGGTCACTTCGCAGCCGCAGTTTTCACCGGCGTTATGCGCCACCTTCTGATAATCGATTTCGTAGTCGATGATATTGCGGATCGTATTCCAGTCCCGGCGGCCCTCCAGCTTGCGGCCGTTGATGAACAAAGTCGGCGTGGCCCCTACGCCGACATCCTTGCCCAAAGCCTGGGCCTTCTCGACTTCGGCGGCGGTTTCCCTGTTATCCATGCAGCGGGTGAGTTGCAGGATGTCGAGCTGCTTGTCCTTGGCGAACTCCAGAACTTTGTCCTTCAGGTTCTCCGGCTTGACCTCATCCTGATGGGCGAAGATCCAGTCGTGAAAATCCCAGAAGGCATTGCCGTTCTGGCGGAAGATGCAGCGTCCCGCGATGGCGGCCGCGCGGGCCCATGGATGGAGCTGATCGATCGGGAATTCCTGGAAGTAGAAACGCGCCTGTGTAGGATACGCGCTCAGCAGATTGTCGCGCAGCACTTTGGCTTCTTCCTTGCAGACCGGACATTCGAAATCGCTGAACTCCACCAGCACGACGGGCGCGCCAGGCGTGCCGAAGCTGGGTTGCAGGTCGGTTTTGAGCTTGTCGATTTCGGTCTTGAAAGGATTCTGGCCAATGTCGTAGAGATTGCCCTGCACCACCTTCTGGCCGTCCTTGGAAACGAAGTAATCGAAGTCGGCGCTGGCCTGGCCGGCGGAAGCATGCACGACCACCTTCGAGAACCCGGGCATTTCGGACGGGACGGGATCGGAGATTTCGACTTTGATCTGCGGTCCCCACACGTTGAGGTGCCGGACGTAGGCTTCCATCGTCGGCTTGTCGAAAGCCGTCTTTTTCTCGGGCGCCTTTTCGGCGGCTTTATCCGGTTTTGCGGGCGCCGCGCAGAGGCACACGGCCAGACCAATGAAAGGTAACCACAGCTTGTGCATTAACCGTTATTGTAACGAACGCCGCCTGGGTTTTGGCGAGGCGCTGCTGGCGCTTAAAATAGAAGCCGTGCCACTACTCTGTTATCTGGACGCCTTTTCCGGCATCAGCGGCGACATGCTGGTGGGCGCGCTGGCGGATGCCGGGGCCGAGCAGGCGGCCATCATCGCGGCGCTGGACTCGCTGCAGACGGGCGCAGCGGTGTCGTTTGAGCGCGTCAAGCGCTGCGGCATCACGGCCACCAAGTTTCACGTCACGGTGGCGGAGACGCATGCGCACCGGCATCTTGCGCACATTCTGGAAATGATCGCCCGCGCGGCGCTGCCGGAGCGCGCCAAACAAAATGCCGCGGCGGTGTTTCAGCGGCTGGGAGAGGCGGAGGCAGCCATCCACGACGTGCCCATCGAGCAAGTGCATTTCCATGAAGTGGGCGCGGCCGATTCCATTGCGGATATCGTGGGCGCCTGCCTGGCGTTCGAACTGCTGGGCGTGACGTCCATCGTTTCGGCGCCGCTCAACGTGGGCAGCGGGACGGCCAAGATGGCCCACGGCGTCCTGCCCGTGCCCGCGCCTGCGACGGCTGCGCTGCTGCGCGGCAAACCAATTTATTCCGCTGGACCGGCGATGGAACTGACCACTCCCACCGGCGCGGCGCTGGCCGTCACGCTGGCGCGCGATTTTGGCGGGCTGCCGCCGCTGCGCATCACCGCGACGGGCTATGGCGCGGGCGGCCACGATTTCCCGGATCGCGCCAACGTGCTGCGCGTGATTCTGGGCGAGGAGTCGGGTGCCGCGGAGGCTGCCACCATCGCGGTGCTCGAAGCCAACATCGACGACCTCAGCCCGCAAATCCTGGCTTATGCCATGGAGAGGCTGCTCGAAGCCGGCGCGCTGGACGTGACGCTGCAACCGTTGGTGATGAAGAAGGGAAGGCCTGGGACGCTGCTGCGCGTGCTCGCCCGGCCTGAGGGTCGCGAGGCGCTGGCGCAGATCGTATTTGCGGAGACATCCACGCTGGGCCTGCGCTTTTACACCGCCGAGCGGCGCGTGCAGGCGCGGCACTGGGTGGAAGTCGAAACGCCGCACGGGAAGGTGCGGATGAAGGTGTCGGCGGAGGGCGCGTATGCGCCGGAATACGAGGATTGCCGGCGGGTCGCGCGGGAAGCGGGTGTGCCGCTGAAGCAGGTTATGGCGGCGGCGAACTATGCGTACACTGCAGGGCGGGGAAGGTCTTAATGGAGCTACCTTGGGTTACAGGGCCGTAGAACGTGCGGATCATGGCCAGACGGTCTGGTGAGCTAAACTGGAATCGAGATGCCACAGCGAGCCGACAACGCGGAAACTGGAGCGGATCAGGTGCGACTTCCGGCGGGCCTTGTCCTTAAACCGCCAGTCAGCCTGGAAGATCTGACGGCCGATACCGAATATGACCCGGAAGGGGCCGAGGAATTCGTGGCGCTGATCCGGGCGCTTCACAAGGAAACCCTCGGCGTCCGAACGCAACCTGTTCTCAGGGCTGAAACTCGGGCCTGGCCGCCGTTATCCTAAGGTCTGATCAGCGTTCCCCTGATCCTTCCGTCGATTCAGCCGCGAGATTCCGAGGCGGCCCGCCTCGCGGTACGGGGCCGAAACTACTCCCAAGACGCTGCGCCATGGGACGCGAGAATATAAATCCAGGGTTTCTTCGCCCGCCACGAGTCTCAAGGTGGGGCCAAAGTTATCCTCGGTCTCGACCTCGGCGGCTACGTTGATGTGCCCCCACGATTCCATGAACGACTCGCCCTGTGCGTCGATCGCGCCAGAAGATTTGAGGGTCGCCATGACCATTGGCAGTTTAGCGAATTCCGAAGACAGCGCGACGACGCTAATACGGTCCGTGCCTTCCTTCATTCCTACCTCCGTTTTTCTATTGTCGGTCAGTCGAATAGGTATAGTATGAACATCAGATTTGTTCCAATTCAAAAAAGCAGTGGGTCGTGCCCAAACTGCGGACGGCCCGCAACCTTCAGGCTAGCCGATTTCGATAGCCGAATGGTCCACGTTAGGTGCTCTGGCGCATGCGAACCTTTCCATGCGCCCAAACCTCAACTCGATGATGCCCTCAGGACGGATCATTAACCCTTAGGCCGACTGGCGCACCCCGCCTGCTTCACGTCGGGTGCGCCAGTTCCACATGCAAAGCGATTTCGTGGAGTGTTGCCGAGTGACGGATGCCGCCCCAATCGATGCGATTTCGACTCCGCCGGAGCCAGTTGCTACGAGCGTTGCTACCAACCAGCCGCTTCGAACCCCAATTGATGTAAGCGATTGATTTAATGGAGCTGGCGGAGGGGCTTGAACCCCCGACCCTCTGATTACAAATCAGATGCTCTACCAACTGAGCTACGCCAGCCCGCCCGAATCAGGGACTCTTCAGATTGTATCCCAATCGCCCGCGCGCGGACAACCACGCGCCCTAGCCACGCATCTCCCGATACCAACCGATCAGTTGGTTAGTCGAGCTATCGTGACTTACCTGCCCATCCGACTGGCCCTCTAACTCCGGGATAATCCGCTGCGCCAGCACCTTGCCTAACTCCACGCCCCACTGGTCGAAGGAGTTAATCCCCCAGACGGATCCCTGCGTAAACACACTGTGCTCGTATAAAGCCACTAACTTGCCAAGCGTCTCCGGAGTCAGCCGCGCGGCCAATATGGTATTCGACGGACGGTTGCCTTCGAATACGCGGTGCGGCGCCAACCAGTCCGGCGTGCCCTCGGCGGCCACCTGCGCGGGCGTCTTGCCGAATGCCAGAGCTTCCGTTTGCGCGAAGACGTTGGCCATCAGCATGTCATGGTGCCGGCCCAGCGGGTTAAGCGTTTGCGCGAAACCGATGAAGTCACACGGAATCAGGTGGGTCCCTTGATGGATCAGTTGATAGAAGGAATGCTGGCCGTTGGTGCCCGGCTCGCCCCAATAGACCGGACCCGTCGCATAAGTTACCGTCTCTCCTTGCAGAGTGACATGCTTGCCGTTGCTTTCCATGGTAAGTTGCTGTAAGTAGGCCGGGAAGCGCTTCAGGTATTGCTCGTAAGGCAGCACCGCCACAGTCTGGGCCGCGAAGAAATCGGCGTACCAGATGCCCAGCAGGCCCAGCAGCACGGGCAGGTTGCGCGCGAAGGGCGCGGTGCGGAAGTGCTCGTCCATCTGATGAAAGCCGTCCAGCATGGCGCGGAAGTGATCCGGCCCGATGGCCAGCATGGTGGAAAGGCCGATGGCCGAATCCATCGAATAGCGTCCGCCCACCCAGTCCCAGAATTCGAACATATTGGCGGTGTCGATGCCGAACTTCGCCACTTCGGCGCCATTGGTCGAGACGGCCACGAAGTGGTGCGCTACCGCGCTGTCGCCGGCGCCCAGGCCGGAGAGCAGCCACGCGCGGGCGGAATGCGCATTGGTCATGGTCTCGAGCGTAGTGAAGGTCTTTGACGACACGATGAACAGCGTCTCGGCCGCATCGATGCCGTGCACGGCCTCGGCGAAATCCGTGCCGTCGACGTTCGAAACGAAGCGGAAGCTGATGCCGCGGTGGCTGTAATAGCGCAGGGCTTCGTATGCCATCACCGGTCCCAAGTCCGAGCCGCCGATCCCGATATTGATCACGTTGCGGATAGGCTTACCGGTGCTGCCCAGCCATTCGCCGCCGCGCACGCGGATGCAGAAGGCGGCCATCTTGTCGAGCACCGCGTGCACCTGCGGCACTACGTTCTCGCCGTCCACCTCGATGACCTCGTCCTTGGGCGCGCGCAGAGCTACGTGCAGCACCGCGCGCTTCTCGGTGACGTTGATCTTGTCGCCCCGAAACATGGCGTCGATGTGCTCCCGCAATCCGCTTTCCTCGGCGAGTTGCAGCAGCAGTTGCACGGTCTCGTCCGTAATGCGGTTCTTCGAGTAATCCAGCAGCAGGCCGGCGGCCTCCACCGTCAGGCGCTGGCCGCGTGTGGGATCGGCGGCGAAAAGATCCCGCAAATGGGCCGCGCGTATTTGCGGGTAATGGCTCTGCAGCGCCTTCCACGCCGGGCGTTCCGTCAGGGGCGCGATGGCGCCGGCTGTCGCGTTGGTTGCCATGGAATCGATCCTCGTTGTTTGGAGTCTAATGCGCCGCGCCCGCCGCAATGGCGGCGGATTTGGAAGCGATTACGGCCATCAAATCGTTCCAGGACTGCACGAAGGATTTGGCGCCTTCGTCCTGAAGCTGGGATGCCAGGGCGTCCACGTCGATGCCGGCCTGTGCGAAGCGGGCCAGCGTCTCCTCGCAGGCGCCGCCGTCGGGCGCCATGCTGTCGCCAAGTTCGCCATGATCGGCGTAGGCCTTCAGCGTGCCTTCCGGCATGGTGTTCACGGTGAACGGCGCCGCCAGAGCCTGGATATAGAGCACGTCGGAAGCCTGCGGATCCTTGGTTCCCGTGCTGGCCCACAGCAGCCGCTGGGGCCGCGCACCCGCGTTGAACGCGCGCTGCCAGCGGGCCGACCCCAGCAGTTCGCGGTAGGCCTTGTAAGCGCGTTGCGCGATGGCGATGCCGAGCTGCCCGCGCAGCGCCTCGGGCGTCTTGCCCATCACGGCGACATCCCAGCGGCTGATGAAAATGGATGCCACCGAGCCGACGCGCGGATTCAGCCCCGCGTCGATGCGCCGCTCCACGCCGCGCAGGAAGGCTTCGGCGGCGGCCACGTACTGCTCCCGCGAGAACAGCAGCGTCACGTTGATGGGAATGCCCGCGAAGATGGCTTCTTCGATGGCCGGCAGTCCTTCGGGCGTGCCGGGAATCTTGATGAACAGATTGGGCTGGCCGGCGCGCGCGTGCAGTTCCTTCGCGGCGGCCAGGGTGCTGGCGGTATCGTGCGCCAGCAGCGGCGATACTTCCAGGGACACCCAGCCGTCCACGCCGTCGGTGCGCTCGTGGACCGGCCGGAACAAAGCGGCGGCGCGGGTGATGTCCGCCAGCGCCAGATCGAAGAAAAGCGCCTCGCTGGACTTGCCCGATTGCTCCGTGCGGATGTCCGCATCGTATGCCGGGCTCTTCTTGATGGCTTGGTCGAAGATGGTTGGATTGGACGTCAGGCCGGTGACCGACAACTCCTGGATGTAACGCTGCAGAGTGCCGCTATCCAGCAGGTCGCGGGTGATGTTGTCGAGCCAGAGACTCTGGCCCAGATTGTGGAGTAGTTGCGTCGCTTTCATGTCCTGGGTGCCTGCCGTAATTGTACTCCACGGGCAGGTCCCCGGTTGGGCCGGAGCTCATCCGGCCCATGGCCATGTGCTGGATCTAACGGCGCCAGTAGCCGCCGTAATAGCGGTGTCCGTAGTAACGCGGCGCCACCCAGTAGCCGCGGGCATACGGCGGCCGGGCCCAGTAACCGCCGCGCCAGGCCCAGCGGGCGCCGGCCGGATACCAGTAACCACCGACCCAGGAATAACCCGGACGCGCCACGCGCGGCGCATAGACAGCCATCGGGGGCGGAGGCGGCGCGTAAGTCACGACGGGAGCGGGGCCGTAGTATCCGCCCACGCCGACGCCGATGGCCACTCCGCCGGCCGCGAAAAGAGAACTACCGGCCAATAACAGGACAGCGAGCAATTTGGTTTTCATGATGATCCTCCTGGCGCCGCTCGAAGGCGGCACCAGCTTCTGGATATGCAAGCGGCGGACCACTCTGGATGATTGAAACTAAAGGGCTATCGGACGCATGAAAACGGCTGTAGGCAACCGCCCGTGGTGCATTCCGGCCAGCTTGATTCGCTTTTTGTTCGCCATTGGTGTATGATGGCGACGCGATGGCTTTAAAGCTTTACCTGGTAACGTGTAATTTATTCCAGTCCGGCGATTACCGCTCGCTGCGGGAACGCCTGCGGACGCTGGAAGCCAAGCAGGTGCTGGACAACCAGTGGGCGCTACGCAGCACCTACACGGCGGCCGAGCTGAAGGATCTGCTGCGCCAGTTCATGGACGATCGCGACCGCATCGTGATTACGGAGGTGGGCGCGGAGTGGGCCAGCCGGCGTGCGCTGGTGGATATGGGACGGCTATAGGCTGGGCTGCAGGTGCGCGCTTTTCTAGGATTCAGGCAGGTGGTCCAGCACAGAGGGCCTCAGATGAAAGGGATGTCCACCACGGCAAAGCTGCCGGGTGTCGCCGCGCTCACGGTGGCGACGACTTGAGCCACCCACCGTTTGATAAGGCTCCATCGTCCCTGTCCCAAGACAACGATGGCTATCTTGCGACCAGAAAGGTTCTGCTGGTAGCGGCGAATGCCAGAACCGCGCTGACCTGTTCCCGCGTCACGCCGAATTCTTCCACCAGTTCGTCGACATTCATGTCCTGAAGGTTCTCGAACACCGTAGAGATTGGAGTCCGGGTGCCTTTAAATACCCATGCCCCGCTGCGCTTGCCGGGATGCTCTCCATAGCGGGGCATTGTGACCAATCTAGAGTTGCCGTCATATTCGTACCCTCCTTTTTATCGTAAACCTTTCCTACAGTGCCTCATATGCGCAACGCAAGACCGCGGGGCGGCTCCGCCGCTGTCGCACCAGGGCCCCTACCCGTCCCATGACGACTGTTCGCGGCCCAAATCGTCATCCACGTCCACGCTTGACCACACCTTCGCGGCCGAATCGCTCGAGATCCAGGAGACTGCGGCGGTCGTCGGTCCAGTTCGCCGCTCAAGCGCGCGGCAAGTTCATCCACGAGACGCAATCGGTCCGCGAGAGCTAGCGCCTCTGCGAATCTTCTGACATGCTCATATGGATCACCGGGCGCATTTTGCATTTTCCATGCGTCCAAAATACCGCGTTTCGGAACGAGGGGCTTCGTCGATTGAGCGCCGCAACAGCGCCAGCGCTTAGAACTCGATTTTCCGGTAGTGTCCTGACGTTGCGTTGCTGACGATGGCCCAACTTATCGAGGTTTTGGCTGAGGAGGCAAAGATCAGCGTTAGAACCACGCAGCGCCACATCTCCGGCGTAACAACCCGTTCCGCAAGACTGCTAGGTAGGCACGAAAGAATATTCTCTAAGCGCCTTAATAAACAGGTAGTTATAAAGACACTGTCCTAAACTGTCATGTTTTTCCGGGGGGCTGTCGTGGAACGGTTCCCCGTAATGTCATTGCAGCAGCAACGGCGGGGCAAAGGCTATTGACGACCGCCCGCCGCTTCGCTTCCTAAAACTCGATTTCCAGCCGCTTGGCGACCCGGTCAATCGTATCCACCAGCCGCTCCACTTGGCGCTCCGTATGTGCCGCCGTGCACGAAATGCGCAGCAGGTTCTGCGCCGCCGCCGGACGCAGCACCGGGTTGATGTAGATGCCTTCTTCGAGCAGCGCCTTGCAAAGCCGGCAAAGATCCACTTCGTTCTGCACCACCACCGGCACGATGGCCGTCTCCCCATCCAGCACCGGGAAACCGCACAGCCGCAGTTCGTCGCGCAGGCGCGAGGCGATGTGCAACAGCCGCTGCTGGCGCTCCGGCTCCTTGCGCATCACTTCCAAAGCCGCGCCCACCGCGGCCACCGACGCCGGCGGCAGGCTGGCCGAGAACACGAACGGCCGCGCCGTGTGCTTCAGATAATCGATCACTTCCTTGGTCGACGCCACGAAGCCGCCTACCGATGCCAGCGACTTGCTGAACGTGCCCATGATGATATCGATATCGTCCAGCACGCCCAGGTGTTCGGCCGCACCCGCGCCCGTGGGCCCCAGCACGCCGATGCCGTGCGCTTCATCCACATAGATGCGCGCGCCATACGGTTTGGCCAGATCCACGATGCCGCGCAGATCCGCGATGTCGCCTTCCATGCTGAAAACGCCCTCGGAGACGATCAGGATTTTCTCCTCGGGCGGGCAATTCTCCAGACACCTTTCCAGGTGTTCCAGATCGTTGTGCCGGAAGCGTACGGTGCGCGCCGGGGATCGCAAGGCGCCTTCCACCAGGCTGGCATGTAGATTGTGGTCGCAGAGCATGGCGTCGCCTTTTTCGGTGAGCGCGGCCAGCGACGCGTAATTAGCCTGGAATCCCGTGCCGAAGATGATGGCGGATTCCTTGTGCACGAAGTCGGCCAATTCGGCTTCCAGCTCGACATGCAGATCCAGCGTGCCGTTGAGCAGGCGCGAACCGCTGCAGCCGCTGCCGTATCTGCGGACGGCCTGCGCGGCGGCTTCCTTCACCTTCGGGTGCGTGATCAGGTCCAGATAATCGTTGGAGCCGAACATGAGCACCTTGCGCTGGCCGATGCGGACCTCGCCCGGGCCGCAACCTTCGCGATCGCCAAAGACTTCGAAGTACATGTACAGTCCGGCGGCCTGCAGGTCGCCCGGACGCGTGAAGTTCCGGCACTTTTCGAAGAGGTCGCTGGATCGGCGCGGCGATCCCGCGGCCTTCCGGGTTTGTGTAACCGTGGTCGAAGTGCTCCGCATCGTTCTCAGTTCCATTCGTAGATTCGGTACGTCTTGTACTTTTTGGCGCCCATGGCTTTCAGGGACCGGTTCATCAGAACATTATCTTCCAATATCCAGGACATTTCGCTCAATCCGTAATTCAGCCGCGCGGCGTTGCGTATCAACGCGGCATAGAATCCGGCGGCGACGCCGGCGGTGCGGTACTCCTCTACCACGCCCAGCGCCACAATCCGCAATTCTTTGATCAAACGTTGATGATACAGGATTTTGAACAGTCCGAAAGGGAACAAATTTCCGCCCGCATGTTTTAGGGCCAGGTTGATGTTGGGTAACGCCAGCGCGAAACCCACCGTCTGCCCCTGCACCTCGCCTACCAGCACAAATTCCGGCTTTAGAATCTGTTTCATTTCGGCGGCTTCATGCAGGAACTCTTCGCGCGTCATGGGAACGAAGCCCCAGTTGCGCGCCCATGTCGAGTTGTAAAGCTTCCAGAGGGTCGCCACTTCTTCGTCAAACTGCTTCATGCGGATCTGCCGTATGGCCACGCCTTGCATGCCGGCCGCACGATTAGCTACGCGCTCCACCTTGGCGCGGTTCACTTCCGTTGGCGTGGACCAGTACGCCAGCAAGTCTTTCGATTTCCGCAGGCCGATGGCGTCCATCATCCGCGGGTAGCTGGGCGAGTTATATGGCATCATGATGATCGGGCTGGAATCGAAACCTTCCAGCAGCATGCCGCACTCGTAATTCGTGGAGGGATTCAGCGGTCCGCGGATGATTTTCACACCGCGCTCCAGCAGCCATTGGCGGGCGGCCTGCATCACCGCGCGCGCCACTTCCACGTCGTCCACCGATTCGAAAAAACCGAACGCCCCGGCCTCCTCCTTCTGGAATTCGTTGAAGTTCCGGTCGATAATGGCGGCCACCCGCCCACAAACCTGCCCGTCGCGGCGCGCCAGAAAGCACTGCAATTCGGCATGCGCGTAAAACGGATGCTTCCGCGTGTTCAGCAACTCCTTTTGCGCCATCCGTAAGGGAGGCACCCAATAGGGGTGGTGTCGGTACAGCCGGTACGGAAGCTCTATAAATTGCGCCAATGATTGCTTGTCCCCGACCGGGACGATTTCCACGCTCCCCAACTATACGGCCTCTTTTCCCAAGAATCTATATAACGGCGGTGCGATCAGCACGAGAAGACCGGCCACGGCTGCCCCGGCCAGCAGGTCGATGGTGTAATGGTATCGAAGATAAACTGTAGCAGAAATGATGGACAAGGTATAGGCGACATAGATCCAAAAGAGGCGCATGGATATCAGGCGGCTGCCCCAAAGCGCCAGCAGGGAAAGCTCGGTATGGCCGCTGGGAAAGCAGTCCCAGGCCTTGGATTCCAGCCGATCCAGGGTCGCGGCGAGGATGCGCGTGACCCACAAGCCCCGCAGATCCATGGTTTGCAGGTTACGCAGAAAAAACCGCGGACCGCGCACGGGCACGCACACGTAGCCGATATAAGAGACCAGGAAGCCCAGCGCGATTAAAAACGCGTAATAACGGAAGTCGGCGTAGCGGCGGGCGCGCCACAGCAGAAAGGCGATCAGCAGGACGGCCGGCACGAATAACGCATAAACAATTTGTAAGTATTCGGTCAGCCACGGGCGGATGAAACGCTCCAGCCACACTGTGGGATACGCGCCCCAGATGCGATAGTCCAGCCGCGCAAATTCCGCATCCATATCCACCCCGCGCAGCGCCGGCATCAGCGTGGCCATTTCGCGATAACACCAGGCGACGTAGGGCAGGGGATACCAATGCCTGAAAATCCAACTGGCTTGCCCGGAAGAACGCACGGCTGCCAGCGCCAGCGCGATGGCCGCCAGGTGCCAGGTCAGCAGCCCGGGAGCACCCGGCAGCCGGTTCCAGAACCAGACGATGGTCACGGCCGTGGCCGCGAAGTACGGTAGCACCACCTTATCGACGGGCCAGAATCCGCCTCCGGCCGGGCACTTTACAACTTCAGCCAACCCGCCTCCTCATACCATTGGACGGTTTGCCGCAATCCATCTTGCAGGCCGGTGCGCGCTCGAAAATCCAGTTCGCGCCCCGCCAGTCCCGGATCGCAGACCCAACCCGTACAGCAGGCTTCCCGCACCTTGTCGCGCGAAAGAATGCCGGGCTTTCCCCTGAAACCGGACCAGCGTTCGGCGCACCACCCCACAGCATACGCGGCCTTTTCCGGTATCGCCAGCGTGCGCAGCCTGCGCCCCATCAAGCCTGCCGCCGTCCCGCCGAATTCCGCCCACGAGACGGCTGCGGCATGTGCCAGATAGAACAACTGCCCGCCCTGGCCGCCATCCGCCGCCGCGATGATTCCATCCACCAAGTCTCCCACATATATCAGACTGAAACGCCTCGGTGTGCGGCCGATTTGCAACATCCACCCGGACGCCACCGCCCGGATCATCTGGAACACGTCCGCATCGCGCGGTCCATAGACGACCGGCGGCCGCACGATCACGGTCCTGTCGCTCAGGGGCGACTTCCGCACAACCTCTTCACCCGCCAGCTTCGAGCGGCCGTATCGCGAGACCGGGCGCGGCGCATCGGCCTCCGTAAGCGCCCGATCCGGCGGACTGGGTCCGGCCGCCGCCAGGCTGCTCACATGCACGAAGCGGCGCACATCCTCCGCCGCGCGGATCAGATTGGCCGTAGCCGTCACATTGCCCCGTTCGTAGTCCGAGGGCACGCGGGCCTTGGTGACGCCCGCCAGATGGATCACGGTGTCCACCCCGCGCAAGGCCTCCGCCAGTCCGGCGCCCGTTTCCAGATCGCCCTCAGTCCTTTCCACCGGCGGCGGCCAGGCGCGAACCGGGCTGGTCCGGCGCACCAGGCAGCGTACGGTGCTACCCCGCGAAATCAGGCGATCGACCAGATGGCTGCCAATAAAACCGGTTCCACCGGTCACTAGGATCATGATGGCGTTGAACTTACTATCATCGCACGTCCGCGGGCGGGTCTCCGGGATTCCCGGTGACGCCTCTTCCCACGCCCACTCGATGGTTTAGAACCAGGCACTTGCAGCGGTCATGGCAGCTGGGCCTTTGGGCAACCTGCTAATTTCGAACTGGATTCCCGGGTGCGGCTCCAAGCGCCCGGCGCAGGCAAATGGGTCTGCTTTTTCTAAGCGCAAAACCGCTCACGGCGCACAAAAACGCACAATTCCGCACAAGTTTCGCCTGCGTTTCGCCATCGGGCTGGCTCGCTCTAGGATTGTGTAGGTGTGCTGCGGAAGGCGACTTCGCCGAAACAGCTTTCGGCGGCGCTGCCGGTGTGCTGGGTATTGATCTGGATGCGGATGCCTTTTACGCGTGGCGCCGGGCGTCCGTAAGCTTTCTCATAATCGGCGGCCACGTTGCGGCTCTCGGTGAGCCAGCGGTTCAGATCGGCGGACCCGGAGCGGCAGACCACTGCGTAGATATGCACCAGTGGAATGGAACTGGCGCTTTCCATGGTCCCCACCGGGGCCGAGGAATCCCAAATGTAGGTCAGCACACGCTTGTCTGCAAAAGCCACCAGCACTTGCGCGGCCTGGTCATCGGTTCGCGAGCGGCGGAAGTCGCCGCCGGGCGGCAGTTGCTTGACGTTCCATTTCCAGGTCAGAAATGGGGCATCGTGCGTGTCCACGTCCACGGTGCGTTCCAGACCATAGGAGGAATCATGGCTCTTTAGATCCAGGTAACGATCCCTACCCTCGATGACGGTGGAGATTTCCGGCTTCCCGTAGTTCACCTTGACCTGCCAGCCGTCCGGTAGCCGTCCGGGCTGCCAGTCGAGCGTATTCAGAACGATCAGAGCGATTTGGGCGGTGCCTGCCACGCATACTAAAGTTAGTACCGCCAATAAGATAACGGCGCGCTTCAATGACCCTCCGCTAATCCACATCATCTCATAATTAGATGGCGTATTAGGGGCATTAGTTTCAGGCCGGCCAGGCAGGGCCGGCCGCGGTCTGCTATAAATATTCCGTGATGCAACGCCGAAAATTTATCAGCACCGCGGCTTCCGCCGGGCTGGCCGCCATGCCGGCCGTCGCGGCTCCCGCCAATGCCATCTACGAGTTGCGCTACTACTACCTGCGCACCGGCAGCCAGACCAGGCGCACCGAGGAGTTTCTAAGCAAATGCTGGCTGCCCGCGGCCCAGCGGCTGGGCATCGGTCCTTCGGGTTTTTTTGGCGCGGTGATCGCCCCGGAAAGCCCGTTCGTCCTGGGGCTGACCAGTTATCCTTCGGCAGCGGCTTTCGCGGAGAGCCAGACGCGCCTGGCAGAGGACAAGGAGTTCCAGCGCGGGTTCGACGAGTATAATTCCGCGACTGAATTGAGCTACATCCGCATGGAGAATTCGCTGCTGCGGGCGTTCGACAGCCGTCCGGCGCTGGCCGTTCCCTTCGGCCACCGCGGACCGGGAGTGTTCGAGTTGCGCACCTACGAGTCGAACAATGCCAAGGCCGGACAGCGCAAGATCCACATGTTCAACCAGGGCGAAGCGGCCATCTTCGAGCGGTTGGGCATGATGCCGATCTTCTTCGGGGAAACACTGGTGGGCCGCAATCTGCCCAACCTGACTTACATGCTATCGTTTGAAAGCATGGCGGCGCGGGACCAACTATGGAAAGCCTTCGGCTCCGATCCGGAATGGCAGAAACTGCGCGCCCAGCCGGGATACGCGGACGCCGAGATCGTTTCGAACATCAGTAACTCGATTCTGCGGCCGCTGGAGTTCTCGCCCATCCGCTGAGGTGAGCTTATGGCCATCGAGCGCCGTCAGATCCTGAAAGCCGCCGCTACGGCCCTGGCAGCCGCGGGCGCTCCGGCACAGACGCCGGCCGACGCCAGTTCCGGAAAAGCGGTCCTGAAGCTGGGCACGCAGCATGATTCGAACGACGAAACGCTGCGCGTGCTGGCGGCTCTGGGCGTGAATCACATTTGCAGCACGCTGCCCTCGGCGCGCCTCGATGAAGCCTGGTCCGTGGAAGGGCTGACGCGGCTGCGCGAGCGCGTGGAAGCGTTCGGCATCCGCCTGGAGATGGCGCCGCTGCCGCTCAGCTCGAGCTATATCGCCAAATCGGAGAATCCGGCCATCATGCTGGGCCGCAGTCCGGAGCGCGACCGCGAGATCGATGCGATCTGCGAGATGATCCGGCGTGCCGCACGGGCCGGCATTCCGGCGTTGAAATATAACCTGACGATTTTGGGCGTGGTCCGTTCGGAGCCCACGCCGGGTCGCGGCGGCGCGCAGTACAGCACGTTTGTTTATGACAAGGCCGTGCAGGAGCAGCCGCTCACCGAAGCCGGGGCGGTGAGTGAAGACGAGGCCTGGGAGCGCATCACGTATTTTCTGCGCCGGGTCGTGCCGGTGGCCGACGAGTATAAGGTCCGGATCGCCTGCCATCCGCACGATCCGGGCATGCCGCGCGACCGCGGATTTCGCGGCGTGCATCGTGTGCTGGGCAGTGTGGATGGGCTGAAGCGGTTTATCGAGATTTCGCCCAGCCCGTATCATGGGCTGAATTTCTGCCAGGGCACCGTTTCCGAGATGCTCGCCAAGCCGGGCGAGGAGATCTTCGATGTGATCCGGTATTTCGGGACGCGGAAGAAAATCTTCAATGTGCATTTCCGCAACATCCGCGGCAGGTTCCTGAACTTTCAGGAGACGTTTCCGGATGATGGCGATGTGAATATGATCCGCGCCATGCGGGTGTACAAGGAAATCGGCTACGACGGCATGCTGATGCCGGATCATGTGCCGCACATCGATGGCGACGCCGGCGGGCGGCAGGCGTTTGCTTATGCGTTCGGATACATCCGGGCGCTGATTCAGATGGTGAACGAAGAAGGCCGTGCCTAGAAACTGAATTTAGCCGCTAACTGCACCAGGCGCGGAGCGGCGGCACTTTCAATCTGGCCGAAATTGGCGCTGCCGATGTTCCCGTCTACCGCGGCTGCGCCGTAGAATTGCGCGTGGTTGAACATGTTGAAGGCTTCCAGGCGCAGTTGCAGCGTGCGCGATTCGGCGAGGCGCAGGTTCTTGGCCAACGCCATATCGAAGTTCGAGATGCCGGGTCCGTAGAAGAAGCGGCGCGCGGCCGTGCCGATCTGTCCGAGGGCGGGCAGACTGAAGAGCGCCGTATTGAATGCGGGTTGCCCGTTGCGCGGATTGCGGTTTACGTCCAGTTCGCCGGGAGTGTAGTCCGGCGTGTCAACCCCGTTATTGTTAATGCCATTGGGGATGGTGCCCAACAGCGACGTATCGCCGTTGTTGAACAGCGTCACTGGAAAGCCGGTGCTGAAACGCGTGATACCGGACAGCTCAAACCCGCGAGGCATTGACCAGCGGTAGCTGGCCACGAAGTTATGTGTCAGATCGAAGGCCGAAGGAGCCCGGCTGAGCGAAGGATTCAAAGGGTTCACGGCTTCCGCCAGGCTCGACGATTCATCCAGCGACTTGCCGTAAGTGTAACCGGCGAGCAACTCGAGATTGCCGGTGCTGTGGCGCAGGGTGGCTTCGAACGCGTTGTAACTGGAGTTGCCAATCGTCTTCTGATAAGTCACGCCGCCGAACGCGGCTGGAAATGGCCCACGGGTTCCGGCGATGGTGGCGCCGGCGGCGGTGGTATAAGTGCTGGTTTCGCCGAAAGGGCCGCAGGTCGCCGTGCCGGGCATGACTTCGGCCGGCTGGCTGAGGCTCAGGCACAGCGCGGCATTGCCCGGATTGGCCTCTTCCATCACCAGCAGGTGATGCGCCTCGCTACCGTCATAGGCCAGCCGCAGCGAAGTGTTGGCCGCCAGTTGCCGCTCCAGCGAGACAGTGAAGTTCCCGGCATAGGGCGGCACGTTTTGGTTATAAAAGGACGGAATGCCTGTCAGCGGCAGATACAACTGCCAGTCGACGGTGTCGTTCGGATGGCGCGCCGAAGCTCCGAACGGCGGGAAGGCCAAGGGGAATCGCTGGCCGTTGTTCTGGCCGGTAGCGGCCGTGATGAAGGGCTCGGCGAACAGCGGCGGCGCGGGGCTGGTGTAGCTATAGCCGTAGGGGGGATTGGCGCTCATGATGCCCGCGGAAAGGCCTTCGAAGGCGGTATAAAACATGCCGTAACCGGCGCGCAGAGTGGTCTTATCATCCGGCGACCACGCCAGGCCGAGGCGCGGCGCGAAGTTGCCGTACCGGGTGGGCGCCAGAGTAGAGGGGATACCGGGGTCGCCTGGAAAAACGAGTCCGGTGGGTGCGCCAGGATAGACTTGGGATTGGTCGCCGAGTACCAGCGTCTGCAGTTGGTTGTATTTCTCGCGCCAGGGTGGAATTACGTCCCAGCGCAGGCCATAGTTCAGAGTCAGGTTCTTGCGCGCGCGCCAGCTATCCTGGCCATAGACGCCTAAGTAATGTGTGCGGTTGTAGAAACTTTGGGAATCGGCCTGCGTGTAACTGCTGGCAATACCCAGCAGAAAATCGGCGAAATCGGAACCGGTCTCCGAGCCCAGAAAAGCGAACGAGCCGTTGGATTGCGCGTCCGGATTGGTATTGACCTGGTCATAATGCACGGACGCGCCGAATTTCAGGCTGTGGCCGCCAGTGACGCGCGACCAATCGTCGGACCATTGGAAGGTGTTATTCACCTGCCGCAGGCCGGTAGTGTCCACGCCGATGGTGAAGTCGTTGAAGGATACATTGGCGATGCCTTCGATGCTGGGCACCAGCGGCACGATTCCAGGTGTGCCGCCGCCTTCCACAAACCCCTGCGAACTCAAGCTGGGTCCTACGCCGCCTACCGGCTGGCCGGCCACGTTCGCCGTGCGCATGTAACTCAGGTGGAACTCGTTCACCGTATTGGCGCCGAAGGTTTTGGTGTCGCTCAAACTGACCAGTTGGGCCAGGCCGAAGTTGCGGGCGTTGAAGCCGGGCACGCTGGCGCCGCCCTGCGCGGTGGGATAGGGGTTGTCTAAATTGTAGTTATCGGCGAAGTAATAAGCCGATAACATGCCCCAGCGCGAGTTGCCATCCATGCGCATCGCGCCTTTATCGTCGCCCAGCGACTCGCCGTAGGAGGAAGTGGTGAATTGATCCGGGCCGGCATTCGGCGTGGGTATGGATGCGAGCAGCGCGCGTGCCGGCGCCGACCAGGCGCGCTGCGGAATCACGGCGGCGGGGAATACGCATTGGGTGGCGTTGGCGCAGCTCGCGGTGTAATACGGTTCGCCGGGCGAGACGCCATAGCCCAGGCGTTGAGTGAGCAGCCCTGCCCAGTATTGCCCGTTCACGTCGCCGGTCAGGGATTGTGCCTGATCCGCGAAATCGCCCGCGCGGTCGGCCAGCGACGGCACGCGAATCAGTCCGGTGTCCACGCCCTGGCTCATGCGAGTGCCCTGATAGTCGGCGAAGAAGAAGATCCTGTCGCGGCGCACGGGACCGCCTAGGGTGGCGCCAAACTGATTTTGATCGAACTCCGCGCGGTCCGGCGAGAAGAAGTTGCGGGCATCCAGATCCGTGTTGCGCAGAAATTCGAAGAGATCGCCGTGATAAGCGTTGGCGCCCGAGCGCGTGACCACCTGGATCTGGCCGCCGCTGTAATTGCCGTATTCCGCGTTGAAGTTGTTGGTGAGGACGCGCAGTTCGGCGATGGAATCGAGATTGGGGATGATGGCCGTGCCCATGTTCACGGTTTCTTCTACGTTGCTGCCGTTGACCACGAAGCCGTTGGCGGTTTCGCGCTGGCCGCTGACGGACATGTTTCCGGGATTCAGCCCGCCCGAAGGCGGCGTGCTGGTGACGCCGGCCATCAGCACGGCGTTGGGCTGCTGCGTACTGGTGGGGATGACGCCGGGCTGCAGAGCCAGCAGGTCCGTGAAACTGCGCCCGTTCAACGGCACCGAGCGCGTGGTCGCGCCCGAGAGGGTCTCGCCGGACTGCGTGTTGGCTGGATCTATGGCGATACCGTCCTCGCTGACAGTCATGATCTGGTTTTGCGGTTTGATCTGGAGGGTAATGTCCAGACTGCGCGCGCCTGCGATTTCCAATCCTGCCTGGCGGTAGAGCTGGAAGTTTGGTTCGTCCACACGTAGGTCGTAATGCCCGGCCGGCAGATCGGGGAAGGCATAAGATCCGTCGTTCGCAGTGGCGGCCGTTTGTTCGACGCCCGTTGCGGCGTTGCGAATGGTAATCGTTACGGCAGGCATGGCAGCGCCGCTCGGGTCCAGTACTTTCCCGGTCAAACTGGGAGGATCGGCCGAGGCGGCGGGCCAGGCGCCTGACAGGATTAGAAAAATGAGAGAAGCGGGTCGCATGCGGCTGAATGAGATGGGGACATCTTTTGCAACTCAATTGCAATTATATTTGGAAGCCGAGCAAAAAACAACCCTCCATTTGCAAGTGATTTGCAATAGTGTGGCTGCTGCCGGACGCGCACGGGTGTGATATGCTACCGGGCGGCAGAGGAAAAGGTTCGGAAATGTTTGGTAAGAACAACCCACCTATAGAAAAGAATATCCAACCTCCCGCATCGGATTGCCTGGGTTGGGATTGCCAGCAGATCGATGCGTCTCTCGACAAAGTATATAAGTATTCCGACCAGGTAGGCAGAAAGGCCATCGATTGGTATTGGCACAATAAGCGCTGGAAACAGCTCTTCTCACGCGCGATTCAGTTGTTCGCATTGGTGTTCGCCGCGGCCGGCGGCGTGGTGCCGATCGCTACCCTGATGCTCCGGCAATACTGGGGAATAGATGAAGCGGCCAAGAAGTCGTTTGATACGGGGCTGGCTGCGTCTCTTTTCGTGGGACTGGCGGCCGCGCTTCTCGGTCTGGACAAGGCCTTCGGCTTTTCGACCGGCTGGGCCCGCTACGTCCTGACCGCGACGACCATCGAAAAATCGCTGCTCGAATTCCATCTGGACTGGACCTCGCTCCGCGCGGCCTGCTGTGGCGGCCCCACACCGGAACAGGTCGCGGCCATGATCCTGCGCGCTAAAGAGTTCATCTCGCTGGTCGAAGGCTCGGTCTTGCAGGAAACCAAGGAATGGGTTACCGAATTCCAGGCCAACATGACGCAACTGGAAAAGGACGTCAAAGTTCAGCTCGACACGCTGAACGCGAAAGTGGAGCAGGCCCGGCAGGATCGGGCGGCGGCGGACAAACGCGGCTCATTGGAACTCACGGTGCCCGACGCCGACACGGCCGTTGGGTCCGAATTCCTGGTTACGCTCGAACCTCCTACTGGCGCTCTGCCGGCGGAGAAGGTCAGCAACACCAAAGTGTGGGTGAAGACGGCCGTACCGCCGGGTCACTGCAAAATCACGGTGACGGCTACGGTGGCGGGTAAGACAGTTTCGAATCAGGCGGTGGTGGATATCCCGCCGGGCGAAATTTTCAAGGCGAGTGTGCCGCTGCAGTCCTAGCGGCGAAACACGTGAAACGCCAACATTGCCGCGAACATCACGGACAATAATGCGTTGATAGTTTTGCAATAGTAAGAGGTAAGCCTTGATCTCATTGACGGAATGGCCCTCGCGGAGGTCTACGGCTTGCGCCCTCGGCGACACCCGAATGGCCCACGAGATTGACAACGCCGCTGTAGACCATTCCATGCAGCTTTAAAGAAAACGATCCAACTTAAGCGCACGGGGACACCCCGCCACTGAACCGCCGGGTTCGCCGAAGCACGGGGCTGAAAGCCCGAGTTGTATGTATGATACGAATGCCACTCCGTCAGAAACGGGAACGATCGCTAAGGTTCGAGCGCGACTATCTCGCCGGGCATAAATTCGTAGGAGCCGAGCAGCCCATGCAGCCGTAAGCGCGCCGCGGAAACCACTAACCTGGCGAACGGATGGGTGGCATTAAGCCAACCGAGGCGTGCACCGCCCATTACGCGGACTTCATTCATTTTTGCTCAAGTATAGTACACGGCGCCGGCCCTGTTACGATGAAGGAATGCGGCGGTTGTTCCTGCTTTGCGGGCTGGCGCCCCTCACGGCCCTGGCCGGCGAGCACTGGGTCCGGTTCACCTCGGGTCCCATCGAAGTCTTCAGCAGTGCGGGCACGAAGGACGGCCGCGACACCTTGGTGAAATTCGAGGAGTTCCGGCATGCGCTGGGACAGGTGTTGGGCGAGAATGATCTGCGGATGCCGCTGCCGGTATACGTCATGCTGTTCAAATCCGGCGCGCCGCACATGCCGGATATGGTGACGCGCGGGCGGGCGCAATATAACATCGTGCTGACGGCGGGCCAGCCGATTTCGAGCGATGTGTATGCGCGCTTGACACAATTGTTTCTGGACACCACCAGCGCGCGCATGCCGGAACGCATCGAGCGCGGGCTGGTGGCGCTGTTCTCCACCATCCAGGTGAGCGGCATCAAGATCACGCTGGGCGAGCCGCCACCGCACCCGGATATCGACTGGGCGCGGGTCCACCTGCTGGCAGTCGAGCCGGAATACTACGGCAACCTGCGGGTGCTGACGTTCAATTTGCGCAAGGGCGTGGACGAAGACGCGGCGTTCCGCAACGCGTTTGGCAAATCGCCGGAGCAGATCGAGACGCAGGCGGAACTGCATCTGGCGGCGGGCCGCTTTCCGGTTACTTCTATTTCTCCGCTGCCTATGAGTCCGCTGGATTTTCCGGAGCATCCCGTGGAGCCGGCGGCGGCGCAGCTGGCGGTGGCCGATCTGCTGATCGGTTCGTCGCGCGAAACGTATCACGAACTAATCGCGCAGAAGGAACACGTGGCGGAGGCCTGGGAGGGCCTGGGCATGTTGGATTTGCGCGGCAAGGATAACGAGGAAGCGCGCAAGGATTTTGCAGCTTCTATGGAGGCCGGCGCCAAGAGTCCCGAATGTTATCTGGAATACGCGCGGCTGGAGCCGGACGCGCCCAAGGCGATCGCCGCGCTCGATCTTGCCATCAAGATCAATCCCAAGCTGGGTGAGCCGCATTTTCTGATGGCGCAGCGCGAGGCGGATGGGGCGAAGCGCGTGCAGGATCTGCAACTCGCCGCCAAGCTGGATCCGCGGAACGTCGGTTACTGGCAGGCGCTGGCGGAGGCTTCGCTCGATCAGCATGACTATCCGAAGGCGGTGCAGGCCTGGAAGTCCGCCGAGCAGGCTGCTACTACGCCGGGAGACCGGGCCCGCTTCGCGCGTTTGCGCTCGGAGGTGGAGCAGCGGCGTCTGGATTGGGAGGATGCCGAGCGCCGGCGCAAAGCCGATGAAGAAGCGCGCGAGACGGAGCGTTTGAAGGAACAGGCGCGCGCGGATCTGCACGCCCTGGAGGCGAAGGCCAATCAGGGTCAGTCGTTGCCCAAGCCAGGCGAGAAGGTGGTGCCGTGGTGGGACGACTCGAAAGGCTCCACGGTGGCGAACGGCACGCTGAAACAGGTCGATTGTCTGGGCAAGCGGCTGCGCCTGACGGTGCTGGATGAAGATGGCAAGACTTTGAAGCTGCTGGTCGCCGATCCGAGCCAGGTGGCTATCATCGGCGGCGATGGGCGAATGAGTCTGGCTTGCGGTGCACAGAAGCCGCGCCGCATCAGAGTGGAATACCTTCCCAAGAGCAACGCCAAGCTGGCCACGCGCGGCGAAGTGGCCACCATCGAGCTGCAGTGAGGGCCAGCCGGTATCGTTGGTTAGCAGTAAGCGTGTTCGTGCTGTGCTCCACGATCAACTATCTGGACCGGCAGACGCTGGCCGCGCTGGCGCCGCAGTTGCGCGGCGAGTTCCATCTTTCCAACGCGCAATACGGGCTGGTGGTGGCGGTGTTGTCGATTGCGTACGCCGCCAGCGCACTGCCCGCCGGCATGCTGATCGATCGCATCGGACTGAACCGCGCCATCAGCCTGGCGATCGGCGTGTGGTCCTGCGCGGGTATCGCTACGGGATTCACGCGCGGACTGACGGGGCTGCTGGGCTGCCGCGGCGTGTTGGGCATGGCGGAGGCCGCGGGCATTCCGGGCGCGGGTAAGGCGATTCATCGATATTTGCTGCCGGCGGAACGGGCGCTGGGCAACGCTCTGAATCAGGCGGGAGTGAGCCTGGGGATGATCCTGGCGCCGCCGGTGGCTGCCTGGATTGCGGTCGAGTACGGATGGCGGCAGGCGTTTGTCATCACCGGCAGCTTGGGCCTGCTGTGGATTCCGCTGTGGAATCTGACCGCGCGGCATGTGCCTGAGGCTACGCAGCCGGCACTCGGCGGTCCATCAACCGTCATGCTGCTGCGGGATGGGCGCTTGTGGACGCTGGGCGTGGCGAATGCCCTGAACATGAGCGTCTATTCGCTGTGGACGAACTGGACGACGCTTTATCTGGTGGACAAACACCGGCTGGCTTTGGTGGCGGCGAACTGGTATGCGGTGATGCCTCCGCTGGTTGCCATGCTGGGTGGTTTTGGCGGGGGTTGGATGTCGCTGCGCTGGATCCGCGGGGGCATGGCGCCGGTGGCGGCGCGCACGCGCGTTTGCCTGGTGGGCGCGCTGCTGGCGGTGTCCGCGGTGGCGATCCCGCTGCTACCCACGGCGGGTTGGACCGCGGCCGGAATTTCCATCAGCATCCTGGCGGTTTCCGCGGTCAGCGTCAACGTCTACACGATGCCGCTCGATATCTTTGGCGGGAATCGCGCGGGTTTCGCCATCGCCATGCTGGTGGCTTCTTACGGCGTGGCGCAGGCGTTGATCTCGCCGGTCATCGGCGCGGTGGTGGATGCGCGCGGCTATGGTCCGGTATGCGCCGCGGCTGCGGTTATGCCGTTGGCCGCGTATTTTGTGCTACGAAGTTCGCGGCGGCTGTTACCATAGGCAGATGCGTTTCTTTGCCGTTGTATTGTGTGTTGCCGGCTTATGCTCCACGACCAGGGCGGCCGAGTCGGAGAAGATGGGTAAGACGGATGAGCGGTTGGACGATGCGGCATCGCTATTCAGTGAAGTGATGAGCACGCCCGATAAGTCGATCCCGCAGGACTTGCTCAACAAGAGCCATTGCATCGTGCTGGTGCCAGGTTTGAAGAAGGGTGGCTTTGTGGTCGCCGCCAAGTACGGGCGCGGCTTCGTCACTTGCCGGAACGCGTCCGGCGAAGGATGGGGAGCGCCGGGCGCGGTGCGCATCGAGGGTGGCAGCGTGGGTTTCCAGGCCGGTATCTCTTCCACGGATCTGGTTCTGCTGGTGATGAATGAACGCGGCATAAAGCGGCTGTTGAAGACCAAATTTACGTTGGGCGCGGACGCGTCGGTAGCGGCTGGTCCGGTGGGCCGCGACACCAGCGCGCAGACCGACGCATTTATGACGGCGGAGATTCTGTCGTGGTCGCGCGCGCATGGCGTGTTCGCGGGGATTTCGCTGGATGGCTCGACGCTGCGTAACGACATCGACGTGAATGAGGAGTTATATCACCAGCGGTGGGAAAATAAGCAGATACTAAGTAGCGGGTTGAAACCACCGCCGCCGGCCGGGCGATTGATCTCGTTGCTGAACAAGTATTCTCCGCGGGCGGCGCACTAATTCATTGATCCCAGGCGGTCCCAGCCGATCTTGCCGCGGGCGGAGCCATGTGCTACTGTTCGTTCGCATGAAAGCATGGCAAGTACACGCATTTTCCGAGCCGGAGCAGATGACGCTCGACGAGATTCGGATTCCCGATCCCGGTCCGCATGAGGTGCGCATCCGCAATCACGCGGCGGCGCTGAATTTCTTCGACATTCTGCAGATTCAAGGCAAGTATCAGGTGCGGCCGCCTTTCCCGTTCGTGCCGGGCGCCGAAGTGGCCGGCACCGTGGATGCGGTGGGGACGGAAGTGAAGCACGTATTTCCCGGCGATCCAGTGATGGCCATGACGCATAACGGCGCATTCGCCGAGTATTCGCTGGCGGCGGCCAGCCGCGTCTTCCATCTGATCGCGGGCATGGATTTCACCGAAGCCGCGGCCATGCCGGTGGTCTATCACACGTCCTATTTCGCGCTGCATCGCCGCGCCGCTTTGGCGCACCGCGAATGGCTGCTGGTGCACGCGGGCGCGAGCGGCGTGGGCATGTCCGCGATTCAGATCGGCAAGGCATATGGCGCGCAGGTGATCGCCACCGCGGGCAGCGCAGCCAAGCTGGATTTCTGCCGCGAGCAGGGCGCCGATCATGTCTTGTCATATAACGATGCGGCTTGGGTGGAACACGTCAAGGAGATTACGGGGGGGCGGGGCGTAGACGTAGTTTACGATCCGGTGGGCGGCGACGTATTCGATCTGTCCACGCGCTGCATCGCGGCTGAAGGACGCATGCTGGTGGTCGGGTTCGCCAGCGGGCGCATCCCCAACGTGCCGGCGAATCGCGTGCTGTTGAAGGATATCTCGATCGTGGGCGTGCATTGGGGACAGTACGTGGCGCAGCATCCGGAGTTCCTGGCACATACGCACGAGGTGCTGACGGCAATGTACCTGGGCGGGCAGATCCGGCCGGTGGTAGGCAAGACTTTTCCGCTGGAGGAGGCGCCGGCAGGTCTGCGGGAGTTGGCGAGCCGTAAGCTACTAGGTAAAGCGGTAGTAACTTTCGCGGTGTAACTTAGAGAGAGCACTTATGAAAGCTGGTTACGCTCTGGCAGTTTTCCTGGCGCCGTGCTTCGCCGCGCCGGTAACGGCGGGGCCCATCCCGCAAGGAAAACCCGAGGACGCGGGTATGTCCTCCGCGCGGTTGCGGCGCGTGCATGAGGCCATTCAAAGGCACATCGACGCCGGAGAGATTTCGGGCGCGGTGACGCTGGTGGCCCGGCGCGGGCGAGTGGTGCATTTCGAGGCGCACGGGCTGATGGACATCGAGTCGAAGCGTCCCATGCAGACGGACGCCATCTTCCGCATCGCCTCGATGTCGAAACCCATCACCGGCGTGGCGGCCATGATGATGCTGGAAGAGGGCAAGCTGCGGCTCAACGATCTGGTTTCCAAGTATCTGCCCGAGTTCAAGAATCCGAAAGTAGCCGTGGCGCGGAGTAACTCCGAATCGTATGTCATCCCGGCCGATCGGGAACTTACCATACGCGACCTGTTGACGCATACCAACGGCCTGATGACTGGCGGCATCGGCTCGAAGTCGGGCCCGCCGCGGCCCGTCGAGGGCGATACGCTGGCGACTTACGCGCCGCGCCTGGGGACGGTCCCGCTGGACTTCCAGCCGGGCACGCAGTGGGCTTACAGCGGGCTCGCGGCGCCGGACACGTTGTCGCGCATCATTGAGATCGTGTCGGGCGAGCCCTATGATGAATTTCTGCGCACGCGTCTGTTCGCGCCGCTGGGT
>JBEKYC010000033.1:0-72832 GCA_049511415.1 Bryobacteraceae bacterium | reverse complement strand
AGTCCCGGGCTTACGGCCACCCGCGCCGCATCTGGACGGGCGACGACCGGACTGCCGAGTTCCACTCCCCCGGTTTCCTCCAGCGGCATCGATAACACCCGCCCGTCCCGAAAACCGATCACCTGGCTGCGCACGCGGCGTCCGGTGGCCGTGACGATCTCACAGAAGTCGCCGATGGCCACCGCCGGACCGGTCGACTCCACCAGCAGGCCAGCCATCTCCACCACCTCGCCCATCTGGCGCATACTCTCCAGACCGGCGAGGGCCGCCAGACATGGACTCAAAATGCTGGCCATGGTTATGGCCCCCCGATCCGGTCCGCCAGTCCGCGGCCTATTTCGGCAAGCTGGGTTTCCAGCGAAGCGTCCAGCTTTCCACGCCCGGTCTCGAGCAGCACCGCGCCGCGCGCGAGCGTCTCATCGGCCAACAGGGGGAGAGCCGCGCGGCCCGCCTTGGCCAGCGCCTGCCGCAGACAGCTTTCCAGTTCCGGATGGGTGCGTACGCGGCAGATCGCCTGCGAACCCAGTTTTTCCAGGGCGGCCCTCGCCAGGCCGTCCAGAGCTCCCGGATCGATCGAGATCTCCCGGTGCAGGATACGCCGCGCGATTCCCAACGACAGCTCTACCAGATCGGTTCCGGCCTCGCGCAGCAGGCGCGGACGCAAATCCGCGATTTCGGCCAGGCTCTGCGCCAGTTTCTCCATCACCGGCGGCAGTTCGGCTTGCAATTGAGCCAGCGCCTGTGTCCGTCCGGCGGCCTGTCCTTCGCGAAAGCCGGCTTGCCTGGCTTCCTGCACGCGGCGTTCGGCCTGTTGCGCCAGCTCCGCCAGACGCCCCGCCGCATCGCCCTCGGGCTCCATCCCCGGGGCGGCATCCGCCCCGCGTCCGCCGGAGGCGGCCGCGATACCCGCCATGATCGGCCAGGGCCATCTGGCGGCGGCGGCGCCTGCCGGGCCCGTCAGGATCTTAGACGACATACTGCTCGCCACCGGCGCCCTTCAAGTTGATGACGCCATCGCTTTCCAATTGCCGGACCACGGCGATGATCTGCTGCTGCGCGCCTTCCACTTCCTTGATCTTCACCGGTCCCAGGGCCTCCATGTCTTCGAGCAGCATCTCGGCGCCGCGCTGCGAAAGGCATTGCACGAAGTGGCTGCGCACCTGCTCGCTGGTGCCCTTCAGGGCCAGCGTCAGGACCTTGCGATCCACCTTGGCCAGCACCTCCTTCAAACTGTTGGTGTCGATCAGAAGCATATCCTCGAAAACGAACATCAGGTGGCGAATGGTATCGGCCAAGGCGGAATTCTCTTTCTCGATGGACTCCAGGATCTCTTTGCTGGCGCCCGAGTCCAGGCGGTTGAACATCTCCGAAACCGCCCGCACGCCGCCGTAGGATTCCCGGCTGAATTCGCCCAACGCCTGCAACTTCTGACCGATAACCGCCGCTATTTTGTGGATAATCTCGGGTGAAATCTGGTCCAGGTGCGCCATGCGCAAAGCCACGTCCGCGCGCAATTGCGCCGGCAGGGAGATCAGTAGCGCGGCGGCCTGCGACGCGCTCAGGTGCGACAGGATGAAGGCGATGGTCTGGGGGTGCTCACTATGGATGAACTTGGCCAGCTGCTGCGGGTCGGCTTTCTGCAGCGCGTCGAAGGCCGCCGTGTCGTTGCCCATGGTCTTGACCAGCCGGTCCACCAGTTTCTTGGCCGTGTCCGGACCGAAGGCGTTCATGAGGACCTTGCGCGCGTAGTCGATGCCACCCCGCGCCACGTACTCCCGGGCCATGGCCATCTGGTAGAACTCTTCGAGCACGGACTCGGCTTCCTCGTTGGTGATGGTGGTCACGCGCGCCAACTCCCGCGAGACCGACTGCACCTCATCCTCGGAAAGCTCTTTCAGCATCTGCGCACTGGCTTCCTCTCCCAGCAGCACCAGTAGCATGGCCGCCTTGCGCACTCCGGAAATCAGTTCGTTGCGTTTGATATTCGCGATCATCGCGTGTTATTCTCCGCAATCGCCGGACGGGCATCCACGGGCCGCGTGCGCCGCGTCCATGCCGTCAAGACTTCTCGTTTAGCCATGTTCTTAGCGTTTGCACCTGCGGAATTGGGTCTTTCTTCAGACTCTCGCGCAGATATTTGGCCAGGGCGTCCTTTTTGCTGCTGGTGGTGTTGGGAACCTTGATGGCATTCAACACTTCGGCTTCCAGGCGCGCCTGGAGATTGGCCTGGCCAGCCATCTGATTCTCGATGGTCCTCTCCAGCGGATCGCCGCCCGCCAGGGCCGGCGCGCCCTGCGGCGAGGGCAACGCCCGGCCGAGATCCGGATCGCGGCCTGCCCGCCGCATCCGCCGCCAACCCCAAGCCGCCAAAACCGCCAGGACCAGGATACCCGCGGCCACCGCGCCCAGGATGATCGGCGCCGGCAACCGCAAAGGCAGCCGGGAAGCGGGCGCCGCCGGCGTGGGTCCCGCCAGGGGTGGCGGCGCCGGCGGCTCGCTATGCAAAGTGGCGTCGAACGGCAGCGTCTCCACGATCAGTTGATCGCCGCGTTCCGCCTTGAAGCTGATGGCCCCGGCCACCAGGTCGCGTATGGTCTTCAGTTTGTCGGCCGGCGGAGGGATCAGGACCTGTTGCAGGTGCGGCGGCCCACCCTCCCAGCGGACCTCCTGGTCGATTAACAGGGATACCGAAAGGCGCTTCAATTCTCCCTGTGGCAGCCGCGTCCGCCGCACCGACCGGCTGGACTGGTAGGTGATCTCCTCGCTGCGGCGGGATGCGCTGGCCGCCCCGCCGCCTCGTGCCGGCGGGTGCGGCAGGTTGGAGGCCGTGCCGGGCGCCCCGCCCGCCAGCGCCCCCGGGGCCACATCCTCGGTCTTCTGCGAGCTGAGCATCACGGAACGCGCCGGGTCGAAGTTTTCCTCGCTCTGCTCGCCACTCGAAAAATCGCACTCCGCGGAAACCGCGGCCCGGAAACGGTCGGCGCCCAGCAGCGGTTCGAGCGTGGATTGGATTTTGGCCAGCAGGCTCTTTTCCACCATTTCGCGGTATTCGAGATTGGCTGCGGATCCCTCCAGATCGTCGCCTGGGTTGGTGTGCCGCGGACGGTTCAGAAGATTGCCGCGCGTGTCGATCACCGAGACCGCTTCCGGCGCCAACCCCTCCACGGCGCTGGCCACCAGATTCGACACCGCCAGGATGTTTTGCGCGGACATCTGCGATCCCGCGCGCAATCCCAGGACGACGCTGGCCTTGGCTGCCTGGCGGGCTTCCAGATACACGGATTCCTTGGGGAAGGTCAGATGCACGCGCGCCTGTTCCACCTCGGTCAGCGAGAGGATGGAACGCTCCAGTTCGCCCTCCAAAGCCCGCCGGAAGTTGATATGCTCGGCAAAATCCGTGACCCCGAAGCTGGTCTTGTCGAAAAGCTCGAAACCTATGCGGCCGCTCTTGGGCAGACCGCTGGCGGCCATTTGCAAGCGCAGTTCCGCCAGTTGGGCGGACGGCGCCAGCACCACGCTCCCGTTTTCCGAGAGGCGGAATTCGTGCCCGCTTTCTTTCAGCTTTTGCACCACGGCCGCCGCATCATCGGCCGCCAACCCCGTGTAGAGGGGCCGGAAGTCCGCCTGGCGGCGCCATTGCGCCAGGCCGAACCATCCGCCGGCGATCAGCAGCGCGGCGGCAGCCAGACTGGTCTTCTGGCCCAGCGACAAGCGCGCGAACAGCTTCTTGATCTGATCCATGTCCACTTCCGGCGTATATTAAATCTGCATTTGCATGATCGCCTGATAAGCCGAGACCACCTTATTGCGGACCTGCACGAAAGTCTCGAAAGCCAGTTCGGCGCGCTGCGTGGCCAGCGCCACGGTATGTACCTCTTCGCCTTCTCCGCTGAGGAAGCGCTCCGCGCTCTGGCGGGCATCGCCGCGCAAGCGTTCCACGCCGCCTATGGCTTGGGTGAGCAGCGCCTGAAATTCGCTTCCGCCGGAACCGGCGGCCGGAAGGGCGCCCATCTCGGGCATCGAAATGGCGGTTACGGCCGATATGGGTGCTGGCATACGCCTTTCTCCCGGTTTACTTGAACAAATCGATCGATCGCATGATCATGTCTTTGACGGCCGAAATGGCCGCCACATTCGCCTCGAACCCCCGCGCAGCGCCGGTCAGATCCACCATGTCCTCGGCCGGATGGATCCGCGGGAAAGCCACGTAACCGTCCGCGCCGGCATCCGGATGCCCCGGCAGATAGCGCCGCTCCGGATCGCGCGTGTCGACGCTGATCTCGGCCACGGCCACGCCTTCCTGCAAGTGGGACTCGAACAGCGATCCAAAGGATGAAGCCATGGGTTGGGAAGTGAAGATGGCGTCCTTCCGCCGGTACGGGCCGCCCTCGGGCGTGCGCGTGGTTTCGGCATTGGCCAGATTCTCAACCAGAAGCTCGGCGCGCGTGCGCTCGGCCGACATGCCGGATGCGCTCACCGCCAGAGCCCCGAACAGACTCATGTGCCGCTCCCGCTCTGCAGGGCCGCGCGGATCGATTGGATTTCGCTGCGGAGCAGATTGGAGGCCAGATTGAATCGCATGCCGTTCTCCGCCAGCAGGCGCGCTTCCCGGTCCATGCTCACGTTGTTGCCATCGTTCTTGGCCGGCAGACCGTCCACTTCCTGCACTTGCGGGCTGCCGCCCACCGCCAGGCGCAGTTCCGACTGGAAATCAATGTCTTTGGTCTTATAGCCGGGCGTGTCCGCGTTGGCGATGTTCGATGCGACCAGTTTCTGCCGGGCGCTCAGCAGATCCATATATCGTTCCAGGGTGTTGGAGAGGCCGCCTAGCATACGCTACCCCCCACAGCAATCGGATTTCCATAGCTATTTATCTTTAAATAGGCGGACGTGCCTGGCATCCCGGACGACGGAATCCCGCCGGCCGCGCCAGATTCTTGCCGCGGCCGCCGCCGTGGCGAAACGGCAGGGCAGGCCTGTCCGCGCCACGCCATGGCCGTGCCCAGCCGCCGGGCGCCGCCGCATGCCAGCGGCGATTCCGCGGCGCCGCTCACAACAGGGCGCCGATCTTTTCCTGAATCTGTTCGGCCGTGAACGGCTTTCGGATATAGGCAGCCGATCCCAGCCGGATGGCCTGGCCGACCTTTTCCTCGCTGCCCTCGGTAGTAATCATCACCACCGGCAGATGGCGCCACTCGGCGGCGTTCTTCAATTCCGCCAGCAGGCCCAGACCGTCCAAGTTGGGCATGTTGATGTCGGACAGCACCAGGTGCAGCGGTTGCTTCCGGAGCGTGTCCAGAGCTTCCAAGCCGTCGCGGGCCTCAAAAATCTCCCCGATCTCCAGGCTGGTCTGCCGCAGCACCCGGATCAGGATCTTGCGTATCGCAGTAGAGTCGTCCACAACCAGAATGTTCAAAGCCATAACTCCCCCCCTTCTATCGGGCTGGTCGCGCATTTGCTTTAAGGCGGCGGTTTAAAGATCCGCCCGGCTCCGCCGATAAGTTACACGGGACATGCGCATGCTCGATCGTGAACAAATTGTGAGTGAGATTCGTTCGGCCGCCGAAGAGGTCTTCGCGACCATGCTGAACGCGGAACTGAATTTCGTGGGGGCATACCTCGACAGCCGCCCCGCACATCCGGTGGACGGCGTCATCTGTTTAATCGGCATGGCGGGCCAGTGGACCGGCACGGGAACGCTCTCCTGCTCGGCGGAATTCGCCTGCCGCATTGCGTCGCTCATGCTGATGAGCGAATACTCGACCGTGGATTCCGAGGTCTTGGACGCGGTAGCCGAGATCGCCAATATGGTTTTGGGCAACGTAAAGACAGCGCTCGAGAGAACCCTGGGCGCCATGGGTATGAGTATCCCAACGGCGATTTTCGGGAAGAATTTCCTGGCCAAAAGCTTTGGGGACGAGAGCTGGAGCGTGGTGGCGTTCGATTGCCAGGGACAGCGCCTGGAAGTCAAGCTGTTCCTCAAGAAAGCGCCCGTGCCGGCAACGCCAGGGCCCGCCAGGAACTGTACGCCAGTCTATCTGCGGCCCTGAGCTTCAGCCGCGGCCACCGCGGGCGCTGGCAGGGTGCCTTCAACCGGCCACCCGGGTCTGATCCGCACGGGCCGCCATATCCTCCAAATAGTGAAGTGCCTCGCACACAACCTGCCGGACCACCGGATCCGGATGCCGCAACAGCACGATGAGCAGCCGCAGCCAGGGAATCTCCGCTGCCTCCAAGCCGATCATGGCGATCTGTTTCATCTAAGGCTCTCGATCCGGCTGGCAGAGTAGCGCGGCCGCCGGATTTCCGCGGAGGTACCCTGGGGCAATGGGGCTCAATAGCTGCCTGGCGGTGTGGGCCGGTGAATCGGCGAGCATTTGGCAAGCGGTCGACCCGCAGCGTCCCTCCAGCTTTACGCTGCCCTGCCTCCGGGTGATGCGGTAACCGGTCTGCGCCCCATGGTGAGCCAGCAAGCCGGGTAGCGCCCATTCGCCGGCTTCCAGGATATGAATCCCGCCCTGCGCGCCAATCAGTATGGCCAGGTCGCAGTCCGGCGAGCCGGTCTGCCCCGCCCGGCAGGCTGTATCGAAGAGTCTCTCCGCGTCTGCCCAAAAAGCTTCCACACCATGCTTATCGGGCGGGGCGCCGCCAATGTGCGCGGTTCAGCGGATCGGCAACCGGCTGAGAATATGCTCCACGTAACGCACGGTTTCCGGATTCGAGGGCACACCTCCTGCCTGTTCCACGCGCTCCGGACCGGCATTGTAGGCGCCGAGAGCCAACGCCGCATCGCCGCCGAATCGCGCCAGCAATTGCTTGAGGAAACGGGCCCCGGACTCGAGACTCTGCTGCGGGTCAAAAGGATCCCGCACACCCAGATCCTGGGCCGTCGCGGGCATTAACTGCATCAATCCCATAGCCCCTTTGGCGGAGACCGCGCATGGCCGGAAGCCGGATTCCTGCTCGGCTACGGCGCGCAACAGGCTCGCATCCACGCCCTCCTTCTGGGCCGCCTGGGATAGCAGCGGGGCCAGATCTGGCTCCGGCATCGGGTCGCAGGCCGAAGACAGGACCGGCCAGGAGAGGACGAAGTCCGGCCCGGAGATGGTCGACGCCGGCCTGGCCGCCGCCCCAGTCCCGGCAGGCTGCCTGGCGATCGACAGCCGCATCGTTGCCACCGCCTGACGCTGCCGCGCGACCGAAGCCTCCTGGGCCTGGCGGGCCGCCTCCTGCGGCGACTGGGCCGCCACCGCGAAGGTCGACAATCCGAAACCCACCGCGGCAATTTGTTGACCGATGCTCATTTTTCGCCGCCGCCGTCGAGCAGCCGCTCCAGCATGGTCTGTAGATCCGCCACCGAGCGCAGCCGTGCGGCGGCCAGATTCGCCTGCCCCACCAACTTCACTTCCTTCAGGCTTACCGGCACCGATTTGGGCGCCGTAATTCCGATCTTGATGCGGGATTCCCCGATGTGAATGATCTGGATCTCGATGTCTTCGCCGATCAGGATCGATTCGCCGGCGCGCCGCCGCATCACGAGCATGCGGCCTCGCGCCACGGCAAAGATTCCCGCAGAGTGTAGCCGGATTCCAGTTGGATCGCCTGGCGCGCCCGCAGAGTGCGCAGATTCACTACAATGGGCGCGAGCAAATTGACCGTGGGGGGCGAATCCTCTTGCAGGGAAAGAATCGCCAAACATAAGATGTCGCGCCCGATGACAGGCGGGCACCCGCTTGGCAGCCCCAGCGCCTCGCCATCTTCGGGCGACAGGCGCAAGCGGAACTCCGGCGCGGCAGCCAGCACCGGCAAAGTGACGAAGCATAGCCCCGGAGTATCCAGACTCTGCAGAAAGACCAGCGGCTCGTTGATCGGCTGGCGCAAAATCAAAAAACGCTTCTCGCACTCGAACGCGGGTATGCCATCGGGGAATACCAGGATGGACTCTTGGTCGTAGGGGACCGGTCCAAAATAGCGGGTCTGGCAGCTATGGGGTGACGGGGTTGGCGATGTGACCATACGGACTTTGCTTGAGCAATAGGAGTTCCAAACCTGATTAGGCAAAATATTGCCAACTCCGGCGCGGCGCTGCCGGCGCGGCATAAGGTTGCCGGACGCCGGCCAGACGCGCCAGCCTGCCGGCGGCGTGCGCGCGCCCGGCCAGCACCCTCCGGCGCGTATCCAGAAGCAGGCGCCGGTATTCATCCTGGACCCGGGCGGCGCGGGGGTCCCCGGGGCTCAAGCCGGCCAAGGATTCCGCGACTCCACTGGCATACGCTTCGAATTCGGCCTGTGCTTCGCGGTAGCGGCCCGCCGCCACCAGGCGGCGCAGTGGGCGCGCGCCGGGCTCCGTGCTCGTGTCTTCGGTTTTCATGTCAATCCGGCGGTCTCGGAGGCCTGTTGGGCCGCGAACATCTGCTGAAAATAGCTGTCCTGTTGCTGCAACGAATAGATCATGGCGTCGGCCGCCGACATCTGATTCGTCAGGTTTGTCTGCAATTGGCTCACTTGGGCCTGCTCGTCGCTGATCTGCTGATTGGTGCTGGTGATGGAGGATTGCACCGTGGTGAGTTCCCCGGAAAGGATGCCGGTCGTGGGGTCGACCAAGCCCGTCAAGGAATTGGTGGCCGTCTCCAGGAATCCGCCGCCGGTGGCCGATCCCAAAAAGCTCGCCAGGGCGGCGCTTTCGCCGCTGGTGGCGGTGTCAAAGGTGCTTTGATCGAACGACAGTTGGCCGGTGGTGTCGTCGAAGCTCACCCCCAGCGCCGCCAGCGAGGGAATCTGGCTGCCGCCGGGCGTGTAGTTCGCCAGCCCCTGCAGCGTGTTGAGGAGTTCGTAAACTATGCTCTGGCCCGCCAGCGCTCCGCCGCCTTGCCCCACGTTCTTATCGAGTTCGGTAACGGCCGCATTGTAGGCCGTCACGAAGCTCTGTAGCGCATTGCCGACACCGGAGGCATCCGGCGCCACCGTGATGGTGGTGGGTGATCCCACGTTGGTGCCGGTCAGGTTGACGCTGACCCCGGGCGCCAGCGTGATGGTGTCCGAATTGCTCTCGATGGCCTTGCCGTCCACGCTATACTGGACCGGCTGGCCGGAACTTCCGCTGGCCTCCAGCAAATTCCCGCGGCCATCGTTCAATTGCATGCTGACCGCGCCGAATTGATCGCTCTGCAGCGAGAGCCGGTAGTCCGGCGATGCATTGCTGCCCACATCCACCACCACGGCCTGCACCCCGGCATTGGCGCTGTTGATGGCGGCCGCCAGGTCATCCAGGCTGGATCCCGCCGGCTGGATGGGCGGCTGGATGGTCTGCCCGTTGACCGTCAAGGTGTAGCTGGTGCTCGCGCTGATACTCTGCGAAGTGGGATCGGTGACCGTAGGCAGCCCATCCACGCTGAGCGCGTCGCTATAGGACCCCAGGTTATCCACTTCGAGCGTGTAGCTGCCGGCCAGCGCCCCGCTGCTGACCGTGGCGGTGGCCACCGACGCGTCTGCGACAGTGGCCGCGAGCAGGCTGCCGGCCGCGCCGGAGAGGCTCGAAATCGCGGACTGAACCCCCTCCACGTCGCTGTTCAGGGTCTGCAGCTCGGTCTGCTGGCTGGTCATGGTGCTGACATTGTTCTGCAGTTGCTGGATCGGCAACGACGCGATTTGCACCTCGCGGGAGATTTCGTTGTTCAAATCCTGCGAATAGTTGCTCATGCCGTTGAAGTACTCTCCGGAGTACGAACTCAACGAGCTGATGGGAGATGCACTGGTGCTCATATCGATGCTCCTCACCTAAAATGGCTCAGGCCAGGCCGGGATTTTACCCCGGTCTGGCCTAGGCCGTCTGGGTGGCCGCGGCGCTTATTGCTTTAACAGCGCCAGGACCGCCTGGGGTTCCTGGTTGGCTTGCGCCATGGCGGCGATGGAGGCCTGCTGCATGACTTGGGCTTTGGTCAGGTTGGCAGCTTCCTGGGCCACGTTGGCATCCCGGATCTGGGACTGCGCGGCCGAAAAGCTGGTGATCTGCGATTGCGCCAGGTTGATGGCATAGTTCAGAGTGTTCTCGCCCGCGCCCACGATGCCTTGCACGGTGCCTAAACTCTGCACTGCCTGGGTGATGGCGTCGATCGCGATACTGGGGTCGCCCGCCGTGGATGCGCCGGTCGGAGTCCCCGCCCCCACCGAGCCGGTACCCGTGACGGAGGCTGTGAAATTGGCATCGCCTTGCAGACTGATGGCGCCCGCCGTGGTGGCGTCCAACACGGCTGTAACGCCCGTAATTCCCTGGGCCTGCAGGCCGGCATTGATGAGATTCACCGACGCCTGGGTAGCGCCCGCGCCCAGCGTGATGTTGGCCGTCGTGGATCCCACCGTAACCGACAATGCGTCGCCGGAGGTGACGCTGGTGTACTGCAGGTTATTCAGGCCGGTGTTGGTGGCGGTGGTGCTGGCGTTGGTCGTCAGGTCGGCGGCGTTGTTGGCGATCGCCTTGATGGTGAAGGCGTTGCTCGACTGAAACTGCAGCGTGCCGCCGGAGGAGAGACTGGCCGAGATGCCCAGCGCGCCCATGTCCGCGGCCAGCTCGTTCACCTGCGTTTGCACGGAATCGCCGGTGTTGCCGGTGAGCGTGATGGTGTGGGTCCCGGTCGAGGTGTCCACCGTATACGTGTCGGTATTGCCATTGGCGATCGCGGTGGCTACCCGGGTGGTGCTCAACTGCACGATGCCATTGGTGAGCACGCTGGTGCCGGCCAGGCCGAGGCCGGCCGAGCTTACGGACTGGTTCTGCAGATTCACGTCCACCGAGGAATTGGTGGCCGCATCCTGTCCGCCGCCGATATACACCGCAATGTCGGTGGCATTCGCCTTGTTGTTATCACCCAAACCCACGTTATCCGCCTGCCGGTCGATTTCGCTCAACAGGGAACCGTATTCGTTCTGCAGGGTTTGGCGGTTGCCCGTAAAAGTCTGAGAGGCCGACTCCGTGGCCAGGGTCTGCAACCGGTCGAGCATCTGAGAGATGTTACTCAGGCCGCCGTCGACAATCTGCAACTGGCTGACGCCCTGGTTGGCGTTCAACACGCCCTGGTTGAGCTCCGCAATCTGGTCGCGATAGCCGTTGGCCACCGACAGTCCCGCGGCATCGTCGGCCGAGGAATTGATACGGTAGCCGGAAGTTAACTGCTGAATGGTGTTGCTCTGGAACTGGCTGTTGACGTTCAGGTTCTGCTGCGCCAACAACGAATCGATATTGGTAACGAGGGAAATCATCGGATAATCCTTATGTTTGAGATCCCGGCTTCATGCCGGGGCGGCGGCTGAGCCTGCCTGCAACCTTCATATCGGCGCCAGGAGCGCGCCGAGCGGGAAAATCTTTACTTAGGGACATTGGCTTAGAACCGGCGGACCACTCCGGGCAAACCTAAAGCTCCCTGCGAGCTCAGCCGATAAGTGACCCAGGAGCAATAGACCCCGGCATATGCGAGTTGACGAACGCACCCTAAACGATCCGGCCTCCGCAACGGCCAATCGCGCGGCGGAGTCGCAGCGCATCCAAGTAGAGACATCCACCTCCGCCGGCACGGCGAGCGCCACGGTTCCCGATCACGTGGACTTGTCGAGCCTGGCCGGACGCATCACACAATCCTTGCAGGCACAAGCGAACCAATCGGCGCAGCGCGTCAATGATTTGCAGAAAGACTTTCGTGCGGGCCGCTATCAACCGGATGCGCAACAACTCGGCCGCGCCCTGGCCGGACAGTAACGCCATGGCCGACCCGAATCCAAATATGCTGCTCGATGCGGCGCAGGCGCGCATCCGCGGCGCCTGCCTTCTGCTCGCGCGTCCGCGCGCCTGCTGCCTGGATGAATGCATCACGCAATGGCGCGAGGCGCAGGGCTACCTCGAATGGCTGCGCGACAGTCTGGCCGGGCGAGCCACCGACAAACAACTGCGCGCACAGATAATGGCAGCCGCCGTGGACATTCGTCAAGCCGGCATCCTGCTGGAGCAGGCCGCGCGTTCCGGCCGGCGCTGGCTGGATCGCCTGCAAACCGGCGGCGGGTATACCGCCGACGGCACTTACCGGCCGCTCTCCGGGAGCGGCCGCATCTCGTTTTTCGGATAACGCTATGGGTGGCCTCTCCGCTGCGCTGGCTGGAACCGCAAGCACCCTGGATGCCTTGCAGTACGCGCTCAACGTGTCCCAGAACAACATAGATAACGCCTCCACGCCCGGATACGCCAAGCAAGTCGCCAACCTGGAAGCGGCGTCTTTCGACCCCGCCGCAGGCTTATTCGGAGGTGTGCTGCAAGGTCCGGTGACCGATTCGCGGGACCTGCTGGCCGAGGCGGATGTCTGGCAGCAGTCCGGCATGCAGGGCGCGGCCGCCGCCCAGAGCGAGGCCCTGACCGACTTGCAGAATGCGTTGCCCACGGGCAGCGGAGAAGGCATTCCCGGGGCCCTGTCCAACTTCTTCAGCGCCGTTTCGGCGTGGAGCACATCTCCGGATGATGGCAGCACCGAACAGAACGTGATGGATGCCGCCACATCGCTGGCCCAGAGTTTCAACACCACGGCGGCGGGCGTTTCGAGCGTGTCCCAGTCGCTCACGCAAGATGTCAGCGGCACGGTCCAGCAGATCAACGATCTGACCGGCCAACTGGCTGGTTTAAACGCGGCCGCGGCGCGCGGCGGCCAGGATGACGCCGGGCTGAGCGCCCAGATCTACAACACCCTGCAGACTCTTTCGGGGCTCGTGAATATTCAAGTTCTACCGCAGCCGGACGGCAGCGTGCAAGTCACTCTGTCGGATGGCGAGGTGCTGGTGGAAGGCTCCCAGCAATACGCCCTGACCAGCGGTCTGGCGGCAGCCTCCACCGCCCAGCCCATCGACTCCCAGGCGCCGCCTCTGGTGGCTGTCTATGGCGCCGACGGCGCGGATGTAACCGGCCAGATTACGTCCGGCACCCTGGCAGGTCAACTGCAAGTGCTCAACACGGCCATCCCGGCCCTGACCGGCGACGCGTCCCAGCCGGGTTCGCTCAATCAATTGGCATCCACCCTGGCCACCACCGTGAACCAGATTGTCAGTCAAGGATCGGTTTCCGCGGGCGTGCCAGCGGCCAGCGGCTTGTTCGTGACCGATACCGCGCATCCGGATTCGGCGGCCGCGACTCTGGCCGTGGATCCGGCCATGACTGCCGCCGGGCTGCCGGCGATCGACACCAATAATGTCCCCAACGGCGTGCCGCTCGATTTAGCCGCGCTGGCCAGCGCGCCGCAGAGCGGGCTGGGCAATGTCAGCTTCACCGGATACTACGGCAACGCAGCCGCGCAGGTGGGCAGCCAATTGGATCAGGCCCAGAGCAACCAGACCCTGGCCGCGCAAAGCCTGTCGCAAGCCCAAAGTATGCGCCAGACCTCGGAAGGCGTGGATCTGAACGCCGAAGCGGTGAACGTCATGCAATTGCAACAAGGCTACGAAGCCGCCGCCAAGCTGGTGACTACGCTGCAGTCGCTGGCCCAGGCGTTGATCGATATGATATCTTCCTGAGGTCCCAGCCAAATATGTCTCCCAGTCTCAATCCTAATTCCCAAATGTTTCTGAGCAGCCTGCAACAGATTGAGAACCGCATCAGCACGGCCGATCAACAGCTCTCTTCGGGTCTGCGCGTCAATCAGGCGTCCGACGCCCCGGATCAGATTTCCGGCATTCTGCAGTTGCGCGCGCAGATCGCCGGCGTGCAGCAGACGCAGGAGAACCTGACGAATGTCACGCCGCAGGTCCAGAGCGCCGGCAGCGCCATCCAGCAGGCGATTCAGGTGCTCGACACCGCCACGCAACTGGCCACCGAGGCGGCCAACGGCACATCCACCGCGTCCCAGCGGCTGGATGCCGTGCCACAGGTACAGGGAATTCTCGAACAACTGGTGAGCCTGAGCCAGACGGCCGTGAACGGCCAATACATCTTCAGCGGCGACCAGAGCAGCCAACCGTCCTACGCTCTGAACGCCGCCGGCAATGGCGTCCAACAGTTGATCACTCCCGGTGCGCCCGGACAAATCGAGGACGCCAACGGCATACCCTTTTCGATCGGGCTGACCGCGCAGCAGATTTTTGATGACCGTGACGCCGGCGGCAACCCGGCCTCCGATAACGTATTCGCCTCCGTCACGGGGCTGCTAACCGCCCTCCAAGCCAACGACAGCACCGGCATTCAGACGGCGTTGGGCAACATCCAAGCCGCATCGGCGTACTTGAATGACCAAAGCAGCTTTTACGGAGCGGCGCAGAATAATATCACGACCGCCTCCAATGCGGCGGCCACCACATTGACGCAATTGCAGCAGCAGCTCAGCAACGAACAGGATGCCGACGCGGCGCAATCATCCCTGGACCTGCAATCCGCGCTGACCAATGAGCAAGCCGCCATGGAAGCCCAGGCGGAGCTGAAACCACAAAGCATCTTTAGCTACTTGGGTTGAAAAATTCCCTGCGCAGCGCCTGCCGTTGCCGGCGCCGCGCGCCTAGCCCTGCACGCGCTTGGCACGGCCTGCCCAGAACATTTCGCGCAAGTCGCGTTTTACGATCTTGCCGGTCCCGGTCTTCGGAAGCGCCGTGTCCAGAAACTCGAAGACGCGCGGAATCTTAAACTTCGCGATTCGCTGCTGCAGGAACTCGCTAAGCTCATCGGCGCCCAGTTCCTGGCCAGGCTTGAGAACCACGAAAGCGGCCGGAATCTCTCCCCACTTTTGATCCGGAGCCGCCACCACCGCGCACTCCAGGACAGCCGGATGCGCGAAAATGGCCTTCTCCACTTCCAGTGACGAAATATTCTCTCCGCCACTGATGATGATATCCTTCTTGCGGTCCACGATATGGATGTAATTCTCCGCGTCCCACACGGCCATATCGCCGGAGTGAAACCACCCCTTCGTCATTACCGCCGCGGTGCCCTCCGGGTCCTTGAAATAGCCATCCATTACGCCATCCCCCCGAATGACGACCTCACCCACGGTCAGCATATCGCGCGGCACGTCTTGCATCTGTGCATCTACCACGCGAATCTCCACGCCCGGGATGGGCCAACCCGCCATGGCCTGATGTCCCAAACGGTCCGCCTCATCGGCATACACCACGGTTCCCTTGGGCCGCGCGGAACTGGCCACCGGACAGGTCTCCGTAAGACCATAACCGCCCAGGGCGGAACAGTGGAAAGCCTGCTCGAGGCGCGCAATCAGTTCGGGAGAGGCAGCCGCGCCCCCCACGTGAATCTCCTTTAGCGAAGTGAGTGTGAATTGATCCCGATCCGCCGCGTTCAACAGCGCATTCGCCATGGTCGGCACCAACGACATGGCCGTGGCTTTCTCCTCCTGAATCAGCCGGAACACCAGTGTTGGTTCGAATCGCCGGACCATTACCTGCTTGATCCCCATCATGGTGGACGCCTGCGGCCTGCCCCATCCGTTGGCGTGAAATAGCGGAATCGTGTGTAACTCGACCGCCGTGTCGTCGTGGTTGAATGTGCCGGCTACCGCGAGGGCATGCAGATACAACGTACGGTGTGCCAGCATTACACCCTTGGGGGTGCCGGTGCTCCCACTGGTATAGAACAACTCCGCTATCGCATTTTCGTCGAAGGAGAATAAGTCGGGGCGGTCCAGGCGGCCGCGTGCCAGCAGGTCGTCGTAGGTCAAGTCCGCCACCGGACTTGCCTCATCGACCGTGACGTATCTCTGGATACCTGGGCAGCATTTGCGAATGTGCTCCACCAGCGGGACAAAGTCGTTTTCGAAGATCAAAACGCGGGCTTCCGAATGGTTCAGTATGGCGACCAACTCGGGGGGAGTCAACCGGACGTTTAAAGGCATGACCACGCCACGCGCCAAAATCACGCCGTAGTAGCCTTCGAGCAAAGCGTTGTTATTAAAGCTTAGATAAGCTACCCGGTCGCCGGCATACAGGCCTTCGCCGATCAGACCGGCGGCCAGCCGCTCCGAGCGCTCACCGAATTGGTCATAGGTGTACCGGGCGGCGCCGGACACCACGCCAATTTTCGTGCCGTACAAGTCAACGCCGCGGTACAGGCAGCGCACCGGCGTCAAAGGAACAATCATAAATCCTCTCTCTGCCAGCTTAATACACACGCACCGGTTGCGACGCGGCAAAACCGCCTCCCTGTCTTCGTCATAAGCGCGCGCTCCAATTAGCGCTAAATGCGTGAATCAGCACGTACTTTTCCAAATCCACCACGGCCCCATCCGGCCCGCGTGACTTCTCGCTACAAATTTGCTAACATACTGATCTGTCAGTGCTTTGCTGGTGAATCAGGCGGACCGGTTTCGATGCCAATTCCTGAAACCTTTGGAGATCGCAGCATTTCCTCGCTTGTTGTCGTTTCTTTTACGCTGTAAACCCCCGGCAATGATCTGATGCAGCCCGCGGAGGCGTTTCAAATGGCCGTCGATCAAAATCAAGGTCAAGTGGACGAGTTGGTCCAACCCGACGGTGAGAGCTATGAAACCCTGCTGGACGAATATACGCATCTAGCGGCTCCCGCCGAAGGCGAGGTTCTGCAGGGCACGATCCTGAAGATTACCGCCAAAGATGTGATCGTCGATGTCGGTTACAAATCCGAGGGGCTGGTTCCGATCGAGCAGTTTCTCAGTCCGCAGGGCGAAATCACGGTTCAGCCCGGAGACGTGGTCGATGTGATGATCGATCACGGCGAACCGCAAGAGGGGTACGTCCTTCTATCCCACGCCAAAGCGGCGCGCATCCGCGTGTGGAGCAACCTGGAGAAGGCGTTCGCGGATGGTTCGGTGATCCTGGGGCGCGTTCTGGGAAGGGTCAAAGGCGGCCTTTCGGTAGACGTGGGTATCCGGGCGTTCATGCCGGGATCGCAGGCCGATCCGCGGCCCGTCCATAATCTGGATTCTTATATTGGACAGGACGTTCCGGTTAAGATTATCAAGGTAAACCGGCGCCGCGGCAATGTGGTGGTCTCGCGTAAACTGGCGGTCGAACAGGAAGTCAATCAGCGCAAGACCGCCACGCTGGAGCAATTGCAAGAAGGCGCCATCGTCACGGGTGTGGTCAAGAACCTGACTGAGTACGGTGCTTTCGTGGATCTGGGCGGACTCGATGGACTTTTGCATGTCACCGATATGTCGTACGGACGGGTGGGCCATCCGTCGGAGATCGTGCATGCCGGCGACACGATTACGGCCAAGGTTCTGAAATTCGATCGCGCCAAGGAACGCATATCGCTAGGATTGCGGCAAATGGCGCCCGATCCCTGGGAGACGGTCGCGGAACGTTATCCGGTAAACAGCCGGGTAATGGGCCATGTGGTGAATGTTACCGATTATGGTGCGTTCGTCGAATTGGAACCCGGTGTCGAAGGATTGATCCACATTACCGAAATGACATGGTCGCGGCGGATGAAGCATCCGTCAAAGGTGGTCCGGCCGGCGGATCAGGTGGAGGCGGTGGTTCTGGAAGTTCATCCGGCGGAACGGCGTATTTCGCTGGGTCTCAAGCAACTCGAGCCGAATCCCTGGACGACCATCGACAGCCGTTATAGTATCGGTTCCGTCGTGGAAGGCCGCGTGCGCAACATGACCGAATTCGGCGCCTTCATCGAAATCGAAGAAGGTATCGACGGCTTGGTGCACGTGTCCGATCTATCCTGGACGAAGCGGGTCAAGCACCCTTCGGAAGTCTTGAAGAAGGGGCAACTGGTACAGGCCGTGATCTTGAGCATCGACGCGAAAGGGCACCGCTTGTCATTAGGCATCAAACAGCTACAGCCGGATGCCTGGGAGACCTTTTTCCAGAGCCATCAACCCGGCGATATCGTGCGCGGGCGGGTGTCGCGCCTGGCCGGATTTGGTGCTTTCGTGGAACTGGCCGAAGGAGTAGAAGGGCTTTGCCATTTTTCGGAAGTGCCCGGCCTCTCCGCACGGCGCGCGGCCGATGCACCCATGGCCGTGGGCCAGGAATACGATTTCAAGGTCATTAAAATGAGCGAGGCCGAGAAGAAAATCGGGCTAAGCTTGAAAGCGGTAACCCACGACGAGGAAAAAGGCCGCTTGGCGGATTACCAGAGGCAGGCGGCTGCCGGGGCGGCTACGATCGAAGAAGCTCTGAGCTTGAAGCACCGGAACCGGGAGTAGTGCTTGCAAAAATCGTCCGTTCACGCGATACTGCTGTAACGGCTTGAATCTACAAGGAGATGAAGAGTACATGACCAAGGCCGATCTGATTGAAGAAGTCTCGCGGGTGGTCGAGATGACACGGAAAGAGTCCGAGGTCATCGTGGAGGCGATTTTCGACAGCATCGTGCGTTCGTTGCGCACCGGCGACAAGATTGAGATTCGTGGCTTCGGTAGCTTTCGTACCCGCCAGCGCCAGCCGCGCATCGGGCGCAATCCGAAAACCGGGGCGCGCGTCGAGGTGCCCGCTAAAAAAATTCCGTACTTTAAGCCGAGCAAGGAACTGAAAGACGTGGTCAACAACTCCGCGTCTCCGGCCTCCGGCCCTCCCGCCGGCGATCCAGCCCAATCGCTTTAGCGGCGGTATGGATCATCTTTGGAGCCCGTGGCGGTATCAGTATGTGACCACGGCGGAAGCGGCGGTAGACTGCATTTTTTGTGCGCTGCCGGCAGAGCAACGCGACGCCGAAAACTATATCGTGCATCGCGGACGCCTCAATTTCGTGATCCTCAACCGGTTCCCATACACCTCGGGACATCTGATGGTTGTGCCCTACGAGCACAAGCCCACGCTGGAGCAGATCGCGGACGATACACTGACCGAGATGATGCTGCTGGCGCGGCGAGCGGAGACGCTGCTGCGAGCCAACTACAGACCGGACGGCCTGAACTTGGGGATCAACGTTGGCAAGGCCGCCGGCGCCGGAGTGGCGGGACATATTCACATGCACGTTCTACCGCGCTGGGTGGCGGATGCCAATTTCATGACCTCGGTAGGCGAAACGCGCGTGCTGCCGGAGGACTTGGCCACAACCTATGCGAAGCTTACAGGGGCCTGGCAGCCGGGCTAGCGCACCTCGGTCTGGTCCAGGCGGAGTTCCGCCAGTGTGCCGCGCATGTGCATTTCCTTGCTCCCACTGGTGAGTTGAATCAGCAACCGGCCGTCGGCCTGGGTAGCCCCTTGACCCGTATAAGTGTCATCGCCGGAAACTAACTGCAGGCCGGTGAACCGCCATGCGGGCTGGGCCTTCGTCCATACGAAATCGTAAGCGCCCCCGACGCTCTCGAGGTCGGGCAGCGCCTCCATCTCCACGCCGCGGGCCGAGAAAGTACCGCTGGCATGCAATCTCGACAGCAAATCCAGACCGCTGCCGCTGCTTTCGAGCACCGTTTCCGTATCGATTTTGCCGGACTTCCAATCGGCGCCCTTGACGCTCGCCTGCAGCCGGTAAGCGGGACGGCTGCCCCGCATATTGACGGCGAGCCTTGCGGTTACGCGCCCACCGTCGAGGCGCGCGTGCACATCTTCGAACTCCGCTTTAGCGCCATCCCACACCAGATGGGTCTGCAGGTCGCGCACCTCGGCGTCGGCCAGATTCAGGGATCCGATTTGGAGAGTGCCATCCAGGCGACGGCTGGAGAGCCAGTCGGGTAGCGAGGGACGACCCAGACTGAGTGCGCGCGCCAGCAGTCCGCGGCTGCGATCCAGAGACGGCAGCAAGAGCCGCTCGATCTCCGTGGCATCCGCTTGTGAAATACGCAGGTGCAATCGATGCGGGCGTGCCAGTTGCGGTTCGTATCGGTATTCGCCATCGAAGGCGATCTTACCCGCTTCGCCTTGCAGACGTTCCAGGACTACATGCATCCCATCGAGGTGCACGGACGCCGATTTCACGGTGACCGGATCGGTCAGGCCGGGCACGGGAAACCTGGCATCACGCAGATCGAAGCTACCGGACCAGCCGCCCTTCGCCGTAGCGGAGGTGACCTGATAATGCAACTGCCCATTCCATGCGCCACTCGAAACCTGCTCCAACCAGGGAATCGCGGCCAGCGCGGCTTGCGAACGCAGCGACTCGAGGCGCATCGATTCGGTCGAAAGAACCACGTCGAGCGACTGCGCCGCCCAATCGTAATCCGCCTCCAGTTGCGCGGTTTCATTCTGGGCAGTGAGCGCTTGCGTGGGCGACAGGCGGGCATGACCCCGGTCGAAGACCAGTTGCGCATTCGCGAAACGCACGGGCGATGAGTTGGGCATGGCGATGGAAGCGTCGTGCAGGGCGAGCTGCCCTTGCAGGCTTCCCTGCCCCGAATACCCCAATACACCATCGAGCGATCCTGCAACCGTCAGATTGGGCGGCACAGCCCCGCCCATATGGCGAATCAGATCCAACACGGAGCCGGCGGGGAATTGATTCCAATTGAGCGAGACTCCCCAATGCGGTTGCGAGAGATAGCCCGCGCAACGAAAGCGGATCGCCAGCGGCAACGTCTGCCCACCTGCAGTGCTGGAGTCCACCTCGATGGTCTGCGCCGGGATATTCAACCGGCCCGCCAAGCGCAACGGCCAGCGCTGGGCATATGGAGGCATCTGATCCCAACGATGGACGTCCGCGACTTCCAGGTTCCCGCCGAAGCGTATGTCGTCGAGTGGCCCGCTGAAACGCATGTGGGACGAGACATTGCCGTGAATGCCGGCATCCGAGCCTTGCAACAGCTCCACCATCTCGCTCATGGGGCTCTTTTCCAGCCGCACGTCAAGATCCAGACGCCCGGGGCCGGTTTGGGTCCAGCCGCCGCGCGCCAGCAGCACACCCAGCCCATGCGCGGGTTTATCCGTGCGGGCCGGCTCTCCCGAAAACTGAATGTTCCAAACCGCCGACCCGCGAGACGGTGGCGCAATGTCCAGGTCGGTATTCGTCAAATAAAAGACTGACTTGGTATCTCCGAACTTGAAGTTAATACGGCCGCTGCGCACGTGCAACTCCGGAATGGCGCGCATCACCGTGCGATTCAAGAGTGGCTCGAAATTCCACCGTCCCGGCTCGGATGGCGCGCCGGTCTTGGCGACATTGATACTGGCATCATCGAGCCGAATGGATGCGAATTCCAGCCGTCCGCCGAAAATGGATGTGACCCGGGGCACGGCGGCCAGCGTACCCACATAAGCAATCGGCTCAATGCCGATGTCGGGACTCTCGTGTATCACGACATTATCCACCGAGAAGCCCGGCCCGGTAAAGAGGCTGAAGTGTACCGCGCCGATTTCCACCTTGCGGCCCAATGCGCCTTCGAGCGCGGCGCGAATCCGCGGGGCGAACCGGTTGCCGCTAAGATACGGCGCAATCATGCCGATCACAATCAGCATCGCGGCGGTGATTGCGGACCACTTGGCGGTGCGCTTCATGCGCCTCTCTCCGCCAAAAGGTTGGCGTAAGCCTCGCTATCATCTATGTTGGCCAGGATGCCCGGATCGGGCACGTTGATATAAGTGGCATCGGATGCATGCCGCGTTACAACATCCCGCGCGGCGGAACCGGCGGGCAGCGCCAAGAATTCCCGCAGCAGGGCCTTTGAAAACAAAATAGGATGGCCGCGGCGTCCGCCGTAGCATGGAATACATAGAGGCGCCGCCGGCGCCACCACCAAAGCCGTAAGGGTGTCAGGCGACACTGCCGGGTGGTCAACCAGTGTGAAGAGCACGCGCTCCGCTTCCGCCGGCACGGCTCGCAAGCCGCATTGCATGGAGCTGAGCTGGCCGGCGCGGAAGTCCGGATTCTCCACGACGCGGGCTTCATCGCTCCGGCGCAATCCGGCCCGAATCTCCTCCGCTTGCGCTCCCAGAACGGCGATCACCGGCGAGCAGCATCCGGCGAACAGACCAATCAGCCGATCCAGAAATGTTTCCCCACGATAATCGAGCAGCGCCTTGGGAGACCCCATGCGCCGCGATTCGCCGGCGGCTAGAATCAAGCCGGCGGTCACCGCAGTAACAACTCGCGCAACGAATGGTCGGCGAACACCGACTTCGAAAGCGCTTGCCACCCGGAATCCGCGTTGCGCCGCACCGCGATCATTTCGGCTACCACCGACACGGCAATCTCCTCGGGTGAGACCGCGCCGATTTCGAGTCCCATCGGCGCATACACGCGCTCCAAGCTCTGGGCCGCGATGCCTTCCTTTTCCAACTCCTTGATCACACTGATGACCTTGCGTTTGCTGCCGATCATGGCAATGTAGCGCGCATTGGTCGAGACCGCCCACTGCAGCACGCGCATGTCGTCCCGATGGCCGCGCGTAACGATGATCAGGTAGCTGGTTTCATTGACGGGCAGCTTGCCGAAGACTTCTTCGTATTCCGCGGCGTGAATTTCATCCGCTTCCGGAAATCGCTCACGGTTGGCGAAGGCTTCCCGGTTATCGACGATCGTGGTTCGAAAGCCGGCCAGATTGGCGATCTTGGAGATGCTCTTCGAGATGTGGCCCGCGCCGAAAATGAACGCGCCGGGCACGGGCAGCACCGGCTCGACGAAGATATCGAGCTGCCCGCCGCAGATCAGGCCGTTATCGTACGCCGCGTCCTGGCTCAGATTGAAGCTCAGGTGCTTGGGCTGCTCGCTGGCGATAACTTCGCGGGCCGCGTTCCAGACTTCCGCCTCGACGCAACCGCCCCCGACGGTGCCGATCATCGAGCCATCTTCGCGCACCAGCAGCTTGGCGCTTTCGTAACTGGGAATGGATCCGCGCACCTGGACGATAGTGGCGACGGCGCACTTCTGGCCCAGCTTGCGCAGGCGCAGCAGCTCTTCGTAAACGTCCATTCAGGTGCAATTATAGCAGGGGGTCTTCAGAACGCGATCCCAACCAGAAGTTCGGCCTGGTTCAGGTTCGAAATGGAAGGGCCGCTGACGGGCATGTTGTCCTGGTTGACCATAGTATCCGCGCGCCATCGTATGTAACGCAACTCCGGTTCCAGGCGCAGTCTTCCCAGCTTGATTTCTACGCCCCCTCCCAACGTCAGGCCCTCGTGTGAAAGATAGTTGACCGCCGTCGCGGCCGCGCGAAAACTCGGACCTGCTTCCACGAATGGCTTCACCAATGGAAGGTGCAGAAATCGGTACTTTGCTACAACCGGGAACTCAAACGAGTTGTAGGTCGTGGAATCGGTATAAACCGCAGTCCCCGTGCTGACTTGCGAGGATAGGTTCAACGGATGATAAAGCGCGTCCGCCTCCACGGAAAAACCGAGTGGTAAATGCAGCTCAACCATCGCACCGACGATGTACTCTTTCGAACCCGAGTAGCTGCGGTCAAAGTCGGGTGGCGGCACATCCGTGATGCTGGAGAAGCCGCCGGTAAAGGGAACGCCGCCGCGCACGCCGACTGAAACGAGCTGGGCGGATGCCGCGGGGGCCAGAAGTAGGGCTGCTAGTAACAGGGATCTCATGCGCTTGTGCACACTCTTCACTGACGAGCCGGAGGGGGGAAGAGTTTCAGGATCTGCTTGCGGTGCAAGGCCCTGCCCCAATTACTTCTCCAACTCTCCCAGCGCCGCCATCAGCACCATCCCCACCACGTCGAAGCTATGCGCGCTCAGTTTGTCGATGGTATCGTTCGGCGTGTGCCAGTAAGTCTTGTCGAAGTCGATCAGGTCCACGGCATTGACACCCATCTTCACGAACGGCATGTGATCGTCGTCGACGGGTCCGCCGGAATCCAGAAAGTACTTGCCATAACCCAGGCGTTGCGCCATGCTCCAGACCAACTGATGCAGCTCCCGCGAGGAGCTCTCCTCGTCCAGTATGTCGAGGTCTTTGTCGCCGATCATATCGACTAAGAAGAATGCTCTGATCTTACCGATGGTATTATCGGCGGCCCAGCGCTCCGCCAGGTGGCGGCTCCCATACACGCTATCCGTAGCCGACCATTCGCCGAAGGCCTCCTCGCCATCGAACCAAACCAGGTAGATGTCATCGCGATGTTGGGCGCCGCGCAAGGCCTCGGCCATCTCCAAAAGGAAAGCCGTGGAAGAACCGCCATCGTCCGCGCCCACGAAGCGCACGCCAGCCATTTTCTTGGTGTCGTAATGGCCGCTGAAGACCACCGCGCGGCCCGACTTACCCGGGAAGCGCGCGATGATATTTACCATGGGAATCGGCCCGCCCGGCGTTTGCCCGGTGAAGGCGTCTTCCTTTACTTCACAGCTGTCCAATTTCAATTGCGCCAGGATATAAGCGCGCAGGTTGCGCAACGCCGCCGATCCGGGCGGCCGGGGTCCGAAAGAGACGACTTTGCGCGCGTAGTCCATGGCTCGCGTGCCGCTGAAATCTTTGGCCGGCGCGGCGGACGCTAAGCCCACCACGGCAACCAGTATCAACAGGGCGGTCTTGTGGCGGTGCATACGTATCCCAGGGTGAAGTTGCGTTCACGGTCCAGAAAATCCAGAAATGGCATCAGCAAGGCCGGCGGCGCCAGTAACAACGCGGCGGGGACGAAACCGATCCAGCGGAGACCCCCTGTGAAGAATTGTAGCCCGTTTAGCAAGCGGCGCGACAGCAGACGGAAGTAACCGCCCACCGGGCGCAACTCGATCTCCACCAGCCCGGCGCGCTCCAGCAAATAGGCCATCCCGTGCCGTGTAAAGCGGAAATAATCATGCGGCGATTGGTGCACTTCCCATTCATGCGGCACAATCGCGAGCAGCCGCGCGCCAGGAGCCATCGTACGCGCAATCTCGGCCAAGACACGGGCGGGTTCGCGCACATGCTCCAGCGTGACAATATGGATCGCGGCGTGGAAGCAACCGGAGGCGAACGGCAGTTCCGCCAGATCCGCCAGTGCGTGGAGCCGGCTGTAGTCCCAGGCGTGGTCGCCGACCGCCAGATCCACGCCCGTGTAGCGCTGGCGTCCGAAGTAACGCGCGTGCCGCATTTCGCCTGCGCCGGCATCTAGTACGCGCGCACCTAGCGGCAGACTGGCGGCTAAATTCGCCACCTCGCGTTCGATCGTGGCTTCGAAATGTAGGACATGGCGCGCGAGCCAACCGGGCAGGCGATCCACAATGTCGGAATAGCTCATGGCCGGATGCGCGCCTCGATCATGATTGTCGAACCGGCCCGGCAAGCCGCTTCCAGCAGTGTGAAAGGCAGGCTCGCGGCCACTAGAGCGAAATACGCCAGATCCTTCGCAAGCTTCACGTGCGCCGTTTCGCGGATACCTCGCACGCGGCGCGCCATGGGATCGAGCGCGGGCGCGAGGCTGGTGGCGAGCCCCGCGGGATTGTCCCGCAGCGAGAAGAACTTGCGGCGCACCACTGCGAATCCCGCGGCTGCCAGCAATGCTTCCAGATCGCGCGCGCGGAAATCGGTTAGATGCCTGGGAGCGTCCACTCCATTCCAGTGCGCGCCCAGCAGGCGGAACTGCCAACAGGCCGCGTTGGGGACCTGTGCGATCAGGCGTCCGCCGGGCTTGAGCAGTTCACGCGCAACCCCCAGGTAAGCGCGTGGATCGTAGACGTGCTCGAGCACGTGAAACATGGTGATGGCGGCACAGGACCCCGCGGCCACGGGAGCCTGCGTCAAGTCGCCGCACAGCACCGGCACGCCGTTCACTCGCCAAGCCACCGCGGCGGCTTCGACCGAGGAATCCAGCCCCATGGCCGGTAGGCCCTGCTCGCGCAGCATGCGTGGAAACAGTCCGCCGCCACAGCCTACGTCGAGGATCGGGCCCGTCTCGCGGCTTGCGGCTAACGCGCGGGTAACAAAGCGCACATGATCGCGCAGGACCAGGCGGCGATAACTCTCCGCCAGACCACCGGCGAGGCTGTCATCCGGCTCGAACCAGTAATGCGCGGGATAATACGCCCGCAGATCGTCGGGGGCCGGTGTGGGGGCGAGCCGTATCAAGCCGCAAGTGACGCAAGCCACGATTTGAAACTCTCGCTGGGTGGTTCCGTACAGACGGTCGGTGGCGGCACACAGCGGACGGAACGCGGGCTGGCCGCACACCAAACAAGCAGTCATCTGAAAAGGAAGTTCACGGGAGTTACTGTTGTATTATAACTTCTAGGGGTCACTGCGCAGTGTATGAGTTCCGTAGGTGAAACGTTGCGCCGCGAGCGTCTGCGCAAAGAGTTGAGCCTGGAGCAGATCTCCCGCGAAACCAAAATCTCCGCCCGCTTGCTGGATGCCATTGAACAGGACCAGTACGAGCGGCTGCCTGGAGGTGTGTTCGCGAAGAGCTTCGCACGGCAGTACGCCCGGTTTCTGGGCCTGGACGAAGAAGGCTTGGCCGCCGAAGTGGAGAAAGCGGTCAGCCCAGCCACGGATCTGCCGAGTTTCGCGACTCCCGCCGAACCGGCCTTCAAAGTGCCGCGCGTCACCGAATGGGACGGCGGCAGCCGCTCGACTTCCTCGCTGCTGCCGGCGCTGGCGGGCGTGGTTGCGGTCATGCTCGTCTGTTCGGCGCTATATGCCTGGTGGCTGCGTAGCCGACATCCGGCGCCGCCCGTGCAAGGCACCTCTCTTGCGCGCAGTGCTTCCGCGGCGCCCGTGCGCAAGGCTTCCGAGCCGGCGCCAGTGCCTCCAACGGTGGCCGGCGCGCCGGAAACTCCGTCCAAGACCGAACTCCCGCCATCGGATGGCACGCCGGCGGCGGAATCGGGCGCTGGGCTGCACGTCTCGCTCGCGGTTGACTCAAATGTATGGGTGCATGTCTGGGCTGATAACAAGAGTATTCTGGAAGGCGTCCTGCAGCCTGGCGCGGAAAAAGCCTTCGATGCCGCGGACGCGATACGAATTCGCACCGGCAATGCCGGTGATCTGCACGTGACCGTCAATGGAAAGCCGGCAGGCGATCTCGGACCCAAGGGCCAGATCCGGATCGTGGAAGTCACCGCCAAGGGTGTTCAGATTCTGCCGCCCTCGCCCAAGCCCGCGCCGGCAGTCCCCGCCCCGGAACCGCTCTGACGCAAGGCCGTCTGCTTCTTGCGCTTTTCAATCAACAGCAGCTCGCGGCGCCGGCGCTTCTTGACCCTTTCATCGACGCGGCGCCAGAACTTACGAAAATAGCTGAATGCCGAAAGCATGGCAAAGACCACCACGCCCCACATCAGCACGATCGCGGTGGTGTGCAGCGCCGGATACCGGACACTCAACAGCAAACACGAAATAGCAGCCACCTGGGAAACCATCTTGGTCTTCCCCAGATCGCTGGCTTTGATGGTGTAGCCTTCCGCCGCGGCGATAGCGCGCAGACCCGACACGGCGAATTCGCGGCCCACGATCAAAATGACCATCCAGGCGGGCACTGCCTGCACTTGCACCAGGGCGATGAGCGCAGCGGAGATCAACAGTTTGTCGGCGATGGGATCAAGCAGCGTGCCGATGGTTGTGATCTGCCGCCAGCGTCTGGCCAGGTAGCCATCCAGAAGGTCCGTGCTGGCCGCGCAAAGGAAAATGCCCAGCGCCAGCCAGACATTCGTGATGTCCGCATCGCGCACGTGCAGCACCACGCGCTCCTGCACCAGCGCGGCGACCAGCAGCGGGACGAAGAAGATCCGCAGAATAGTCAGTAGATTCGGGATATTCATCGCTCATCCCAAATATATAGCTTTCATCGGTTCGCAGACAACCCCTGCGAAGGCAACTCCGCCAACGCCAGCGCGCCCCACAGCACACTATCGTCGCCCAGCGCCGCCGGAACTACGTCGATACGGGCGCCCGACCAGTCGGTGATCTGACGCCGCAACTCGGCGCGCAGCGGCACGAACAGGCGCTCGCCTGCCTTGCTGATGCCCCCGCCGATCACGATTCGCGCGGGGTTCAGAAGCATGATGCAGGCCTTCAAGCCAAGCGCCAGATCCACGACGTACCGGCTTACAAAGGTGGCGTCTTGCAGCAAATCCACGGCGGTCCGCCCATAATCGCGCGCCAGCCACAGGCCGCTGCACATGCGCTCAAAACAGCCGTGCCAGCCGCACAAGCACTCAGGCCCGTCCGGGCGGATCGTCAGGTGGCCGATTTCGCCGCCATAGGAATCCGCGCCCCGCCAGACCCGGCCGCCGGCGTAGATGCCGCCGCCAATGCCGGTCGATAGGGTCATGTAGAAAAGCGGCGAGAACCCACGCCCGGCGCCATAGTTTCCTTCACCGATCGCCCCCACATTGGCGTCGTTGTCCATGATAGCCGGCACTCCTAAAAGGTCGCGCACCCAATCGCTGAGCCGGAAATCGCGCCAGCCCCCCACGTGCGTGGATAAAGCCACCCGCTGCTCGTTAAAGATTACCGGCCCCCCGAAGCCGATCCCGCAGCGATCGAACGGCATCTCACGCTGCCAGGCCCGCGCTATGCCGGAGATCTGATCCAGCATCCAATCCCGCCCGCCCGCGGCGTCCGTTCGTCGCGATTCGCGGCGCACCATGCGTTCGCCGTCGAAAACGGCAATCGAAAACTTAGTGCCGCCGACGTCAATCGCCAGAGTCCGGTTGTCGGGCATATGCTGCCAGCACCTCTTCCGGCGCGGCAGTGCCGGTTCCTTTCTGCATGATCGTGACGGATGCCACCAGATTCCCGAATCGCGCGGCTTCCACTGGCGAGCCGGTCACGCGCAGCGCCATCGACGCGCCGGCGGAGAAACTATCGCCCGCCCCGCATATGTCGACTGGGTTCGCCACCGGTTGCGTGTGTACCCAGCTTTCACCGTGTGCATCGATTGCCAGGACGCCATCTGCGCCGCGCGTGACGAACATCACCGGGGCTCTGGCGTGGCGGCGCAAAGCCGCGAAATCCGTCTCGCCGGAGATGGCGCGGCATGCCGTTTCGGCTTCGGCCCAATTCGGCTTCACGATCACGTTGCGAAAGTGCTGGATACGGGCGCGCGAGTCGGCCCAGAAGATGCGGTCCGGATATTGCGGCGCTAACTCGGCCAGCAATTCCCGGACGGCCGGCGTCACCACACCGCCCTGGCCAGTTTCCGCCTGATCCGCAATCAGAATGACGTCGAACGACTCCACGTTCATCTGCACGCCGTCCAGAATGCGGCTTTCCACATCCGGCGGGAGCGGCGCGGTATTGATAAAATCGAGCCGCGGCTGGTCTTCCGACTCGGTTTGTGCATTGATGACCTTGGTGTAAGTGAAGGTCTGGATATCGCGCGCACGCACGCATAACTCGGCGGAAATACGGCGGGCATCCAGCGCCCGCGCCAGTTCGAAGCCGAAGCCATCATCGCCGATGGCGCCCAGCACCGCGACGCGGCCCACACCCAACGCGGCCAGATTGTTGGCAACGGTTCCGCCCGCGCCCGGCGTGACTTCCGTGCGCACCACTCCAATACGAGGGATGCCGGTTTCGCGGGACGGCTCGGAGGCGGCCGGATCGTACGTGCACCAGCGGTCCAGGCAGATATCGCCGACTACCAGCGCGGAAAGCCGCGGGAATTCGGCCAGGATCTGGGCGGGGCGCATCTTACTCCAGCTCCAGGATCGCGCGCCGCAGCGCGGGAAGTGTCGCGCGATGGTCGCCGCAAAAATAAAAGCTGGCGCCGCCATCGGCCACCGTCCGCACCAGCAGGGTCTTCTGGGGACGGAAGTAGTAGCCCGCATCAGTCTTGGGCAGTTCACGATGGATGTCGCCGCCAATCGGTACCAAGTCAAAAACCGCCGTGGCAAAATCGCGGATGACACGGCCCTCCTGATGCGCCACGTTGCGTGCCATGGCCAGGGCCTTCAGATATACTTCGGGCGCCATAATGGCGGAGCCGAAGCTCAGCAACACGCCGCCCTCGAGCCGTTCGATGGTGCGCGCGAAGATCAGGAAATCGCGGTAGCTGGCCGAGCCGAAGGCGGCGCCGTTGCAATTGGGATGTTCGTGCAGGATGTCGTAGCCGATGCCCACGTGCACGGTGGCCGGCACGTCCGCGCGCCAGGCAGCCGCGAGCACACTTAGATCGCGATGCGGATAGTCACTCTCTGCGATGCGCCGCCCGGCATTCTCGCCCAGTCCCAGACCGGCAGCCGCGGCCTCCTCAACCCATTCGTTCAGTTCGCCGGTCTCGCGCCAAAGGCCGAATTCCCCGGTGCGAATGTAACGCGCCACGCTCTCCGTAGTGGCGCCGATGCGCGCCAACTCATAGTCATGGATGACGCCTGCGCCATTGAACGCGATGTGATGGATATAGCCGCGCGCGATGAGATCGATAATCTGGCGATTGACGCCGGCGCGCAACACGTGCGCGCCCATCATCAGAATGCACGCCGCGCCTCGGCCGCGGGACACCGCTATGCGCGCGGCGACTTCGGGCAGGTCCGGGTGGGCAAACGGCGCGGCGATTTCATCGAGGCCCAGCCAGTGCGAAACATGCAGATCGCTGGCGCGATCGGCGAGTGGCTGAATGCGCAGCCGCGTTCGGTCGAAGACTGGATATTTACTGGTCATTCGAAAATAGGGCCCCGAACAACTCTTCGCGGCAGAGGAAATTGGGAATAATGAAATCCGCTCCCACGCCCGCCAGGCGGCGCCGCTTCCATTCGTCGATGGTCAGGCATTCCGGCTCGGCGCTGGCGACGCCCACAGCAACACCGCCTACTTCCTTGATGTTTTCGATCTCCACGTAGCCATCGCCGAAGCCCAGGAATTCTCCGCCCTGGAATTCCGACGCGGCGATCAGACGCGCGATCAGGATCTTTTTTGAGAAGCTGCGGTAGTCGTCCAGTGCGCCATAGACGCGGCCGTCGAAATAGCGCGCGATATCCAGCAGATCGGCTTCTTCGCGCATGTAGGGCTGATCGGTGCCGCTAGCAAGATAGAGTTGCAGCCCGCGCTCCTGTAGCGCTTCGAGCGACGCGCGCGTGCCGGGCACCAGATACTTGTCGGGCGAAGTCAGTCCGCGCCGCAATTCATCCAGACGGTGCGAAATGCGGGCATGCAGGCGATCAAGGTACATCTTCTTGTATTGCAGCGGGTCGAGCGCCGTTCCGCCGCGCTGCGAAACCTCGTCCGCAAAAGCCATCATTTGATAGATGGTCTGCTGGCCCGTGAGCCGCCAGATGAAGTCTTCCACCACGCGGCGCACATCCGCTTCGGATTCGCCGGTGCGCAGATCGAGCAGGATCTCAACCATCAGGGGAACCATCGTGTCCATCCAGCCGGAGCGGATCAGAGAAATGGTGCCATCGAAATCGAACAGGCACACGCGGGCGTCTTTCGCGGACACGCCAGCGTGGAGCCGTTCCAGCATGATTCCCATAAGCTACCAGCTTTCCCACGCCGAAGGGGCCGCCCGCGAAATACTTAAGTAGACACTTGACAGTAATTCGGGAACGGGGCATACTTAAGTCAGGACTTTAGTAATCGAAGGAGAACATCATGGAAACAGAATCCGTCATCCACAGCACATTCGTCATCGAGCGCCATTATCCGGTGGCGCCGGAGCGTGTATTCACCGCACTGGCGGAACCGGACCGCAAGCGCCGCTGGTTCGCGGAGGTAAGAGGTCTGGGCATGCAGCAGTTTGACATGGACTTTCAGGTGGGAGGCATCGAGCGTTCCAGCTTTCGGCTTACCTCTGGTCCGTTTAGCGGCGGGATTGTCGCCAATCGGACCACCTATCTGGACATCGTAGACAACCGGCGCATCGTGATTGCCTATAGCATGGCCATGGACGGACGCCGCTTTTCGGCGTCTTTGGCCACCTTTGAACTCCTGCCGGACGAAACCGGCACCCGGCTCGTCTTTACCGAACAGGGCGCTTATTTTGAAAGCTCTGACGGTCCCCAAATGCGGCAGGAAGGCTGGCGCAAACACCTCGAAAACCTGGCGGCGGAGTTGGCTGGCTGAGTTGGCCTTCAGACGATGCCGGCCGCAAGAGTGAACATCGATCGAGTCTTTCACGCGCTCGGCGATCCCTCGCGCCGCGCGCTGATGGAGAAGCTGAGCCAGGGACCCATTTCGGTTTCGCGCCTGGCCGAGCCGCTCGACATCAGCCTGGCGGCGGTCGTCCAGCACCTGCAGGTTTTGGAGGAAAGTGGCCTGGTGCGCACCGAAAAAACCGGCAGGGTGCGCACGTGCCGCATCGATCCGGCGGGGCTTTCCGTGGCGCAGCAATGGATTGCGGACCGCCGTTCGATTTGGGAACAGCGCCTGGATCGGCTGGGCGATCTGCTGGCCGAGCCGGGCGAAGATTAAAATTTCCGGCTGCATGTCTATTTGACGGTGACCGGTTCGACATACACATAGAGGAAGGGATAAAGTCTTATGATGCGCGATTTGAAATTTGCAGCCCGTTCGTTGGCAAATTCCAAGGGCCTCACCTTCACGGTGATCCTGACGCTGGCTCTGGGGATTGGCGCCAACGCCGCTATCTTCACCTTGGTGCGCGGCGTTTTGCTGCGTCCGCTGGTGAACCGCGACGAGAACCGCCTGATCTACATCCACCAGAGCGCGCCCGGCTTGGGTATTGAAAATGCCACCTTTTCCGTGCCGGAGCTCCAGGATCTGCGCGCCAGCGTGAAAAGCATCAGCGAATTCGGCGACTTCTCCACCATCGGCTTTTCCATGATCGGGCTGGGCGAGCCGCGCGAAGTACGCGCGGGCGTGGTGGGCGGATCCTATTTCCATGTGATGGGTCTGCATCCGGTGCTCGGCCGCCTGCTCGACCAGCGCGACGACGGACCCAATGCCGCCGGCGCCGTGGTGTTGACGCATCGCTTCTGGAGCACCACGTTGAAAAGCGACCCGCAGGTGATCGGCAAAAACATCCGCCTGGACGCGCGCACGGCCAGGGTGGTGGGTGTGCTGGAACCATGCGTGCCATATCCCGCCGAGACGGAAGTCATCGGCAATATCGTGACCAGCCCGCATCACCTGTCCGCCACCATGGTGACCGGCCGCATCCACCGCATGACGGAATTGTTCGGCCGGCTCGCGCCCGGCGTCACGCTGGAAGCCGCCCGGGCCGACTTGCAAAGGGCCTACGGTTCCATGGTCCGGCAGCATCCAGAAGCCTATTCGCCCAAAGCCAATTCCCGCATCGACGCGGTGCTGCTGCGTGACGAGATCACTTCCCGCGCCCGGACGGTGCTGCTGGTGCTGATGGCGGCCTCCGCGCTGGTCTTCATCATCGCCTGCTCGAACGTCGCCAATCTGGTGCTGGCGCGGACGATGCGCCGGGAAGGAGAACTGGCCATACGCGCGGCGTTGGGCGCCAGTCCGGGTTCGCTGCGGCGGACCCTGCTCGCCGAGAGCCTCCTGCTTTGCGGCGCCGGGGCCGCACTGGGGATCTTAAGCGCGCGCCCGCTGGTCAGCATTCTGGCGCGCTACGCTTCGAGGTTTTCGGTACGCGCCCTGGATCTGACGGTGGATGCCAGCCTGCTGTGGGTGCCGGCCGCGCTGGCCATCGCCGCAGCGGTCTTTCTGGCCTTCGTGCCGCGTCTGCCATCGGCTACTGCTTCGCACGGATTTGGCCTGGCCAACGCCAGTACGCGTCTCACGGGCAGCACCAACCGGCGTCAGCGAATCTTTGCCGTAACGCAGATTGCCGCCTCATTCATCCTGTTAGCCGGCGCCAGCATGCTGCTCAAGACCTTGATCTCGCTGCAATCGGCGCAAACCGGCATGGACATGCGGCACGTCCTGGCCATCAACGTACCGGTTGTCTCTTACGGCCGGAGTCAGGACCAGATCGTGGACTTTTACAGGGAAGCCGTGCGGCGCGTCAAGGAACTACCCGGCGTGGAGGCCGTCGCGGTGGGCACCGCCGTGCCATGGCGGGATGCCCGGAATATCGGCTTCGGCCTGTCTTTTTCAGCGGACGGCCACGTCCCCACGAAGGGCGAAGAGGATCCCCGCGCGCGGATCCGCTACGTCTCCCCCGGATTTTTCGATGCATTGGGCGTTCCGATCATCGCCGGCCGGGATTTCAACGACAATGATCGCCGCGGCGGCGAATCCGTGGTGATCGTGAGCCAGACTCTGGCCCGGCGCATGTTTCCGAACGACGACGCGGTGAACCACCACCTGTTCTGGACCGATCCACTCATCAAGTTCGCCAACATCGACGGCAAACCCCGCCGGATCGTCGGCGTGGCGGCGGACATCGACGATGAAAACGTGGTTCCCGGTCCGGCGGTCACGGTGTATAGCCCCTTCGCCCAGGAACAGCTTTGGGGCGGGCGTTTGTTCGTGCACCAGCAGGGCAATCCGTATGCTCTGGTCACGCCGATCACGCGCATCATCCGCGGGATGGCCGTCGACCAACCCGTGGAGCACGCTGCCACCTTGGAAGACATCCGCGCCGAGGTGCTCACGCCGGATAGGCTCAACGCAGTGGTATTCGGCGTCTTCGCGGCGGTCGCGCTGGCCATCGCGGTGGTGGGCGTGGCGGGCGTGCTGGCCTTCTCGGTGAGCGGGCGGATGCGGGAATTCGGCATTCGCATGGCGATCGGATCGCAGCCGCGCCAGATCGTACGGGGAGTCATTGCCCAAGGATTGGCCATAGCCGTTGGCGGCCTGGTAATCGGGGCGGCCTGCGGTTACGCCTTGTCGACCTTTGCGGCGGGATACTTCCACGACCTGCGCCAGCCCAGCGCGCTGCCGGTGCTCGGGTCGGCGCTGGTGCTGCTGGCGGCGGCGGTGGTGGCATCGGTGCTGCCGGCGGTACGCGCCTCGCGGGTGGATATTGTGCAGGCGTTGCGGGCGGATTGACGCCGCGGCCGATTCCAAAGTGGTTTTGCCAGTGTCGGCGACAGTGCATTTTTGTGCATTTTTGTGCATTTTGGGGCTTTAGCGGCGCGGGAATTTTGAAAAAACGAACCCATTTGAGCTTTAGAATCAATAGACCTGCCTTTCGCATGGATCGTCTCGATTCCAGCGAAGCATGGCGCGTGGCGGTGGGGTGGTGCGATTGGGTGCATGTCGATGAGGGAGCGGATGTTATTTAGATGGGAGATTTGTTATCGAGCTTAGGCTCCTCCATCGGATGAAGTGTCATACAGCAGAGGCGCAAGAAGTCATCAGCTCCGGCGGCTACCCCGGTGCACTTTATCGCGAAAGGGATGGCGCCGGCGAACCGCCTCCGCTGCCTCTCACGGGCATGGACTACTCCCCGTCGTTCTCCACCGACGGCAAGTGGGTCAGGTCTGAGCCCAATGGATCCGGCAGACATCTCGCGTTTACCGGCTACGGTACCTGGGCTTTGTCCGAGGACAGCCGTGCAGCCTCCGCCAGCCGCCTCGCGCTCGCCGACCAAGCCGGACCGCATTGCGCGTACATGCGCTGCGCTTCTGACAGTAGCCGCTCTCCTTCAACTGGGTTCCGCTCCCCCATTAGCGCGCTTCCCAGCAGCTCGGTAGCTTCCGCGCGCCATGGGCTATTCGCCGGAGATCCTGCAATCTCCGCCGCGTGCAGAGCCTCGCGCGCGTAGCGATCCGCCTCGGCGAACCGATTCGCCTTCAGCATCACGTGTGCCGCCTGCGTGAGCGGCACCCATAGATAATCGCTCTCTCGATTCCAGACTTCTCTGATCTTAGGAAGTTCGTCGCGTACCCGCATGAGCGCCGGCTCGATTTCGCCGGTTTCCGCGCGATAACGAGCCCAGCCTACACATCGGATCGAACTCCACACTCGAGCCGGTCCTTGCGTCTGCAACGAGTGTTCGCAGTCCAAGCGCGCCAGGTCTCGCGCCCGCACGAAATCCCCACGGTATTCAGCCACCATGATGCGCGCCCCGCGCACTACCTCGGCCAGCGTGTAGTCCCGCGGCACCCGAATCAACGCCTTTTCGAACATCTCTTCGGCCTCATCGAACTTTCCTTCCCCCGCCAGAAGCGAGCCCCACCGCGCGTCCGCGCTAGCCAGTTCCCACGCCTCCACCCTGGCGGCCGCGCCTGTTTCGATTGCCGCCGCCAGCCAGGGCCGCGCTTCTTCAAACTGGTCGAGCATAAGGAGGCTGCCGCCGATCATCAAATTCAGCCGGAATTGCCAGAGTTTCGGCACATCTTTGCCCAGCCTGGAGAGGTCGTGCAGCCCTTGCCGGTACAGCGCTATCGCCCGTGCGATCTGCCCGAGTTCGCTGAAGTTCTGCCCTTCGAGATACAGCGCGATGGCCGCCCCCTGGTAGTCTCTGACCGTCCTGAACAGGGTAAGCGCGCGCTGCAATTGTGCTATCGCACGATCCGGCTTCGACAGCGAGACATAGCTGGCGCCCAGGTTCAAGCGCAGTTCCGCTTCGGTTCGCGGATCGTCGGCCCAGGCCCGCTCCAGCTTCGGCTCAGCTTCCTCCAACATTTGCATCACGGTCAGATTCCCGTGCCCCGCCGCCGAGGACAACACATCTTTCAGAATGGCGCTCACCTGGTAGGCTTTCGCCGCTTGCGCTCGCGCCGCCCGGGTTTCCGCGATAGCCACGATCGACGCGGTCGACAGGCTGACCGCCAGCAGCAGCGCGGCACTGATCGGCAGCCATCTCCGGCGCGCCAGTTTGCCAGCGCGATACAAGGCAGTCTGCACCCGCGCGCGCACCGGCAGACCGTTGAGGTAGCGCTCCAAGTCCTCCTGAAAATCGCGCACGCTCCGATAGCGCAGGGACGCGTCGCTCTCCAGAGCCTTTAACATGATCGCGCTCAAATCCCCTTTGAGCAGCCGCCGCAAGCGCTCCGCCGTCAGTCCCCGCGCATCCGCCGCTTCGTCGCTGACCGCATTCACAGGCGCCAGAACGGCTGCATCGTCCATCGCGCGCTGCAGTTCGCGCAGCATCGAACCGGGATCGCCAAATGGCCAGGCCCCGGTGAGCAATTCGTATAGCAGAATCCCCAGCGAAAACACGTCGTGGGCGGGCGTGGCGCGTTCGCCCCGCAGCCGTTCCGGGCTGGCGTACCGCGGTGTGAGCATGCGCGTGCGCGTTACCGTGAATTCCCGCGCCGCGTCCAGAAGCACGCCCGTGCCGAAATCCAGCAACTTTACGTCGCCGTCCGCCGTCGCCAGAATGTTGTTTGGCTTCAGATCCCCATGCACGATCAGGTTGCGATGCGCATATTCCACCGCTTCGCAGACCTTCCCAAACAGCGCCAGGCGGCGCGGCAGGCCGAGCTTTAAGCGATCGCAATAGTCGTCGAGCCGCTCGCCCTCCACGTACTCCATCACCAGGAAAGGTTCGCCGCTCTCGGCGATGCCTCCGTCCAGCAGATGCGTAATGTTCGGATGATTCAGCGACGCCAGCAATTGCCGCTCGGTCTCGAACCGCCGCAAAAACTCCGGGCCGGTTAAATGACCGGCCATCACCTTCAGCGCCACCGTCTGCCGGTACTGGCCGTCGGCGCGTTCCGCGCGATACACGGCGCTGGTTCCCCCGCGGCCCAAAAGCCCAACCGCCCGGTAAGCTCCGAACAAATTCGCCGGCACGGATGCCGCCGGCAGCGACTCGATCGGCTCCGCCTGTTGCATAGCCGCGCGCGCTCGGATCAGCGAACTCACCTCATCGAAGAGCTGGTGATCGTCGCCTGTTCGCGCCTTCAGCCAGGTGATCCAGTCGCTGCCTGCCGGCAGATCCAGAGCATCCTGAAACAGCGCTTTTATTTGTTCGATCTGCACTGTCCGATCACCATTCGCCCCAAAAAATGATGGCTTACGGTTTGCCCGAAAGCCGGCGGTAAAGCCATGCTTTGGCAAACTCCAGATCCCGGTCTACGGTCTTGCGCGATACGTTTCGCAGTTCGGCTGTCTCATCGTTGGTGCAGCCCAGGAAAAATCGCAGTTCCACGGTGCGCGCCGCGCGTTCGTCGAGTGCCTCCAGTTCGCCCAGAGCCTGATCCAGGGCCAGCATCTCCTCTCCTGCCGCATCGATCCACGCCATATCCTCATCCAGGGGGACGCGATGATGGTGCGTGCCCGGCCGCTTCGTGGCCTGCGTCTGGCGCGCGTAATCCGTCAGAATCCGCCGCATCATCATGGCTGCCAGTGTATAAAAGTGCTTCCGGTCGGTAATCTGAAAACTCCGCTGCCGGACCAGCCGCAGGTAAAGCTCATTCACCAGCGCGGTGGCCTGCAGCGTGTGTTCGCGGTTCTCCCGCCGCAGGAAGGCGTTCGCAATCACCCGCAAGTCGTCGTACGCCAGCGTCGCCAGGCTGGTCAGCGCTCCACGATCCCCCGCGCCCCACCGCGAAAGCAGCGCCGTGATTTCCCCTGGTAAGGCTTTCCCCGATGACATTGGGCGCGGTCCCCATACATTGTAAAACAACGTTTGGGAACCGCCGCCGGTTGGTAATCCAAATACTATCCGTTACTTCACGGTGAACTTCACGCTGCTCTTCAGCGTTTGCCCCGTCACTTTCACCGTCACGAATCCGCTGGTCGCGTCGGCGGGCACCGTGGCTATGATCTGCGTCGGCGATGAAACCGTAAACGCCGCCGCCGTGCCGTTGAAATCCACCGCGGTAGCCTCGTTGAGGTTCGGCCCGACAATGTTGATCTCCGCGCCCGGCGCCCCCGACGTGCTTTGCAATTTTACGAACGCCTTGGCGCCGATGGCCAGCGTGAAAACTCCGCCCCATCCGCATTCCGTACCGTTGCAGTTGTTGTTCTCGGCTGCGCCGTAAATCGTGCCGTCGGTATGCTGCACCAGCGCCACGGGGTTCGAAAAATCCGTATCGTAATTGAAGGTGTGCAACAGAGTTACAGCGCCTGCCGGCGTCATTTTATAGAGGGAGCCCGCGCCGCCGCCCCCCGCGGGAGTCGTGCCCAGCGTGAGTCCGTAAAAATTGCCGTCCGTCGCCTGGATCATCCCGCCGGTCGGATTATCGCCATCCCCGGCCGGCCCGCTGAAAGCGTGCAGTTGGGTGAAGGTACCCGTGTCGGTCAGTTTGTAGATAGTGCCGTTTTCAAAGGCGTCGCCCGCGCATCCCGCCGGCGTAGTGCCGTAGAGATCGCCGTTGCTGCCTAACGTCAGCCCCCCATTAGGGCAGGCGTTGTCCACATTAGCCGTGAACGTGTGAATGTAGCTGATTTTAGCCGCCAGCGTAATGCGGAAAATGGCGCCGCCGGTGCCGTCCAGGTTTACGGCGCCGTAAAGCGCGCCATCCTTGCCCTCGACCAGTCCGGGTTGCGGCCCGTAGCCGTCGCTCGCCGTATTTTGAAACCTATAGAAGACGGAGTACTTGCCCGCGCTCGTGATCCTGAAAATGGTCCCGCATCCCCCAGGGCATGCGCTGCTTCCTCCGTACTGCGTGGTCCCGTAGTAGTTGCCATCCGAAGCCTGGATCATCGGCCCCCAGGGAGAAGAGCCGTCCGAGCCGTTCTGAAAATTGTGCAGGATGGTCGCCGTTCCCCCCGAGACCCGGTAAACAGTGCCGCAGTAGTTGCTGCACGCGGTCCCGGTGCCGCCTTGCGCGCACACTCCGTATAGGTTGCCGTCCGTGCCTTGAATCACGCCGCTATAGCAGACCGATCCCTGTGTCTCGCTCGTCGGAAAATCATAAACCGCGGTTTCCACCGCGCCCGTGCTCAGTGCGTAAACCGCGCCAAACCCAGGTCCCGCGGGGTATCCGGATGCCGTGCTGTACAACTGCCCGTCCCAGCCTTCGATCATGTTCGTCGGATAGATCGGGCTGAATGGCAGGTTCCCGGAAAAGGGATCCTGAAAAACAAAAAACTGATTGTATGTTTGCGCTTTCCCCGGTGTGGCCGCCAACGCCCCCAGGGCTAACGCCAGCGCATAGATTGCGCTCGTCGATCGTAGAGATTTCGTTTGCATAATAATCCTCCTTGAGTGCGGCGGATCGGTCCGCGATCCGCCCTCACACCACAACGCGTAGGCCAAAGAAAATCTGCGTCAATATTCTTTTGTCCGGTGAACCCGGAGAGGAAACTCACCCTCAGCGAGTGTTTTCACTTCTGGCAATGTGCAGGTCATGCCGCGGCAGTTTGGTCGACAGCAAGGAGCGCGATTCCCCCCCACCAGGTGGAACTCAATAGATCGGCCGGATTTAGGCAATCGGCCGGTAGTGTGGATGAAATCACGGCACAGACAGCCTAAAGTATGTGCCCTCCCGCCCCCTGGCCCGGCGAATGTCACAAGGGCACCCATACGCAGTTGTCCCCCAGAAGGTGCCATCGGTCGCCTGGAGCAGCCCTGCATACGGAGCCCCAGTAACGCTGCTGAAACTGTACAACGTCGTCAGCGTGCCGCCCATAGTGATCTGAAATGCCGTGCCGTAACCCTGGTGCTGCTGGCGGCGGCGGTGGTGGCATCCGTGCTGCCGGCGCTGCGCGCTTCGCGGGTGGATATCGTGCAGGCCTTGCGGGCGGACTGACGCCGCGGCCGATTGCAAAGTGGTTTTGCCAGTGCCGGCGACAGTGCATTTTTGTGCGTTTTTGTGCATTTTGGGGCTTCAGCGGCGCGGGAATTTTGAAAAAACGAACCCATTTGAGCTTTAGAATCAATAGGTTTTTCTTTCGGTTCGGTATTTTGGTGGCTGGGGCGCACAATGTCGCGGGTCGTGAACTTTGGGGGCTTGCCGGCGCGTTTAATTGGGATATTTGCCGCATGGATCGTCTCGATTCCAGCGAAGCATGGCGGGTGGCGGGACGTGGGGGCGATTGGGTGGATGTGGATGAGGGAGCGGAGGATATTTAGATGGCGGATTTGTGATCGGCCATTGACCTCAGCGGCTCTACGCCCGCGACAGGCTCTCAGTAGAGGTAAGATCCCCTTGGCTGAAGTAAGATACTGGAGCAGCACGGCATGGTTCCGGCCCGGTGACTTCTCGCTTGTCCTTTCCGTGGACGGCGTTTTGCAGAGATAGCGGAATTCACCAGTCGCGCGGCCCTCATTGTAACCACTCCGGAGGCTCGATGCCGCTGCCCTCAATGATCGCCCTCAGGGTTCCGAGCGGAAGCACGCGGCCGCGGTGATGGGCAACAATAACCTGCTTTCCGGTAAGCGGATGGGCCACTTCTGGTGGCTGCCGGAGGAGCCGATCCGCACAAAGCCGTGACGGCGAAGAATCCGGATCACCTGATCCGAAGTGAGCCTCGGCGTCCCGCGTTCACCCAACCGTAACCTCGAAGAGCTTCGCGTCTTCAGGCAAATTGATGTCTCCCGGCATCAGGTAAAGCTCGATGGCCTCTCGGATATTCGCTCTGGCTTCCGCCTCGGTTTCGCCGGCAGAGGCGCAGCCCGGGAGCTCCGGGCAGACGGCGGAGTAATCGCCGGTCTCGGGATCACGTTCCAGCACGACCCTGAATGTCATGTCCACAGTATAGTGCCGAGCACGCAACCGCTGCGACCGGGGCGGGTGGACGCTGGCCGTCTTGGGCATGCCGCCGCTACGAAACGACCGGACTAATCGGCGCTCGAGCTTGATCTGTAGGGGACCGGGCGCTAACGGCTTGTGAGGAGTAATAGTCGTCTCCTGACGGTCCCAACGCTCAACCTAGCCACGGCCGCCGATCACCTGGCGGAAATGTCGATTCGCGCGATTTTTTTGGGCCTATAACGTGATTAAAGGTACTTTCGATGTCGGAAACCGCGATAGCTTTGACGCTACCTGAGCATGTAAACAACTGGGACCATTATTTTCTTTATCTTGCATTGGTGGCCTCAATCAAATCAAAAGACCCCAGGTGCCGTGTTGGCGCCGTAATTGCTTCGCGCGACAAGGTGGTACTCTCTACTGGTTTTAATGGCTTTGCCCGTGGCGTCGACGATGCCGACACGTTACTCGCCGACGTGCCGGAGAAACTGAAAATGATATGCCATGCCGAGGCAAATGCGATTATGAATGCGGCGCGGATCGGCGTGGCGTTGGAGCACGCCACGATTTACGTGACAAAGTTTCCCTGCCTTTCATGCTGCAATGCCATTATTCAGGCGGGCATCAGCCGCATCTACACTCACGACCGTCGCTACTGGTGTGATGATCCGCTCGACAAAGAGCATTTCCGTAAGCCTATCGTGCTCCGGCAGGCGGGCATTCAGGTAGATGCGCCATTTCATCCTGAGTTTTCCATCACTGCCCGTTTGGCGGAAACAACCCATGAGACGGAAGCAGTCCCTGATCGGAAGGGGCCGGCGAAGTCTACGGCGACCTTACCCAGGAATGGTCAGGCAGACTCAGACGAGCGTTCCGGCACGGCTGGCTGACCGTCTGTTGGAGCTCCTCGATGATCGATGGCTTCACCCTTCCGAGCTAATAACCGTCGGCAAGGGTTCCGGGTGCTGCAAACAAAGCTGGAGCTATTCGAGGCGCTACGCTTCCGCTTCGTTGGGATGATGGCCACAGTGACTAGTAGTTTCTTTTGAACTGTCGAGGTGCCACCATAACGACTGCGCCTCTTGGTTTCGAATCAGCCCCGGCGCCGATCCAATGAAGTACGGCAGACGCAGGAGTCCGGTCGCCATGCGCCTTCCGAGTCGTGCAAACTGCAGGGATGGCCAAACACAAACGCAGACAGAACGGAAGACTACTAGAACTGCCGGATCCGGAACAGTCGAAGTGGGCCTCAAGGCGCGTCCGGGCCCGTCCACGTAAGCTTGACGCATCACCCCAAAGCTGCGGCCTTGGCTGGACGCAACATTGTCCGACCCATTCGATGGCGGTGCTGCGGACCTGCCCACTTTTTCACACTTCCAGGTAAACAACTATAATATGGCTGTACGCCAAGGAGTCTGGCATGACCATACGGCCTGAAGAAGCTCTCGACTACCACTCGTCCGCGCCCGCCGGCAAGCTGTCCACCGTCCCCACCAAGCCTTGCCGCACGCAGCGGGATTTGAGCCTGGCCTACACGCCCGGCGTCGCCGTGCCGTGCCTGGAAATCGCCCGCGACCCGAGCCTCGTTTACAAATACACCAATAAGGGCAACCTGGTGGCGGTGGTCAGCAACGGCACCGCCGTCCTGGGCCTCGGCAATATCGGAGCGGCGGCCGGCAAACCCGTCATGGAGGGCAAAGGCGTCCTGTTCAAACGCTTTGCCGATATCGATGTGTTCGACATCGAGCTGGCCACCGAGAACGCCGACGAAATCATTCGTACCTGCCAGTTGCTGGAACCTACTTTCGGCGGCATCAACCTGGAGGATATCAAGGCGCCGGAATGCTTCTATATTGAAGAAGAATGCCGGCGCACCATGAAAATCCCCGTCTTCCACGACGATCAGCACGGCACCGCCATCATTTCCGGCGCCGCGCTGCTGAACGCGCTGGACCTGGTGGGCAAGCGCATCGGCGACGTGCGGGTGGTGTTCAACGGCGCCGGCGCCAGCGGCATCTCCTGCGCGCGGCACTACGTGAGCCTGGGCATTCGCCGCGAAAACATCCTGATGTGCGATACCAAGGGCGTCATCTATAAGGGTCGCAAGGAAGGCATGAATCCGTATAAGGAGCGCTTCGCCGCGGAGACCGATAGGCGCACCCTTGCGGACGCCTTCGTGGACGCCGACGTGTTTTTCGGGCTTTCGAGCGGCGATTGCGTCACGCCCGAAATGCTGAAAACGATGGCGCGCGATCCCATTGTGTTCGCGCTCGCCAACCCCGACCCCGAAATCCCATACGACGTGGCAGTGGCCGCGCGGCCGGACGCTATCGTGGCCACGGGACGGTCCGATTTCCCGAACCAGGTGAATAATGTTTTGGGATTCCCGTTCATCTTTCGCGGCGCGCTGGATGTGCGCGCCACTACCGTCAACGACGAAATGAAACTGGCCGCCACACGCGCGCTGGCCGCCCTGGCGCGGCAGGACGTACCGGACGACGTGCGCCGCGCCTACGGCGTGGAGCGCCTGGAATTCGGCCGCCAGTACATCATTCCCAAGCCGTTCGATTCGCGCGTGCTCATCTGGGAAGCCGCGGCGGTGGCGCAGGCTGCCATGGAAACTGGCGTGGCGCAGTTGCCCATCGACATCGCCGAGTATCGGGAACAACTGGAGCGCCGGCTGGGCAAGGCGCACGAAATCATGCGCGTCATGATCCACAAGGCGCAGCGGCAGCCCAAGCGCGTGGTCTTTCCGGAAGGCGAAGAGCCGAAGATTCTGCGCGCCTGCCAGATCCTGATCGACGAAAAGATCGCCGCGCCGATTCTGCTCGGCAACGAGGCCCGGATTCGCGCGCAAATGAGTGAATTGCGCCTGCATCTGAACGGCATTGCCATCGTGGATCCGGCGAATTCGGAGCGGCTTGCGGCTTACGCCGAGGAGATGTACAGCCTGCGGCAGCGCAAGGGGATCACGCGGCGGGAGGCCGGCGAACTGATTCTTAATCGCACGGTGTTTGGCTCCATGATGGTCCGGTTGGGAGATGCCGATGCGCTTGTGGGGGGAATCACGCAGAGTTATCCGGACACGATCCGGCCGGCCCTGCAGGTCATCGAGGTGCGGCATGGCATGCGCCGGGTTTCCGGCGTCTATGTCCTCATCACGCCCAAGCGCGACATCTATTTTCTGGCCGACGCCACCGTAAACATCGAACCGACCTCGGAGGACCTGGCTGAAATCGCCGTGAATACCGCAGCCATGGCGCGGCGCTTCAACGTGGAGCCCCGCGTGGCTATGCTGTCGTTCTCCAATTTCGGCAGTTCCCGGCACCCGCAGGCCGAAAAGGTCCGCCGGGCGGTGGAACTGGTCCGGTTGCGCGAGCCGGCCTTGATGGTGGACGGAGAAATGCAGGCCGATACGGCGCTCGTTCCTGAAGTAATCGATGAGATTTTCCCGTTCAGCACGTTGAAAGGCGGGGCTAACGTCCTTATTTTCCCCAATCTGGAAGCCGGCAATATAGCCTACAAACTGTTAGGGCGCATTGCCGGCGCGGAGCCGATCGGTCCTATCCTGATGGGATTATCGCGGCCCGTGCATGTGCTGCAACGCGGCGCCGAGGTCAATGATATTGTTAATATTGCCGCGATTGCCGTGGTGGATGCGCAGGATGCCGGCATGCCCGCCACAGCGCAGCGCGAGCAAAGTGTCCATAACGCTTGACCCGCCTAGTACCGATGTTACATAATAGCGAGTTTACGCCGTAGTCCAACCATGTGGCGCAGCGTAGCATTAGTGCTGATCTTGTGCCTGGTGGCGCCGCGGTCTTTCGCGGTGCGCAGCGTTAAAAAGCGCAAGACTCACACGAACACGAAGCCCGCCGCCCAGCCGGCTCCCAAGGCTGCGGCTAAGATCATCCGTCTTCGCCCGCGCCCGGTGATCGGGCATTTCGATCCCACCGCGGGAGACAACGTGGATGGCGACGATCTGACTGTGCGCCGCGCAGCCGTCGATGCGCTTGGTCCTTATGATGGATCGGTGGTGGTGGTCGACCCGCAAACGGGCCGCATTCTCACCATCGTGAATCAGAAAACCGCCCTCGACTCCGGCTTCACGCCTTGTTCCACGATCAAGCTGGTGACCGCCTTCGCCGCCCTGCACGAAGGTCTGATCGTGCGGGACACACCGGTGCATATCACTCGGCGCACAACTCTCGATCTGACTATGGCTTTGGCGCATTCGAACAACCCATACTTTAAGATTTTGGGGGACCGTCTGGGCTTCGAGCGGGTGATACATTACGACCGGTTGTTCGGCGTGGGCGAGAAAGCCGGCTGGGACATCCCGGGCGAGCGTGCCGGCCAATTGCCGGAAGCCCCGCCCCAGTATGGCGGGGTCGGCATGATGACGGCCTTCGGAGAGGGGATTCAACTGACGCCACTAGAACTGGCGGCGCTGGTTTCCACGATCGCAAACGGTGGGACCCTCTACCATCTGCAGTATCCCAAGAGCCAGCAGGAAATCGACCGATTCACACCGCGCGTGAAACGCCACCTGGACATCGCGCCCTGGATCGCGGATGTTAAAGTCGGCATGCGCGAAGCCGTAGACGTAGGCACTGCCCAGCGGGCCGCATACAATACCACCGAGCCGATTCTCGGCAAGACCGGGACTTGTCACGATTCCCGGGCGCTGAATCATCTGGGGTGGTTCGGATCGTTCAACGACGTGGGCCGGAATCAACTGGCGGTGGTGGTGCTGCTGACTGGCGGCTGGCGCATCAACGGTCCCATCGCAGCCGGGGTGGCGGGATCGATTTACAAACAGCTTTCGGAACAGAATTTCTTCGCCAACGGCGCGATTCTTTCCACGCATGCCTGCTGCGATGCGGGACTGCCTGGCTTCGCCCCGCTGTCGGCCGCATCCACACGCTGACTTAGCGCAAGTTATGTCAGCCGATTAACTTTGGTAATAACTCACCCGCCGGACCCTCCAACGCACAATCTACAATATTGGAGAAGGGAGTAGGCTCAAGGTTTATCTGGATCACTCGCGCGCCGGCCTGCCTGGCCAGTGGAATCAGGCTCGCCGCGGGATACACTTGGGCCGAAGTGCCCACCACCAGGAGCACTTCCGTATCCAGCACGGCGTGCTCGGCCTCCGGCATCATGCCGGCCGGCAAGGGCTCGCCGAACCAGACGACACCGGGCCGCGCCAGTCCGCCGCAGCCACAGTGCGGCGGCAGCTTGGGCAAGGGCACGCGCCGGTCGGGCCAGTTGCTGCCGCAGGACAAGCAGCGCATGCGCCAGATGTCCCCATGCAGTTTCAGCATGCGGCCGCTGCCCGCCATATCATGCAAGCCGTCGACGTTCTGGGTGATGAGAGTGTACCGCGGCGTGCGCACCTCCAGGCGCACGAGCGCCTTGTGTCCCGCGTTCGGGCGGGCTTTGGCAATGATCTCGCGGCGCCAGTTGTACCACTCCCAGACCAGCCGCGGATCGCGCGCGAAGGCTTCCGGCGTGGCCAGATCTTCGGCCTTGTATTGTTTCCACAGTCCGCCGGTTCCCCGAAATGTGGGCACGCCGCTTTCGGCCGAGATACCCGCGCCCGTCAGGACTGCCACCGCCTTCGCGCCGCGCAACCATTCCACCGCTTTTTCCAGACTCATCAGGCCTAGCGTAACGCAATTGGACCGGGGCTCCGCGGGCATCCGCGGCCTGTGCGTGACCGGGGCCGGTTATCCTTTCGGCTGACAGCTTGTAGTATCTTTTGTAGCAGTTAACTGAAGTTAGTATATGGCACCTATGGCCTAATCAGTTAGTATTTCTTTACGTTCACATATTTAGTAAATGACTGTTGTTCTCAGTTTGTAACTGGACTTATAATAGCGACGACGGGATCAGAGGTTGCGCCGTGCGGTGTTTATATTGCGGAAAAGGAATTGGACCGATTCGCCAACTCCGTGACCTGGAGTTCTGCAGCGACGCGCATCGTCAGGAATTTCGAAACCGCTTCCGGCAGCGCGTATTCGAAGCGTTAGCTCCGGACCCGGAGCCTTCGCGGCTGGCCGATTTCCGCGAGCGCCGGCCACCCTCGGCAGGGACGGCTCCGCGGCCGGTGCGAATGACGCAGCCCCAGCCCGCGCCGGGGGAGCGCAAACCCCGTGTAACCAGCGGGGCCGCCGGCATTCAGATTGCACGGCCGGGCATGTTGCTCGGCAGCGAGGTCACCCCCGCGCACCCCGTGTGGAGCGGATCCACCGTTTCTTACCGGCAGGCGGCGCCTTTCGCGCCGCGCATCCCGGAATTCCGCCCGGCAGCGTTGGGCGGCGCGGAAATCGTGCGGCCCGATTTGACCGCGGAACATCCCAGCCGCGGAGCGCCTGTCGCACCCGCGCCGATCGCAACCGGGAACGTTTCGCCGTACCGGCTGTTTATTCCGGAATCGGCGAGCCGACCGACGCTCGAGCTGGGCGCGGCGCGCATTTCTGATCTATCTCCCGAAAGTCCCCAGGCACAACTCGCCGCGACGCAGCATATGCCGCGACGGGACGCGTCGCCCAAGTTCCGGGTGTCGCTCCCCGAGCCAGCAAGCGTGCCGTCGGCCGAGAGCGCAGGCATGCGCGTGCCGCAGTTCGCTCTTCCGCCGGCGGGTACGGCGGCGGCCAGCCATAAACTGCTGGTTTCGGTCCGCAGCGTATTCTCGCGATTTTCACGCTCCGCCACTATCGCTCCCCCGCGGACACCCTCCGTCCAACAGAGTCTCGAGGCGGGACCGTCTCAGGCGTTAGCCGTCGCGCAAATCAGCCCGCCCACCACGGAGGCTCCGCGTAACACTGTCCTGACTGCACGGGGCCTCGGCAGCCTCGAAGCAGCGCTCCCCGGATTACCCATGGCGGCAGGCGCGAAAACCATCGCGCCACAAGTCATCACCGGGACGTCGCCGCGCGTACCGCTACTCAGCCCGCTGGTTGCGGTCACCGGCGCCTGCCCCGCGGTGCCGGATCTGGAAATCACATTTCGAGCCGGCGAGCAAATCGAACGGGCAACGCGACGGCCCCTGGGCCTGGCTCCCATGTCGCCGTGCGCGGATCTGCAACCGGCTTTGTCGCCAGTCTCACCTGCGTGGCACGCCGTGCGTTCCGAACTCGGGCGCGCGGAACGCCCGCTCGACCGTTTCGCCGCGCCTGCGGGTCCGGGATCAGGGCTGATGGCGGCTGCAAGCCCTGGCGTGCGACAATCCGCTGGGAATCAGAGTCCGCGGCGGGACTTGCGTCACGCCACCGTAGTTGCGGCCACCCTCGCCGTGCCTGGTTTACGGCAGAGCGTCTGCGATGGCGTCGGCATGGCCTCGCTGCGGGCTGCCACACCCTTGCGGGCCGCATCGCCGCCCGCGGGCGCACCGGCCTGGGATGCGAGCCGGGCTGCGCCGCACGACGCAACGCTGGTTCCGCTACCAAACGTCCCGCTACCCAAGGTCGAGTGCCTGCCGGCGCCGGCGGGAGCGCTGGCTGCTCCCGGACGTCCATGGCATCCAAGCGCCGGCCGTTCCGTGCGTGCCTGTGCCGTACTCTGGACGATGCGCCTTGGGCGTTTGACCACCCCAGAGTTCAGTGCGCACCCCCTGCGGGTGAAGTTCAACGCCTTGTTATCGATGAGCGGTGCTTACGGACGCGAAGACACCGAACGTGTCTCCCGCAGATCCGGCCTGCGGGCCATCTCCGGCGGGCGTCCGAACCCGGGGCCGCGAAAAATGGCCTGGCAACTTACGGCAGCGGCGGCAGCAGCCGTGCTGCTTGCCGGGGTGCTGCGCCTGCCGACACGTCCCAGCGCCCCCGCCCCCGGCGCCTCCCGAAGCCTTTCCGTCAAACAATGGATGGCCGCGCATGCTTTGCGCGACTTCGCGGATGACTTTCGGGGCGGTTTGAATCAGTGGAAGGGCGGACCCGCGGGCGGACCGAAGGGCTGGTCATACAGTGCGGACGGCTTCGTCCATCCGGGCCAAATGGCGCTGTTCCGCCCGTCGGTGCCCTTGTCCGACTACCGTTTCGAGTTCATGGCCCAGATCGAGAACAAGAGCGTGGATTGGGTGGTCCGGGCGCACGATCCGCGGAATTATTACGCCGTGAAATTCACGGTGCTGGAACCGGGGCCCCGGCCCATGGTGGCCATGGTTCACTATCCGGTGATCGACGGCAACAAGGGAGCCCGTGTCCTAACACCGCTGCGCATGATGGTGCATGCCAACACGCCGTATCGCGTGACCATGGATGTGAAGGGCAACCACTATCGCGCGTTTGTGGAAGGGCAGGAAGCCGATTTCTGGACCGATGACCGCCTGCAGTCCGGTGGCGTCGGCTTCTTCAGCGAGACCGGCGAGCGCGCCCGGGTGTACTGGGTGAAGCTGGAAAGCCATGGCGATTGGTTAGGCAGAATCTGCAGTTTGCTCTCGGGAAGCAAAAGCCAGGAAGAAACAACTAAGGAGAAACAAGCAATGGATTACAAGCGTACAGGAAGCGACGAGGCCCTATCCGGAGTGGAAGTCGCAGCCGGAGGCGCGAATTCCGCGCAAGAAGCACGCATCAGCCGGGTACTTTCGAAGGCTGCCTCGTTGCACCTCGAGGGCAAGATCGAAGAAGCCTCCCACGAACTGGCGCGGGCGCTGGATTCCGGCGAGCGCCACCCGGCATTGTATTTTGCCTTGGGCCAATTGCAGTACGAATTGCAGGACTACCTGCCGGCCTCGCAGAGCTATGCGCAGGCCGCACTGCTACAGCCGCTGCACCCCACGGCGTACTTCAATACAGGCGTATGTTTGGGCCGTCTGGAGCGCTGGGATGAAGCGGCGGATGCATTCAAAAAGGCAATTTCGAACGACCCCGCGCGCCTGGAGGCGCATCTCGCCCTGGGCGCCTGCATGGTGCAGTTGGGACGGCACAACGAAGCTCTGGATGCTTACGACCGTTTTCTGGCCCGACATCCCGATAATGACGAAGCCTTGTTCGGGAAGGCCGTGGCGCTCCAGAAACGCGACCGCACGACCGAAGCCGTGGATCTTTATCGCCGCATCCTGAACCGCAACCCCAATTCCGAGGAGGCCCTCAGCAATCTGGTTTCGCTGTCCCTCTCCAGCCAGGACTATGCGCAAGCGCGCAAGTACGCCCAGCATCTGGCGGAAGTGCAGCCCAAGTCCCAAATCGCGTTGGAAGGCTTGGCCGGCGCGGCATTCGCGGCGGGCGATCATGCCGCTGCCGCCACTTATTCCCGCCAATTGGCGGAAGTGGCGCCGAATGTCTTCGAGAACTGGTTTAACCTGGGCGTAGCTTGTCACAAAGCCGGCGATCTGGGCAATGCGGCCAGCGCCTACGCGCGTGCCGCCAAGGTGCAGCCGGATTCGCCGCAAGCGCATCTGAATCTGGGCGTGGCGCTACAGGAACAGGGCGATTTAAAAGGCGCTCGCGCCGCCTACGAGCGGGCTCTCGAAATCGATCCCAAGCTGGCTGGCGCGCACTGGAACCTGGGATTGGTACACGAGCAGGCTGGTGATTTCGCCGCTGCCGAAAAGCTCTATGCCGAGGTGCCGCAGAATTCGCCGGATGCCGATGATGCAGCCTTCCGCATCGGGCATCTGCGGCTGCAGCGGGCGGATTATCCGGGCAGCGTGCAGGCTTTCGAGTTGTGCCTGCAGCGGCGTGCCAACTGGCCCGAAGCTCGCCTGAACCTGGGTATTGCGCATTGGCGCGCCGGCAATAAAGATGCCGCCCGCAATTGCTTCCAGGAACTCACATACTCCGGCGCGGATTCCAAAGAGGCGCTACGCGGCTTGGCTGCCCTGTCGCTCGAAAGTAACGACTATGACAAGGCGTTCGAGATCTATCGCCAGTTGCTGGACTCCGGCGACCGCAGCCCCGAGTTGTTGTACAACGCCGGCCTGATCTGTCAGAAGCGCGGAGAGGCCGCGGACGCCGCAGTGCTCTACAAGGAAGCGCTGAAGGCGGACCCGCAATTCGGCGAGGCGTTGCTGAATCTGGGGCATGCGCACATGACCTTGGGCAATCAAACCGAGGCGCGCTCCTGCTGGCGCAAGGCGGTCATCGCCAAGCCCGAGTTGGCACAGCGGTACTTCGAGCCGGCGCAAGTCAGCTAAGCCTCACGACGGACCAAGCGGGATCATAAAGACCACTCCATTGCCAGCGGGCGCCGCAGCGGATCCTCCCGCCGACGCCACGCCCCATAGGTTGCCGGACGAATCCAGGATCACACCGGCGAACGGATTTGCGCCATCCGCTCCGCCGGTAAAGCTGTGCAGTGTGGTCAAGTTTCCGGATGCGTCCAGTTTGAAGGCGGTGCCGTAACCGAATGCGCCACCCCACATCGTGGTGCCGTACAGGTTCCCCGCTGCATCGCGGACCAGATTGCCCGTGGGTGACGACCCATCCGGTCCCCTGAACGCGTGCAGCACTTTTTCGGCTCCGGTCGTGCTGTTGATTTCGAACACCACGCCGTTGCCGTTGCCGAAACTGGCGCTGCCGCCGGCCATGGTGACGCCATACAGATTGCCGGCGCCATCCGATATGAGTCCGGCCATGGGCTGCGCGCCATCCGCGCCGCCCGTGAAGGTGTACAAAACTGTTTTCGCCGCCACCTCGAACACAGTTCCGCCGTACGACGGATTGCCGCCGCTGCCGCAGGTGGTCCCATACAAATGTCCAGCGGTCAATAACAGCCCGCCGCGCGGCCCGCCCGCACTAGTCGAAAAGCTTTGGCCGGTGAAGTAAATGCTCGAGGGTGTCCATTCAAAGACCGTCCCCCAGCCTTGCATGCGGCCGCCCGCGTAAGTGGTGCCATAGATAGTGCCGGCATGGTCCATCACCAAAGTGCCGGCGGGATTGGCTCCCTCGGACGGCGCGCCGGCGAAACTGTGCAGCAGCTCGAATCCGCCTTGGAAATTGATCTCGAACAAAGTACCTGCAAAATTCGTCCCGCCACCGAAAGTGGTCCCGTACAGATTGCCGATGGAATCGAGAATCAAACCAGATAGCGGGTTGGCCCCGTCCCCAGCCCCACCGGCGAACGAATGCAGCACGCTCTGGGTGCCGCTGCCAACCACGATCTGAAACACGGTTCCGGCGTTGTCTGCGCCGCCGCCGCTGGTGGTACCGTACAGAATCCCTTTATTCAGCAGCAAGTTGCCAAGAGGCCTCGATCCGTCCGCGCCCGCGAAGGTGTGAACCACCGTGAATGAACCGCCCGTACCAGCCCAGGTGGATGCCGCCACCATCAGGTTCAGCGCGGTTGCCAGCGCCGGAACCATCCATCCGCGAAGAATCCGATTCCGCATCATGTTCTACAGGAGATATTCGGCGGAAATGCTCGGGAACCTTAGGTGAAACAGACGCGCACAACCTTGGCCTCGATAGCCGCGCCTATCGCCCGTAGGGTGGACTCCGGCAGACGCGCCTGCGCCATCTGGAAAAGATCGTTTTCTTCGCGCCGTATGTGCGCGCTGAGCAAACCACAGAACCGCGCCAGCAAATCCGCGCCGGGCGCCGATCGCAAGGCGCCGATCAGAGCCTCCATCCGGCGATGTTCCGCGATGAGTTCCGCGATCATTTCCGCCACCGGGGGCAACCCGCCAACGGCATCTTCGATTGCCGGGAATAGGATTTGCTCTTCGATTTCGAAGTGATTCGCCAACTCCAGTTCGTAGCGATCCACCGCGCGGCGCGCCAGCCGCGCGACGTTGGCCGCGGAGCCGTCCTCGCCGAGCGCGCGCCGCGTCAGCACACACAACGCCAGGCCATTGTGATGCTGATGCGAAAGCGGAATCAGGCTCGGATCGCGCAGCATGTCCTGCCTGCTACTATAACGAAAATGAACTGGAATGACGCCGCCGAAGATTTGCTGCAACAGATTCTCGCGCAAACTCCCCGCCCGGTGCGGGATCAGGCCGAAGCCCAACTTCGCGGAGCCGCCGAGAGCCTGGCGGACGAGGAAGGCAAGAGCCGCGTGGGAGTCGAAACCGTGATCGCCGCCTGGATTGCGGGCACTCCGGAGGCCATCCGCCCGGACCTTCCCCGCCAGATGGAGCGGTTCGGTTTGGATCCCTCCGAGTACGATCACCTACTGGGTTGACGCTAGACGCGCCCCAGATGCAGCGCCACAATCCCGCCCGTCAACCGCTCAAACGCCACGCCGCCGAATCCCGCCGCCCGCATCATCCGTGCCAGTTCCTCCGGGCCCGGAAACTTGCGCACCGATTCCGGCAGGTAGGCGTAGGCGTCCCGCGATCCCGAGAGGGCGCCGCCGATCGCCGGCAACACGCGCCGCGAATAGAAGGTGTATAACGCCCCGAACAGCGCGTTGGGCGGTTGGGAAAACTCCAGGATGGCCGCCACTCCCCCGCCCCGCAATACGCGCCGCATTTCCCGCAATCCGGCATCATAATTGGCCAGATTGCGAAAGCCGAACGCTACTGTCACCAGATCGAGCGAGGCATCGGCCAGGGGCAGGCGGAGGGCATCGGCCTCGAACAATCGCGGCCCCACCTTCGCACGCGCGGCCAGCAGCATGGGATGGCAGAAATCCGACCCGTAGACCGGCATGCCGGTCGAACGCGCGCGCTGCAACGCCCGGACCAGGTCCCCGGTGCCGCAGCAGATGTCCAACACGCGCGCTTCCGGGCGCGCCAGCACATCGCGTACTCGTGCGATGGTGTGCGCCCGCCAATGCCGGTCGATGTTGAACGACAGCAGGTGATTCGCCAGATCGTAGCGATGCGCCACGCGCCCGAACATGGCGCGCACCCACGCGGCCGCCTCCTGCTCGCTGCGCGCGCCCTCCGGCGTGGCGCCTTTCATGCCAACGCGGCCTGGATGGCCGCCAGCGCCGCGCCATCGTCGATCCCCGAGACCACCCGCGCTTCGCCGATGCGCAGCGGCAGCACGAAATGCACGCGCCCCTGAATCGTTTTCTTATCGCTCGCCAGGCGGGCAAGCAACCGATCCGCCGAAAGCCCGTCCAGCGCGGGTATCGGCCCGTACAGACGGATTGCCTCCAGAATATCCACGCTATCTTCCGCCGAAAGATGCCCGGTCATCTGCGCCAGATACACCGCCGCGCGCATACCGAAGGCCACCGCTTCGCCATGCAGGAAGCGCACGTAATTGGTTTCCGCCTCCAGCGCGTGACCGAAAGTGTGCCCGAGATTCAGAATGCGCCGCAGGCCGCCTTCGCGTTCGTCGGCCGAGACCACTTCCGCCTTGATGCGCACAGAGTCCGCGATGATGTGGTCCACCGCCTCGGGCAGCCGCGCCAACACCGCGGCGCTCTCGCCGGTCAAAAAGTGGAACAGGGCTGCATCGCGAATGACACCCGCTTTGAGGATCTCGTACAGCCCGGCGCGATACTCGCGATCGGGCAGCGTATCGAGCACCGCGGGATCCACCAGCACCGCCAACGGCTGATGAAAACTGCCGATCAGGTTCTTGCCGCTGCGCAGATTGACGCCGGTCTTGCCGCCGATGGCCGCGTCCACCTGCGCCAGCAAGGTGGTGGGCAGTTGCAACACCGGAATGCCGCGCATGAAGATAGCCGCCAGAAAGCCGGCCATGTCCGTGACGATGCCGCCGCCGAACGCCACCACCACGCTGCTGCGGTCCGCGCCTCGCTCGATCATCTCTTCGGCCAGCCGTTCCACCGGCGCCAGGCGCTTGTTATCTTCTCCGGCGGGCAGAAACAGCACATCGTGCGGAACGCCCTTCAGCCCGTGTTCCAGACGCGAGCAATGGTGTCCCCACACATCCTCGGTGGACACCACGAACACCTTCCCGGCCTTGGACGGCAGATACTGCGCCACGTGCGCCAGAATGCCGCGCTCCACCCTGACGTCGTAGCCCCGAGGCGGAGTTTCCACGCGGAAAGTAGGCATATCTGCCGTTGTACCATGGGGACTCCGCACGGCTATCCCACGCCCCAAGCAGCCGCCACCTGCTTGTTCACGAATGCCAGATCCCGCTGGATGGCCGTCAGCACATCCGCCGGCTCATATTCGATATGCACCGAGAGCGGCCCGGCATACCGCGCCGAGGCCAACAAGCCAAATACGCGCGGCCAGTCGACCATGCCTTCACCCATCGGGCACATCCGCGTGGTCCACTTGCCGCCCGTCTTCTCCCAATAAAAGTCCTTCAGCGCCACCATCTTGATGCGCGGGAGCGCCATGCGCAGCGCAATATTCCAACCGGCTTCGCCGCCTTCCGCGGTGGCATGGCATGGGTCAAAATAATAACCGATCCAATTCGGATCCATGTCGTCGATGACGGCGCGCCCATCCCAGACCGCCTCGCCGACATAATTGCCGGAATGGTTATGGAATCCGGCTACCATGCCGTAAGCGCGCGCCTGCGCCACCAGGCCGGCTACATCCCGGCGCACTTCGCCGATACGCGCTTTAATGTCGTCCGCCGGCCGGTACTGCCAATAGCCCAGCTTGAAATACGGCACCTTCATGCGCGCCGCGCCGGCGATGGCCAGCACCGAGCGCAGGGTGGGATCCGCCGCTGAAACGAACGCGGTGGTGAGCATGGGCACTTCCACGCCCTCGGCGCGGATGGCTTCAATCGCGCGGTACAGGTCCGCGGGCGCCAGCGCCGGCTCCACGTGCCCGCCCGGCCGCACCGTCAGATCGCAGCCCACGGCGCCGAGGTCCTTCAGAACGCCGCCCAGGTCCTCATAGTGAATCTTAATCAACGGCTTGGAGAATACGCATACGAGCGGCAGAGCGCGAGCAGTCTGTGCGCCGATCTGCAAAGCCGCGCTGCCCACCGCCGCGCCGGCCAGGCCAAAAGCGCGTCGCGTCACCTGATCCATAATGGGTATTCTAAATCCTGTGGAGCGGGGCATCCTAGTTCATGGACATCGCGGCGCGCGCGGCATGCTGCCGGAAAACACGCTGCCCGCCTTCGAATACGCCATTTCCGTGGGCGTCGACGGGATTGAATTGGACGTAGCCGTTTCGCGAGACGACGTGGTGGTGGTCCGGCACGATCCGAAACTGAAACTGCGCGCCATCCGCGATCTTACCCTGGCGGAAATCCAAAGTTACGATTTGGGCGACGCCGCGCACGTTCCCACGCTCGATCAGGTGCTGGCACTGGCGCATCGCGGCCAATTTCTGTTCAACATCGAAATCAAGAGTTATGCTGCTCGTCCGGACCTCTCGCCGCCGCCGGACCATTTCGCCGGATTGGTCTTTCAGGCCATCCGTCGCCAGCGTTTGGAGCGGCGTGTCATCATTCAGTCCTTCGATTTCCGCATGTTGCGCGCCATGCGCGAGCTGGCCCCGGAAATCCGTCTGGGGGCGCTATATATGGGCCGTCCGAAAAGCTTCGCGGCCATCGCCCATCAGGCCGGCACTGCCATCGTCGCGCCGCATCACGCACTCGTCACGGCGCGCAAGGTCCGTGCCGCGCATGCCGCTGGCCTGGAGGTGGTCACTTGGACCGCCAACAGCCGCCCGGAATGGAAACGCCTGATCGCCGCGCAGGTAGACGCCATCATCACCGATCGCCCCGGGGCCCTGGTCGCATATTTGCGCGACCGCGGCCTGCGTCAGTAGACCTCGAAGCAGAAGACCTGGTTCGAGTCCGGCGGCGTCATTAAATATTCGCCGTTGGGCAGGATTTCGTCCACCTCGACTTTGTAAAGATTCTCGTCGACCTTGGTGACATTCAGGCGGATGGCGCGCGGCAGAATTTTCTTTCTGCGCATATACAGGATTTCGCGCTGGCCGTTCTTGGATTGCAGCGCGAACATATTCAGCCGGTCCGCCTGGATCTGGTCCGTCTGGATCAGAAACGCGGGCGACGCCAGCGGCGTGCGCGCGGTCGAGTTGGCGCCCGCAATCACGTAGACCACGTCGTTCTTGCGATTCTGCGCCGCGGCCTGCAAGCTCTCCGTGGGCACCAGGTTATCGGCGTGTATGAGATACGGCAGGTCGGCCTTGGGAGGACGCGGCCCCGTATACTTTTCAGCCGCTAAAGGCGAAACGCACAGGAGCACCACCAGCAACCATCTCGGCATAAGATTACTGTACCGCGGCCGGCGGCGGCCCCGCACGCGCCCTGTGCCCACCCGGCACGGTGTATGCCATAAGCCACGCAAATGCAACATTTGAAACGCACTGCTGCCTGATATACGTCTCAAAGGCTTGTTATAATTAGCGGGTACTTACCAGCCATGCAGCGTACTTTCTTCACTACATTTTTAATCGTCTCGACTGCCGCCGCCAGTCTGGCGCAGACCTCCAACCCGGTGACTTTCGCCACCGGCCAATCCGCGCGCCTGGTCATCGGCCAACCGGAATTCGATGCGGAATCCGACGGAGCGTCGCAAACCATCATCGGCGCCGTGGGCGGCCTGGCATACGCCAACGGCACTCTTTTTGTGGCCGACTCCAACATGGTCGGCGCCGCCCCGGTCAACAACCGCGTGCTCTTATACGGCAACATTTCTGCGCAGCTTCCCGCTCCCAACGAGGTGTTGCCATACAACACTCTCTGTCCGGTGTGCGTGGGATCGGCTACCCTGGTGCTCGGACAGGCGGATTTCGTCAGCGTGCTGCCAGCGCCTTGCGTGCCACCGCCGATCACCGTTACCACCACCACCACCCCCACGACTCCGGCGTGCACCACTGCTTCACCCCAAACACCCATCGCCAACGGCATGCGCGTGCCCACCGCGGTGGCTTCCGACGGGACGCACGTGGCCGTGGCGGACACGCTGAACAACCGCATCCTGATCTGGAACAGCATCCCCACGACCATGAACCAACCGCCGGATGTGGTGGTGGGACAGAGCACCTTCACCACCGCCGCCTTTCCAGGCGACACACCCAATGCCAACTCGCTGCGCGGACCACAGGGCGTATGGATACAGAATGGCAAGCTGTACGTTGCCGATACCCAGAACAACCGCGTCCTGATTTACAATTCGATTCCCACCAGCAACGGCGCGGCGGCGGATATTGTGCTCGGCCAGCCCAATATGACCACGTGGGTGCAAGTCAATATCGCCAACCAGACTACCAGCGCCGCCGCCAACAACATGCTGACGCCCGTTTCCGTATCCTCCGACGGCACGCACCTGTTCGTGACCGATCTGGGCTATCACCGCGTCTTGATCTGGAATGAACTTCCCACCAGCAATCAGCAGGCGGCCGATGTGGAAATCGGCCAGACCAACATCACCACCGGCATTCCCGACGACGCTTATAACTGCGTGCAGAACGGAGTCGTGGTCGGAACCGCCAGCGGCGGATGCTTTAGTAACATCGTCTCGGACACCACCGCCAGCACGGTGATCACGGAAGTGGCGGTCATGTGCACCACCTCCAACGGCATCGACGTCAACAGCAACCCCATCTATCCGACACTCTGCGCTTCCACGTTGAGCTTCCCCAGTTACGCCTTCGCCGACAGCACGGGCCGCCTCTACATCGCCGATGGCGGCAACGATCGGGTTTTGATTTTCAATAGCATCCCCACCTCCGATGGCGCCTCCGCCGACCTGGTGCTCGGCCAGACCGATTTCGTCTCCGACGCGCCTACGGACGGCGCGGATACCATGGATGCGCCGCTCTCCCTGGCGTTCGACGGCAGTAACCTGTACGTGGCCGATAGCTACAACCAGCGCATCCTGGTCTATACGGTCTCGGAACAGGATCTGCCGTACAACGGCGTAACCAACGCCGCCAGTCAAACCATCTATGCGTACGGCACGGTGGCGTTCGCCGGCACTATCAAGTCGGGAGACACGGTCACCATCACGATTGGCAACAGTAATTCCGCTACTACCAAGGCCTATGCTTACACGATTACGAGCGGCGATACCTTCGCGGATATCGTGACTGCTTTCGTGGAGCTCATCAACGCCGGGTCGAGCGGGGATCCTAACGCGCTGGCGACACCGGATCCCAAGGCCGACCAGCTCGTGCTCACCGCCAAGGCGGCCGGGCCGTTGGGTAACGATGTGACCTTGGCTACGAGCGTCTCCGCCAACGCGGAGATCAGCGCCACCGCCAGCGGCACGAACCTGTCCGGCGGCGCCAGTACGGCTTCCATCGCGCCTGGCACGCTGGTGACGTTCCTCGGCACGAATCTGAGCGACCAGACCGCCAGTGCGCCCGCCACGGCGCCGTTGCCGCTCGACCTGGGCGGCGTGGAAGTCTATTTCAACGGCGTGCAATCGCCGTTGATCTACGTCTCACCCACGCAGATCAACGCCCAGGTGCCGTTTAATTTTGGATTCGCGAACACCACCACGGCCAATGCGTGGGTCCGGATACAGCGCAACGACGGCTCGGTAGTCGCCACCGACAGCGTAGCCATCTCCATCGTTCCAGCCAATCCTGGAATCTTCGCCCAGCCCTGTGCCACGCAACCCTGCGCCCTCCCGCTGGCGCAGGCCTACCACGCCTCCAGTTACGCCACGGCGGTTATTTCCGTGGACGGCACCGCGAAAGCCGGCAACATTGCCTCCGTTTGCCTCGGCGATTCGAGTTCGGAATTGACCGCTACCGCCACCATACCCACCGGATGCACCGGGCGTCTCTACAATTACGAACTGCAGTCGAGCGACTCCCTGCAGGATGTCCAGCACGCCCTGGTCGCCCTGATCAATCAGGACCCGCAATTCAGCGCGACCAACTCCAGCGAGTTCACCCGCGTCCTGCTGCAGGCCAGAACTCCCGGCACGGCCGGGAACGGCATCCCGTTCCAGGTCGCCTACAGCACCGGCGCCAACGTTCTGATCACCGGCATTGGTCCGTCGGCGCCCTCCGGGTCTTACGGGTTTGTCCTGTGCTGCGCCAACACCGCGGGATCCCTGGTCACTACGAATAATCCCGCGCTGCCGGGCGAGACCATCGTGGTTTACGCCACGGGATTGGGAGTTCCCTACCTCACACCCCTCATCAGCCAGGACCTTCTATCGGGCCAACCGTATCAGGGGCCGGCCGGCAATCATCCCCAGAATTTCGTCTCGGCTTTGATCAACAACACCACCGCGAACGTGTTGCGGTCGGAACTGGCCCCGGGCATGATCGGAATCTACCAGGTGTATCTCCAACTGGGGACTGGACTGACCACCGATCCGGCCGCCCAATTGACCATCGCCCAAAACACCTTCGTCAGTAATCACGTGGGCGTGCCGGTGTACGCCACGCCGCAATTGTCGTCGATCGCTTGCACTCCGTCTACCTTGACTCCTGGAACCGTGACGACGTGCACGGTAACTCTAACCGTGGCCGTGCCTACCGGCGCCACGACCATCAACCTGACGAGCTCCGATACCACGAATCTGTCCGTGCCGTCCAGCATAACGATAGCCGCCGGCACAACGGAGAACACTTTCACCGCTACGGCCGGAACCGTCAGCGTCTCGGAGACGGTGACCCTGACCGCGACCTTGGGCACGGTCAGCTCGATCACCACGCTCACCCTGAATCCATAGGTCAGGGAAGACGCGATGCCGGATATAGAAATTACTCCCCAGGAGCTAAAGCGGCGCCTCGATGCCCGTGAACCAGTGCGCCTGGTGGACGTACGGGAACCGTTTGAGCATCAGCAGGCGCAGATAGACCAAGCGGAGCTGATTCCCATGCGCGGCGTGCCGCAAGCGCTCGACGCGCTGCGCGCCGGCCGTGCGCCGCTGGTGGTGTTCTGCCATCACGGCATACGAAGCCTGCAGGTGGCCGGGTGGCTGCGCAGTCAAGGCTTGGAAGATGCCGCCAGCATGGCAGGCGGCATCGACCGCTGGAGCCTGGAAATCGACCCGACCGTACCCCGTTATTCCTAGTGGGCGGACGTGTAAATCTGTTCGCTAAGCTGGTTCTGCAATTGATTGATGGCCTGCGCATCAGGGGGCGTCAATGTCCCACCATTGGCCTGCTTGTCGGTCTCAATCTGTTGGTGGATCGTGCCCAACTGGGAGGTCAGTTGATCGGCTTGATCGCTGCTTAGATTGCCGGCTTTGGCATTCAGTGTAATGCGGCCAGCTTCCAGCGCTTCCCGCGCATCGGCCGGGCTGACATGGGGGCTGGACGGCGGCGCAGCGCCGCCGTGCGCGTCGCTGTAAACCGTCTGGCTCAATTGGTTCTCGGACTGCTGAATCGCCTGCGCCTGGGTGGGCGAAAGCGTGCCTCCGCCGGCTTGCCGGTCGGTCGCGATCTGGCTGTGAATGGACGATAGCTGGCCATAGAGTTGTTGCGCCTGCGCGCCGCTGAGATTGCCGGCCTGCTCGTTGACGGAAATCCGTCCGGTCAGCGCGACCTCGCGTAGCGCGGTCGGGCTAAGCTGCACGGAATCCGCCTCCTGTGTGCTGCCGGCCGTGGTGGCCGACGGCGAAGCGGACTTTTGGGGTGTCGAAGTTGCCGGCGCATACAGTTCCGGTAATGCGCCAGGGTCAAGAGTGACTGAAGTCAAGTGTAATCTCCTCGTCCCTTCCATCGGCGTCTCCGGCTCGCAACTTTAGAAGCGCAAAGCCCGCCGAGGAGAGGTGACCGGAGAACTGGCGGGTATCAGATGACCGCGACCATATCCCTGACACGCTGGGACTTGAGATAGGCGTTGGGATCATGATAAAGCGCCCCCTCCGGAAGCCACTCCATCAGAGATCCGAGATCGTGACTCACCTTGTCTTTGTAGAACTGGGGAAGCACGCCGGTCTCTTGCTCGAAATAGGGCGCGAATTGCGGATCGGTGTCCAGGCGGCTGCGAATCTCGCGGTAATACCGGGCCCGGCCGAAGCCCTCCGTGGAAACCGCCCGCACCAGGTTCATCCAGCGGGAGGTCACGCCCTGGGTAGCCAGAAAACGCCGGGAAATAGCCCGCGTGGAAAAGGAATAACGCGTCAAATCCAGCGTGCGATCGTAGAACGTCTGCCAGGAATAGTTCGCGGGCTTAACGTTCATGGCGCCGTTATTGTTCAGGAAGTGGAACGGGAACGGCAACACTCGATTGGCCCGCTGGTAATCCAGATTGAGCGGCGCTGCCCGGCCGAAGGCGGAGAGCAGCGAATAAGCTGGAAATGCTCCTGGCGTCATGTCCAGGAACCGCTTGGTCAGTTCAAATGGATCGGGCCCTTCGTCGGTATCCAATCCCAGCACAAAGTTGGTTTGGATGTAAGGCACGTAGCGCAGAATCAGATTGACGTGTTCGGAAACCTGGCGCACCTTAGCCATCCCGCGCGCCGAGCCTGTCTTGGATTTGTCGCCCAACGCGAACCAGGATTCGATTCCGGGCAGGACGCCTTTGAAGGAATTGCGTTGCAGCCGCTTGAGGTGCGGTTCGGAAAGCAGCGACAGGCTGCTCTCGGCGACGAAGTCGATGCTGCCGGGAGGCACCGCATCCTCGATCATATCCAGATAATCGTCGAAGCGCACGCCAAAGTTGGGATCGTGCCACGCTACCAGAGGGCGTTTGAATTTCGTCAGCAGGAAGCGGAGATCTTCCCGCATGACCTCGAAATCCATGGGTTGGTAGGGCACCGTGGCATCGATGCAAAAAGCGCAGGTGTAGGGACACCCCAGGCTGCCGAGCATGGGAACCATCTTGACGAGCGGCGCTTTCTTTAGCGTCGGTTCGATGAACTGCCAACGCTCGCGCACCCCCGGCAGGGTTTTGGGCTGCTGGGATGCCGCAAGCTGCACACCCACGGGCCGATGTTGCGCGCAATCCCGCAAAACATCCGCGAGCGTGCCCCGGTCCGTGAAGCCCAACACATAGTCGAAATAGCGTGCGGCGTCCTCCGGGTAGCAGCGCGCGTGCGGGCCGCCGATCACCGTGATCGCCCCTCTCCCGCGAAAGAGATTACTCAGAGCGTAGGCCGTATGCGCGGATTCCGTGAATGCGCCGATGAAAACCACGTCCACGTTTTCCGGCAACTCCGTCAGCAGGTTCTCAAAACCGGTGTAGCAAACGAAGGCCACCTCATGTCCCTCCTCTTTGCACCACACCCCGATAACCTGGGGCATGATACTGGCGAGGCTGGCATTCATGATCCGTGCGTACAAAGCCCGCGTGGGGCCTTGAGACACGATGTCGATAATCCCTATCCGCAGCTTTTTCAGGAACCCTCCTACAGTCTTCTTCTGTAAACGGATAACAGAATTCCACAGGCTTGTCTGTTCGCAATTGCTCAAGCTATCCTTTATTATATGGTCACAATTGCTCACATCTCGGCAACGCAGTTAGCCCCCAGCGTCTCGAGGCCCGAGAGCTTGCCCGCGCTTGCAGGGAGAGGCTAGAATAACGCAGAAGCAAAATGTCAACAACTCGGCTGGCAAGAAACTCTGTACAGGCGCATGCCGCAGGAGGCAATGAATGAAGCCGAACTCGGATTCCGAGGCCCTTCTGGCCACGATTGTGCGGGAAGGGACCTTGGTTCACTACCGCAGGGGCGCGGTCCTGTTCTCGCAAGGCGATCCCGCCGATGCGGTGTTTTCGATACAGAAGGGCAAGGTCAAGCTCACCGTCATCTCCAAGCAGAACAAGGAAGCGGTGATTGCAATTTTGACTCCCGGCGACCTGGTGGGCGAGGCTTGCCTGGTGGGCCAGCACCCCATCCGCATGGCGACCGGATCCGCCATGACCGAGTGCTCCATCGTGCGGCTGGCAAAACCGGCGATGATGCGCCTGCTGCGCGACGATCCCAATTTTGCCGCGCTGGTTCTGTCCTACGTGCTGACACGGAATATTCGCATTGAAGAGGATCTCATCGATCAACTCTTCAACTCCAGCGAAAAGCGGCTGGCCCGCGTCCTTCTGCTGCTGGCCAACTTCGGGAAGGAAGGCAAGCCGGATGCAAAAATTCCCGATATCAGCCAGGAAACCTTGGCCGGTCTGGTGGGTACGACCCGCTCCAGAGTAAGCTTCTTCATGAATCGATTCCGTAAACTCGGTTTCATCCACTATAACGGCGGGATCGAGGTTCACAGCTCGCTTCTGAGTATCGTTCTACACGACTGAAGCACGCCAAAACTCCGCAATCCGCCGGGTGAGCAACCTTGACCAAATAATCCATTAATTAGTGAGCAATTATGAACACACGGGGATTGCCAGGAGTGTTTATTTGGTTACAGGAACAAGTGTGGGCACGTTTCGAAAACCACGGCCGGCTATTAAAGGCGCCCTTTACACAGTGCCATCGGAGGGCACAGGAAGCACCACGCGCGATGACCCGCGCCGCGAGAAGCGCCGGTTTCCTATTCAGCGGGACGTCAGCTATTACCACCTGAAGGGCGATGTCACCTCGCCCGTCGGCGTAGGCAAAACCTTGGAAATGAGCAGCCATGAGGTGCGTTTCACTGCGCATCACGCACTGAGGCCAGGCCAGACGTTGCGGTTGTTGGTGGCTTGGCCCGCCGTGCTGGACAACCTGTGCAAGATGAACCTGGAGATCTGCGGCTGGGTCGTCGCAAGCCAGCCTGGAACCGTCGTAATCCGAATCGCCCGCTACGAATTCCGAACCCGCACCGCCACGATGACCGCGGCAACTTGACCGCGATTACGCTCTCACCGCGGTGTGCCGGCAGCGCCCGTTAATCCGAAACAATAAAGCATCCCGCGTGTGCGAATAAAGATGCGCCCATCCGCAATCGCCGGAGTGGCGAAGCATTCGTCGTCCAGTTCGGCGATCGAGAGAATCTCCTGTTCGGGGCCGGCCTTCAGAATCGTGACTACGCCGGAGTTGCCCACGAAGAAGACCTTGCCGTCGGCGGCTACCGGCGAAGCGTAATACTTGTCGACCGCGCCCCGCAGACGGCCCTGTTTGAACGGCTTTCCATTTGCCGGATCGATGGTGGTGAGGATGCCGCCATCATTGATCATGTAGATCACGCCCCGGTAGAGCAGCGGGGAGGGCAATTGCGGGATCGATCGCTGATACTTCCAGCGCAGCGCCGAAGCCGTCATATCTCCGGCGCCTCCGGCATGGAGCGCCAGTAGACCATTTTCCGCGGCCATCACCGCCTGGAAGGATTTCCATTCGGCCTCGTCGAGTTTTCCGTCGTGGTTGAGGTCCTCGAACGCGAAAAACAGGCGCATCGGACCCTCCGGCAGCTCCGGCTGCTGTAACGCGCCATCATGGTTGCTGTCGTATTTGGCCAGCGCCTCCGCGAACGAGGGAATCTCTATGTGCCTGCCGGGATCGTTAAACGGTGAATTAAAGCCACTGATATAAATCGTGTCGCCGTCCAGCACGGGCACCGATTTCATCTCCGAAGCCAGGCCGTTCACCCACCAGACGCTTTTGCCCGACGCCAGATCGTAGGCATCCAGCCGGAAGGACCCGGGCGCAATGATTTGAATCGCGCGGTCGCCCGCGCCTGGCGGCCGGTACACGATCGGCGTGGAATGTCCGCTGAGAGCTTCGGGACGAGGTGTCTTCCAGACTTGTTTGCCGTCGGCTTGAGAAAACGCGGCCGCAAACGAATCGTGCAACTGGTCGCAGATCAGAACCACCTTGTCGCCCGCCAGAATGGGCGACACGCCCATGCCATACATGTTGTCGAACGGCCCCAGCCGGGTCCGCCAGCGTTCCTTGCCGTCGAAAGTATAGGAGAGCAGCCCGTAATCGGGAAAAAAGACGTAGACGTTGCGGCCGTCCGCCACCGCGGATGGCGACGACGGGCTGTTTTGCTGGTCCAGCTTCTCATGGCGGTCGCGCGGGGATTCGCGCCGCCAGAGGATTTTACCGCTGCCGCGATCGAGCGCGATCGTGAAGAGCTTGTCGCCTTCGAACGCCGTTAGAAAAATATGATCGCCGCTGATCACCGGGGAAGAATGGCCCGGCGGCAGCGCGGTCTTCCACACGACATGCTTGTCCGGTCCGACGCTGTCCGGCAGCGCGTTGGTATCCGCGACTCCGCTGCCATTCGGCCCACGGAAGCGGGGCCAGTCCCCGGCCGGCGATTGCATGGAAAAAACGAGAATTGCCAGCAAGTGCCATATCTTTGTATTTTGCATCGTTGTTCTCCATCATAATTCCGAAAGCGCATGAATGAATCCGGCAAGGCCCGAGCCATTCGTCCCCCGTTTCGCACATGTCAATTGAGCGCTTGCTACTAAAACAAAATAAGAGGACGAAGAAATGACGAATAATCGTAAAATCCGGCGTGAAGCGCGAAGCTTCCGCCCAGCATCGCGCGGTGGGATCTTGATCCTGGGCGCCGCGGCTTGTCTAATGGCTCAATCCCCCACTTTGACCACTCTCCACAATTTCACCGGCAGTGACGGCTCCTTTCCCGAGGCTAGTATGGTGGTCGGCCCGGATGGGACGCTCTATGGAACCACCAATGGCCTGGATCAGGGCGTCGGCACGGTTTTCTCCATGACGCCGCCCGCATCACCCGGCGGCGCCTGGGCTTTCAACGTGCTCCACACGTTCGCTTCCGGCGAGGCTCCCTTATCGAACGTGGTGATCGGAAGCGGCGGCACGCTTTATGGAACCACGCCCTACGGGGGCGGCGGCAGTTGCATTGAGGGAGGCTGCGGCACGGCCTTTTCGCTCGCTCCACCGGCCTCACCCGGCGGCGAATGGACCTACACGGTGCTGTGGAGTTTCAGCGCAGGCGCGGATGGAGCCAATCCCAGCGGCGCATTGGCGATCGGCGCCGGCGGGGTTCTCTACGGCACCACACAGGGCACGGAGACCACCGGGCCGGGCACGGTCTTCGCGTTGCTACCACCTGCCTCGGCGGGTGGCGCATGGACCAAAAGGCTACTCTACACTTTCTCCGGTTCCAATGACGGTATCGACCCGATAGCGGGTGTGGTGATTGGGCCCGGCGGGGTCCTCTACGGTACGACATATGTTGGGGGCTTTGATAACAACGGGACCGTGTTCTCGCTGACGCCTTCGGGAGATCCCATCGAGCCATGGACGGAGACCCAAATCCATGCCTTCGGGGAGGCGACCGACGGCGCCTTCCCCGGCGCGCCTCTGCTGATCGGCGCAGGCGGGGTTCTCTATGGCACCACCATCTCCGGTGGAACAGCGTTCAGCGGCACCGTTTTCTCCGTCACTCCGCCGGCATCCCCGGGCGGCGAGTGGGGGGAGGCCATAATCCATAGTTTCGCCGGCACGGCTGGCCACGATGGCGCGAATCCGCGCTCTGGCCTTGCGATCGGACCGCATGGCTTCCTTTATGGCACGACGGTCACCGGCGGAAGGCCCGATTCCGATGGCGGCATTGTATTTGCCATGATCCCGCCGTCTGCCGGCGGCTCCTGGACGGAGCAGATTCTCTATGTCTTCCCCACGTTTGGCGATCCGGCGCCGTCCGGTCCATTTGGCGGCGTGGTGGGCAGCGGCGGAGTGCTCTATGGAACAGCCAGCGGTGGCACCTCCAACCTTGGCGCGGTCTTTTCTCTCGAATAATGCAGGTAGGGACGTTACCGGCGTGGGTGTCTTCCACCCGCGCCGGTTCGCACTTAAGTCGTCGGGGGCGTGTATAACGTGGTCATGCGCCAGGCGCGGTAGGCCGTGGCAACCCTGCAGATTGAAAACTTGTGTGCCGGTAATCGTGTCAGGCGTTGGGTAAACCTCGATAGCCTGCCCGAATGAGTTATTGATGAAACCCGCCAGGAAAAAATAATTGTCATCGTCCAGCAATTGGGCGCTCCCCAATGCTGAAGAGTACCCGCCCAGATTTACGCTCTCGACAGGCGTAACCTGCATACTGGAGTCGCTGAACTGAAGAGACATCCCCCGGCTGTTGCAATCGTTGGGCGCGCAGCCGGCGCCTAGCTGGGCTACCCGTGTATTGCCGTTATCAAACAATGTCAGGTCGCCATTGGCGCTTTCAATACCGGCTTCATGCTGGTGCGAAAACCAGGGCCATGGATCGTTGTTGACGTTATTAAAAGTGAAGTCACCCTCATTGCCCATGCGCCATAGGATATTGCCCGTGCCGGTCCCATCCTGGTAGTCAATTCGCATCACCCAATCCTGGCTCCGCGACGACCAGACTATGTCTCCGTTGGCGCTGCCATCTTGCGGCGCCGGCCAGTAGCAGATGCTGTTGCCATGTAGCCAGTCGTTGGCCAAAGGCGCGATGCCGGAACCCAGCAGAAACCCCGGGGGGCATCCTGTTTGGTATGCCGCGCAGGTTTCGCCCAGGACTGCCGCGCGATTGATATCCAGTTGCGGCGGCCCCACCGGCATGTTCAAACGCGTCGAAATACCAGACCGCCTGCCAGTTACTGTTCAGCACCACGATCATGTTGCCGATGATGTCCATAGGAAGACCGCTGGTATTGCCCTGCGTTCCCGGCGGATAGATCTTCTCAATGTCCGCGATCACCGCGCTGTAACCATTGGGCAGCGTCTGAATGAAATCGTGGTCAAAATCGCCCAGGCAGCCCGCGCCAACCGGTCTGTTGTTGGACGGCGCATTTTTCTCAATCAGGCGACATATGCCGTGGGGGATTGGCGAGTCTGCCGGAAGCAAAAGTTTCGCCCGCCAGTAGATAGCTGAACTCGTCGTGAACCGTGGGTTGCGGAATCGGCATTACCGGCAGAAGCGCCAACCGCAGCAGCGGCCCTGCCAGCCCCACCACGGCGACTGCCAACCAGCGCCTGCTGGCCAGTGCCCTTCCCCAATGTTCCACCGGCTGCAAATCGCAAGGCTCCATTCCGGGAAAGAAACTCCGACTCCCAGGACACACAGAACCAGCAATGACCGGATAGCGAGGGCAGCGCTTATGGGAGGGATCCAGTGCATGCTACCAGGTGGCGGCGAGGAGATTCCCTAACGGCACCATGGATCGCAAATCATTCGTGGCCGAAGATCGTGTCGGAACATTCGCTGTTTCGCGCCGCACCATGGGGTTGCCTAAAGGTTCTGCTTCGAGCTGCTGGTGACGCACAGAGCTTACTATTCCCAACAGTATCGCCCAATCGCAGCCGTTTGTCGCCATGGGATTGTCAGGAAGAGTTCTATTGGTCTTTGGGCTTCGTGGCTTATTTCACATCGCCGCCGCGCTTGCCAATCTGTTAGGATGATTACGCATGCGGCTATTTCATGTCGTTTTCCTTTGCTTGGCGGTTTGTGCCGTGGCTTGCGCGCAGGATTTGAGTTGCACCACCGACGCCGCCGTCGTACCCACCATGCGCGGGGACGGCGAAGCCGAGCATCTCGGCGACATCTTGCTGGTTTGCTCGGGTGGGACGGAGGGAGCTTCCTCGCTCATCAACGTGACCGTCGCCCTCAATACCAACCTCACCAGCCGGATCATGAATGCCACCACCGCCGAATCGGAAGCAACCCTGCTAATCGATGACCCTCTGCCGGGCGTGGTCGACACCTGCAACGGATTTCCATACAACGGTCAGGTTCAGGGAAAGCCCGGCATCCTGGCTGGGCAGCCCGGCTCCGGCAACCTTTATCTGGGCCGCCAGACCTCGGCCACCTCGGTCACCTGGACCGGCGTGCCGTTTGTCGAACCCGGTCCGTCCGGCGAGCGGTTTCTGCGCCTCACAAATCTGCGGGGCAATGCGGCCACCGTGGCCACCCAGTCCGGACTTACGCCGGTTCAGGCAACTGTTTCCGCCTCGTTTGCGTTGAACAATCCAACCCCGTACGTCGGTTTTGCCAGCAGCACCAGCTTCACTTTCTCCGGCGCCATTACCTCGCCCTCCACGGCCAGTCTGACCTTCACCGAGGGTTTCCCGAGCGCATTTGAGCCGCGTATTCTGTTGACCTCAACCGGAACATTTGCCCGGCAGGATCTGCCGGGAGAGGTTTACTATAGCGAAAGCCAGTTCACACCCTGCTTCGGACTCACGAACTGCTCCACGCCGCCCCAATCCCAGATCGGTTTCGCCAACAGCGCGACCCTGCTACAGACGCAAATAACCGGCCTCGGCAGCGGCGCGGCTTTTCTCAGCGTTCCGAATCAGGTGGTGGAAAACCTGACGGCCGACATCAGGGAGAAGTTGTACCTGATGAGCGGCGGCAAGCCGGTCACGGGCCCGGGCAGCACTCTGCTAACCGTCAGTGGCGGCGCGGTGGAAGTGATCTACGAAGTGGCCTCCGCCGATGCTTCCGCGTTCGATCAATTCGTAATCACCGCAACGCTATTGGGACCGACCGAGGCGCCCATGTCGTTCCCGGCCAATACGGTGTTCGCAGGCCAACTGGCGCCCGTCAATTCGACCGGAACCGCCAGCGCGTCGGCGCCCGAACCGCGCTTCGTCCCCTAGTCGGGCCGGGACGCCGCCGGCGCGAGCCGCACGCAAATTGTCTTGATCTCATAAGGCCGCAGGCCAAAGGAGACCGCGTTCCCCCGCACCGGCAAAGGGCCCCCCGGATCTTCGATCAGGTTGGCCTCGCGCGCCGCCGTCACCGCACGCGCGAAGTGAAGGCGCACGTCCGGCGCCGGCTGCCCTGCCGCTTCGTACACGCGCACGGCTACTTCCCCGTGCCGGCTCGGCTTCAACGCCGAAACCACCACGTGCGGATGCGAAACCTCCATGAAACTCCACGCTGGCGGCAGGTCTCCGCCATGCACGCCGGTTTTGCGCACAATGAGGGGATTGTTGAATTCCAGTCCAGCGCGGAAAACCTGGGCGTCCTGCCACGCTCCAGTGTGCGGCAACAGCGCATAGTCGAAACTCATCCACTTGCCCACTTCCAGACCCGAATCCGACGAAGTCCCCGGTTCAAAACCGCCACCCGCGCCGTACGATATCAGGTGCGTCGAGCGCATCAATGACAGGAGCAGCGTGCCGTCCGCTGCCGTATTGCCCGGCAGCCCGCGATTGAGCAGCGCCAGCCCATGTCCGCCGGCACTGTAGTCCATCCAGTTCTGTGCCGGAAACTCCTGCTGCGCCGGCCGCTCAATGCTGCCGAAAGCAATCTCCTGGACGTTGTGCCCGTGCTCGAGCGAAGTGGGAAACAGAACGCGGTAGCGCACGAACTGCTCCTGGTTCAGCACCTGCGTATGAATATCGATGCGCGGGATGCCAGCATACAGGCGAACTCTGGTGGCGAATTGATTTTTCCCGAACGGATGCGAGATGCTGAACTGCACAAATACCGGCCCGCCGCCGACAGATCCACTCCCACCGACGTTATCGGTGCTGAATCGGGTAGTCTCCGCCTTCGGCCCGAGGTCCTTCCTGGTCATCGCCGTGAAGCGCCCGCCGTTCAGCGTGCCGTACAATTCCCAGAAGTCGCCGCCATCTTCTTCCCGCGCCACCACGTTGCCCGGCGCTTTCAGCACTTCCCAACCTTCCGGCTTCAGCGTCAGGCCGGTCATCGCGCCGGTCCAGAGATTGAACGTGGCGCGGTAGAACTCGTTTTCGATGGAACCGGTGTCATCGCGCGATGACCCGCCGGAAGCCGCCAGCGCCGTGGGCCCCGCCGCGGTTGCGATAGAATTGGGCGCCACGCGATACACCGCGTATCCCATCGACGGAACGCCGCGCGCGATGAACGCAATCCTGGCGAACTGTATCCCGCCATCGTCGCCATGCCGGCTGTCTTCGATTTGATAGGGAACGGCCTTGCCCGCGGCATCCAGCAGCGCGAAGCCGTGCACACCCGGCGCGCTGAAGCCAACCTCCGCTTCGGCCAGATCGCTGCGCTCCCAACCCAGCAGATTGAAGACCACCAACGGCACTCCTTCGCCCTCGGTGTTGATCCGGCCTGCCACCTCGTCCAGCCGCGCGTTGAGGATCTCATCGCCCTGCCGTTTGGCGCCGCCATAGGTGCTGATGGCGTCGTCGTACACCTTGTCCATCATGACGCCGGAACTCAGATCGTGGGCCTGGTTGAACAGCACCGGCTCCCAGACGTGCTCAGTGGCCTCGCGGTCCGCATCCGCCAGCCGGCCCGCCAGCACGCCGGCCTTCTCGGCGGAGGTCAGCGTGCGTTCCAGTTCCCGCATCCACTGCTTCACTTCAATGCGTGTGCTGTACACACCCTGGAACACTGGGTTCATGTCGCCCGCGATCACCTCGCGTTCGGGGCGATGCTGGGCGATCAGCGCGGCATATTCGGAGGGCAGCCCCAGGCGCGCATTAAACGGCAGCGATTCCGGCCGCTGCAGTTGCGCCAACAGCCGGGGCAACTGCGGCTCCGGTTCGGAAACGCCGGCATGCGCGTGCCATCGATGCCCTGCCAAAGAAATTCCGCCGGCGTATGTGCGCCCGGAACGCCGCGCTGAAACCAGTACGAATCCATTCCAGCCAGCTTCAGGATCTGCGGCATTTGGGCGTTGTGGCCGAATGTGTCCAGGCCCCAGCCGGTCTTGACGTCATAACCCAGCCGGTCCCGGAAGAACCACTTGCCGATGAGATATTGCCGGGCGATGGATTCGCCGGAAGGCACGTTGTTATCGTGCATGGTGACCGTGCCGCCGGCAATCTCCAGTTGACCGCGCGTCAGCATCTCCCGGAACGTCGCGGCCTCGGTCGGGTACCGGTCCAGAAAGGGCTTGATGTAGCACATCTGGTCCAACACGAAGCGGTAGTCGGGATAACGCCGCATCAAATGCAGCGCTTCGAGAATGTGCGGTAGGCCGATTTCCAGATACTCTTCGCG